>NZ_JBIUVN010000032.1:0-57618 GCF_044742965.1 Pseudomonas sp. NPDC087804 | reverse complement strand
GCAAGTCGGCTGAATAATGAAAACGTCTTTACCGCGAACGTTTTCATTGATCTCGGCTGTAATTTCGCCGTCGGAAAACTTACCGACAGAGATGTCACCGAGAGGGATATGCAGCTGACGTACAACACGCCGAGCCAGATCGGGGTTAGCGTTCCCCGTAAAGACCATCATCTTGGACACGCGCAGTACCTAGAGGCTGAGGGTAACCTGGATGAGTATAGAAAATGGCAGGGGCGGCTGGATTCGAACCAACGCATGGCAGGATCAAAACCTGCTGCCTTACCGCTTGGCGACGCCCCTGTATCTGTTGCATCAAGTGCCGTGCACTTGGTTCCTTTAGAGCAGACTTTGCAGCTTGCGATGCAACATCGAAACGTTGCTTCCTTTCGCTACAAACCCTGTAAGGGTCTCTGTCAGAAGGGCCGAGACTTTATCAGCTTCAGCTTTGCTTGGGAAGCCCCCAAACACACAACTTCCAGTTCCGGTGAGCTTTGCTTCGGTAAATTTACCTAACAAATCCAATGCGTTACGTACCTCTGGATAACGCCTTGCAACCACCGGCAAGCAGTCATTTCGACTGTTTCCCTCGGGAACGGGGCGCACTTTAATGGGCGGCGTGTTACGTGTCAACAAAGGATCGGAAAAAATTTCTGCCGTACTTACAGAGACTTGCGGTACGAGCACCAGATACCACGGTTCTTCCGGATCGACCGGGGTGAGTTTCTCGCCCACGCCCTCGGCAAAAGCCGCGTGACCACGGACGAAAACCGGCACGTCGGCGCCAAGCGTCAGACCCAGTGCCGCCAGGCGATCTTCATCCCAGCCCAGCTGCCACAAGTGATTCAGACCGAGCAAGGTGGTCGCCGCGTTCGAGCTGCCGCCACCGATGCCGCCGCCCATGGGCAGAATTTTGTCGATCCAGATGTCGATACCCAGCGTACAACCCGATTGTTGCTGAAGCATTTTTGCTGCGCGCACGATCAGATTGCTGTCATGCGGCACGCCGGCAAATTCGGTGTGCAGCTGAATCACGCCGTCATCGCGCACGGCAAAAGTGATTTCATCGCCGTAATCGACAAACTGAAACAGCGTCTGCAACTCGTGATAACCGTCTTCACGGCGACCAAGAATGTGCAGCATCAGGTTCAGTTTGGCCGGCGAGGGCAGGGTCAGACGTGCAGCGGTCATGCGTTATTGCCCCAACTTGCGCGGTTGCCAGGTCTTGATCACCAGCGTGACGTCGAGGTCGGTGCCGTGCAGCTTGATGCGCTCGGGCAACCAGTAACCGTTTTGTTCGGTGTACGCGGTGTACTCAACTTTCCAGCCGTCCTGTTCCAGGCTGGCCAGACGGCTGTCGGCGTCCAGGTTCAGGCGACTTTTAGTGTCCGGAGCCGGCAGGCCACGCACCCACCAGGCCAGATTCGACACCGGCAACTTCCAGCCCAGTTGCTCTTCGAGCAGGGCTTCCGGCGATTGCGATTCGTAGCGACCCTGATTGGCGACTTCCAGCGACACCTTGCCCGGCCGTCCGGTCAGGCGTGCAGCGCCACGACCCAACGGGCCGGACAGACGAATGTCGTAGTAATCCTGACGTTGCAGCCAGAACAGCGTGCCGCTACCGGAATCTTTCGGTGCGCGGATGCCGATCTTGCCGTCGATCTGCCAGCCATCGAGGCCGGTCAGTTGCTGTTTGTTCGCCGCCCATTGAGCCGGGCTGCCGTGGCCCTCGACCGATTCACGAGTACCAAAACCCGAGCAACCAGCCAGGAGGGCGATGAAGCTGAAAACAATAACGTGGCGCAAAAACATGAGTTAAAGAGTCTCGGATCCGGTCAGGCGCTTGATGGTGCTGCGCAGAATGGTGCTGTCGGGCTGATCCTTGAGGAATTTGCCCCAGATTTGTTTGGCTTCACGCTGGTTGCCCTTGGCCCACAACACTTCGCCCAGATGCGCGGCGACTTCGTGATCAGGGAAACGCTCCAGCGCCTGACGCAGATATTTCTCGGCGTCGTCCAGATTGCCCAAGCGGTAATTCACCCAGCCGAGGCTGTCGAGTACGGCCGGGTCTTCCGGATTGATCTGGTGCGCCTGCTCGATCAGCGTTTTCGCTTCAGCGTAGCGGGTCGTGCGGTCGGAGAGGGTGTAACCCAGCGCATTCAGCGCCATGGCGTTGTCCGGATCACGCTTGATGATCAGGCGCAGGTCTTTTTCCATCTGCCCGAGGTCATTGCGTTTTTCCGCGAGCATGGCGCGGGTGTAGAGCAAATTCAGGTCGTCCGGGTATTGCAGCAACGCTTGCTGCAAGACTTTCCAGGCCTTGTCGTCCTGTTTATTGGCCGACAGGGTTTCCGCTTCGATCAGATACAACTGGATCGCGTAATCCGGCTCTTCGTCACGCTGCGCCGCCAGTTTGCTTTGCGCTTCAGCGGTTTTGCCGTTGTTCATCAGAATATCGGCCTGACGCAACTGCGCCGGCAGATAGTCGTTGCCCGGGCCGACCTGGGCGTACTCGATGAGCGCGCCTTGCGGATCGTTACGCTCTTCGGCGATGCGGCCGAGGTTCAGGTGGGCCGAATCGACGTGGCTTTCACGGGCGATCAAGTCTTCCAGATAGCCCTTGGCCTCGTCCCAGGCCTTGGCTTCGAGGCACACCAGCGCCAGCGAGTAACGCAGTTCGTCGTCTTCCGGGTATTGCTGAACGAGGCTGGAGAATTCGACTTTGGCGTCGTCCATCCGGTCTTGCTCAACCAGCATGCGCGCGTAAGTCAGGCGCAGGCGTTTGTCGTCCGGGTATTTCTTGATGTTTTTTCGCAGCAGCGGCAGCGCTTCGTCGCCACGGTTCATCACTTGCAGGAGGCGTGCGCGCAGCAGAATCGGGGCGATCTCGCCTTCTTCCGGCGGATGGTCTTCGAGCAGGGTCAGGGCCGCTTTATTGTCGCCGTCCTGTTGCAACAGCAGGGCTTTGCCGAAAATCAGCTGACTGTTGTTCGGGTGGCGTTGCAATAAACGGTCAAAACTTTTCATCAGACCGTTGCGGGTTTCTTGATCAGTGTCAGCCGCCGACAGGGCGAGGAAGTCGAAATGGGTGTCGCCCTTGCCCTGCAGGACTTTCTCCATATAGACCATAGAGTCGTCGTAACGCCCGGCGCGCGCCAGTTGCACGGCGGCGGCGCGTTGCGCTTCGAGGTCTTCCGGAGCGTTTTTCGCCCAGATCAGCGCGGTATCGAGGGCCGGTTGATCGGCGCCCAGATATTCGGCGATGCGGAACGCACGCTCGGAAACACCCGGATCTTGCGTATTGATCGCCTGAGTCACGTAGTTATCCAGCGCAATATCGAAGCGATTGCGCTGGCCGGCGAGTTCGGCGCTCAACAGGCTGAAGACGGTTTCCTCGCTGAACGAGCTGTAAACCTTGGGCTTTTCAGGCGCGGGCGTGGTGTCTTCGACCGGCGGCGTACCGTCCGGCGACACGGGTGCCAAGGCCTGGCAGCCGCTGAGGAAGACAAAAGCGAGGAGCAACGCGGAAGATCTATTCATATAGGAAGAGGACGACTAACCTGCGGTCGGATCATCATGACACAAGCCTTCGGCCAAACATAACCGCTCAGGCAATTTACGGCTTATCGCCCTGTAGGAGCTGCCGCAGGCTGTGATCTTTTGACGTTGTTTGAGACGCGGAGCGTCCCGGGCTGCATTCCCACGCCGAGCGTGGGAACGATCAATCAAAAGATCGCAGCCTGCGGCAGCTCCTGCAAGGAGCCAAATTGTGCCCATTATAGGGACTGACCATTGGGACAATAGTCAGCGGTAGTTGTTCTGAATCTGACGAAGTAGGACAATTGCCGGCTTCACGTCACCACCAGCGACTTTGAATGGCCTTCCTTGCACTCGGTATCAACCACAAGACTGCTTCAGTAGACGTCCGCGAGCGCGTGGCTTTTACGCCTGAGCAACTGGTGGAGGCCTTGCAGCAGCTTTGCCGACTGACCGACAGCCGCGAAGCCGCGATCCTCTCCACCTGCAATCGCAGTGAGCTTTATATAGAACAGGATCAGCTTTCTGCCGATGTCGTCTTGCGCTGGCTGGCTGATTACCATCATTTAAGCCTCGATGAGCTGCGCGCGAGTGCTTATGTGCATGAAGATGATGCGGCAGTTCGTCACATGATGCGCGTCGCCTCCGGGCTCGACTCGCTGGTGTTGGGCGAACCGCAGATTCTCGGCCAAATGAAATCGGCCTACGCCGTGGCCCGTGAGGCTGGCACCATCGGCCCGTTGCTGGGGCGATTGTTTCAGGCGACGTTCAATGCCGCCAAGCAGGTGCGTACCGACACGGCGATTGGCGAAAACCCGGTATCGGTGGCGTTTGCTGCCGTCAGTCTGGCCAAACAGATTTTCAGTGATTTGCAACGCAGCCAGGCCTTGCTGATCGGCGCCGGCGAGACCATCACGCTGGTCGCCCGCCATTTGCACGAGCTGGGCGTCAAGCGCATCGTCGTCGCCAATCGCACGCTCGAACGTGCCAGTCTGCTCGCCGAACAATTCGGCGCCCATGCAGTGCTGCTCTCGGACATCCCGGCAGAACTGGTGCGCAGCGACATCGTCATCAGTTCGACCGCCAGTCAGTTGCCGATTCTCGGCAAAGGCGCGGTGGAAAGCGCTCTGAAGCTGCGCAAGCACAAACCGATCTTCATGGTCGACATCGCGGTTCCCCGGGATATCGAACCGGAAGTCGGCGAACTGGACGATGTTTACCTGTATAGCGTCGACGATCTCCACGAAGTGGTCGCCGAAAACCTCAAGAGCCGTCAGGGTGCAGCGCAAGCGGCTGAAGAGATGGTTTCGGTCGGCGCCGACGATTTCATGGTGCGCCTGCGCGAACTCGCGGCGGTTGATGTGCTCAAGGCCTATCGTCAACAGAGCGAACGCCTGCGTGACGAAGAGCTGCAAAAAGCCCTGCGTCTGCTGGCCAATGGCGGCAACGCCGAAGACGTGCTCGGGCAACTGGCCCGTGGTCTGACCAATAAACTGTTGCATGCGCCCAGCGTGCAACTGAAAAAGCTTTCTGCCGAAGGCCGCCTCGATGCGCTGGCCATGGCCCAGGAACTCTTTGCCCTCGAGGGCTCACCGGATAGCTTTTCGGATAAAAAACCGCAATGAAAGCGTCACTGCACAATAAGCTGGACATCCTCCAGGATCGTTTCGAGGAACTGACCGCGCTGCTCGGCGACGGCGAAGTCATTGCCGATCAGAGCAAATTCCGCGCCTATTCCAAGGAATACGCCGAAATCGAGCCGGTCGTACAAGGCTATAAAAAGCTCCTCAGCGTACAAAGCGATCTTGAAAGCGCGCAGGCGCTGCTCAAGGACAACGACCCGGACATGCGTGAAATGGCCGTGGAAGAAGTCCGCGAAGCCAAGGAATCGCTGATCACCCTGGAAGCCGATCTGCAACGCATGTTGCTGCCGAAGGATCCGAATGACGGCCGCAACGTCTTCCTCGAAATTCGCGCCGGCACCGGTGGCGACGAGGCGGCGATCTTCTCCGGCGATCTGTTCCGCATGTACTCGCGTTATGCCGAACGCCGTGGCTGGCGCGTAGAAATCCTCTCGGAAAACGAAGGCGAACACGGCGGCTATAAAGAAGTCATCGCGCGCATCGAAGGCGACAACGTTTACGGCAAACTGAAATTCGAATCCGGCGCGCACCGCGTACAGCGTGTACCCGCCACCGAATCCCAGGGCCGTATCCACACCTCCGCGTGCACCGTGGCGGTATTGCCCGAGCCGGACGAGCGCGAAGCGATCGAGATCAACCCGGCGGATTTACGCGTCGACACGTTCCGCTCCTCCGGGGCCGGCGGTCAGCACGTCAACACCACCGACTCGGCGATCCGCATCACGCACATTCCGACCGGCACCGTCGTCGAGTGTCAGGAAGAGCGTTCCCAGCACAAGAACCGTGCGCGGGCGATGGCCTGGCTGTCGGCGAAACTCAACGATCAGCAAACCGCAGCGGCGGCGAATGCCATCGCCAGCGAGCGCAAATTGCTGGTCGGTTCCGGCGATCGCTCTGAACGCATTCGCACCTACAACTTTGCTCAGGGCCGGGTTACCGACCATCGCGTCAACCTGACCTTGTATTCCCTTGATGAAATTCTCGCCGGTGGCGTTGATGCGGTGATCGAGCCGTTGCTGGCCGAATACCAGGCTGATCAACTCGCAGCGATAGGTGAATAAATGACCATCATTGCCAGCCTGTTGCGCGCCGCCGAACTGCCGGACTCGCCCACTGCGCGTCTGGACGCCGAATTGCTTCTGGCCGCTGCACTGGGCAAGTCGCGCAGTTTTCTGCACACCTGGCCCGAGCGCATCGTGCCGAGTGACGCGGCGCTGACCTTTGCCGAGTATCTGCAACGTCGCCGTGGCGGTGAGCCGGTGGCCTACATTCTTGGTCAGCAGGGTTTCTGGAAACTCGATCTGGAAGTCGCGCCGCACACGCTGATCCCGCGTCCGGACACTGAATTGCTGGTGGAAGCGGCGCTGGAATTGCTGCCCGCGACGCCGGCTAAAGTGCTCGACCTCGGCACTGGCAGCGGCGCGATTGCCTTGGCCTTGGCCAGCGAGCGTGCGGCGTGGAAAGTCACGGCGGTGGATCGCGTGCTCGAAGCCGTGGCACTGGCCGAACGCAATCGTCAGCGCCTGCATTTGAACAACGCCACGGTGCTGAGCAGCCATTGGTTCAGCTCGCTGGCCGGTCAGCGTTTTCAGTTGATCATCAGCAACCCGCCGTATATTGCGGCGGCCGATCCGCATCTGGTCGAAGGCGATGTGCGCTTCGAACCGGCCAGCGCCTTGGTCGCCGGTGAAGACGGCCTCGATGATCTGCGCTTGATCGTCGAACAGGCCCCGGAGTATCTGGAGGCCGGTGGCTGGCTGATGCTCGAACATGGCTATGATCAAGCCGAAGCCGTGCGCGATTTGTTGCTGACGCGCGGTTTTGAAGAAGTCCACAGCCGCACCGATCTGGGCGGTCATCAACGCATCAGTCTGGGACGCCTGCCGTGCTGAATGATCAGGAATTGCTGCGCTACAGCCGGCAGATTCTGCTGCAACACATCGACATCGATGGCCAGTTGAAGCTCAAGGACAGTCGCGTGCTGATCGTCGGCCTCGGTGGTCTCGGCGCGCCGGTCGCCTTGTATCTGGCGGCGGCGGGTGTCGGTGAGTTGCATCTGGCGGATTTCGACACGGTCGATCTGACCAACCTGCAACGCCAGATCATTCATGACACCGACAGCGTCGGCATGAGCAAGGTCGATTCGGCGCTCAAGCGTCTGAGTGCGATCAATCCGGAGATCCAGTTGATCGCCCATCGGCAGGCGCTGGACGAGGATTCTCTCGCGGCGGCCGTCTCGGCAGTGGATCTGGTGCTCGATTGTTCCGATAACTTTTCTACGCGCGAGGCGGTCAACGCCGCGTGTGTGGCGGCGCGCAAACCGCTGGTCAGCGGCGCGGCGATTCGCCTTGAAGGGCAGTTGTCGGTGTTCGACCCGCGCCGCGATGAGAGCCCTTGCTACCACTGCTTGTACGGCCACGGCAGCGAAGCCGAACTGACCTGCAGCGAAGCGGGTGTTGTCGGGCCGTTGGTGGGGCTGGTAGGCAGTCTGCAAGCGCTTGAAGCGTTGAAAGTGCTGGTTGGTTTCGGCGAGCCGCTGGTGGGCCGTTTGTTGCTGATCGATGCGCTGGGCTCGCGTTTCCGTGAGCTGCGGGTCAAGCGTGATCCGGGTTGCAGTGTCTGTGGCTCGCGCCATGCGTGAAGCGCCGATCGGCGTGTTCGATTCCGGTGTCGGCGGTCTGTCGGTACTGGCAGAAATCCAGCAGTTGTTGCCCAACGAATCGCTGCTCTATGTCGCCGATTGCGGGCACATTCCCTACGGCGAGAAAACCCCGGAATTTATCCGCCAGCGTTGCAGCGTGATGGCCGGGTTTTTCCGCGAGCAGGGCGCCAAGGCGTTGGTGTTGGCTTGCAACACGGCGACCGTCGCCGGGGTTGCCGATTTGCGTCGTGATTACCCGGACTGGCCGATTGTCGGCATGGAACCCGCGGTGAAACCGGCGGCGGCTGCGACCCGTAGCGGTGTGGTCGGCGTGCTCGCCACTACGGGCACTTTGCAGAGTGCCAAGTTCGCGGCATTACTTGATCGCTTCGCCACCGATGTACGGGTGATTACCCAGCCTTGTCCCGGGCTGGTCGAGCTGATTGAAAGCGGTGACCTGCACAGCGACACATTGCGCGCGTTGTTGAAAAGTTATGTCGATCCGTTGCTGGCCAACGGTTGCGACACGATCATTCTTGGTTGCACGCACTATCCCTTCCTCAAGCCGATGCTCAAATCGATGATCCCGGCGGACATCAGTTTGATCGACACCGGCGCCGCTGTGGCGCGGCAACTTCAACGGCTGCTGGCCGAGCGCGATTTGCTGGCTGAGGGGCCGAACCGATCGGTCAGATTCTGGACCAGCGCGGATCTGCAGTCCTTCAAAAATGTCTTGCCGTTGCTGGGGCAAACCGCGAGTGATGTGCAAAACTTCGGTTTGTGAAAAAAACGTGAAATAAGCTGAAATTCGTCTGAACTTCTATTCAGGCGCAGACTTCTATAGCGTTGTGTTAACCAGAAAACCAAACGATCGTTCCGGAAAAGGAAGTTTCAAAGTGAAGCGACTATTCTGCTTGGCCGCGATTGCGGCCGCACTAATGGGGCAAAGCATTACTGCACAAGCGGCAGGTGTTGAATTTGCGGTGGGGGCCACCAGCGATTCGACCATGACCTACCGCCTGGGGATGAATTTTGATTGGGATCAGAGCTGGCTGCAGAGCGACGTTGGTCGCCTGACCGGTTACTGGAGCGGCGCCTACACCTATTGGGAAGGTGATAAAACCTCCAGCAACAACAGTCTGTCGTTCTCGCCGGTATTTGTTTACGAGTTTGCCGGCCAGTCGGTCAAACCGTATGTAGAGGCGGGCATCGGCGTTGCCGCGTTCTCCAACACCAAGTACGAATCCAACAACATTGGCGGCTCGCTCCAGTTCGAAGACCGTATCGGTTTTGGTCTGCGTTTCAATGGCGGGCATGAAGTCGGGATCCGTGCGACGCACTACTCCAACGCCGGCCTGGCCAGCAGTAACGACGGCGTAGAAAGCTACGCGCTGCACTACACAATGCCGTTGTAAGCAAGATCAAAAGATCGCAGCCTTCGGCAGCTCCTACAGGTGAAAAACAATCCCATGTAGGAGCTGCCGAAGGCTGCGATCTTTTGTTTTTTGGATCAGCGGTACGCCGTGGTGATGCCTTGGCGTTCTTCGAGGCACTCGGGGGCGCCCATTTCGAATTCGCGGCAGATCAGCGGGCGTTTTTCGTAGATCGTGCACATCATCGTGTCGCGATCCAGCGCCGCGCACCAGCCGTCGTCCAGGCGCAGCATCACTTCACCGCCCCACTCATCGGTATCGATAAAGCGATCAGGCACGCCGGTATCGGTGATCAGCATCACTTCGAGCTGGCAGCAGCACGCCGCGCAGGTCGAGCAGGTGACTGCAGGCTCGGTGATTTGCTGGTGGGGAATGGTTTTCATGGCGGCAGTGTAAGGCAGTCGCTGCGGTGCGTGTGAATGGTCTGACAGACGCTCAACCCGCCAACCGCCGCGCCATGGTGTGCAAAAGCGGAAACAACAGTGCCCAGAGCAGGCCGATGCCAATCAGCGTCGGTAATTCGCCGTAGGGAAATTGCACCCCGGCGAGTCGTCCACCGCCGTAATACGACAACGCGCCACCCACCGCGCCCAATCCACTCGCCAGCCACCAGGGCCGTGCACTCCATTGCAGACAGTGCCGCAACGTGGTCGCAAGCAACGCCCACAGCAGCATCAGCCACAGCGGAATCAGCGGCGATTGATCCTGAAATTCAAACACGCCGGCGCCGCGCAAAACGCTGTCCACCGCTGTACCGACAATCACCACACTCAAAATCAAACGCCCTTCAGCCGCCCAACTGCTGATCCAGCGCAGATGAATCACCAGCACTGCCAGCGCTAGCAACAACCACAAACTGTTGCCGCCGATTACACAGGTCAGCCAGCCAATCTGGAACAACACGGCATTGGCGACACGCTCAAGCATCGAAGCGGCCAAGCAATGGCGCAGTCATCGCCGCGGGTTTGGCCAGCAGCAATTGCGCGGTGCCGATGGTGCGTTCGAGGAAACCACCTTCGCAGTAGCACAGGTAAAACTCCCACAGCCGCAGGAAATAATCGTCATAACCCAGCTCGGTCAAACGGCCATGGGCGCGGCGGAAGTTCTCGTGCCACAGGCGCAGGGTCTTGGCGTAATGCAGGCCGAAATCCTCCATGTGCAGCAGGTTCATGTCGGTGTCGCGGCTGACCACTTCGAGCATCTTCTGCACACAGGGCAGGGCGCCGCCGGGGAAGATGTAGCGCTGAATGAAGTCGACGCCGCGTTTGGCCTGCTCGTAGCGTTGCTCACGAATGGTGATCGCTTGGATCAGCATCAAACCGTTGCTCTTGAGCAAGTGCGCGCACTGTTTGAAATAGGTCGGCAGGAAGCGATGGCCGACCGCTTCAATCATCTCGATCGACACCAGTTTGTCGTACTCGCCAGTGAGGTCGCGGTAGTCCTCCAGCAGCAACGTCACTTGATCCTGCAAACCAAGTTGTTCGATGCGCTGGGCGGTGAAGGCGTACTGCTCTTTCGACAGCGTCGTGGTGGTCACGCGGCAACCGTAATTCTGTGCGGCGTAAAGCGCCATGCTGCCCCAACCAGTGCCAATCTCGAGCAAATGGTCGCTGGGCTTGAGCGCGAGCTTCTGGCAGATGCGCTCCAGTTTGTTCAGTTGCGCCTGCTCCAGCGTGTCTTCCGGGGTAAGAAACTGCGCCGCCGAATACATCATGGTCGGGTCGAGAAACTGTTCGAACAGATCGTTGCCGAGGTCGTAATGCGCCGCGATGTTCTTCTGCGAACCCTTGCGTGTATTGCGATTGAGCCAGTGCAGACCCTGCACCAACGGCCGACTGATGCGGGCCAGTCCGCCCTCCATCGCATCGAGCACTTCAAGGTTGCTGACGAACACACGCACCACCGCCGTCAGATCCGGCGAACTCCAGTAACCGTGGATAAACGCCTCGCCCGCGCCGATCGAACCGTTGCTGGCAACCATGCCCCACAGGGCCGAATCCAGCACATGGATTTCCCCAAGCAAGGCACTGCCCGGCGTGCCAAACATCAAGCGTTCGCCATCCTCGACCACCAGCAGTTGCCCGTGTTTGAGCTGACCCAATTGACGCAATACGCCACGGCGCAGCAACGAACCGGTCAAACCGTTGGTGCTGAGCCGACTGACCGACAGGCTAGAGGATTTCATGGCGGTGCTCCTTGGGAGGCACAGTGGCGGTTTGAAAGCTGCCGTCAGCAGCCTGATGAGCAAAGATCGGTACGCGTTTAAGCAACAGCCGCAGCGCTTGCCAGTAAATGGCCAACGCGGTTTTCGCGGTCATCCACGGGAAGCGTTTCAGGTAGCGATGCAGGCTGTGACGGTCGAGGGCTTCGCGTTGCAGATTGAGCGTCGCGTCGAACAGTTTTTCCTCGCCCTGCCAGTCGGCCATGTGTACGCCGAGGTTTTTCGCGGCGGGGCTGAAGCTCATGCGGTATTCGAGATCACGCGGCAGAAACGGCGAAACGTGAAAGGCCTTGGCCACGGCAAAATGCTGGTGGAAATCCTGCAGATTGCTCGGCGCACGGGCCGGCAACACATAGTGATAACGCTCGCGCCACGGCGTGTTGGTGACTTCGCAGACAATCGCAGCCAGTTGCCCGTCGGCTTCGTGGCAATAAAAGAAACTCACCGGATTGAACGACAAACCCCAGCTGCGCGCCTGGGTCAGCAGACAGATCGCGCCTTGCGGTTCGTGACCGATGGCGGCGCCGACCTGTTGGCGCACCGCATCAATCAAACGCACACCGCGACTGGTGAAGGATTTGAGGTAGTCAGTCTCGCGAAAGGAGAACGGCGCAAAACGGCTGCGACCTGCCAGCGGCGACAGCGCGAGCACGGCGTCCTGCTCGCTGAGATCGAGATAGAGCAAGCCGATCTTGTAGCGAAATTGATGCTTGCGCGGCGAGAAGCGCCGATGGCCGATCCATCCGCTGTAAAGGGCGCTGTTCATAAGGTTTCCCCGAACGCCGAGGCCACGCGCAACGCACTGACCACACCGTCTTCATGGAAACCGTTGGCCCAGTAAGCGCCGCAATAATGCGTATGTTGCGCACCGTCCAATTCCGCCCAGCGATTCTGCGCCGTTACCGCCGCTAGGCTGTATTGCGGATGAGCGTAGGTGTATCTGGCGAGCACTTTGAACGGACTGATGCCGGCACTCTGGTTGAGGCTGACGCAGAACGTGGTGTCGCTCTGAATGCCTTGCAGAATGTTCATGTCGTAAGTGACGGCGGCGTGAGTGTGGCCGGCGCCGCTGAGCCGATAATTCCAGCTGGCCCAGGCCAGTTTGCGAGTCGGCAGCAAACGCGTGTCGGTGTGCAGCACCACTTCATTGTCGGCGTAGGGCAGGGCGCCGAGGATCTCGCGTTCGGCATCGCTCGGCTCGGCGAGCAATTGCAGGGCCTGATCGCTGTGACAGGCGAACACCACTTTGTCGAACTGCTCGCTGCCCGCCGCGCTGTGGATAACTACGCCGTGCTCGTCACGATCAACCCGCGTTACCGGGCAATTGAGGCGGATCTTGTCTTTGAACGCGGCGGTCAGCGGCGCAATGTAAGCGCTGGAACCGCCCTCGATCACCCGCCATTGCGGACGATTGCTCACCGACAACAGCCCGTGATTCTTGAAGAAGCGCACAAAGAATTGCAGCGGAAAATTGAGCATCTCGGCCATCGGCATCGACCAGATCGCCGCGCCCATCGGCACGATGTAATGCAGGATAAAACGCTCGCCGTAGTTGCCTGCTTTCAGGTAATCGTTGAGGGTCATGTCGCTGGAAATGCGCAGCTCGGCGAGGTCGCGCTGGGCTTCTTTATTGAAGCGCAGAATGTCGCGCAACATGCCCCAGAACCCCGGCGACAACAGATTGCTACGCTGGGCGAACAGGCTGTTGAGATTGTTGCCGTTGTACTCCAGACCGGTGTCCGGGTCGCTCACCGAAAAACTCATTTCGGTGGCTTTGAACGGCACGCCGAGCTGGCCGAGCAAGCGGATGAAATTCGGGTACGTCCAGTCGTTGAACACGATAAACCCGGTGTCCACCGCGTACTGCTGGCCGTCGACCGTCACTTCGACCGTATGCGTGTGGCCACCGACCCAGTCGCTGGCCTCGAACACGTGCACGTCATGTCGGCGATTGAGCAGGTGGGCGCAGGTGAGCCCGGCGATCCCGCTGCCGACGATGGCGATTTTCATGCTGGATCTCGCAGCGGCGGCGATTTACGCACCATGCGCTTGCCGATCGCCAGTTGCAGGCTGGCGGGCAATTTCGACAGCGGCCACAGCGCCGCCATGAACAGCGCCGGAAAGGCGATTTCCAGTGGCCGATCCTTGAGCTTGGCGAAGATGTGCCGCGCGGCTTTATCCACAGGCCAACTGAGCGGCATCGGGAAATCGTTCTTCGCGGTCAGCGGCGTTTCGACGAAACCGGGGCTGACGATGGTGACTTCGATGCCTTCATCCGCCAGATCGATGCGCAGCGATTCGAACAGATAACGCAGTCCGGCCTTCGACGCGCCATAGGCTTCGGCCCGAGGCAGCGGCAGGTACGTCACCGAACTGGCGACGCCGATCAGATGCGGCGCGGTGCCTTTGCGCAACAGCGGCAGGGCGGCTTCGATGCAGTAGCTGCTGGCGAGCAGATTGGTGCGCACCACGTGCTCGATGATCGACGCATCGAACTGCTTGGCGTCGACATATTCACAGGTGCCGGCGTTGAGAATCACCGAATCCAGCGAACCCCAGACTTCAGCGATCTGCTCACCGATTTCGCGCACGGTCTGACTGTTGGTCAAATCCCCCGGCACCACTAAAACCTGGCCCGAATAGCGTTGCGACAAGACTTTCAGTGCCGCGACCGAGCGCGAGCTGACCGCCAGGTGCGCGCCGCTTTTCAGAATTTCTTCAGCGAGCGCCGCGCCGATGCCACTGCTGGCCCCGGTCAACCAATAGCGCCGTGGAGGTGTACGACTCATCCCATTCTCCTTTTTAGCCAGGCGATGACCCGGCCCAATACGGGTAAATGTTCATACAACAGCGCCCCGGCATCGAAGTAATCCCGGTGGCGATAAACCTTGTCGCGCCAGAGCAGATGCGAGCAGCCGCTGACGCGAATCACCTGACCACTCGCCAGGCGCGGATGGCGGTAACTCATGACCCAGCGCAGATAGCCTTCGCCGTCGCTGATCTGATCGAAGCCATGAAAATCAAACCGCAGCTCGCTGACGTTGGCGTACAGCTCGCTGAAATAATCGTGCAGTTGCTTGAGCCCCTGCACTTCGTGCAACGGGTCGGTGAAATGAATGTCATCGCTGTACAGCTCGCCCAGCCGGTGCAGGTTGTCTTTGTTCAACTCGCAAAATTGTTGGGCGAAGCGGCGCAGGAATTCACTCATCACTGCCCTCCATTGCCGTGCGCGATGGCAGGCGCTTGAACGCGGCCAGTGCGCGCTCACGGGAGGCGCTGAGATTGACGATTGGCGACGGATAATCGGCGACGCCAAACAGTCCGCCAAGGTTGGCCGGGTTGTGGATTTCCTTTTTGTTCAGCCCGGCGAGTTCCGGCAGCCAGTGCTTGATGAACAGGCCTTCGCTGTCGAATTTTTCCGACTGGCTCAACGGATTGAAAATGCGGAAGTACGGCGCGGAGTCGGTGCCGGTCGAGGAGCTCCATTGCCAGCCACCGTTGTTCGCCGCCAGATCGCCGTCGATCAGATGACGCATGAAAAAGCGCTCGCCTTCACGCCAATCGATCAACAGGTTCTTGGTCAGGAACATCGCCACGACCATGCGCAGACGGTTGTGCATCCAGCCGGTTTCGAGCAATTGGCGCATCGCCGCGTCGATGATCGGCAGGCCGGTGCGCGCCTCTTGCCAGGCCTTGAGTTCCTCCGGTGCATCACGCCAGGCCAATGCCTCGGTTTCCGGGCGGAAAGCACGGTGACGCGAGACCCGTGGATAGCCAACCAGAATGTGTTTATAGAACTCGCGCCAGAGCAGTTCGTTGATCCAGGTGACAGCGCCGACGTTGCCGCTTTCGAATTCGCCCTGATTGCTTTGCAGCGCGGCGTGCAGGCATTGGCGCGGTGAGATCACGCCAGCGGCGAGGTACGCCGAGAGCTGACTGGTGCCGGGTTTGGCCGGGAAGTCGCGTTCGCTTTTGTAGTATTCGATCTGCGCGTCGGTGAAGGTGTCCAAGCGGCGGCGCGCTTCTTCTTCGCCGGCCGGCCACAAGGCTTGCAAGGATTCGCTCGGGGTGGCGAAGCCTTTGACCGAGTCAGGAATCGGGTCGCTGTCGACCTTGAGTGTTGCCTGTTTGCCGGGCGCCTTGACCAGCGCCGGCATGGAGCGGTGCAGGCGTTCGTAGCAGACCTTTCTGAACTGGCTGAACACCTTGAAATAGGTGTCGGTTTTGGTCAGCACGGTGCCGGGTTTGAACAGCAGTTGATCGAGGTAGCTGTGAAACTCGATGCCTTCGGCCTGCAGGCTTTCCGCCACGGCGGCATCGCGACGACTTTCGTGGACGCCGTATTCTTCGTTGACGTGAACCGCTTCGACCTTCAGTTCGCGGCACAGCTTGAGCAGCTCCGCTGGAGCCTGATCCCAATGATTGGCAGTGCGGATCAACAAGGGGATGTTCAGCTCGCCGAGGCTGTTGCTCAGTTCTTTGAGATTGCGTAACCAGAAGTCGACCTTGCACGCGGCATCGTCGTGTTCCAGCCACTGCTGCGGGCTCAACAGGTACACGGCCACGGTCGGGCCGCGGGCTGCGGCGGCCGCGAGGGCAGTGTTGTCGTGTTGGCGCAAGTCGCTGCGCAGCCAGATCAATTGCATGACATTAAACCCATCATTAAATCAGTCCACGCTGAACGAGTACCTGGTGCGCTGACAGCGCATCTTCAGCCAGGTACACATCAGCGATCTCGGAAGTTCTTACGGACAACTCGGCGTGGTGGATGCATACCGTTGGTCCGACAATCATTTTTGGGCAACTGACTCCGTTCAGTAGCTTGGGCAGGTGGGCAAGGTTCATGGCCTTGCTTGAATAGAGCAGCACGCCACGGGCTTGCAGGTGTTCAACGGCCAGCGCCAGTTCGCCGGCCGGTAACGGCCAGTCAAACACTTGCACCGGGCAATCGGCGCTGCTGATCAGCCACGCGCATAGCCACAGATGAGGTTCCAGTGGCAGGTCGGAGTGGTTGATCAACAGCAGGGGCGCGGCGTGTAACTGACGATTGTTATGGTAGATGCGCGCACCGAATTTGCTGCGTAGCCAGGAAAAAAAGAACGTGCGCTCCATCTGCGCACCGAATTGGCCCTGCCAGCGTTGTTCGAGTTCGGCCAGCAGCGGCATCAACAACTGCTCACACAAGGTGCGCGGCGGGTACAGCGCCATCGCTTGGTTGACGCTGTCGTCGAGGTTGCGCTCGTTGAGCTGGGTGACGGCGGCGAGCAACGTTTGACGCAGGCGTTGCCAATCGTTTTCCACCGGTTCGCTGAAGGCTTGCGGGGTGTCGAGCAGCGGCTTGACCTGGCTGACTGCAACGCCACGGTTGAGCCAGGTCAGGATCGCCAGAATTCGTTGCACATGTTCAGCCGAATACAGCCGATGGCCCTTGGGTGTGCGTTGCGGCACGATCAGCCCGTAGCGACGTTCCCACGCGCGCAAGGTGATCGCGTTGACGCCGGTTTGCCGCGCGACTTCGCGGATCGGCAACCAGCCTTCATCAAGGGCTTTCTTGAAATCGGCGCCGAGGTCTTCCCGGGCGCTGGAGTCGAGTTTGTCGTTCATCAGATGGCGTTTCGCAGGCTGAGGTTTTCCGGGTGCGGTTGCAGGTAAACCTGTTGCGCGATGTACGGATCGGGGTGTTGGCGAAAGTGATGCTTGAGCAGCGTCAACGGCACCACCAGCGGCACGATGCCGAGGCGGTATTGGTCGATGACGTGCACCATTTCCTGTTTGTCTTCGGCGCTGATTACTTGTTTCAGATAACCGCTGATGTGCAGCAGCACGTTGCAGTGCGTGCCGCGCGTGGCGCATTTTTTCAGCGCGGCCATCAGTTCGCTGAAGTAGCGCGGGCCGAGTTCGGCGGGATCGGTGTGCGCCATGTTGCCCAGCAGTTTGCCCAACGCTTTGTATTGCAGCGGGTTGTGGGCCATCAGCAAGTATTTGTAGCGCGAGTGAAATTCGGTGAGGGCGCGGCGGCTCAGGCCATCGGCGAGTACCTGCTGCCAGGCGCTGTAGGCAAACACGCGGGTGATGAAGTTTTCCCGCAGCACCGGGTCGTTGAGACGCCCGGCTTCTTCCACGGGCAAATCCGGGTGTTGCGCGCAGAAGGCTTGGGCGTAAATGCCACGCCCGCCGCCATTCACCGGAGCGCCGTTGGCGTGATAGACCTTGACCCGCTCCAGCCCGCAGGACGGCGATTGCTGCATAAAGATGTAGCCGCAGATGTCATCAAGTTCAGCGGCCATTTTCTCGCCGTATTCGGCCAGTGGCTGGGTGACGTTGATCGCCGGATTGACTGTGCCGATGGCTTGCGGATGTTCAGGATCACCGACGAGGCGGATTGGCTCGCGGGGAATGCCGAGGCCGATAGCGACTTCCGGGCAAACCGGGGCGAATTCGAAATATTCAGTGAGGGTGCGGCTGCACAGGCGCGATTCCTTGTGGCCACCGTTGTAGCGCACCTCGGCACCCAACAGGCAGGCACTGATGGCGATCTTCGGTTTGGCGGCGGGCAGGGCAAGCATAGGCACCTCGAATCTAAACCTGTACAGAGTGCAATCTCTGTACAACATTGCGTTAGCATAGATTCAAAGGTGTACAAGTCAAATTGTTTGTATAACTTTCTGTAGGAGCTGCCGAAGGCTGCGATCTTTTGATGTTGTTTTTAAAAGCAAGATCAACAGATCGCAGCCTTCGGCAGCTCCTACATGAGCCAACCGATTTTCCAGTCAGTGCTGTTTTGGAGCGTCTGCCAATCGAGGCGTTCGGCGCGTTTGGTCAGCACGGCCTGCAATTCAACTTCCAGCACCGTGCCTTCCTCATCGCGGAACAATTCGGTCACCAGAAAATGCTTTTCGCGATTCTGCGGGTGGGCTGCTGTCCATTTCGACAGCAGCAACTTGCGCGGGTTGATGCGGTTCATTGCAGGTGTTCGTGCAAGCGGCGTGCAGCCTCCTGACCACTCAGCCATGCACCCTCCACACGCCCCGACAGGCACCAGTCGCCGCAGGCATACAAGCCCAGATCGGCGTCGGCCAGCGTGCCCCATTCATGCCCGGTTGCCGGGCGTGCATAGAGCCAGCGATGGGCGAGGCTGAAGCTCGGCGCCGGCATCGCGCTGTGCAGCAATTCAGCGAATGCACCGTGCAGATGCTCGATCACCGCTTCCTTGGACAAGTCGATGTGTTGCCGACTCCATGCGCTGGTCGCGTGCAGCACCCACGTGTCGAGGGTGTTGTCGCGCCCGGGTTTACTGCGGTTGCGCGCCAGCCAGTCGAGCGGGCTGTCCTGCACGAAGCAGCCTTCGATTGGCGTATCCAAAGGCGTGTCAAAGGCGAGGGCAACGGCCCACGTCGGATCCATCTTCACCCCGGCAGCGGCGCCGGCGAGCTTCGGTGCTGCGGCCAATAATGCCGTGGCTTGCGGCGCCGGCGTGGCGATCACCACGTGGCTGAAGGGGCCGTGGGTGAAGCCTTCGGCGTCCTGCAAATGCCAGTGCTCTTCACCGCGAAAAACTTCGGTGATGCGGCAGGCGAAGTGCACTTCCAGACCGTCGAGCAAACCACGGGTGATGGCGCTCATGCGCGGCGCGCCGACCCAGCGTGTCTGCTCGTCCGGCGACAGGTTCAGTTGCCCGCCCTGATAGGTGTAGAGCTGCGGCGTCCACTCGGCGACCCAGCCCTGGCTTTGCCAACGTTGTACTTCGGTGACGAAGCGCCGGTCGCGGGCGGTGAAATATTGCGCGCCCATGTCCAGCGAACCGGCGTCGCTGCGTTTGCTCGACATGCGCCCGCCACTGCCGCGGCTTTTATCGAACAGTTGCACGGTATGCCCGGTCTCTGTCAGAGCCTGGGCGGCGGAGAGCCCGGCGATGCCGGTGCCGATGATTGCGATAGGTACAGTCATAGGGGCCTCGTTTACCTTTCTGTACAGACTACGCCGTGATTGAAACCTGTACAATTTTGTTTTCTGGTATAACTTCTAGCGTTCTCGTTCTGACAGCTTGGCCTATGGTTAAACAATAGAGCCTGCCCGATAGAAAAGATCCCTGCTTTTAAAAATAGACTAGTGATCCGGGTTAAACGCCACGCGAGGAAGATGTCATGCACATATTGCTGACCGGCGGTACTGGTTTGATCGGCCGACAACTCTGCCGACACTGGTCCGCGCAGGGTCATCGTCTGACGGTATGGAGCCGCACGCCGGAAAAAGTCGCGAAGATTTGCGGCGCACAGGTGCGCGGCATCGCTCGTCTCGAAGACGTGGGTGATGAGCCGTTAGACGCGATCATCAACCTCGCTGGCGCGCCGATTGCCGATCGGCCGTGGACGCATCGGCGCAAGGCGTTGCTGTGGAGCAGTCGCATCACGCTGACGGAAACCTTGCTGGCGTGGCTCGAAACTCGCGCGCAGAAACCGGCGCTGTTGATTTCCGGCTCGGCGATCGGCTGGTACGGCGATGGCGGCGAACGTGAGCTGACGGAAGAATCGCCGCCGGTGATCGACGATTTCGCCAGTCAGCTGTGCATCGCTTGGGAAGAAACCGCGCAACGTGCCGAAGCGCTGGGTATTCGCGTGGTGCTGGTGCGAACCGGTCTGGTGCTGTCGGCCGAGGGCGGCTTTTTGTCGCGGCTGCTGTTTCCGTTCAAGCTTGGGCTGGGCGGGCCTTTGGGCAACGGTCGGCAATGGATGCCGTGGATTCATATCGATGATCAAATCGCGCTGATTGATTTTCTTCTGCACCGCGAGCAGGCCAGTGGTCCTTATAATGCGTGCGCGCCGCAACCTGTGCGCAATCGCGAATTTGCCAAAACCCTGGGCAGCGAATTGCACCGCCCGGCGTTTATGCCGATGCCGACCCTGGCACTGAAGGTCGGTCTCGGCGAGATGTCTTTGTTGTTGCTCGGCGGCCAAAAGGCTACGCCGGCACGCTTGCTGGAAGCGGGTTTCACTTTCCAGTTCACGGAATTACGCGCGGCTTTGGATGATCTCTCCAGCCGCCTCTGAAATAGGACGTTGCATGACCGATCACGCCTTGCTTCTGGTCAACCTGGGCTCCCCGGCCTCCACTTCGGTGGCCGATGTGCGCAGTTACCTCAATCAGTTTTTGATGGATCCGTACGTGATCGACCTGCCATGGCCGCTGCGGCGTTTGCTGGTGTCGCTGATCCTGATCAAACGCCCGGAGCAGTCAGCCCATGCCTACGCGTCGATCTGGTGGGAGGAGGGCTCGCCACTGGTGGTGCTCAGCCAACGTCTGCAACAGCAGATGAAGGCGCAGTGGACGCAAGGGCCGGTCGAACTGGCGATGCGCTACGGCGAGCCGTCGATTGCAACCTGCTTGCTGAAACTGGTCGCGGCGGGGCACAAACGCATCACGCTGGCGCCGCTGTATCCGCAGTTCGCCGACAGCACCACGACCACCGTGATCGAAGAAGCCAAACGGGTGATTCGTGAGAAGAAGTTGAATGTGCAATTGTCGGTGCTGCAACCGTTCTACGATCAACCGGAATACCTCGACGCGCTGGTTGAAAGTGCCAAGCCGCATCTGCTGCAGGATTACGATCACTTGCTGCTGAGCTTTCATGGCTTGCCGGAGCGGCACCTGACCAAGCTCGACCCGACGGGCAGTCATTGTTTCAAGAACGAAGACTGCTGCAAGAACGCTTCGCCGGCGGTATTGGCCACCTGTTATCGCGCGCAATGCCTGCGCACCGCCGCGCTGTTTGCCGAGCGCATGGGATTGGCGGACGGCAAGTGGTCGGTGTCGTTTCAGTCGCGGTTGGGCAAGGCAAAGTGGATCGAGCCGTACACCGAAGCGCGGCTGGATGAATTGGGTAAAAGCGGCGTGAAGAAGTTGCTGGTGATGTGCCCGGCGTTTGTCGCCGACTGCATCGAAACGCTGGAAGAGATTGGCGATCGCGGCAAGGAACAGTTCCGCGAAGCGGGAGGCGAGGAGTTGATTCTTGTGCCGTGCCTGAACGACGACCCGCAATGGGCGAAGGCGTTGGCGACCCTCTGTGAAAGAGCACCGTTGGCCCTTTAAAAGCTTCGCGGGCAAGCCTTGCTCCTACAGAGACCGATGTAGGAGCAAGGCTTGCCCGCGAAGGCTGACTGTCAGGCGGTGAAGATCTAAAAGTTTAGATCAGCGGCTCATCCGCCTTCTTGTTCTTCCAGCCGTCATTGCCCGGCAGGATCAGGTTCAGCGCAATCGCCACCACCGCGCACAGCGCGATGCCTTTGAGGCCGAAGTCGTCCGGGCCAGTGCCAGTACCGACCAGCACACCGCCAATCCCGAACACCAACGTCACCGAGACAATCACCAGATTGCGTGCTTCGCCCAAATCGATCTTGTGACGGATCAGGGTGTTCATGCCCACCGCCGCGATCGAACCGAACAACAGGCACAGAATCCCGCCCATCACCGGCACCGGAATGCTTTGCAGCAGCGCGCCGAACTTGCCGATGAACGCCAGGGTGATGGCGAAAACCGCCGCCCAGGTCATGATTTTCGGGTTGTAGTTCTTGGTCAGCATCACCGCGCCAGTCACTTCGGCGTAGGTGGTATTCGGCGGACCGCCAAACAGACCGGCGGCGGTGGTGGCAATGCCGTCACCTAGCAAGGTGCGATGCAGGCCCGGCTTCTTCAGATAGTCGCGACCGGTCACGCTACCCACAGCAATCACGCCGCCGATGTGTTCGATGGCCGGGGCCAAGGCCACCGGAACGATGAACAGAATCGCCTGCCAGTTGAACTCCGGCGCGGTGAAGTGCGGAATCGCAAACCATGGCGCAGCGGCAATCTTCGCGGTGTCGACCACGCCGAAATAGAACGACATGGCAAAACCGACCAGCACACCGGAAATGATCGGCACCAGGCGGAAGATGCCTTTACCGAACACCGCCACGATCAACGTGGTCAGCAGCGCTGGCATCGAGATCAGCATCGCGGTCTGGTAGTGGATCAGTTCGGAACCGTCGCCAGCCTTGCCCATTGCCATGTTCGCGGCAATCGGCGCCATGGCCAGGCCGATGGAGATGATCACCGGGCCAATCACTACCGGCGGCAGCAAACGGTCAATGAAGCCGGTGCCTTTGATCTTCACGGCCAGGCCCAGGAAGGTGTAGACGAAACCGGCTGCCATCACGCCGCCCATGGTCGCGGCGAGGCCGAACTGGCCCTTGGCGAGAATGATCGGAGTGATGAAAGCGAAGCTCGACGCCAGGAACACCGGCACCTGACGCCCGGTGACGATCTGGAACAGGATCGTCCCTAAACCCGCGGTAAACAGTGCCACGTTCGGGTCGAGGCCCGTGATCAGCGGCATCAGCACCAAAGCGCCGAAAGCCACGAACAGCATCTGGGCGCCGGACAGCACCGTGCGCCAGAGCGGATCGTTGAACTCTTGCTGCATGGTTACGCGTCCTTCTGCTTGGTGCCGAAGATCTTGTCACCGGCGTCGCCAAGCCCAGGGATGATGTAACCGTGTTCGTTCAAACGCTCATCGATGGACGCGGTGTAGATGGTCACGTCCGGGTGAGCCTTCTCGACGGCAGCAATGCCTTCCGGCGCAGCAACCAGCACCATCGCGCGGATGTCTTTGCAGCCGGCCTTTTTCAACAGGTCGATGGTCGCAACCATCGAGCTGCCAGTGGCGAGCATCGGGTCGATGATCATCGCCAACCGTTCGTCGATTTCCGGAACCAGTTTTTCCAGATAGGTGTGCGCTTGCAGGGTTTCTTCGTTGCGGGCTACACCCACGGCGGAAACCTTGGCACCCGGGATCAGGCTCAACACGCCTTCAAGCATGCCGATGCCGGCGCGCAGGATCGGCACGACGGTGATCTTCTTGCCGGCGATCTTCTCGACCGACACGGTGCCGCACCAGCCTGCAATATCGTAGGACTCCAGCGGCAAATCTTTTGTAGCTTCATAGGTCAACAGGGCGCCGACTTCCTGAGCAAGCTCACGGAAGTTCTTGGTGCTGATATCGGCGCGGCGCATCAGGCCGAGTTTATGACGGATCAGCGGATGGCGGATCTCGAGGATGGGCATGGAAAAACTCCGGCGGCGGGCAAAAAAACCGGCCTAGGTTAATCTATCCGAGGGTGATGTCCTATAGGACATACAGTACGTTAGTCCACAAATGCTTGATTCGACCTCGCGGGATGCGTACCTTTGCCCGCTTTTCCGAAATCGAACCCCCTGGAGAGCGCCATGTCCGCTGATCTCGAGCATATCCGTCAAGTCATGCGAGAGGCTGACTGCCTGTACACCGAGTCTGAAGTCGAGGCGGCCATCGCCCGTGTCGGTGCACAAATCAACGAACAACTGGCTGACAGCAACCCTGTGGTGTTCTGCGTGATGAACGGCGGCCTGATCTTTTCCGGCAAATTGCTGACGCATCTGCACTTCCCGCTTGAAGCCTCCTACCTGCACGCAACCCGTTATCGCAACGAAACCAGCGGCGGCGACCTGTTCTGGAAAGCCAAGCCGGAAGTCTCGTTCATCGACCGCGACGTGCTGATCATCGACGACATCCTCGACGAAGGACACACCCTCGGCGCGATCATCGACTTCTGCAAACACGCCGGCGCGCGCAAAGTGCACACCGCGGTCCTAATCGACAAGGATCACGACCGCAAAGCACGTCCTGACCTGAAAGCCGATTTCGTCGGCCTGCCGTGCATCGACCGCTACATCTTCGGTTACGGCATGGACTACAAAGGTTACTGGCGCAACGCCAACGGGATTTTTGCCGTTAAAGGCATGTAAGCAAGATCAAAAGATCGCAGCCTTCGGCAGCTCCTACAGGTTCAATGTAGGAGCTGCGGAACGCTGCGATCTTTTGCTTTTAATCCCATGCTAGAGTGCTCGGCCCCGCCCTCCGGAGCCTGTCATGAGCCTCTTGATCCGCAGCCTCGCCGCGCTTTTCCTGATATTCAGCCTGCCTCTGTCCGCCGCGCCGATGCACAGTCAATTCCTGCCGCCGGACGATCTGACCGTGCGCGATGCCGAGCCCGAGCAACAGCAACTCATGCAGGTCATCGACTATTCCGTGGTGGTGGGCGCGCAACGTCAATCCAATCAGCAACCGATTCCGGTCACGTCTCCGCTGCTGATCCGCCTCAAGGGCAAATCCCTGAACAAGGGTGCGACGATCACGCAGGTGCTGGTCAATTTTGACGGCGAAAGCAAAAGCCTGAAAAAGCCGATCTACGACGACAAAAGCAAAACCCTGACGTTGTTTTATCCACAGGCCCAATACCGCGTGATCATCGATCTGCTGCGCAATGACACCGTGTATGTGCAGTTCCTCAGTTACGCCAACGGCCATATCTGGGCCGATTTGCACACCGGCAGCACGCGTTCGCGTTGAGCCCGGCGGCAGGGCAGGGGTAAACTGCCCGCCCCGTGTAATGTCTGCGAGCTGGAGTCGGCAATGCGTAAAGATAAGAAACAAGTGATTGGTGACGAGATCGGCGATGAGCAGATCAAGCTGTTCCTCGATTTTGAACCGGTCGACGCCACTTCGCCGTCGCTGCACAAACTGATCAAGGCCTACCGTGGCTTGCGTATCGACGACTTCGAACGCTTCCTGGGTTTCTTCGTTGAGGCCGGTTATGACGTTGATGGCAAGGACGAGCAGGGCAAGACCTTTGTTGAGCTGATCGCCGATCAGCGTAATGCCCCGGACTACATCGAACTGATCGAAAAGTCCCGCGGTTAAGGTCAAAAGATCGCAGCCTGCGGCAGCTCCTACATGGGATTTATGGTGACTGTGTAGGAGCTGCCGAAGGCTGCGATCTTTTGCTTTTCAAGGCCATAAAAAAACGCCCCGATCGGGGCGTTTTTTATGCCGCAAGATCAAGCGTAGCTTGGTGTCTCGCTGCTTTCTTCAACCAGTTCCAGCGCGATGTTGTTCTGCGTGTTGATCTTGCGATACAGCGCAGCATCGGTTTCCAGCACCTTTTCACGGGCCGGGAAGATCTCGGCCAGTTTCGCCGCCCACTCACCCTTGGCCTGATTCGGGAAGCACTTCTCGATCAGTTCCAGCATGATCGAAACGGTCACCGAAGCGCCTGGCGAAGCGCCGAGCAGCGCGGCCAGCGAACCGTCCTTGGCCGACACCAGTTCGGTACCGAATTGCAGGATGCCGCCCTTTTTCGGGTCTTTCTTGATAATCTGCACCCGTTGGCCAGCCACTTCCAGACGCCAGTCTTCGGCTTTCGCTTGCGGGTAGAAACGGCGCAGGGAATCCAGACGCTGCTCCATCGATTGCATCACTTCGCTGACCAGGTACTTGGTCAGATCCATGTTGTTTTTCGCCACGGCCAGCATCGGCCCGATGTTGCCGGCGCGTACTGACAGCGGCAGGTCCATGAAGGAGCCGTGCTTGAGGAACTTGGTGGTGAAACCGGCGTATGGCCCGAACAGCAGGGATTTCTTGCCGTCGACCACGCGGGTGTCCAGGTGCGGCACCGACATCGGTGGCGAACCCACAGCGGCCTGGCTGTAAACCTTGGCCTGATGCTGTTTGACCACTTCCGGATTATCGCAACGCAGCCACTGGCCGCTGATCGGGAAGCCGCCGAAGCCTTTGCTTTCTTCGATGCCCGAAGCCTGCAGCAACGGCAACGCCGCGCCACCTGCACCGAGGAAGACGAATTTGGCATCGACTTCACGGGTGTTGCCGTTGTTGACGTCTTTGATGCTGACGGTCCAGCCGCTGCCGTTACGCTTGAGACCGGTCACGCGCTTGCAGTATTTGACCTGAGTGTCGGGAGCGCTGGTCAGGTGCTTGAGCAACTGATTGGTCAGCGCGCCGAAGTTGACGTCGGTGCCGTTCATCACGCGGGTGGCAGCGAGGACTTCGTCCGGCGAGCGGCCCGGCATCATCAGCGGCATCCACTCGGCCATTTTGGCCTTGTCTTCGGTGTATTCCATGTCGGCGAAGGCGTGGTGCTTGTGCAGCACGTCAAAGCGTTCTTTGAGGAACGACATGCCGGAATCACCCTGCACGAAGCTCAGGTGCGGTACCGGGCTGATGAACGATTTGCACGAGCCGAAGGTGCCTTTCTTGGTCAGGTACGACCAGAACTGCTTCGACACCTCGAACTGGGTGTTGATGTGCACGGCTTTCTTGATGTCGACGGTGCCATCGGCGGCCTGCGGCGTGTAATTCAGCTCGCAAAGACCAGCGTGACCGGTACCGGCGTTGTTCCACGGGTTGGAACTCTCCGCAGCACCGGAATCCATCAGCTCGACGACTTCCAGCTTGATCGCGGGGTCGAGCTCTTTGAGCAATACGGCGAGGGTGGCACTCATGATGCCGGCCCCAACCAATACTACGTCGACTGCTTCGTTATGCGCCATTTAACGCGTCTCCAAAATCTGCAGCACCAAATTGTCGGCATGGCTGCCAGGCGTTCCGGGACAGATCAATTGTGTCCAGGCTATCCGTGGTCAGGTTCGCCATGTCCGAATCTTCGCAATTTTTCGCAACTTCGACGGATGCATGTGGCCTGGCTTTCAAGAGCTCCATGAACTCATTTCAGCACGCAGCTGGCAATTCGACTTATGGTCGAGACATCCGTTTTTGTGCAACCAAATCCGTAGCGGACAGGCTTCAGGCTCCGATATTCGAGGTATACCCGGTCCTGTGTCGTTGGGCTGTTCCAGACGCTAATGGTGCATGTTCAGACGCAAAACTATTCATTTGCTCGCCACACTCTTGTGAAGTTGTGAAAACCCGTTTTTTTCACGCTCTTTTGAAGACGTGAACCTCAAAAAAGGGCTGTCTTGGCTTGGCACCTTGCCCGAGGGCAAAAACAACGCGGCGGCCGAGCGTCATGACAGCTCTGCAGATTCGCGAAAAGCGGGGTTTTTGCCGGAAGAACAGGCAAGCGCGCCAACTTCACTCGATCTGTGTGGGCGGCTCTCTGTGGGCGATTTTGATGTCGATGCGATGCGCATTGACGCTGTTGCGGGGCCCGATCAGGAGACGTCCTTATAATCGGGGGGAGATTGTATCGAAGAAATGCGGGGAGTTGGTCGTGTTTAATGACTTTTATTAGGCATCCGGTCAGATGCTCAACATCGCCTGAGCGCGTGCACGAGGCTGCGGCGCTATGACGCGGGCGCTGGCGGGCAATGGGTGGTGCAACCAGTTGAGACGAATTTCTTCGATTTCCACCCAACCGTCACCCATCGGTTGCAGGCTGCACTGCTTGAATGCCTGACAATGGCCGTTGCGGTCGAGCAGGGCAAAGCTGCGGTGCAACGGGCGTGGCGCAAACAACGAGATCAAATAACGCATGGCCGATTACCTTGCTGGAGGACTTGTTTGAAGGTTGCCAGCAGGGCGTGACGTCAACATGTACGGCAGATGACAGCGGCGTGACAGGAACCGGCCTGCCACGGCTGTGTCAGACATTTCAGTATTCACCGTGTGACGCTGGTGACCCGCAGTGGCCCACCGCTATACTGCCGGCCTGTTTGTGCCTGATTCTGGAGAGAAGAGCATGTTGCAACGCCTGTTGTTCGGTTTGATCACTGTGGCCGGTTTGACCCTGGCCGGCTGCGCCCACAGCCCGCAACAACTGAATCCGGAGCCGAAGCTGACCACGCAGTTGCCTGCGGTCGGCCGTGGTCAACCCGTTGTCGTGCGTGTGGTTGACGGGCGTCCGTCGCCAACCCTCGGCACCCGTGGCGGCCTGTACCCGGAAACCAGCGCCATCACCGTGCAGCGCGAGCAGATCCTGCCGAAGCTGCAAGCTCAGGCTGAAGCCGCCGTGCGTCTGCTCGGTTTCACCCCGACCAACAATGCACCGAACGCGCCTCAGTTGACCGTGACCCTGGCCGAGCTGAAATACCAGTCGCCGAAAGAAGGCATGTACGTGACGGAAGCCACCATCGGCGCGACCTTCCGCTCCGACGTGCAGAACGCCAACCGCCGTTACAGCGGCCGTTACGGCGCGTCGCTGGATCAGCGTTTCGGCATGGCGCCGAACCAGGAAACCAACACCAAACTGGTCAGCGACGTGTTGAGCGATGCGCTGACGCGTCTGTTCAAGGATCCGACCGTGGGTCAGGTGCTCGCTGAGTAAGCTTTCAGCGGATGTGAAAAAGCCCGGGGCCAGTGATGACCCCGGGCTTTTTCATTCAGATCGATTCCCTGTAGGAGCTGCCGAAGGCTGCGATCTTTTGATGTTGGTTTTAAGATCAAAAGATCGCAGCCTTCGGCAGCTCCTACACGGGGAGTTTTATTCAGGCAGCCTGCGAGTAAAAGTCGAGCACGCTAACCCCCGTCAACAAATCCGTCTCCGGCAAATCCGCATGCTGATGCCCGCCCAGCGCGCAATACACCAGCCAGTGGCGATCCTGAACATTGAAGGCAAGGCTGCCAACGAGGCTTTGCTGTTCGTCGGTCGGGGTGATGAGGTAGAGGCGATCCTGGTTTTCGGCGTGCAACATGACGCGTTCCCTGTCGGTTTCGAGGCGCGCATCTTGGTTTATCCACATGACGATGCCGTGACACAGGACAGCCATCGGTCGATTGTTACGTTATTTGTCGTAAAGGCTGGGGCAGGGGGCCAAGGTTTGGTTAGAATCCGCGCCGCGGTCGTCGGTCTGGCGCCTGCCACACCGGTTTAGATAGAGGTCTGTGATGTCGCTGCACTTGATGACGCTGTTTACCGCCCATCCCGCCAAATTGATCAACCTGCTGGCGCTGCTGTTAGCGTTCCCCGGCAGTTGGCTGCTGCACGCAACCCGCCGCCGCGAACAGCGCGCGATGGCCAGCATCGCCGCCCAGCGCAACGCGCAGCCGAACGCCGAGCCCATTCTTGATTGGGCAACCTTGCGCATGAACCGGTTTTTCTATCGATTTGGTTTTGCTTGCCTGGGGCTGGCACTGATCGTCTCGTGGATCAGCACGCGTTACTAAAAGCAAAAGATCGCAGCCTTCGGCAACTCCTACATGAATCCACTGTAGGAGCTGCCGAAGGCTGCGATCTTTTGATCTTGCTCTGAAAATTTAAAGCGGCAACCCGGCCTTAACGCGGTATTGGTTACGCACTGGCGTCGCATATTGCAGCACCAGATACGGACGATGCTCTGCAGGGCACGCATCCAGCCGGCTCTGCCATTCTTCCTGCGCCTTGGCCAGTTCATCCGCCGCAAACACCTCGGCAGCCTTCGGCACATTCAACTGCGGATCCGCATCAGCCCACTGCGCGTACGCCAAGTAATGCACCGGGAATAACCGGTAGCCGCCGAGAATCTGCTTGTCCATCTCGACCGCCAATTGCTTGGTGTCTTCGAACAGCTCGGTGATCGGCGCAGCAAAGTTCACGTGCACGCGGCCCTTGTAGCCGGTGATGCCCTTGGCAATGCTCACGTCGTCCTCGCCCGGCGCTTTCGCGTAGGTGCCGGAGGTGGCGCGGATGTACAGCTCGCGGGCCTTGGCCTGGTCGCACGGGTCGTATTCGTAACTGATCGACACCGGGGTGACGTTCAGTGAGCGAATGACTTCGCCGAACGGCTCGTCCTTGCGGCTCATGTGGAACATCTTGAGGATCGCCGACTCGGTGCGATCATCGCCATCCTTCGCCCGACCTTCAGCCTGCGCGATCCAGATCGACGCGCAATCGTTGCGGATCGAGTGATTGATGTACGCCGACAACAGCTGATACGCAGCCATTTTCTCGCGACGGCCGGTGATCGACCGGTGAACGATAAAGCTCTTGTTCAAGCGCATCAGGTCGCTGACAAACGGCTTTTGCAGCAGGTTGTCACCGATGGCGATGCGCGGCGTCGGCAGGCCAGCGTGGTACACGGCGTAGTTGACGAAGGCCGGATCCATCACGATGTCGCGGTGGTTGGCGATGAACAGATAGGCGCTGCCGGACTTGAATTGCTCGACACCGGTGTAGGTCACGCCGTCGGTGGCGCGCTCGATGGTGTGGTCGACGTAGGACTCGACCTTGTCCTGCAACGTCGCCACCGAAGTCACGTCGGCGAACTCACGACGCAGCCGATGGGCTATAAGTGGTTTGAGCATCCAGCCGAAAGCACCGGCAAAACGCGGGAAGCGGAAGTGGGTGAGGATATCTAGAAACGCCTTGTCGCCGAGCAGTCTTGCCAGTACCACAGGTACTTCGCTGTCGTCGTAAGGTCGGATGGCATCGAATTCGCCCATCATGCTCTCTTGTTAGAAACGGCTAGGGTAAGTAAAGGTTTTGATCGAAAACCAACGGGGCACGGTCTGAAAAGTCAGCCAGACAAAAATAGCCCTGCAAATAGACCGGCGATTATACGCACAAGTCACTTGGGAGACCGCGATGCTGGAGAGCGCACTGTACGAATGTCCGTATTGTGGTGAGCAAGTTGAAACGACGGTGGATCTGTCCGGCGGTGATCAGACCTACATTGAGGACTGTCAGGTGTGTTGCCGGCCGATCACGTTCGTCTTGCAGGTACACGGAGAGGATTGGTTTCTGGAAGTCTTCAGCGAAAACGAGTGAGGCGCGCCCATGCAGCGGATCTACGAGCCGGAAAACCTGATGGAAGGCGAAATGCTCAAAGGCATGCTCGCCAGCGAGGGCATTGAGGCGCACTTGATTGGCCGCGATTTGCTCGGCGGCACCGGTGAATTGCCGATCTTCGGCTTGCTCGGGCTGTCGGTCGACAACGACCAGGCCGAATACGCCCGCGAGCTGATCACCGCGTACAATGCCGCGCTGCCGCTGCCCGGCGACGAACCGGAGAGCTTCCCCGGGACGCTGGTCTGTTAGGCTGACGATCGTTTTATTTAGAGTCTTGTTGCCCCATGTGTGGACGTTATGCCCTGTTTCGCTGGAACCGCGATTTCGCGGCCCTGCCAGGTTTTCCCGCCGATCAACAGGCGCAGTGGAACATTTCCCCCAACGATTCGGTGTTGATGCTGCGTGCCGGTGACGCCGGCGAACGCACGCTGGCCCGCGCCCGCTGGGGGCTGACGCCGCCGTGGCTGACCGACCTGTCGAAAACACCGGCGCATGCCCGCGCGGAAACCGTGGCCGAACAGCCGATGTTCCGTGAGGCGCTGCGTCAGCGTCGCTGCCTGCTGCCGGCGAATGGTTTTTACGAATGGCGCGGCACTCAGCGCAAACGCCCGTACTGGCTGACGCCGGGGGAGGGCGCCTCGCTGTTTTTCGCGGCGATCTGGGAGGCGTATCCGGTGCAGGAACAGATCTGGTTGAGTACGGCGGTGATTACGCAGTCGGCGTCGAGTCAGCGCCGGCCGTTGATTCTGGATGAGGCAGGGCAGGCGGCGTGGCTGGATCCCGAGACGCCGTTGCATGTGTTGCAGGCGTTGCTGGCCAGTGAGCCGGCGGTGTTGCGGGAGCGGGTGTTGGCGAATCTGATCAATGATCCGAAGCTCAATGGGCCGGAGTGTTTGACGCCGGGTTGAGTTGTCTGGTCTATCAAGAGCCCCTCACCCTAACCCTCTCCCAGAGGGAGAGGGGACTGATCGAGGTGTCTTGCTTCATACATCGACCTGAGAAATCGAGTCGATTATGGATTCAAAGCAGATCGTTCAGGTCGGCGAACTTCTTGAATATCCCCCAATCAGTCCCCTCTCCCTCCGGGAGAGGGTTAGGGTGAGGGGCTTTTGAACTGTGGGACATGTCTGAAAGTCACTGCAACACGTCCGTTGTATCTGGCGTCGATACAATTACCCGCCTAGGATACCCGGCAGGTTTTCAGGGAGCTTTTGAATGAACAAGACATTGGTTGTAAGTGCACTGAGCGCAGCGTTGTTGCTGGCCGGTTGTCAGTCGGTCAACACCACCAGCGGCGGCGCCGTGGGTGTAGAGCGCAAGCAGTACATGTTCAGCATGCTGTCCTCGCAAGAGGTCGACCAGATGTATGCCCAGTCGTATCAGAAGACCGTCGGCGAAGCGTCCACCAAAGGTGTGCTGGACAAGACCAGCAGCGACGCCAAACGCGTTCAGGCGATCGCCGACCGTTTGATCGCTCAGGCGCCGAACTTCCGCCCCGATGCGGCGCAATGGAAATGGGAAGTCAATCTGATCAAGAGTGACGAGCTCAACGCCAACTGTGGTCCTGGCGGCAAGATCATTTTCTACACCGGACTGATCGACAGCCTGAAACTCACCGACGATGAAATCGCTGCTGTCATGGGCCATGAGATTGCCCACGCCTTGCGCGAGCACGGTCGTGAAGCGATGTCCAAGGCGTACGGGATTGAAATGGCCAAGCAGGGCGCGGGTGCGTTGCTCGGTCTGGGGCAGGACAGCCTGGCGCTGGCCGACACCGTGGCCAACTACGGCATGACGTTGCCGAACAGCCGCGCCAACGAAAACGAAGCCGACCTGATTGGTCTGGAACTGGCCGCCCGCGCCGGTTACAACCCGAATGCCGCGATCACCCTGTGGGACAAGATGAGCAAGGCCTCGGAAGGTTCACCACCGGAGTTCATGAGCACTCACCCGGCATCGGCTAGCCGGATTGCTTCGTTGCAGGCAGCGATTCCGAAGGTCATGCCGCTATACGAACAAGCCCCGAAATCCTAAGAGTCGAAGGACACAACGATTCTTCAGGTTGGGAGGGCTGTTGTGGCGAGGGGATTTATCCCCGATGGGCTGCGAAGCAGCCCCAAAACCTGCAAATGCGTTATGTCTGACACTCTGAGGCAGCAGGTTTGGGGGCGCTTCGCGCCCCATCGGGGATAAATCCCCTCGCCACAGGTGTTGGGTAGTTCAGTAGATCGGGTTAAACCCAACCACTGCTCTGCATCGCTTTGTACACCGCGACAATTGCCAGAATCATGAACGCCGAAGCCGCGAGGCGACGGATCAGGGTCAGTGGCAATTTGTCGGCGGCAAAGTTACCGGCCAATACCACCGGCACGTTGGCAATCAACATGCCCGCCGTCGTTCCGATAATCACCAGCCACAAGTCAGGGTATTGCGCGGCGAGCATCACCGTCGCGACCTGAGTCTTGTCACCCATTTCAGCCAGGAAGAACGCAATCAGCGTGGTCAGGAACGGCCCGAACTTGCGTGCCGTGCTGCTTTCATCGTCGTCCATTTTGTCCGGCACCAACGTCCACAGCGCCGTGGCCGTGAAGCTCGCGGCGAGGATCCAGTGCAGCGTCGCATTCGAGAAGAAACTGCCGAACCAGGCGCCGACCGCACCGGCTGCTGCGTGGTTGGCCAGGGTCGCGGCGACAATACCGGCAATGATCGGCCAGGGTTTGCGGAAGCGAGCGGCGAGAATCAGCGCGAGCAGTTGCGTCTTGTCGCCGATTTCGGCCAAGGCAACGATTGCGGTGGGAACGAGTAACGAGTCCAGCATCAGGATTTTCCTAAGGGGCGGGTCGACACGGCTATGACACGTACAGCCTTCCCGCCCCGGGTAAGGTGTGCGTGTCATAGGTCTTGTCAAACCCTGCGATCCGTCTGATGCGGACGCTTGGGTCGCATACGCCATGATCTGAGGATCAAGTATGTTGACGTATGCCGGACGAGCTTGGCGCTCGTGGGAGACTACTCCCCTAGGACGGAGCGGATTCTGCCTAGGCAAATCCGATTGAGCAAGCCTCTTTTTTGAAAGAAGTTCTAGCCGCGCTTGGCCCGGTAAATCCGGAAGCCATTGCCTTCGGCCTTGATCGCGCACACGCCCAGATGCTCTTCGATCAGCGGCTGATACTTGAGGAAGCTGTTCGCGACCAAGCGCAGTTCGCCACCGTTTTTCAGATGTTTGGCCGCTTTTCGCAGCAAGTTCTCGGTGGCGAAGTAATCAGTGTGCACGCCGACATGGAACGGCGGATTGCTCAAAATTGCGCTCAAACCCATCGGTGCCGCATCGATGCCATCGCCTGTCAGCACCTCGGCCTCCAGACCGTTAGCGGCCAATGTCAGACGACTGCTGGCAGCGGCAAACGCGTCGACATCAAGCAGCGTCACCTGATTGTGCGGATAGCGACGCTTCACCGCCGCGCCCAACACACCCGCGCCACAACCGAAGTCGAGCAGATGGCCGCTCGGCAATTTGTCCAGATGTTCCAGCAGCAGGGCGCTGCCGCGATCAAGACGACCGTGGCTGAACACGCCCGGCAGGCTGATCACTTTCAGCGGGCCTTCGGCCAGCGGCAATTCATAAGTCTGCGCGAGGCTTTCCAGCGATTTCGTTTCTGGCGCGTTGGCCACGGTGACTTGCCAGAGCTGGCAGTGACGCGCGCTGTCGAGTTTGCGCGGCTTGCCGAACGGATTGAGCTGTTTCGACGCACCTTCGATGCCGCTGCGTTTTTCCCCGACCAGAAACACTTCTCGACCGGCCAGACGCGAGGCCACGGCGTTGAGGATGTAATCGGTCAGATCCTTGGACTTGGGCAAGAACACCACAGCGCTATCAAACTCACGCTCCGGAACATTCACGCCGAAATGGCTGCGACCTTCGAAGCGAGCGTCCAGCGCCGCTTGATCGCCGGCATGCCAGCACCAGCCGAAGGCGTTGGACAAGCGCCCGAGCAGATCGTCGGCGGGCAACCCGGCCAACAACAACGAACCTTGAAACAACTCGGGCTGACGAAGCAGTACTTCACTGCGCGGATCCATAACTGCTCCTCAAAAAAAAGTGCCGCAGTTTATCAACTGACGACCCGCAGCGCCTTACCGCTGAAGAACGCCTGAGCGTTTTCGGTCAATTGACCGACGATGCGCTGCCGCGCTTCAACACTGCCCCAAGCGTTATGCGGCGTGACGATCAGACGTGGAATGTCGGCGGCCAGCAGCGGATTGCCTTGAGTCGGCGGCTCGACGCTCAAGACATCGGTGGCCGCGCCGCCGAGGTGACCATTACGCAGCGCATCGGCCAACGCCTGTTCATCGATCAAACCGCCACGCGCGGTGTTGATCACGAAGGCGCCGGGTTTTATCGACGCCAGTTCGCGGGCACCGATGAAGTGGCGGGTGTACTCGTTGAGCGGGCAGTGCAGGGTGAGGGCGTCGATTTGCGGCAGCAGTTCCTCCAGCGGCAGACGATCCGGGCGGGCAGGGCGCCCGGGGATCTGTCCGAGCAAAACGCGCATGCCGAAGGCTTCGGCCAGTCGCGCCACCGCGCCACCGAGTTCGCCGTGACCGAGCAAACCCAGGGTTTTGCCTTCCAGTTCAACAATCGGATAGTCGAGCAGGCAGAACTGTTTCGCCTGCTGCCAGCGACCTTCGCCGACGGCTTTCTGATAATCGGCCAGACGCGTGGCGAGGTTGAGCAGCAGCATGATCGTGTGTTGCGCCACCGACGGCGTGCCGTAACCCTGACAGTTGCACACGGTGATGCCGTGAGCGCGGGCGGCGGCGAGGTCGACGTTGTTGGTGCCGGTGGCGGTGATCAGGATCAGTTTCAGATCGGGGTTGGCGGCCATCGCGGCGGCGTCGATCAAAATCTTGTTGGAAATGGCCACGGTGGCGCCTTGCAGGCGTTCGCTGACTTGCTCGGGCAGGGTCTGGGCGAAGAGTTGCAGATCGCTGAAACACTCGCGCAACGGGCTGAGGTCGAGGTCGCCAAGGTCGAGCGACGGGTGATCAAGGAATACGGCGCGGCGCGTGTTCGTCATCAACTGTACCTTTTAGGCTTTGAGCGTTGGGCGTAATCTGCCGAGCCTACCAGATGAAACAATTGGTTACTCAGACCCCGCCGCGGATACATATGTCTGTGGCGAGGGGATTTATCCCCGTTGGGTTGCGAAGCAGCCCTAAAAACATTCACCTCGGTGTATCTGCTCAATCGCGTTCGCCGGGTTTACGACTGCTGCGCAGCCGAACGGGGATAAATCCCCTCGCCACAAGTACTGCGTTTCCTACAGATCTTTATTGACCAAGCTGCCCCAGAGGAGCCCCCATGTACTGGACCGAGTTCTTGACCGTTGCACTGATCCACCTGCTGGCCGTCGCCAGCCCCGGCCCGGACTTTGCCGTGGTGGTGCGCGAAAGCGTGACCCACGGGCGTCGCGCCGGAACCTGGACGGCACTCGGTGTCGGTACGGCGATTTTCCTCCACGTCGGTTATTCGTTGCTCGGCATCGGCCTGATCGTGTCGCAATCGATCGTGCTGTTCAACGCGTTGAAATGGGCGGCGGCGGCTTATCTGCTGTACATCGGCTTCAAGGCCTTGCGCGCGCAACCAGCGAAAACCGTCACCGACGATCTGCACAAAGAAGCCGGCGTACGCACGGCTCGCGGCGCGTTCACTTCGGGCTTCGTGACCAATGGCCTCAACCCGAAAGCCACGCTGTTCTTCCTGTCGCTGTTCACCGTGGTGATCAACCCGCACACGCCGCTGTCGGTGCAGGCCGGTTACGGGATTTATCTGGCGGTCGCGACGGCCGTGTGGTTTTGCCTGGTGGCGATGCTGTTCAGCCAACAACGTGTACGCGCCGGTTTTGCCCGCATGGGCCACTGGTTTGACCGCACCATGGGCGCGGTGCTGATTGCTCTCGGCGTGAAAATCGCGTTTACCGAGATGCATTGATTCCAGAACCGCGACTTAAACCTGTGGGAGCGAGCCTGCTCGCGAAGGCGTTGGGACAGTCGACATTATTGGTGGCTGAAAGACCGCTTTCGCGAGCAGGCTCGCGCCCACAGGGTCTTACACAAGCTCGCTGAGCTTGCTCAGGTTGTTGAGGTAATCACGGGGATTTTCCCCAAGTAAACGGCGAAACATCGCGCTGAACGCCCGCGCGCTGCCGTAACCCAGATCCCGCGCCACACGCTGCACGCTGTCCCCGGCGAGCAGACGTGGCAGGGCTTCCATCAGGCGCAGTTGCTGGCGCCAGGCGTTGAAACTCATCTGCAACTGTTGCTGAAACAGCCGTGCCAACGTCCGTGAGCTGGCGCCGACCTGCTGCGCCCAGTCTTCCAGGGTATTGGCATGATCGGGGGTGTGCAGCAGTGCCAGACAGATGTTTTGCAGACGCCGGTCGCTGGGCATCGGAATGTGCAGCGGCAGGTTTTCCAGACTGGCGAGTTCTTCCAGCATCAACTGCTGAATCAGCGGGTTGTCGGCGTGCGGCGGCCCTTGCACGGCACGCAGAATCAGCTCGCGCAGCAACGGTGTCACCGCCAATACGCAGCACTGTTGCAGGCTGGCGGGCGACAGCTCAGGTGCGATGAACAGCGAGCGCATCTGCACGTCACCGCTCATGAAAATCTCGTGCGCTATCTCGGGTGGAATCCACACCGCGCGACTCGGCGGAATCACCCACGCACCCGATTCCGTGACTACGCGCATGATGCCGCTGACCGCGTACAACAACTGCGCCTCGCGATGCAGGTGGAGCGGCTGGTGGGCGCCGTCCAGATAATCCCGGGGGTAGGCGCTCACCGGGCCGTGTTCGAAATGGCTGATCAACATGTCTGATTCGATGACTTGCTTGGCAGGAATGCGCTTTACCGCCAACCTAGCATAGACGGCACACAACAACGTAAAGCGTGCCGCCATGAATCAATCCCGCAATGTCATTCGCTACATCAACGCCGCCCATGTGATCGATCACATGTTCATGCTGATTTTTCCCGCCGCCGTGCTCGGTATGACCCAGGCTTTCGGCCTCGATTACGCCACGCTGATCGGCCTGTCGTTGGGAGGATTCATCGCCTTCGGCGCCTGTTCGCTGCCCGCCGGCTGGCTCGGCGATCACTGGAGTCGGCGGCAGATGATGCTAGTGTTTTTCTTCGGTATCGGCGCTTCGGCGATCTTCACCGGGCTGAGCAACAGCCCGAGCATGCTGGTGATTGGCCTGACCCTGATCGGTATTTTTGCGGCGATTTATCACCCAGTCGGCACAGCAATGCTGGTGGCCTACGCACAAAATCGTGGCCGCGAAATTGGCATCAACGGCATGTGGGGCAATCTGGGCGTGGCGTTTTCGGCGCTGATCACCGGCTTGCTGGTGGCGCAGTTCGGCTGGCGCTCGGCGTTTCTGATACCGGGCGCAGTGGCGATTGTGCTGGGTTTTGGCTTCGCCTTGCAGGTGCGTGAGGAACCGATTCCGAAGCGCCCGCACACGCCACTCAAAGGCGCCGCCGGTCAGCGCATCTCGATGGTGATGGTTTTCGGCGTGCTGGCGTTGGCCACGGCCACCGGCGGCGTGGTGTTCAACGCCACCACCATGACCTATCCGAAGCTGTTTCAGGAACGTTTGCATGAGCTGTTCGCCTCGCCGCAAACCCTCGGCGTGGTGGTCAGTCTGGCCTATGCCTTCGGTGCGATTGCGCAATTGAGCATTGGACGTGTGTTGCATCGTCTCAGCCTGAAATGGCCGTTTGTTGTCCTGACGTTGTGCCAGGCACCGCTGCTGTTTGCGTTGGCCTATGCCGACGGCTGGGCGGTGATCGCCCTCGGTGCAGCGTTCATGTTTGTGGTGTTTGGTCAGGTAACAGTCAATGATGCGATGGTCGCCAACTTCGTCGCCCCGCAGTGGCAATCACGGGTGTTCGCCCTGCGTTACTGCTTATCGTTCGGCGCCAGTGCGACGGCGATTCCGCTGATTTCCTATGTTGAACCGCGCCATGGTTTTGTAGGCCTGTACTTGATTCTCGCGGGTTTCGGCGCGTTGACCTTCCTTGCAGCAGTCGTATTCCCACGGACACCTTCCGAGGAGGCTGTAGGGCAAACGGCCTGACCTGGGACGAAAGTCGGCAAATGCTGGCGCAAAGCTAGCATTTGTACGGCTCTGCAAATCATTCCTTTGGCTGATTTGGCTGGCGTATAAGGGTTCTAGAGTACAAATCTCTATGCCAACACCGTGCAGCCAGAAAAGGGATTCATATGTTGCAGACTCGCGTCATTCCCCCGGCCGATGGGGCCTACCAGTATCCATTGCTGATCAAACGGCTGCTGATGTCCGGCGCCCGTTACGAGAAAACCCGCGAGATCATCTACCGTGACCAGATTCGCTACAGCTACCCGACCCTGATCGAGCGAGTTGCGCGGCTGGCCAACGTGCTGACGGCGGCCGGTGTGAAGGCCGGTGACACCGTCGCGGTGATGGATTGGGACAGCCATCGTTACCTGGAATGCATGTTCGCGATTCCGATGATCGGCGCGGTGATCCACACGATCAACGTGCGCCTGTCGCCGGAACAGATTCTCTACACCATGAACCACGCCGAAGACCGTTTTGTGCTGGTCAACAGCGAGTTCGTCGGCCTCTATCAAGCGATCGCGCCGCACCTGACCACGGTCGAGAAGACCTTGCTGCTGACTGATCTGCCGGAAAAAACCGCCGACTTGCCGAATCTGGTCGGCGAGTACGAGCAACTGCTGGCGGCTGCGAGCCCGCAGTACGATTTCCAGGATTTCGACGAAAATTCCGTCGCGACCACGTTCTACACCACCGGCACCACCGGCAACCCGAAAGGCGTGTATTTCACCCATCGGCAACTGGTGCTGCACACCATGGGCGTGTCGACGATCATGGGTTCCATCGACAGCGTGCGCCTGCTCGGCACCAACGATGTGTACATGCCGATCACGCCGATGTTCCACGTCCACGCCTGGGGCCTGCCTTATGTGGCGACGATGCTGGGGCTGAAACAGGTTTATCCGGGGCGCTACGATCCCGAGTATCTCGTTGAGTTGTGGCGCAAGGAGAAGGTCACGTTCTCCCATTGCGTGCCGACCATTCTGCAAATGCTGCTCAACGCCAAAGGCGCGCAGGGCACCGATTTTGGCGGCTGGAAGATCGTCATCGGCGGCAGTGCGCTCAATCGCTCGCTGTACGAAACCGCCAAGGCGCGCGGCATTCAACTGACGGCCGCCTACGGCATGTCGGAAACCGGTCCGCTGGTTTCCTGCGCACACCTCAATGATGAATTGATGGCCGGCAGCGAAGACGAGCGCACCACTTACCGGATCAAGGCCGGTGTGCCGGGGCCGCTGGTAGAAGCGGCGATTGTCGACGCCGAAGGCAATTTCCTTCCGGCTGACGGCGAGACCCAGGGCGAACTGGTGCTGCGTGCGCCATGGCTCACCGAAGGTTATTTCAACGAGCCACAAAAGGGCGCTGAGCTCTGGGCCGGCGGCTGGCTGCACACCGGCGACGTCGCCACACTCGACAGCATGGGCGTGATCGACATCCGCGACCGCATCAAGGACGTGATCAAGACCGGTGGCGAATGGATTTCCTCGCTGGATCTCGAAGATTTGATCAGCCGTCACGTCGCGGTACGCGAAGTAGCAGTGGTCGGCATCGCTGATCCGCAGTGGGGCGAGCGCCCGTTTGCACTGCTGGTGATCCGCGAAGGGCACGTGATCGGGGCCCGTGAGCTCAAGGAACACCTCAAGCCGTTCGTGGAGTTGGGCCACCTGAGCAAGTGGGCGATCCCGAGTCAGATCGCCCTTGTTACCGAAATTCCCAAGACCAGCGTCGGCAAGCTCGACAAGAAGCGCATCCGCCTCGACATCACCGAATGGCAGGCCAACAACAGCACCTTCCTCTCAACACTTTGAGTGTCTTCTGGCGCGCCGAAAACGGCGCGCCAGCCCCACCAAGCAAGCGCTTGGCTTGTGAAATCAAAAAAATCAGCCATCCTTGCCGTGCCGACGAGTGTCGGACTGGCGAAAGGACTGTTCCAGAGTGGTTGCTCACTGCAAATCACACTTTAGAGGGATCAAGCAGTACCCCCTGCTGGATATAGTCCGTTCAAGGATTTTTAAGAACGGAGCACACGCACAGATTGGGGCGAGCAACTTTGGAGTGATTTCGGGCAGCCTTGGCGCCCGGCCCTCCACAGCGTTTTTAAAAGTACTCACTGCCATAACAATAATGCACATGGAGTAGCGTCGATGACCTCAGTAAACCAGTTCTGGCGCCGGGCAAAACTGCCTCTGGCGGTCAGTCTTGCCTCTTCGCTCGCCGGGCCCGCATTCGGCGTCAGTTTCAACGTCGGTGAAATCGAGGGTCAGTTCGACTCGTCCCTGTCGCTCGGTGCCAGTTGGTCTACTCAGAGCCCGAACAAGAACCTCATCGGCGTCAACAACGGCGGCCACGGCCTGTCGCAGACTTCCGATGACGGTCACGCCAACTTCAAAAGCGGCGAAACCTTCTCGAAAATCTTCAAGGGCATCCATGACCTTGAACTGAAGTACGGCGACACCGGCGTGTTCGTCCGTGGCAAATACTGGTACGACTTCGAACTCAAAGACGAAAGCCGTGAGTTCAAGGACATCAGCGACAACAACCGCAAGGAAGGCGCGAAGTCCTCCGGCGGGCAGATCCTCGACGCCTTCGTCTACCACAACTACTCGATCGCCGATCAGCCCGGCTCCGTGCGTCTGGGCAAGCAGGTGGTGAGCTGGGGTGAAAGTACCTTCATCGGCGGCGGCATCAACTCGATCAACCCGATCGACGTGTCCGCGTTCCGCCGTCCGGGTGCCGAAATCAAGGAAGGCCTGATTCCGGTCAACATGTTCTACGTCTCGCAGAGCCTGACCGAGAACCTCTCGGCTGAAGCGTTCTATCAGCTGGAATGGGATCAGACCGTTGTCGACAACTGCGGCACGTTCTTCTCGCAACCCGACATCATTGCCGATGGCTGCGACAACAACCTGCGCGTACTGAACAAGCGTTCGCAGATTCCGGCGGTTGCCTTGGGGCCATTGGCCGGGGCTGGCGTGGACGTCAACGAGGAAGGCGTTCTGGTACGCCGTGGCGGCGACCGTGATGCGCGCGACAGCGGCCAGTGGGGCGCGTCCTTCAAGTACATGTACGACCCGATCGATACCGAGTTCGGCGCCTACTTCATGAACTACCACAGCCGTGCGCCGATCTTCAGCGCCACGGGTGCGCCACAGTCGGTGTACAACACCGCGGCATCGTTGCCAGGCCCGTTCGCGGCACTCGCGCCGCTGTTGGTCGCGGGTAACTCGGAGTATTTCGTTGAATACCCGGAAGACATCCGTCTCTATGGCCTGAGCTTCTCCACCACTCTGCCTACCGGTACCGCGTGGAGCGGTGAGATCAGCTACCGTCCGAATGCACCGGTACAACTGAACTCCACCGACATCCTGTTCGCCGGTGTACGTCCGCTGGGCGGCGCACTGACCAACGCTTCTCTGCTCAACGGCGTTCCGGGTCAGGATCTGCATGGCTATCGCCGCAAGGAAGTGACGCAGTTCCAGACCACCCTGACGCACTTCTTCGATCAGGTCATGGGCGCCAGCCGTCTGACCGTCGTGGGTGAAGTCGGCGTGACCCACGTTGGCGGTCTGGAAAGCACTTCTGATGTTCGTTATGGCCGTGATCCGGTCTACGGCCCGGGTGAGCTGCCAGCGACTGGCGGCATCGACACCTGCGCCAACATCCTCAACGCCAGCACCATCAACGGTGCCGGCCCGGGTTCGCCGCAGAACAACCGCAGCCGCAACTGCACCAACGAAGGCTTCACCACTGCGACGTCGTGGGGCTATCGCGGCCGTGCCATCTGGGAATACAACGACGTATTCGCCGGTGTGAACCTCAAGCCGAACGTGGCTTGGCAGCACGACGTCAGCGGCTACTCGCCAGGCCCTGGCGGTAACTTCGAGGAAGGTCGCAAAGCGGTCAGCCTCGGTGTCGACGCTGAATACCAGAACACCTACACCGCCAGCCTGGCTTACACCAACTTCTTTGACGGCAAGTACACCACTGTGGACGACCGCGACTTCGTTGCGCTCAGCTTCGGCGTGAACTTCTAAGCACTGCATTTTCAGGACGAACGAATTTATGAAAATAACAAAGAGTCTGTTCCACGCGGGTGTTCTGGGTCTGTCGTTGCTGGCGACCGGTGTGATGGCGGCCGTCCCGGCTGCCGAAGCCGACAAACTGGGCAAAAGCCTGACGCCGATGGGCGCGGAAATGGCCGGTAACGCTGACGGTTCGATCCCGGCGTGGAAGCCGTTGCCGAAAAATGCCGGCAGCGTCGATGCGCGCGGTTTCCTGTCCAATCCTTATGCCAGTGAGCAACCGCTGTTCACCATCACCGCCAAGGATGTCGACAAGTACAAGGACAAACTGGCGCCGGGGCAGTACGCGATGTTCAAGCGCTACCCGGACACCTTCAAGATGCCGGTGTACCCGTCCCACCGTGGCGCGACTGTGCCGGATGACGTGTTCGCCGCCATCAAGAAAAACGCCACCAACACCAATCTGGTGTCCGGCGGCAACGGTCTGGAAAACTTCGAAACCGCGGTACCGTTCCCGATTCCGAAAAGCGGTGTGGAAGTCATCTGGAACCACATCACCCGCTATCGCGGCGGCAGCGTGACCCGTCTGGTAACCCAGGCCACGCCGCAACCGAACGGCTCGTACAGCCTGGTGTACTTCCAGGATCAGTTCGTGTTCCGCGACAAGATGAAGGACTACGACCCGAAAAACCCGGGCAACATCCTGTTCTACTTCAAGCAGAAAGTGACCGCGCCTGCGCGTCTGGCCGGTGGTGTGCTGTTGGTGCACGAAACCCTCGACCAGGTTAAAGAGCCACGTTCGGCGTGGGTCTACAACGCCGGTCAGCGTCGTGTGCGCCGTGCGCCACAAGTGTCCTATGACGGCCCGGGTACTGCGGCAGATGGCCTGCGTACCTCCGACAACCTCGACATGTTCAACGGTGCGCCGGATCGTTACGACTGGAAACTCGAAGGCAAGAAAGAGATGTACATCGCTTCCGACAGCTACAAGCTCGACGATCCGAAGCTGAAGTATTCCGACATCATCAAGGCCGGTCACATCAACCAGGATCTGGCGCGTTACGAGTTGCGTCGCGTCTGGCACGTGGTGGCGACCCTGAAGGAAGGTCAGCGCCACATCTACGCCAAACGTGACTTCTACATCGACGAAGACACCTGGCAAGCAGCGGTCATCGACCATTATGACGGTCGTGGCCAACTGTGGCGCGTAGCCGAGGCGCATGCCGAGGACTACTACGACAAGCAAGTGCCGTGGTACGCCCTGGAAACCCTCTACGACCTGCAGTCCGGCCGTTACCTGGCACTGGGCATGAAGAACGAAGAGAAGCAGGCGTATGACTTCGGCTTCACCGCTACTACCAGCGACTTCACTCCGGCCGCTCTGCGTCAGGATGGTGTTCGCTAAACCGCAGTAAACCCGAGGCCGCATCCTCGTAAAAACGCCCCGACTGGTTCGGGGCGTTTTTTTTTGCGCTTTTCGCGGCGCCTCTGAATTGCTTTTGTAGGAGCTGCCGAAGGCTGCGATCTTTTGATCTTTTGTTTGGGCCGTGGGTTTTGGGGGCATATCCGTTGCTGCGGTTGGGGCTTCTGGCGGTTTCGCTCTTACAGCGAGTCCCTTTTTCAAACGCCAAAAAGGAAGCAAAAGGCTTTGCCCCCGGCGTACGGCACTTCGCTTAGGCTCAGTGTTCCCTCGCTACGGTGTTCATCCGGGGGCATCGCCTACGGTTTGCTTCGCTGCACCTCCTCTCGATGTGTGCGGCTGCGCCGCGCGGCGCTGCGCGCCTGCCCCGGATGAACACCTACGCTCGGCCTGCCGATGGGGGCGAAAATCTGAAGCCAAATCAAAAGCCACAGCAGATCAAAAGATCGCAGCCTTCGGCAGCTCCTACAGGTCGAAATGCGGGGCGAATGGCGCATTCTGGAAAGACTTTTGTAGCCATTTGTAGCAGCAACCTTCATTACCGGTACGTTTAAGGCTAGTCTGCGGACATCTGCAACGCCGCCAATAGCCATTCAAACAAGAGCCGGCCATGACTGATCTGTCCCCACTTCCGGGTCCTGCAAGCGTTGCCGTCGCGGCACTGGACGGGCGTTTCTTCCGTCCACCGTTGCCCGACGGCTACGTCTTGCGACCACGTCTGTGCGAACGCCTGCAAGCCGGGCTCGGCGGGCGATTGTTGCTGGTCAGCGCACCGGCCGGGTTCGGCAAGAGTTCGCTGGCGGTGGAGTTCTGTCAGAGCCTGCCGGCGCACTGGCAAAGTCTGTGGCTGGGCCTGAGCCCGCGAGACAGCGACCCCGGGCGCTTTCTCGAACGTTTGCTCGAAGGCCTGCAGGACTACTTTCCCCAAGTGGGCAGCCGCGCATTGGGGCTGCTGAAAATGCGTCAGCGCCATCAGCCGTTTGCCTTTGAAGAATGGCTCGACGGCCTGCTTGACGAGTTGGCGCTGCACCTCGATACCGCGACGCCGCTGCTGCTGGTGCTCGACGATTACCATCTCGCCCAAGGCCCGGTGCTCGACCGTTGCCTGCAATTTTTCCTCAATCATTTGCCCGACGGCTTGCTGGTGATGGTCACCAGTCGCCAGCGGCCGGACTGGCATCTGGCGCGTTTGCGCCTGTCCCGTCAGTTGCTTGAACTGCATGAACAGGATCTGCGCCTGACCCACGACGAAGCCCTGACTTTGCTCGATCGCCACAGCAGCTCATTGCGCGGCGAAGCACTGGAGAGTCTGATTCAACGCAGCGAAGGCTGGGTTGCCGGGTTGCGTTTCTGGTTGCTCGCAGTGGCCGAAGCCGGCAACGATACCGCGTTACCGCAAGCGCTGAACGGCGGGGAAGGGCTGATCCGCGATTATCTGCTCGAAGAAGTCATCGATTGCCTGCCGGCCGAAGTGCAGGCCTTTCTCTACGACACCGCGCCGCAAGAACGTTTTTGCAGCGAGCTGTGCGACGCCGTGCGCGAAGCCCATGACAGCGCCGAGATTCTGCGTTTTCTGCAGGCGCATCAGGTGTTTCTGGTGCCGCTGGACGAGCACGGTCACTGGTATCGCTATCACCATTTGTTCTCCGATCTGTTGCGCAGTCGGCCGATAGCACACGCCATGGTGCCGACCGCGACGCTGCATCTGCGCGCCTGTCGCTGGTTCAATGCTCAGGGCTTGCTCGATGAAGCGGTGGAGCAGGCGTTGCGCGCCGGCCATCTCGATGTCGCGGCGAATCTGGTACAGAACCTCTCCGAAGAACAACTGCTGGCCGAACAGAACGTCGGCATGTTGCTGCGCTGGAAAATGGACTTGCCCGACAGCCTGCTGATCAGCACGCCGCGCCTGATCGTGCTGTACAGCTGGGCATTGGGGCTGGCCTGTCAGCTCGATGCTGCCGAAGAACTTTCCAGTCATTTGAGCCGCTTCCTGCCGGCGCCCTCAGCCACCGCGCAAAAGTCGATGCTGGCGCAATGGCTGGCGCTGAGCGGGATCATCGCCCGTGGGCGCGGCCATCGTGAACTGACCCTGAAATATTGCAGCGAAGCGCTGGAGAGCCTGCCGGCCAAGCGCTATGGCCAGCGTCTGATGTGCTTGTCGACGCTGTCCAATCTGGCAATTGCCGACGGTGATCTGTGGCGCGCCCGTGGACTTAACCGTGAATCGCTGGAGCTGGCGCAGCGTGTCGGCAATCCGTTATTCGAAGCCTTGGCGCATTACGATCGCGCTCGCGTGTTGCAGGCGCGTGGCGAAATTCTGCGGGCACTGGATGAAGTGCATCAAGGGTTGGAGCGCTTGCGCGGTCTGTCGCCGCAACGCCTGTACGCGGTGCGCGCACGGCTGACGTTATACGAAGGTTTTCTGTTAGCGATGCGCTTGCAGCCGCAAGTCGCCCGCACGCGGTTGTTGGCCGGTATCGGCGAGGCGCGCGCCTGTCGCGACATCAGCGTATTGATCGGCCATTGCGTGATAGCGCGGCTGGACGGTGCCACCGGCGAATTCGCCAAAGCCTTCGCTGAACTCTCCGAAGCCGAACGGCTGATGCACATCTGGGACGTGCCGCCGATCTACTATCTGGCGATGATCACCCTGGTCAAATGCGAGCTGTGGCTGGCGCAGGGCCGCACCGATCTCGCCGAGGCCTGGCTGGCGCGACTGGGCCAGACTTACACCGGTGAACGCGCCGCCGCGCCACCGGAGTTTCATCCACAACTGCCGTTACACGTTGAATTGCAGCAGGCGTTGCTCGACCTGATTCAGGGCCAGCCGATGCTCGCCGAAGGGCGCTTGAACGTGTTGCACGAGAACGGTCAGCAAACCGGGCGACAGTTGCTCAGTGTGATGGCGCTGACGCAGAAAGTGGCGTTGCTGCTGGCCGGTGGACGCGAGCCGGAAGCGCGCAAGGCTTTGAGTCAGGCGCTGGATGCCGCGGCTGGTGGCGTGCTGCAGCCTTTCGATGCATTGATCAAAGGACACACCGACTGGCTGCGCGCCCAATTGGCGCCGATCGCGTCGACCCTTGTCGGTCAGCAGTTACTGGGGCATATGCCGCATGTTGCTGTCCGTGCCGTGGCCGAATGCTCAGCAGCAGAACAACTCAGCAGCCGCGAACTGGCCGTGCTGCGCCTGATCGCCCAAGGCTGTTCAAATCAGGAAATCAGCGAGCAGTTATTTATCTCGCTGCACACCGTGAAAACACACGCCAGCCACATCAACAGCAAACTGGGTGTTGAGCGGCGCACGCAAGCGGTGGCGCGGGCGAAGGAGTTGGGGTTAAGGGTCTAGCGACGGTAACATCCGGCATCGGCCGTTTTCGAGCCATTGCTCAGGATTTCCCATGACCGTTCCAGCCCCAGCGCTCATCCGCGAAACCTTCCCCGTCGGTCCTTTGCAGTGCAACTGCACGATCATCGGCGATCCGATCACCAAGAAAGCCATCGTCGTCGATCCGGGCGGCAATCCCGATCTGATCATGGCGCGCCTCGATGCGCATGGTCTGAAAGTGGTCAGCATCATCCACACCCACGCGCACCTCGATCACTTCCTCGCTTCGGGGCAGATGAAAGAGAAAACCGGCGCGACTCTGCATTTGCACAAAGAAGATCAGTTCCTCTGGGACAACCTCGAGATGCAATGCCAGATGTTCGGCGTGCCGTACACGCCGGTACCGTCGCCAGATCGCTGGTTGAGCGACGACGAAGAACTCGCCTGCGGCTGCGGCGTGGCGTTGCATACGCCGGGGCATACGCCCGGTTCCATGAGCTTTTGGTTTTCCGAGGCTAAGCTGTTGATTGCCGGCGACACGCTGTTTCGTCGTGGCGTAGGGCGCACGGATTTGTGGGGCGGCGATCAGGCGACCATCGTGCGGTCGATCAAGCAGCGGCTATACACGCTGGACGAGGACGCGACTGTCGTGACCGGGCATGGCCCGGACACGCGTCTGGGGGATGAGATGCGCGAAAACCCGTTTGTGCGGGCCTAAATATTTTGTCACGGGTCTGCTGCGGAATTTTTGTGCATTGTCATGATCCAACGCCCGCACGGGCGATTGCCAATGGCCGTTGCACCACAGAATGCAAAAGTAGGAGCTCTTCATGTTCACCACGCGTCGTTTGATTATTGTCGCTACTGCCGTGGCCTTGCTGTCCGGCTGCGCCTCGCCTAACCCGTATGACAATCAGGGCCAGGCCGACAGTGGCTCCCAAGGAATGAGCAAAACCGCCAAATACGGTGGCCTCGGTGCACTCGCCGGCGCACTGGCCGGTGCCGCCATCGGCCACGACAACCGTGGCAAGGGCGCGCTGATCGGCGCGGCCGTGGTCGGTGCTTCTGCCGCCGGTTACGGTTACTACGCTGACCAGCAAGAGAAGAAGCTGCGCGCGAGCATGGCCAACACTGGCGTTGAAGTGCAGCGTCAGGGCGATCAGATCAAACTGATCATGCCGGGCAACATCACGTTCGCCACCGATTCGGCGAACATCGCTTCCAGCTTCTATCAGCCACTGAACAACCTCGCGAACTCGCTGAAGGAGTTCAGCCAGAACCAGATCGAGATCGTCGGCTACACCGACAGCACCGGCAGCCGCCAGCACAATATGGATCTGTCGCAGCGTCGTGCGCAGAGCGTGGCGACTTACCTGACCTCGCAAGGTGTCAGCGGTGCCAACCTGTCGGCGCGCGGTGCCGGCCCGGATAATCCGATTGCCAGCAACGGTGACGTCAATGGCCGTGCGCAGAACCGTCGGGTTGAAGTCAACCTGAAGGCGATTCCGGGTCAGCAGTACGGTGCGCCGCAGCAACAGCAGCCGGGCACGGTTCAGCAGTATCCGTAAGCGATTGCCTGAATGAAGAAATGCCCGATCCGGTGATCGGGCATTTTTTTGCGCGCGGCCCTGTAGGAGCTGCGGCACGCTGCGATTTTTTGATCTTGAAACATGAACATCAAAAGATCGCAGCCTCGTTGCACTCGACAGCTCCTACAGGTTTTATGGTCGCTGCCACTTCCCCAGACACAAAAAAGCCCCCGAACACTTCACTGTCCGGAGGCTTTTGCTTTGCAGCGAAGACTGCTTACTTCTTCAAACCATAGTGCTCATCAAGCATGCCCGGCGCGTTCGGGGTTTTTGGTGCGTAGTCACGCGGCGGTTCTTGATTGTTGTGCGGTGGCGTCAGGCGCTCGCGCGGTGCCTGCGCTGCGTCGGCGTGCAGGGCGGCCATCAGGCGCTGGCGGGTTTGCTCGTCCAGGGCCAGACGGTTGGCGCCCTCGGCGAGGTGATCCTGCACTTCCTGATAGCTCTGGGTCAGTTTCTTGACCAGCATCGCGGTGCTGTTGAAGTGGGTGACCACCTCGTTTTGATAACTGTCGAAGCGCTCCTGGATATCATCCAGTTGACGCTGCGTACGGCTCGGCGCGGCGTTCGGCGCAACGCGCGCGATCAGGAATCCAATGGCGACACCCACAACCAGGGCAAGAGTCGGTAACAACCAAACTAAGAGCGAGTGTTCCACGAGTCCTTCCTCTATAAACGGCTTTGCTTTACGTTAACGGCTCGAACCTGCGCTGTATACCGCGATTCACTCGCAATAGATTGGCACAGACAATTTGCTAGACGAGTCGACCCGATTCGAGGTCACGGAGTTCCTTCCTTGCTGATGCGTGAAACCCCTGTAGTGATTGCCGGCCCAGTCGGCCAAATCGAAGCCTTGTACCTCGATAACGAGCAGCCGCGCGGCATCGCGCTGATCTGCCACCCGAACCCGGTGCAGGGCGGCACCATGCTCAACAAAGTCGTCTCGACCCTGCAGCGCACCGCGCGCGACGCCGGCCTGATTACCTTGCGCTTCAACTATCGCGGCGTCGGCGCCAGCGAAGGTTCGCACGACATGGGCACCGGTGAAGTTGATGATGCCCAGGCGGCTGCGGCATGGCTGCGCGAAAAACACCCGAACCTGCCGCTGACCCTGTTCGGTTTCTCCTTTGGCGGATTTGTTGCAGCAAGTCTCGGCGGTCGTCTTGAAGCCCAAGGCGTGCAGCTCAAGCACCTGTTCATGGTCGCCCCGGCGGTCATGCGTCTTGGCGAGCAGGATCAACTGCCGCAGCAGGGCGAACTCACCGTGATCCAGCCGGAAACCGACGAAGTCATCGATCCGCAATTGGTTTACGACTGGTCGGAACAACTCCAGCGCCCCCATGAGCTGCTGAAAGTGGCAGAATGCGGACACTTTTTTCATGGCAAGCTGACCGATCTCAAGGATCTGATCCTGCCGCGTCTCTCGAATTGATTGCAGTCTGACAAGCGATTACCCATGACGAACCGTACCCGAATCCTCACCGGCATCACCACCACCGGCACGCCGCACCTGGGCAACTATGCCGGCGCCATCCGCCCGGCGATCCTTGCCAGCCGCGACAGCAATGCCGATTCGTTCTACTTCCTGGCCGACTACCACGCCCTGATCAAATGCGATGACCCGCTGCGCATCCAGCGCTCGCGTCTGGAAATCGCCGCGACCTGGCTGGCCGGTGGCCTCGATGTCGACCGCGTGACCTTCTACCGCCAGTCCGACATCCCGGAAATCCCTGAGCTGACCTGGCTGCTGACCTGCGTCGCCGCCAAGGGCCTGCTCAACCGTGCGCACGCCTACAAGGCGTCGGTGGACAAGAACGTTGAAACCGGTGAAGACCCGGACGCCGGCATCACCATGGGCCTCTACAGCTACCCGGTGCTGATGGCGGCGGACATCCTGATGTTCAACGCGCACAAGGTGCCGGTCGGTCGTGACCAGATCCAGCACGTTGAGATGGCCCGCGACATCGGCCAGCGTTTCAACCACTTGTTCGGTCAGGGCAAAGAATTCTTCACCATGCCCGAAGCGCTGATCGAAGAAAGCGTGGCGACGTTGCCGGGCCTCGACGGTCGCAAGATGTCGAAAAGCTACGACAACACCATCCCGTTGTTTTCCAGCGCCAAAGAGATGAAGGACGCGATCTCGCGGATCGTCACCGACTCCAAAGCGCCAGGCGAAGCGAAAGATCCGGACAATTCGCACTTGTTTACACTGTTCCAGGCCTTCGCCACACCGGCGCAGGCTGACGAATTCCGCAGTGAACTGCTCGGTGGTCTGGGTTGGGGCGAGGCGAAGAGCCGTCTGTTCCAGTTGCTCGACAACGATCTCGGCGAAGCGCGCGAGAAGTATCACCAGTTGATCGAACGTCCGGCGGATCTGGAAGATATCCTGCAGATCGGTGCCAAGAAGGCCCGTGCTGTGGCGACGCCGTTCCTCAACGAATTGCGCGAAGCCGTTGGCCTGCGTTCGTTCGTCAATCAGGTTCAGGTTGCCGCAACCACCAAGAAGAAAGCCGCGAAAGCCGCGCGTTTCGTCAGCTTCCGTGAAGACGACGGCAGCTTCCGTTTCCGTCTGCTGGCGGCCGATGGCGAGCAATTGCTGCTGTCGCGTAACTTCGCTGACGGCAAAGCCGCAGGTCAGGTGACCAAGCAACTGCAATCGGGTCAGGCGCTGGACGTACGCAGCGAAGACCTGAGCTTCAGCGTCTGGCTCGAAGGCGAGTGCGTGGGCGACAGCCCGGCGTTTGCCGACGCGGCGGCTCGCGATGCGGCCATCGAGGCGCTGCGCGTCGCGCTGACCCCGGTTCAAGACTAATCGGCGGCACGGCCCGACCAAGGGCCGATTGCCATTCCCCCGGGCCATCGCTACAGTGACGGCCCGTTTTTGTTGCCTTGCTAACGAATTATGACGCCCCTAGAACGATACCAAGCTGATCTGAAACGCCCGGACTTCTTCCATGATGCCGCGCAGGAAACTGCTGTGCGTCATTTGCAGCGTCTGTACGACGATCTGATCGCGGCTGATCAGAACAAGCCAGGCCTGCTGAGCAAACTGTTTGGCAAAAAGGATCAGACGCCGGTCAAGGGCCTGTATTTCTGGGGCGGCGTAGGTCGCGGCAAAACTTACCTGGTCGACACCTTCTTCGAAGCGCTGCCGTTCAAGGAAAAGACCCGCACTCACTTCCACCGCTTCATGAAGCGCGTGCACGAAGAGATGAAAACCCTCGGCGGCGAGAAAAACCCGCTGACCATCATCGCCAAGCGTTTCTCCGACGAGTCGCGAGTGATCTGCTTCGATGAGTTCTTCGTTTCCGACATCACCGACGCGATGATCCTCGGCACGTTGATGGAAGAGCTGTTCAAGAACGGCGTGACCCTGGTCGCGACGTCGAACATCGTCCCGGACGGTCTGTACAAGGACGGTCTGCAACGCGCGCGGTTCCTGCCGGCCATTGCGCTGATCAAGCAGAACACCGAGATCGTCAACGTCGACAGCGGCGTCGACTATCGTCTGCGTCACCTCGAACAAGCGGAGCTGTTCCACTTCCCGCTCGACGAAGCGTCCCACGAAAGCCTGCGCAAGAGCTTCCGCGCGCTGACGCCGGAATGCACCGCTGCGGTCGAGAACGACGTGTTGATGATCGAAAACCGCGAGATCCGCGCATTGCGTACTTGCGACGACGTGGCCTGGTTCGACTTCCGCGAACTGTGCGACGGCCCGCGTAGCCAGAACGACTACATCGAACTGGGCAAGATCTTCCACGCCGTGCTGCTCAGCGGTGTCGAGCAGATGAGCGTCACCACCGACGACATCGCTCGCCGCTTCATCAACATGGTCGACGAGTTCTACGACCGTAACGTCAAGCTGATCATTTCCGCTGAAGTCGAGCTGAAGGATCTGTACACCGGCGGCCGCTTGAATTTCGAATTCCAGCGCACGCTGAGCCGTCTGCTGGAAATGCAATCGCACGAATTCCTGTCGCGGGCGCACAAGCCTTAAGCGGATTTCGGCAGATAAAAAGGGCCTGCAATTGCAGGCCCTTTTTTTATCTCGAATTCACCGGCCCGCGCACACTGATCGTTCCCACGCTCCGCGTGGGAATGCATACCGTGACGCTCTGCGTCACATTCCGGGGCGGACGCAGAGCGTCCATTGGCAGCATTCCCACGCAGAGCGTGGGAACGATCATGGGGGAGGGTTAGGCAGCTTGCTGAAACTGCTGCCGATACTGGTTTGGCGACAGTTCAGTGTGCTGACGGAACAACCGCGCAAAGAAGCTCGCATCGTCGTAACCGACCTCATAACTGATGGTCTTGATGCTCTTGCGGCTGCCCGACAACAAGCCCTTCGCCGTCTCGATGCGCAGCCGCTGCAGGTAATGCAACGGCTTGTCGCCAGTCGCAGTCTGAAAACGGCGCATGAAATTGCGAATGCTCATGCCATGCTCGCGCGCCACATCTTCGAAGCGGAATTTGTCGGCGAAGTGCTCTTCAAGCCAATGCTGAATCTGCAGGATGATCACGTCCTGGTGCAGCTTCTGCCCGCCAAAACCAATGCGCCCTGGCGAATAATTGCGCTGCACTTCGTAAAGAATATCGCGGGCCACAGCCTGCGCGACGTTGGCTCCACAGAAGCGCTCGATCAAGTAGATGTAAAGGTCACAGGCCGAAGTGGTGCCGCCGGCGCAATACAGGTTGTCGGCGTCGGTCAGGTGCTTGTCCTGGTTTAGGTGCACCTTGGGGAAGCGTTCGGTGAAGGCGTTGAAGAAGCGCCAGTACGTGGTCGCCTCCTTGCCATTCAGCAGCCCGGCTTCGGCCAGCCAGAACACCCCGGTGGCTTCGCCGCAGAGCACAGCGCCGCGAGCATGTTGCTCACGCAGCCACGGCATGATTTGCGGGTAACGGGTGCACAGGGTTTCGAAGTCGTCCCAGAACGCCGGGAGGATGATGATATCGGTGTTTTCCAGACCACCGTCGACGGGGATCACCACATCGCTGAAGCTTGTTACCGGTTTGCCGTCGGGGCTGACGATGCGCGTTTCAAACGCCGGTGTCAGGCCGTGGCCCAGTTGTTTGCCGTAGCGCAGGCTCGCCACATGGAAAAAATCCTTGGCTTGCATGAGGGTGAAGGCGAAAACCCGGTCGATAGCCAGGATGCTGACGCGCCGCAAGGGCGTGGAGACTTGCTTGGACATAATTCAACTTTTGTTTTGTTTTTATAAGGGAAAGTGGTCACCAGACGGCTGGATCGTCTTATTTTTTGTCGGATGTGTCCAGTGTCCTGTGTCGGAGGGGAGGCTTAGTCTCTGAGGGTCATCTCCCTCCAACAAGAAAGAAAGGTGCCGCATGATCCCCAGAACCTTGTTCAGCTCCGAGCACGAATTATTCCGCGACAGCGTACGAACCTTCCTCGAAAAAGAGGCCGTGCCGTTCCATGCGCAGTGGGAGAAACAAGGCCACATCGACCGCAAGCTGTGGAACAAGGCCGGGGAGGCGGGGATGCTCTGCTCGCATTTGCCGGAAGAATACGGCGGGCTGGGGGCGGACTTTCTCTATAGCGCCGTGGTGATCGAGGAGGTCGGCCGGCTGGGCCTGACCGGCATCGGTTTCTCGCTGCATTCGGATATCGTCGCGCCGTACATCCTGCATTACGGCAGTGAAGCGCTGAAACACAAATACCTGCCGAAACTGGTCTCCGGCGAGATGGTCACCGCCATCGCCATGACCGAACCTGGCGCGGGCTCCGACCTGCAAGGCGTGAAAACCACCGCCGTGCTCGACGGTGATGAATACGTGATCAATGGCTCGAAAACCTTCATCACCAACGGCTTCCTCGCGGATCTGGTGATCGTCGTTGCCAAGACCGATCCCAAGGCCGGCGCCAAGGGCACCAGCCTGTTTCTGGTCGAAGCGAATACGCCGGGTTTCGAGAAGGGCAAACGCCTCGAGAAGGTAGGGATGAAGGCGCAGGACACGTCGGAATTGTTCTTCCAGGACGTACGCGTGCCGAAAGAAAATCTGCTGGGGCAGGCCGGGGCAGGGTTTGCTTATCTGATGCAGGAGTTGCCGCAGGAACGCCTGACGGTGGCGATTGGCGGTCTGGCCTCGGCCGAAGCAGCGTTGCAATGGACGCTGGATTACACCCGTGATCGCAAGGCGTTCGGCAAGGCGATTGCCGATTTCCAGAACACTCGCTTCAAACTGGCAGAGATGGCCACTGAAATTCAGATCGGCCGAGTGTTTGTCGACAAATGTCTGGAACTGCATCTGCAAGGCAAGCTGGATGTGCCGACGGCGGCGATGGCCAAATACTGGGGCACCGACCTGCAATGCAAGGTGCTCGACGAATGCGTGCAACTGCATGGCGGCTACGGCTTTATGTGGGAATACCCGGTGGCCCGCGCGTGGGCGGATGCGCGCGTGCAGCGGATTTATGCCGGTACCAATGAAATCATGAAAGAGATCATTGCGCGGTCGCTCTGATGATCGTTCCCACGCTCTGCGTGGGAATGCCGCCGGGGACGCTCTGCGTTCCGCTGTGGATGCGACGCGGAGCGTCGCGGGATGCATTCCCACGCGGAGCGTGGGAACGATCAGACTGGCCTCTTCGCGAGCAGGCTCGCTCCCACAGGTGATCACCGTACCTGTGGGAGCGAGCCTGCTCGCGAAACTTTTAGCGGCTGATCAGGGTGCCGGGTTCGGATGATCCTTGTGAATCGCCTCAATCCCTTCCAGCACTTCATCGGAAAGCTTCAGATCGAAACTGGCGATGTTGCTGTCCAGTTGCTCAAGCGTTGTCGCGCCAATGATGTTGCTGGTGACGAACGGTTGCTGGGTCACGAACGCCAGCGCCATCTGCGCCGGATCCAGACCGTGCTCACGGGCGAGGGCGACGTAACGGCTGCACGCTGCTTCCGATTGCGCATTGAAATAGCGGCTGAAGCGGCTATAGAGGCTCAGACGGCCTTTCGGCGGACGTGCGCCACCTTCGTACTTGCCCGACAGGAAACCAAACGCCAGCGGCGAATAGGCGAGCAGGCCGCACTGTTCGCGGATGGCGATTTCCGCCAGACCCACTTCAAAGCTGCGGTTGAGCAGGTTGTACGGGTTCTGGATCGACACCGCACGCGGCCAGCCACGGGCTTCGGCCAGTGCGAGAAAACGCATGGTGCCCCACGGCGTTTCGTTGGACAGACCGATGTGGCGAATCTTGCCGGCCTTCACTTGCTCGTCGAGCGCTTCGAGGGTGTCTTCCAGCGGCGTCAAATTGGCTTCGGTCTTGTGCTTGTAGCCCAGCTGTCCGAAAAAGTTGGTGCTGCGCTCTGGCCAGTGCAATTGGTACAGATCGATGTAATCGGTCTGCAGGCGCTCGAGGCTGGCATCCACCGCGGCGGTGATGTGCTGGCGGTTGTGACGCAGGTTTTTATCGCGGATGTAGTCGATGGTGTTGCCCGGGCCGGCGATCTTGCTGGCGAGGATCCAGTCGGCACGATCGCCGCGACTTTTGAAATAATTGCCGATGTAACGCTCGGTGGTGGCGTAGGTTTCGGCTTTCGGTGGCACCGGGTACATCTCGGCGGTGTCGATGAAATTGATCCCGGCTTCCTTGGCGCGTTCGATCTGGGCGAAGGCTTCAGCTTCAGTGTTTTGCTCGCCCCAGGTCATGGTGCCGAGGCAGATTGCGCTCACGTTCAGGTCGGTACGGCCTAGCTGGCGATAGTCCATCGGGTACTCCTTGGGCAAAACAATCATAAAAGCAGGTTGAATTATTTTTCGCAATCTGCATAATTGCCGACCTCTTTCTGCAGTGGAAGTGATGCGCCGCCGCCGAAGAATCTTGCCGTTGAACGGACGCGCCGACCCGAGCCCCCGAAAGCGTCTGTATCCGGCTGCCTTTGACTTGTCAAAGTACGCACTATTCAGTAAGATCCGCCGTCTAATTTACAGGGCGGCCCGGGAGGCTATATAGAATGAGACCTTTTACGGGTAAGCCAGATTGAGGTAAGCGGGAGTGGGGTGTGGGCGCGGCTGCGGGTCAGAGC
>NZ_JBIUVN010000031.1:0-59920 GCF_044742965.1 Pseudomonas sp. NPDC087804 | reverse complement strand
TGGAGCAGGCCTTCGTCGATTTGAAGGAAGCCTGGCAGGCGATCATGGAAGTCAATATCGAGTACATCAACTCGGAAGTGAACCCGGCCATGGCCAACATCGTCGGCCCGAGCGAAGCGATCGTGGTCTCCACGTTCCACATCGAACTGGACGGCGGTGGCGGCGATCTGCACGTGACCATGCCGTACTCGATGATCGAGCCGGTGCGCGAAATGCTCGACGCCGGTTTCCAGTCGGATCTCGACGATCAGGACGAGCGCTGGGTCAACGCCCTGCGTCAGGACGTGCTCGATGTCGATGTGCCGATCGGTGCCACCGTGGCTCGTCGTCAGTTGAAACTGCGCGACATCCTGCACATGCAGCCCGGCGATGTGATCCCGGTCGAGATGCCGGACGAAATGATCATGCGCGCCAATGGCGTGCCGGCCTTCAAGGTCAAGATGGGCTCGCACAAAGGCAACCTCGCGTTGCAGGTTATCGAGCCGATCGAGCGCCGCTGAAACGGCGCCACCCCCCCCTTTTTTGCACTAACTGAATTGTTGCCCGCCGAGGACACATGATGAACGACGATATGAACGCCCAGGACGATCAGGCACTGGCTGATGAATGGGCCGCCGCCCTCGAAGAAACCGGTGATGCCGGCCAGGCTGACATCGACGCCCTGCTGGCCGCCGACGCTGGCTCCGCAAGCTCCAACCGTCTGCCGATGGAAGAGTTCGGCAGCGTGCCGAAGAACAACGATCCGGTGACGCTGGACGGTCCGAACCTGGACGTGATCCTCGACATTCCGGTGTCGATTTCGATGGAAGTCGGCAGTACCGACATCAACATCCGCAACCTGCTGCAACTCAACCAGGGGTCGGTGATCGAGCTCGATCGTCTGGCCGGTGAGCCACTCGACGTGCTGGTCAACGGCACGCTGATTGCGCACGGTGAAGTGGTGGTGGTCAACGAGAAGTTCGGCATCCGCCTGACCGACGTGATCAGCCCAAGCGAACGCATCAAGAAGCTGCGCTGAGTGAAAAGGTTTCTCTGGGCGCTGCTGGCGCTGCCAATCAGCGTAATGGCCGCCGAACCGGTGGCGACCACGGCCGCTGTCGCCGCGCCGGTGGTCAACAGCGGCATTGCCGGACAATTGACGCAACTGGTATTCGGTTTGCTGCTGGTGCTGGGGATTATCTTTTTCCTCGCCTGGCTGCTGCGCCGGGTGCAGCAGGCGGGGCCAGCGGGCAAGGGTCAGGTGATCGAGTTGATCGGTTCGCGCGCCCTCGGCCCACGTGACCGTTTGATGCTGGTGCAGGTCGGCAACGAGCAGATTCTGCTCGGTTTGAGCCCCGGCACCATCACCGCGCTGCACGTGCTCAAAGAGCCGGTGCCGGCGCCGAGCACCAGTGAAAAAGCCACTCCGGATTTTGCCCAGCAGTTGCTGAAGATACTCGGCAAGGATCAGAAGGATACGAAGTAATGGGTGCGCTACGCATCGTCTTGACGCTGGCCCTGATGCTGGCGGCGCCGCTGGCGTTCGCCGCCGATCCGTTGTCGATCCCGGCGATCACGCTGGGCACCAACGCCGATGGCGCGCAGGAATATTCGGTCAGCCTGCAGATTCTGCTGATCATGACCGCGCTGAGCTTTATTCCGGCGGCGGTCATTCTGATGACCAGTTTCACCCGGATCATCATCGTCTTCTCGATCCTGCGTCAGGCCCTCGGCCTGCAACAGACGCCGTCGAACCAGATCCTCACCGGCATGGCGCTGTTCCTGACCATGTTCATCATGGCGCCGGTGTTCGATCGCGTGAACAAAGATGCCTTGCAGCCGTATCTGGCGGAGACACTCACCGCGCAGCAAGCGGTGGAAAAAGCTCAAGTGCCGATCAAGGACTTCATGCTCGCGCAAACCCGCAGCAGCGATCTTGAGCTGTTCATGCGCCTGTCCAAACGCACCGATATCCCGACGCCGGACGCCGCGCCGCTGACCATTCTGGTGCCAGCGTTCGTCACCTCTGAGCTGAAGACCGCGTTCCAGATCGGCTTCATGATCTTCATTCCGTTCCTGATCATCGACCTCGTCGTTGCCAGTGTGCTGATGGCGATGGGTATGATGATGCTGTCGCCGCTGATCATTTCGTTGCCGTTCAAGATCATGCTATTTGTGCTGGTGGATGGCTGGGCGCTGATCATCGGCACCCTGGCCAGCAGTTTTGGAGGTGTCTCGCCATGACGCCGGAAGTCGCGGTCGATATCTTTCGTGAAGCGCTGTGGCTGACCACGCTGATGGTCGCGATTCTGGTGATCCCGAGCCTGTTGGTCGGTTTGCTGGTGGCGATGTTCCAGGCCGCGACGCAGATCAACGAACAGACCCTGAGCTTCCTGCCGCGTCTGCTGGTGATGCTGGTGACGTTGATCGTCGCCGGCCCATGGATCGTGCAGACGTTCATGGAATACATCATCCAGTTGTACAAAAACATCCCGATGGTCATCGGCTAAGCCATGCAATCGCTGCTTCAGCTGACCGACACCCAGATCAGTTCCTGGGTGGCATCGTTCATGTTGCCGCTGTTTCGCGTCGCCTCGATGTTGATGGTCATGCCGGTGTTCGGCACCACGCTGATACCGCGTCGCGTGCGCCTGTATTTTGCCGTGGCGATCACCGTGGTGATCACGCCGGGGCTGCCGCCGATGCCGGCAGTGAGTCCGCTGGATCTGAGTGGGCTGATGCTGATCGCCGAGCAGATTCTGGTGGGCGCCGTGCTCGGGTTTTCCTTGCAGTTGTTCTTCCAGGCGTTTGCGGTGGCCGGGCAGATCGTCGCGATCCAGATGGGCATGGGCTTCGCCTCGATGATCGACCCGGCCAACGGCGTCTCGGTGGCGGTGATCGGGCAGTTCTTCACCATGCTGGTGACCTTGCTGTTCCTGTCGATGAACGGCCATTTGGTGGTGTTTGAAGTCCTGACTGAAAGCTTCACCACACTGCCGGTCGGCAGTGGTTTGATGACCGCGCATTACTGGGAACTGGCCGGCAAACTCGGCTGGGTACTTGGCGCGGCGTTGCTGCTGGTGTTGCCGGCGGTGACCGCGTTGCTGGTGGTCAACATCGCGTTCGGCGTGATGACCCGCGCCGCGCCGCAACTGAACATTTTCTCCATCGGTTTCCCGCTGACCCTTGTGCTCGGTCTGTTTATTGTTTGGGTCGGGTTGGCGGATATTCTCAATCAGTATCAGCCGCTGGTCACCGAGGCCTTGCAGTTGCTACGCGAACTGGCACGGGCGCGCTGAGTCATGGCTGAGAGCGAAAGCGGTCAGGACAAAACAGAAGACCCCACGGAGAAACGGAAAAAGGACTCCCGTGAGAAGGGTGAGATTGCCCGTTCCAAAGAGCTCAACACCCTTGCCGTGATGATGGCCGGCGCCGGCGCGTTGCTGGTGTTTGGCGGCATGTTGGCCGAAGACCTGATGGAACTGATGCGCCTGAACTTCACGCTGACGCGCGAGGTGATCATGGATCAGGGCTCCATGGGCGCCTTTATGATGCAGTCGGGCAAAATGGCGCTGGTGGCGATTCAGCCGATCATGATCACCCTGTTGATTGCCGCGCTGGTCGGGCCGATCTCCCTTGGCGGCTGGCTGTTCGCGGCCAGCTCCATGGCGCCGAAGTTCAGCCGGATGAACCCGGCCGCCGGCCTCAAGCGCATGTTTTCCTTCAAGGCTGTGGTGGAGTTGCTCAAGGCACTCGCCAAGTTTGTGATCACCCTGTTCGTGGCGCTGATGGTGTTGATGTCCGACGTCGACGACCTGCTGCGTATCGCTCACGAACCGCTTGAGTCAGCGATTATTCACAGCGTGACGCTGGTCGGCTGGAGCACGTTGTGGCTGGCCTGCGGGCTGATCATCATCGCCGCCGTTGACGTGCCGGTGCAGCTCTGGGAAGCGCACAAAAAACTGTTGATGACCAAGCAGGAAGTGCGCGACGAGCACAAGGATCAGGAAGGTCGGCCGGAGGTCAAACAGCGCATCCGCCAGACCCAGCGCGAAATGTCCCAGCGACGGATGATGGCGGCGATTCCCGACGCCGACGTGGTCATCACCAACCCGACGCACTACGCCGTCGCGCTCAAATACGACTCGGAAAAGGGTGGCGCGCCGTTGCTGCTGGCCAAGGGTAGCGACTTCCTGGCATTGAAGATTCGTGAGATTGCCGTGGCGAATAACGTGATGCTGCTGGAATCGCCGGGGTTGGCGCGGTCGATTTACTACTCGACTGAGCTCGACGAGGAAATCCCTGGCGGGTTGTATCTGGCGGTGGCGCAGGTGTTGGCGTACGTCTACCAGATCCGTCAGTACCGCGCGGGCAAAGGCAAACGGCCGGATCCGCTTAAGGATGACCTGCCGATTCCGCCGGATCTGCGCCGCGATTCTTGACCTTACTGCGATGAAACTCTAGACCTTACAGAGATCATTGTGGCGAGGGGATTTAGCGAAACGTCGCACCGCCCCGTTGGGCTGCGCAGCAGCCCCAAAACCTGTGACTTCAATCTTTCAGGAATACCGCGTGCTCAGGATTTACGACTGCTGCGCAGCCGAGCGGGGCGGTGCGACGTTTCGCTGAATCCCCTCGCCACAGGTTCTTGCCTGACTTCTTGATCGTTCCCACGCTCCGCGTGGGAATGCATCCCGTAACGCTCCGCGTCCCTTCCAGAACCGAACGCGGAGCGTCCGTTGAGGCATTCCCACGCAGAGCGTGGGAACGATCACCGGGGTGCTGTTACTGCGGCAACTCCAGATTATCCAGCGCCCGATTCACCGCCAGTTCGCCGAGCATGATCAGTTGCGCAATGCCCTGCAGCGTCCTCCGCTGCGAGGCGGGTATGAGGTTGGCGAAGTCATTGGCGATGGTTCTTGCCGAGGCGAGGGTTTCGCAGGCGTTGGCCAATAGCTCTTCGTTTTTGAAGTCGGCGGTGACGGCGTACATCGTGCGGTTTCGGCGTGGCGGTGGCGTGGCGCCCGGGAAGAGGTAGTGATCGAGGGCGCGGTCGGCGGCTTCGTGGAGCTTTGTTGAATCGAGGGATTCGTAGGGGGAGGTGGGATCGGTTTCGGGTGGGTTTGGTGTTGGTTTGATCATGTTGAAGCCTCTAGAGTTGTGAAGCTGCCACCGCTCGCTGCTAACGAAGGAGGTGGCGGCTGTACGCGGGTTAGCAGACCAGGACTCTAGAACCCGGCGCACCGAAGTGCCCCACGCAAAGCCGCCATTACGGCAACGGACTTTATGCGTCTAGAGAAAATCCCGGGCTGCTAAACCCGATCACCGAGAAAATCAGCGACCGACCCACGATAGAACCCGTCCCCAAGGCGCACAAGCCGGCCGATTCTGGCTTAGCTGTAGGCAAAGGCGCAAGGATGTGTAGCCTTTGAGGCGTGTCTTGAAGTGTCTTTTAAACAACGGTGTTTAAAAGCTAAATTTGCGTCGCGATTCTTGACGTTTGCGTTGGCCGGGCGGGCCTCTTCGCGAGCAAGCCCGCTCCCACAGTGGTTTTGTGGTGAGCATCAGATTTTGTGGTGTAAGTAAAACCTGTGGGAGCGGGCTTGCTCGCGAAGGCGTCGGCAGCGTCAACATTTTTGTCGCCTGACACACTGCCATCGTGAGCAAGCCCGCTCCTACATTAAAACCAAGTAACCGTCTGTCTGAATCCCCGCGATACCTGACATTTCTGACAGTAGACGGCTTTCCATTTCAGGCGCACTCATAGCGCCGGGAATGTTCCCGTTGGAGGTCTCGCCGTGGATGCGCTTGGGCAAGGGCCTGACAGCGTTCGAGATGCTCGGATCTGTTCAGGGAGAGTCATCATGGTAGAGCGCGTATACAAACATCTTCCGGGGATGAAGCTGGAGTACGTCTCCGCTCGGCTGGAGGAAAACGTCAGCGAAAGAGCGATTGGCTACTCGGCCAAATTCAAACTGAGTCTCGATTTTCTTAACTTCAAAGTTGCCGCGAATCAGCATATTCCCAACTTTCTGGATAACCCGCTCAATGCGATCCGGCCCGAGCTGGACGGCTTGGCCTATCACTACGCGTACAACTATTTATTGGGTGCGGCGGGCAAGATCTCCACGAATGAGGCGCTGTTCGAGGTTTTCACTCGCACGGAGTACTACATGTCAGAGTGGTCGACGGGAGGCCTGGAGATTCGTTACGGCGTACCGGTTTTCGAGGTGGTTGACGGGCAGTTGCACGTCACTGCACGGGTAGACTATCGATTGGACGGTGGTCGACAGATTCAGATCCGCGATCTGCCCATCATCCCTTTTCAGTGGCAGCTGAATTTGCTGTTAGGTGAGCCGGTTTTTTCAGGGCTCAAGTCATCCGAGACCAAAGTCGTGCTGATGTACGGCAAGGAGCCGTTGGTGTCGGTGGAGGGGAAACCGATGTATACCGGCACGCAGTATGTGATTGGGCGCGAGTTAGCGTTTGGTGATATTGGCGCGGAGCGGATTCTGAAGGCTGGTTGAATCCGGCATTTCTCCTTGCGCTGAAACTGTGACGAAACAAAAAACGCCACCCCGATTGAACGGGGTGGCGTTTTTTTGTGCCTGAAAATGACCACCTCCCTGTAGGAGCTGCCGAAGGCTGCGATCTTTTGATTTTCAAAAGCCAGATTAAAAAATCGCAGCCTTCGGCAGCTCATGCTGAGGCGGGAATTCAATAGAGTGAATAGTGCTGCTTAATTGGCACCGAAGCTGAATGCGCGCAAGTGCGCCGAGCTTAGGCGTATGACATTACTTCTGCCCGCTTTAGCTTTTGCTGAGAGGATCCTGAATGTAATAGCCAACCCATATATCACCGGTAGGGCCGGTCGCGATCACTCTAAGATCATTCCGATCGAGCGGCAATTGCTCAACCAACGTCATGGTCGCTGTTTCATATACGTCAATCAGATTCGACCCGTGACCGTTCAAGGCGTAAAGAAAGGATCCATCGGCACTCAATGCCATTTCATGTGGCGTCCCTTCGACGGAGTAAGTAGCTCTGATGCCATCGTTCATAGTGTCAACAACAGCGATGCTTTTGCGCTCCCAATTGGAGATATAGGCAAGGCGCTTCAAGGGGGCAAATACAACGTCGCTCCTGATAGTTATCGGTATCGGGACCAACGTTAATTTATCTGTCTGAGGGTTTAAGACGTGAATACCTTCGGTTTCATTGACCGCGGTAAGGATGTAGAAAAACGAATTAACGGGATTTAGCTTGATTGCAACATGCACTCGACCGATCGGGATTTTTTTGACCAGAGACTGAGTCGCACTGTCAACGACCGCTATAACGTTTTTTTCGGCCTCCCCGGTAATAATGTACAACAGCTTGCCGTCAGCACTGATAGCTAGACCGATCGCAGTCCAGTCTGTCTCATAACCCAGTGTCTGGGTGTGTTTCCGGGTATCAGTGATTATTACGTGCCTGCTGTAAAAGTCAGTGGCATAAATCAGACTACCGTCAGGGCTCTGCCCTCCGATTCGAAGGGCGGTACCGCTATGGGGGAATTCATGAATGAGTTCGCCTGTTACTGCATCCCGCGTCTGGATATGTCCCAGTTGATCGAGGTGCATGGTTTTGCCGTCGTTACTGAAAAGGATCTGGTTCGCGCATTCAATGAGTCGAATGTTTGCTTGCATGGCATGAGTTTCCTATGAGCCCGATGGAGTGCTCATGGGACGAGAAATGACAGGTAGCGTCTACTGTCAGAAATTACAGGTTTGGTGACCACTCGTCTGTATGATTTGGGCGTAAGGGGTTGGTTTTTTCGTATTTGCGCCAAGCTTTAATGAAAGATCGCAGCCTTCGGCAGCCCCTACAGGGAGCGCGTTGGGGCTGCGATCTTTTTTGTCTGCGCAAAAGTTGGAAGGCTTCTTGCAATAGCCGCCGTGCGCCTGCTCTGGGCGTCAAAAGTTTGCTTTAAAGGAACGGGGAAAACCGGTGGATCGCTCTCAGTTAATCAACAGTGCCCGCACAAACCTGAATGACCTCTCGCGAGGCAATCTGGGCGTGCCGTTGTTGCTGCTGGTCATGTTGGCAATGATGATGTTGCCGATCCCGCCGTTCCTGCTCGACGTGTTTTTCACGTTCAACATTGCGTTGTCGATTGTCGTGCTGCTGGTCTGCGTGTACGCGCTGCGGCCGCTGGATTTCGCGGTGTTCCCGACGATTCTGCTGGTCGCGACGTTGATGCGGCTGGCGTTGAACGTGGCCTCGACACGGGTGGTGATGCTCCACGGTCAGGACGGCCACGCCGCCGCCGGTAAGGTGATTCAGGCCTTCGGTGAGGTGGTGATCGGCGGTAACTACGTGGTCGGTATCGTGGTGTTTGCGATCCTGATGATCATCAACTTCGTCGTGGTGACCAAGGGTGCCGGACGAATTTCCGAGGTGAGCGCGCGCTTCACCCTCGACGCGATGCCCGGCAAACAAATGGCGATCGACGCCGACCTCAACGCCGGTCTGATCGACCAGAACCAGGCGAAGATGCGCCGTCAGGAAGTCGCCCAAGAGGCTGAGTTCTACGGTTCGATGGACGGTGCCAGCAAGTTCGTGCGCGGTGACGCCATCGCCGGCCTGCTGATTCTGTTCATCAACCTCATCGGCGGCATGGCCGTCGGTATCTTCCAGCACAACATGAGCTTCGGCGATGCCGGCCGGGTTTACGCCTTGCTGACCATCGGTGACGGTTTAGTGGCGCAATTGCCATCACTGTTGTTATCTACAGCTGCAGCGATCATGGTGACCCGTGCTTCCGGTTCGGAAGACATGGGCAAACAGATCAATCGCCAGATGTTCGCCTCGCCAAAAGCGCTGGCGGTGGCGGCCGGTTTGATGGCGGTGATGGGCCTGGTGCCGGGCATGCCGCACTTCTCGTTCCTCAGCATGGCCGCACTGGCTGCTGGCGGCGCGTACCTGTTCTGGAAGAAGCAGAACGTCGCCAAGGTTGAAGCGCTGCAAGAGGTCAAACGCCAGCAGGAGCTGCTGCCGTCGCCGGCCCGCGCCATGGAAACCAAAGAGCTGGGCTGGGATGACGTGACGCCGATCGACATGATTGGTCTGGAAGTCGGCTACCGCTTGATCCCGTTGGTGGATCGCAATCAGGGTGGTCAATTGCTGGCGCGGATCAAGGGCGTGCGCAAGAAGCTCTCGCAGGATCTGGGCTTCCTGATGCCGACCGTGCACATCCGCGACAACCTCGATTTGGCGCCAAGCGCCTACCGTTTGACCCTGATGGGCGTGATCCTCGCCGAAGCCGAGATCTACCCTGATCGCGAACTGGCGATCAACCCGGGGCAGGTATACGGCACGCTTAACGGCATAAACGCCAAAGATCCGGCTTTCGGGCTGGAAGCGGTGTGGATCGAAATCAGCCAGCGTGCGCAGGCACAGTCCCTCGGATACACCGTGGTGGACGCCAGCACCGTGGTTGCGACGCACTTGAACCAGATTCTGTACAAACACTCCAGTGAGCTGATCGGCCACGAGGAAGTGCAGCAACTCATGCAATTGCTGGCCAAAAGCTCGCCGAAACTGGCTGAAGAGCTGGTGCCGGGCGTGGTCTCGTTGTCGCAACTGCTTAAAGTATTGCAAGCGCTGTTGGCCGAACACGTGCCGGTACGTGACATCCGCAGTATTGCCGAAGCCATCGCCAACAACGCTGCCAAGAGTCAAGATACCGCCGCGCTGGTGGCTGCGGTGCGGGTTGGCGTATCGCGCGCCATCGTCCAAAGCATTGTAGGCACTGAGTCCGAGCTGCCTGTGATCACCCTGGAACCAAGGTTGGAACAGATATTGCTCAATAGTCTGCAGAAGGCAGGACAAGGCTCGGAAGAGGGCGTTCTGCTGGAGCCAAGCATGGCCGAGAAGCTGCAACGTTCGCTCATCGAAGCGGCGCAGCGTCAGGAGATGCAAGGTCAGCCGGTGATCCTGTTGGTAGCAGGCCCGGTGCGCGCGATGCTCTCGCGCTTTGGCCGCCTCGCAGTCCCTGGACTGCACGTGCTGGCCTACCAGGAAATACCGGACAACAAGCAAGTGACGATCGTTGCGACAGTAGGGCCCAACGGCTGAGGTAGTGGTTCATGCAAGTTAAGCGTTTTTTCGCCGCCGATATGCGTCAGGCCATGAAGCTGGTTCGTGATGAGCTGGGCGCTGATGCCGCCATCATTGGCAACCGCCGCATTGCCGGCGGTGTCGAGCTGACGGCTGCGCTCGATTACAAATTGTCGGCGCTGGCGCCACGGGTTCCGAACATGGAACTCGAAGACGAGCTGCGCAAGACCCAGTCGCGCATCGTCACCGCCCAGGCCGAGCTGAGCCTGCGTGGCGAAGCCGATGGCAATAGCAATCGCCAGATCTTTGCCGGCCTGCCACTCACCGCTGGCCTGCCGTTGACCGCCGCTGAACCGCTGACCGAGCCGACCTACGCCGCGCCAGCGCGTCCAGCCCCGGCACCGGCGCAGTCCTCCGGCGGCGTCGATCCACGCGCCCTGGATTCGATGCGTTTTGAATTGAACAGCCTGCGCGAGCTGATGGAAGTGCAGCTCGGCACGCTGGCCTGGAATCAACTGCAGGGCAGCCGTCCGGCGCAAGCCAATCTGTATCGCCGTCTGCAACGCATCGGTCTGTCTGGCCCGCTGTCGCGTGATCTGCTGTCGATGATCAGCGATATCGAAGAGCCGCGTCAGGCCTGGCGCATGCTGCTCGCGCATCTGGCGCGAATGATTGCCGTGCCGGAAGTCGAGCCGCTGGAAGAGGGCGGTGTGATCGCCATGGTCGGCCCTGCCGGCATGGGCAAGACCACCACGCTGGCGAAACTGGCCGCACGTTATGTGCTGAAATACGGCGCGCAGAATGTCGCGCTGGTGAGCATGGACAGTTTCCGCATCGGCGCGCAGGAACAACTGAAGACCCTGGGCCGGATTCTCAATGTGCCGGTGACCCACGTTGATCCGGGCCAATCGCTGGTGCAGGCGCTGGATCCATTGCTGCGCAAACGCGTGGTGCTGATCGATACCGCCGGCCTGCAAGCCAGCGATCCAGCCCTGCGCATGCAGCTCGAAAGCCTCGCCGGGCGTGGCATCCGTTCAAAAAATTATCTGGTATTGGCAACCACCAGCCAGAAACAGGTTCTAACCGCCGCTTATCACAGTTACAAGCGTTGCGGGCTCGCCGGGTGCATCCTGACTAAACTGGATGAAACGGCCAGTCTTGGCGAAGTGTTAAGCCTGGCGATCAGTCATGAATTGCCGGTCGCGTACCTGACCGATGGCCCACGGATTCCGGATGATTTGCATCTGCCGCGCCGTCATCAACTGGTCAGCCGCGCCGTCAGCGTGCAAATGCAGGAAGAACCCAGCGAAGAAGCCATGGCTGACATGTTCGCTGATATCTACCACAGCCCCACCAAGCAGGTAGGCTGAGGTATTCATGAACAGTTTTTGTACCTACATCGATGGTCTGCCATGCATTGTTCCGTTTGTGAACGCGCAGCCAGTAATGTGGCCTCCGTCTATGCAAGACAAGGTAAAGAAATAACATGGGCAGCATGCATCCCGTACAGGTGATCGCGGTGACCGGCGGCAAAGGTGGCGTCGGCAAAACTAACGTGTCAGTGAACTTGTCTCTGGCGCTGGCAGAGCTTGGCCGTCGGGTCATGCTGCTGGACGCCGATCTGGGACTGGCGAACGTCGACGTTCTGCTGGGCCTGACACCCAAACGCACTCTGGCCGATGTCATCGAAGGCCGCTGTGAGCTGCGCGACGTACTGTTGCAGGGCCCCGGCGGGATCCGCATCGTACCGGCCGCGTCCGGCACGCAGAGCATGGTTCATCTGAGCCCGGCGCAACACGCCGGCCTGATTCAGGCCTTCAGTGACATCGGCGACAATCTCGACGTTCTGGTGATCGACACCGCTGCAGGTATTGGTGACTCGGTAGTCAGTTTCGTTCGCGCAGCGCAGGAAGTGTTGCTGGTGGTCTGCGATGAGCCGACTTCGATCACTGACGCTTACGCACTGATCAAACTGCTCAACCGCGATTACGGCATGAACCGCTTCCGCGTCCTCGCCAACATGGCGCAGAGCCCGCAAGAAGGTCGCAACCTGTTCGCCAAGTTGACCAAGGTCACGGATCGCTTCCTCGACGTCGCCTTACAATACGTCGGCGCCGTGCCTTACGACGAAAGCGTGCGCAAAGCGGTGCAGAAGCAGCGCGCTGTCTATGAAGCCTTCCCGCGTTCCAAGTGCGCGCTGGCGTTCAAGGCCATCGCGCAAAAGGTCGACACCTGGCCGCTGCCCGCCAACCCGCGCGGCCACCTTGAGTTTTTTGTCGAGCGCCTCGTGCAGCAAACGGCAGGGCCCGTGCTATGACCGCTAGCGGTATGAATTACTACAAGAAGTCGGCACGCGACGCTCAGTACGAGCTGATCGAGCGTTACGCGCCGCTGGTCAAACGCATTGCCTATCACTTGCTGGCGCGGTTGCCGGCAAGTGTGCAGGTTGAAGACCTGATCCAGGCCGGGATGATCGGCCTGCTTGAAGTCTCGACCAAATACGACGCCAGTAAAGGCGCCAGTTTCGAAACGTACGCGGGCATTCGAATCCGCGGCGCGATGCTCGACGAAGTGCGCAAAGGGGATTGGGCACCACGCTCGGTTCACCGCAATACTCGGATGGTCAGCGACGCAATTCGCTCAATTGAAGCTAAAACCGGCCGTGATGCTAAAGATCACGAAGTTGCGGCCGAACTCCAATTGAGTCTCGACGATTACTACGGGATTTTGAATGACACCTTGGGCAGTCGCCTGTTCAGTTTCGACGATCTGTTGCAGGACGGCGAACACGAAGGGCTGCACGAGGATGGCGCGAGTGCTCATCTTGAGCCGTCACGCGATCTGGAAGATGAACGCTTCCAGGCGGCGCTGGCGGACGCGATTGCCAATTTGCCGGAGCGTGAGCGACTGGTGTTGGCGCTGTACTACGACGAAGAGCTGAACCTCAAGGAAATCGGTGAAGTCCTTGGCGTCAGTGAATCGCGGGTCAGCCAGTTACACAGCCAGTGCGCGGCCCGTTTGCGGGGGCGTTTGGGGGAGTGGCGAGCGCGCTGAAGGCAGTGTGGGGACACTGCGAACGAGGCTGGTGCGGTGATGAACGGCACCGGTCTTGCTCTGTTGTGCTCCAGACAGTCTTCGAGTGCTGCGCCGATTGATTGAAGTGGCGCGTCCAGGTGCTGGGCGCGTTTAAGACTGCTTGGAGGTCGAATTGAACAAAGACATGAAAATCCTCATCGTTGATGACTTCTCAACGATGCGGCGGATCATCAAGAACCTGCTGCGTGATCTTGGGTTCACCAACACCGTCGAGGCTGACGATGGCACCACTGCCATTCCAGTGCTCAACAGCGGAAGCATCGACTTTCTGGTAACGGACTGGAACATGCCGGGCATGACCGGTATCGACCTGCTGCGTCACGTGCGTGCCGACGAAAAACTCAAGCACCTGCCGGTATTGATGGTGACTGCTGAAGCCAAGCGCGAGCAGATCATCGAAGCCGCTCAGGCCGGTGTGAACGGCTACGTCGTCAAACCTTTCACGGCTCAGGCGCTGAAAGACAAAATCGAGAAGATTTTCGAACGCATCGGCTGATGAACGCGCGGGGGAGCTATGGAGCATAAAGAATTTTCACAGGGCGATTTCGAGTCGACCCTGAAAAAACACGCGGTCGAACTGGTCGAGAGCCTTGAAAAAGGCAAGTTCGGCGACGCTGTGCAACTGATCCATGAGCTCAATCAGACCCGTGACCGCGGCCTGTATCAGGAAGTGGGCAAGCTCACACGCGAACTGCACAGTGCGATCGTCAATTTCCAGATCGATCCGCATATGCCGCAGGCCGAGGAAGTGTCGCAAATCACCGACGCCACCGAACGTCTGGGCTATGTGGTCAAGCTGACGGAAGCTGCGGCCAACCGCACCATGGATCTGGTGGAAAGCGCCACGCCGGTGGTCAATGGTCTGGCTGAAGAAGCCCAGGCTCTGAGCACGGATTGGGGCCGTTTCATGCGCCGCGAAGTCGGGGCTGAAGAGTTCCGCGAACTGGCGCGCCGGGTTGACGGTTTTCTGTCGCGCAGCCACACGGGCAACCGTGCGGTGTCGAGCAATCTCAACGACATTCTGCTGGCCCAGGATTACCAGGACCTCACCGGTCAGGTGATCAAACGCGTGACCCAACTGGTCACCGAAGTCGAAAGCAATTTGCTCAAACTCGTACTCATGGCCAGTCAGGTGGACCGCTTTGCGGGCATCGAACATGACCGCGCCGCGATGCTTGCAGAAAAAGATCCACAAAAACATCTCTCGCAGGGTGAAGGTCCGCAGATTCATGCCGATAAACGAGAAGACGTTGTGTCCGGTCAGGACGATGTGGACGATTTGTTATCCAGCCTTGGATTTTGAGTTTAGGTTTTTAGACCTGTTAGGAGCACCCCATTAATGAGCTTCGGCGCCGATGAAGAGATCCTTCAGGATTTCCTGGTTGAGGCCGGCGAGATTCTTGAGCAACTGTCCGAGCAACTGGTCGAGCTGGAAAGCCGACCGGATGACGCGGATCTGCTCAATGCAATTTTTCGCGGTTTCCACACTGTAAAAGGGGGCGCCGGCTTCCTTCAGCTCAATGAGCTGGTGGAGTGCTGTCACATCGCCGAAAACGTGTTCGACATCCTGCGCAAGGGTGAGCGTCGCGTTGATGCAGAACTGATGGACGTGGTGCTGGAAGCACTGGACGCGGTGAACAGCATGTTCACTGAGGTGCGTGAACGCGCACCGATCACCGCTGCAACGCCTGAGCTGCTGGCAGCGCTGGCACGTCTGGCCGAGCCGCAATCGGCGGATGCCGTCGCGGTCGAAGAAGTCGTTGAAGCGCCGATCGCCGAAAGCGATTCGGGCGACATCACCGACAACGAATTTGAACAACTGCTGGACTCGCTGAATGCCGTCAAGGCACAAGCCGAAGCCCCGCCAGCGCCGGTGGCCGATAGCGCCGCCAGCGATGAAATCACCGACGCCGAATTCGAGTCGTTGCTGGATCAACTGCACGGCAAAGGCCAGTTCGCGCCGGACGCTGTAGCGGCGACGCCAGCGGCTCCGGTTGCTCCGGCAGCGGGCGACAGCTCGGACATCACCGACGATGAATTTGAAGCGTTGCTCGATCAGTTGCACGGCAAAGGCAACTTCGCCGTCGAAGCGCTGGAGTCGGCGATTGCCTCGGCACCTGCGCCTGCTGCTCCAGCGGCCGCGGCTGCCGGCAGCGATTTGATCAGCGATCACGAATTCGAATCGCTGCTCGACGAATTGCACGGCAAAGGCAAATTCACCGATGTCGGCGCCGCCTCAGCGGGCAGCGCTTCGACGGTGGCCACGCCAGTTGCCAAGGCCCCGGCCGCAGCGGCGCCGAAACCTGTCGCCAAGCCTGAGCCAAAAGCCGAAGCACCCAAAGCTGCTGCACCGGCTCCGGCCCGTGCACCGGCAACACCGCCACCGGAAAAACCGGCGAGTGAAGCCGAGACCACCGTGCGCGTCGATACCGCACGTCTCGACGAAATCATGAACATGGTCGGCGAGCTGGTACTGGTGCGTAACCGTCTGGTGCGCCTGGGCTTGAACAGCGGCGACGAAGCCATGCAAAAGGCTGTGTCGAACCTCGACGTGGTCACCGCTGACCTGCAAACCGCAGTGATGAAAACGCGGATGCAGCCGATCAAGAAAGTCTTCGGGCGCTTCCCGCGTCTGGTTCGCGACTTGGCCCGTCAGTTGAAAAAAGAGATCAACCTGGAGCTGGTCGGCGAAGAAACCGACCTCGACAAAAACCTCGTCGAGGCCCTGGCCGATCCGCTGGTCCACTTGGTGCGCAACGCGGTCGACCACGGCATCGAGTCGCCGGAAGAACGCGAAGCATCGGGTAAGGCCCGTGGCGGTCGTGTGGTGCTGGCCGCCGAGCAAGAAGGCGATCACATCCTGCTGTCGATTTCCGATGACGGCAAAGGCATGGACCCGAACGTCCTGCGCGCCATTGCGGTAAAACGCGGCGTGATGGACAAGGACGCGGCTGATCGCCTCAGCGATACCGAGTGCTACAACCTGATTTTCGCCCCGGGTTTCTCGACCAAGACCGAGATCTCCGACGTCTCCGGCCGCGGTGTCGGCATGGACGTGGTGAAGACCAAGATTTCCCAGCTCAACGGTTCGATCAACATCTACTCGACCAAGGGCCAGGGCTCGAAGATTGTCATCAAGGTGCCGCTGACGCTGGCGATCATGCCGACGTTGATGGTCATGCTCGGCAATCAGGCGTTTGCGTTCCCGCTGGTCAACGTCAACGAAATTTTCCACCTCGACCTGTCGACCACCAACGTCGTCGACGGCCAGGAAGTGGTGATCGTGCGGGACAAGGCGCTGCCATTGTTCTACCTCAAGCGCTGGCTGGTCAGCTCCGCCGCTCACGAAGAGCAGCGCGAAGGCCATGTGGTGATCCTTTCGGTGGGCACTCAGCGGATCGGCTTCGTCGTCGATCAACTGGTCGGCCAGGAAGAAGTGGTCATCAAGCCATTGGGCAAAATGCTGCAGGGCACTCCGGGCATGTCCGGCGCCACCATCACCGGTGACGGCCGCATCGCGCTGATTCTCGATGTTCCAAGCATGCTCAAGCGTTACGCCGCACGGCGTATTTGAATCCGGGGCGGCGGGGCGATCACGCTCCGCTGCACCTAATGGAGTGTTTATGGCAGTCAAAGTCCTGGTGGTGGACGATTCGGGTTTTTTCCGCCGCCGCGTCTCGGAAATTCTTTCAGCGGATCCGAGCATCCAGGTGGTCGGCACCGCCACCAACGGTAAAGAGGCCATCGATCAGGCACTGGCGCTCAAGCCGGACGTGATCACCATGGACTACGAGATGCCCATGATGGACGGCATCACGGCGGTGCGGCACATCATGCAGCGCTGCCCGACCCCGGTGTTGATGTTCTCCTCGCTGACCCACGAAGGCGCTCGGGTCACCCTCGATGCGCTGGACGCCGGCGCGGTGGATTTCCTGCCGAAGAATTTCGAAGACATCTCGCGCAATCCCGAGAAGGTCAAACAACTGCTGTGCGAAAAGGTGCACAGCATCTCGCGCAGTAATCGTCGTTTCAGTGCTTACAGTGCGCCGGCTCCAGTGGCTGCGCCTGCACCGACGCCTGCTCCGACTGCATCAAGTTTCAGTAGCCACAGCAGCAGCCACAGCAGCAGCGCTCCGGTGCGTCCAGCGCCTGTGCATGCGCCGGTTGCAACCCGTGCACCGGCCGCCAGCGCTTCGTCGCCAGCACCGAAACGCAAGGCTTACAAACTGGTTGCCATCGGCACCTCGACGGGCGGCCCGGTTGCGCTGCAACGGGTGTTGACTCAGTTGCCAGCGAACTTCCCGGCACCGATCGTGTTGATCCAGCACATGCCGGCGGCGTTCACCAAAGCGTTTGCCGAGCGTCTCGACAAACTCTGCCGCATCACCGTCAAGGAAGCCGAGGATGGCGACATCCTGCGTCCGGGGCTGGCGTTGCTGGCGCCGGGTGGCAAGCAAATGATGATCGACGGCCGTGGCGCGGTGAAGATTCTGCCGGGCGACGAGCGTCTGAATTACAAGCCGTGCGTGGACATCACCTTCGGTTCTGCGGCCAAGTCCTACGGTGACAAAGTTCTGGCGGTGGTGCTCACAGGCATGGGCGCCGACGGCCGTGAAGGCGCGCGTTTGCTCAAGCAGGGCGGCAGCTCGATCTGGGCGCAGGACGAAGCCAGTTGCGTGATCTACGGCATGCCGATGGCCATCGTCAAAGCTGACCTCGCCGACGCGGTGTACAGCCTGGACGAGATCGGCAAGCACATCGTCGAGGCGTGTATCTGATGGATGTTCTAAGCCTGATCGGGATCATCATGGCGTTCGTCGCCATCATCGGCGGCAACTACCTTGAGGGCGGCCACATCGGTGCGCTGGCCAACGGTCCTGCCGCGTTGATCGTCCTCGGCGGCACCGTCGGCGCGGCGCTGCTGCAATCGCCGATGAGCGCGTTCAAACGCGCCATGCAGATTCTGGCGTGGATTCTGTTTCCGCCCCGGGTTGATCTGGCCGGCGGCATCGACCGTGTCGTCAACTGGAGCCTCACCGCGCGCAAGGAAGGCCTGCTGGGTCTGGAAGGCGTGGCCGATGCTGAACCGGATAATTACTCGCGCAAAGGCCTGCAACTGCTGGTCGACGGTGCCGAGCCGGAAGCGATTCGCAGCATCCTCGAAGTGGATTTCTACACCCAGGAAGCGCGCGATATCGAAGCCGCGAAAGTCTTCGAAAGCATGGGCGGTTACGCGCCCACCATCGGCATCATCGGTGCGGTGATGGGCCTGATCCACGTGATGGGCAATCTGGCCGATCCGACGCAACTGGGCAGCGGTATCGCCGTCGCATTCGTCGCCACCATTTACGGTGTCGCCAGTGCCAACCTGGTGTTGTTGCCGGTGGCGGCCAAGTTGAAGGCAATCGCGTTGCGGCAGTCGCGTTATCGCGAAATGTTGTTGGAAGGGATCCTGTCGATCGCCGAAGGTGAAAACCCTCGCTCCATTGAGTTGAAGCTGCAAGGCTTCATGGATTAAGGGAATAACCTCATGGCTCGTCGTCGCCACCAGGAAGAACACGTCAACCACGAGCGCTGGCTGGTGTCCTACGCGGATTTCATCACCTTGCTGTTCGCGTTCTTCGTGGTGATGTACTCGATTTCGTCGATCAACGAAGGCAAGTACAAAGAAATTTCCGAAGCGCTGGTCGGTGTTTTCAAAGACTCCGACCGCGCGCTCAAACCGATTCCGATCGGTGATGAGCGACCGAAAACCACCACTCCGGCCAAGCCGCTGGTCAAGGATGCCGAGCAGATTGATGCCGGTATCGCCGGGGCTAGCGATCCGCTGAAAAGCATCTCCGATGACATCAGCGCCGCGTTCGGCGACTTGATTGCGTCCAACCAGATGACCGTGCGCGGCAACGAGTTGTGGGTCGAGATCGAACTCAATTCCAGCCTGTTGTTCGGCAGCGGCGACGCCATGCCGAGCGATATCGCGTTCAACATCATCGACAAGGTCGCGGCGATTCTGAAACCGTTCGACAACCCGATTCACGTTGAAGGCTTCACCGATGATCAACCGATCCGCACCGCGCAGTACCCGACCAACTGGGAGCTGTCCTCGGCGCGTTCGGCGAGCATCGTGCGCATGCTGGCGATGCAGGGTGTGAACCCTGGCCGGTTGGCGTCGGTGGGTTACGGCGAATTTCAACCGGTGGCGAACAACGCCACCGTTGAGGGCCGCGCGAAGAATCGTCGGGTGGTGTTGGTGGTGTCGCGCAATCTCGATGTCCGCCGCAGCCTGACGGGCACCGGGACGGCCAATGCGCAACCGGACGCCGCGTTGAAGCGCGCTGGCACACAAACTGCACCGACCCCGGTCAAGACGCCGGGACGCGAGAGTGCCGTCAATTCTCCGTCACCCGCATTAACACGCTGAGCTATGTCTCGGTCGAGCATATCGGCCGGGAGGAACGAACCGAATGAGAGTCTGGGCAGTCGCCAATCAAAAGGGTGGTGTCGGTAAAACCACATCTTCCATCGCTTTAGCCGGGTTGCTGGCCGAGGCGGGCAAGCGCGTGGTTGTGGTCGATCTCGACCCGCACGGCTCGATGACCAGCTATTTCGGCTACGACCCCGACAGCCTGGAGCACAGCAACTACGACCTGTTTCTGCACAAGGGCAGCGTGCCGCAAGGCCTGCCGGGGCAGTTGCTGTTGTCGACCAGTGACGAACGTATTTCGCTGTTGCCGTCGAGCACCGCGCTGGCGACCCTTGAGCGGCAGTCGCCGGGGCAGAGTGGTCTCGGTCTGGTGATCGCCAAGAGTCTGGCGCAACTGTGGCAGGACTTCGATTACGCGATCATCGACAGCCCGCCGTTGCTCGGTGTGCTGATGGTTAACGCGCTGGCCGCGAGCCAGCAACTGGTGATCCCGGTGCAGACCGAACACCTCGCCGTCAAAGGCCTGGAGCGCATGGTCAACACGCTGGCAATGATCAACCGTTCACGCAAACAGGCGCTGCCGTTCAGTATTGTGCCGACGCTGTTTGATCGCCGTACGCAGGCGTCGCTGGGTACTTTGCGCGTGCTGCGCGATAAATTTCCGGAAGAGATCTGGCAAGGTTACATCCCGGTCGATACGCGCCTGCGTGACGCCAGCCGTGCCGGAGTCACGCCTTCGCAATTCGACGGCAAGAGCCGTGGCGTTCTCGCTTACCGCGCGCTGCTCAAGCATCTGCTGGCGCAGCAACTTGTCGCGCAGGTGGCTTGAATGACTTTGACTTGTGTAGGAGCTGCCGCAGGCTGCGATCTTTTGATCTCGCTGTGTGGCCTCCTTGAAAAGAGCAAAAGATCGCAGCCTGCGGCAGCTCCTACAGAGGGCTGCGCATGAATCGGCCGGTGAAGCTGACTTCGCGTCCGCAGTTGGCGTTGCAGTCTTATCTGGAGGATTTACTCAATGATCTTCCGGAAGAACTGCCGGCGGTAGTCGAAGCGCAGCCTGAGGCGCTGGATGAGTTTCAGGCAGCCGTGCTGGAAGAGCAGGCGCGTGATGCGCAAAATGCTGCCGCACCGGTTGCCGCGCCTGCCGCGGCGCCTGTTGCCAAGGCCCCTGTGGCGTTGATTGAAGAAACGCGTGCGCCGGTTTCAACATTGGCGCCGTTGCTGCAAACACAACTGCTGACAGTGCCGGAACCCCCGGCGCCTGAGCCTGAGCCTGAAATTGAAGCGCCGGCGCCACAGACACTGATTCCGCCCGTGGTGGAAGTGCATCTGCCGCCAAGCAACACGCCGCCACCGGTCGAGACCGATGGCCGCCCGGCGTGGGCCGCGGATGCGTTCGAATGCCTGTTGTTCGACGTTGCCGGGCTGACCCTGGCGGTGCCGCTGGTGTGCCTCGGTTCGATCTATTCGCTGGCCGGGCAAGAGCTGACGCCGCTGTTCGGTCAGCCGGAATGGTTCCTCGGGATTCTGCCGAGTCAGGCCGGTAATTTGAAAGTCCTGGACACCGCGCGCTGGGTCATGCCGGATCGCTATCGCGATGACTTCCGTCAGGGCTTGCAGTACGTGATTTCGGTACAAGGTTACGAGTGGGGGCTGGCGGTGCATCAGGTCAGCCGCTCGTTGCGTCTGGATCCGAATGAAATCAAATGGAGAAGTCACCGGGGTCAGCGGCCATGGCTCGCCGGCACCGTGATTGAACACATGTGCGCCTTGCTCGATGTCGCTGCACTGGCCGAGTTGATCGCCAGCGGCGGGGCGAAGCACATGTCCGGCAGTAAGCCGAACCACAAACCGACATAACAGACAGTACCGGCGTACAAATGCCGGCGACGAAACATAAACCGCCACACGCGGTACTTCGAGGGGCTAGGGTATGAACGACAAGGCGACGGCGGCAAAGGGTTCTGAAGATCCGATCCTGCAATGGGTAACCTTCAAGCTGGACAACGAAACCTACGGCATCAACGTGATGCGCGTTCAGGAAGTGCTGCGCTACACCGAGATCGCTCCGGTGCCGGGCGCGCCGAGCTACGTGCTGGGCATCATCAACCTGCGCGGTAACGTCGTCACCGTGATCGACACCCGCCAGCGCTTCGGCCTGATGAATGCCGAGATCAGCGACAACACCCGCATCGTCATCATCGAAGCCGACAAGCAAGTCGTTGGCATCATGGTCGACAGCGTGGCCGAAGTGGTTTACCTGCGTCAGTCGGAAATCGAGACCGCGCCGAACGTCGGCAACGAAGAGTCGGCCAAGTTTATCCAGGGCGTGTGCAACAAGAACGGCGAGCTGCTGATTCTGGTCGAACTGGACAAGATGATGAGCGAAGAAGAATGGTCGGATCTGGAGAACATCTGATTGATTCTTGAAGTCGCGGTCATTGTCCTGTTCCTCTTCTGGGCAGGCACGCTGGCAATGTTTCTGGCGTACATCAAGGCGCAGAAACTAATCGCTGCGCAACAGGCCCAGGGCGATGCGCTGCGTGATCAGCGCATCAAAGACCTGGCCAAACGCGTCGACGACTACCAGAACGGCAACGTGCGCATGGGCGAAGCCCTGCACGAGCTGCGCTCGGTCGTCGCGCCGTTGCCGGACAAGCTTGTTGCACTGGAACAACGCGACCCGTCGAGCCTGTCATTCGCCCAAGCGGCGAAACTGGTGGGGATGGGCGCGAGCGTTGATGAACTGACTCAGTCATGCGGGTTGACCCAGGCTGAGGCGGAGTTGATGCGCAAACTGCATAAAGGCAGCTAGGAGCTTCGAGCTTTTAGCGGCAAGCAAGATCAAAAGATCGCAGCCTTCGGCAGCTCCTACAGAGATCTCATGTAGGAGCTGCCGAAGGCTGCGATCTTTTGCTTTGCGGGCCTAATAATCATCCCCGCGCTCGGTGATGTCCTTCTCCACCATCGGCGCCTCCGGATCCTGCCCTTCGGGGAATTTTCCCTTCAGATTCCACGCAAACGCGATGATCTCGGCGATCGTGCGGTACAGCTCCTCGGGGATGCTGTCGCCCAATTCCATCCGCGCCAACAAGCGCACCAACTCGGCGTTCTCGTAGATCGGCACCTCGCAGTCGCGGGCGATGCGCAGAATTTCTTCGGCCAGTTCGTCGTCACCTTTGGCGGTGAGGGTCGGGGCGTGGTTGCCGTCGTATTTGAGGGCGATGGCCTGGCGTGGGGCGGTGGAATCGTTCATGCGGTTTCGTCGACCCAGCGGTGTTCGAGGCGGGTTTGGTTGCCTTGCGGCGGCGTGCCTTGGTGGCAGTCGATATCGCCGACGTTGAGGCCGCGATCGAGCAGGCGCTGGCGCAGGGCGAACAGGTTATTTTCGATCAGGTCGGCGGTGTAGGCCCGTTCGGCCCACAGTTGGCCGGACAGGCTGCCGGCGATCAGTTGCGCCTGAATCTGCATTGGCCCGAGCGGTTCCATGTCGAACGCCAGATCGACGCGCCACAGTTGCTGCTTGGGTTCGCGTTCGTCACGACGCTCGTTCGGTTGAGGCTCCCGTTCCGGTGCCTCTTCACGCTGGAATTTGACCTGCAACGGCACGATGTCTTGCAGGTTGCGCATGGGAATTTCCAACTGCCAGGTGCTCAGCAAGCGACCATCATCGGTGACGCCGGTCTGTTCAAGACTCGACAGTTGATGGCTTTGCAGGCGCGACACAGCAGCGGCGGCGAGGCGCAGCAGATGCTCCAGATCTCCTTCGCCATCGAGACTTTGCAGCAGCCGATCGGGCAGGGGGAAGCTGCTTGGCAGCGGTTTCGCGCTGACCTGGCCGAGGGTGCCGAGGGCATTGCGGACGAAGCTCGGCAGCGCTTGCGCCAAGGTGTTGGCCGCAATGATCGCGTTGAAACTGGCGTTGCCCGGCGCTCCCGGCGACAGTTGCGCGATCAGTTTGAGCAGATCGGCTTTGATGTCCGGGGTCAGGGTTGGGTTCTGTCCGGTGAGCAGTTTGGCTTCGAGGAAGGCGCCGCTGTTGGCCAAGGCCAGCGCCACGCCTTTGGAAGTGGTCATTTGCTGCAGATCGGGGAGGCTGGCGAGCAGTTTGTCGACCGCCGCGCGCAAGTCCGCTGAAGTCTGATCGTTATCCGCCGGCAGATTTTGCAGTGCGTTCAGCAGACCGCTCAGAGACGCTTGGCGACTTTGCTGGCCGACCAGTTGCTGACTCACGGCCAGTTGTTCCTGTCGGCTGCTCAGGGGCAGGAATTTCAGGGTTTGCGCATCTTCCACCAACGCCGAGAGCAAGGTGCCGATGCGCAGCGGTTGCGGGCTGTCGATGGTCAGCGTGCTGCCGCTCTGCGCGGTGTTGAGCAAACTGACCAGCGAACGGAATACCGTCGCTTGCCCCGGCGTTTGCGGCAGTACCTGCGAAGTCAGGACTTTGCCTTGCAACAAAGTGCCCACGGGCAATTGCGACGTATCAATGCGGGTGAGGGCGGCGACGCTGCTGGCGATGGCCTGTTGCACGGTGATCGCCAGGTTGCCGGCCGAGGGTTGGGTGATCGCAATGCTGGTGCCTTGCAGCAATGGCAGATTGCTGGTCGCTTGCACGGTGGTCTGGCGACCGCTGTCCAGCGTCACTTTCAGCAACAATTGAAAGGTCTGATCCGCCTGCTTCAGCGACAACACCTCGGCCTTGGCACTCTGGCCGGCGCCGATCAAGCCTTCGACCGGCGTCAGCAGCTTGAGTAGCTCACCGACCTGCGGGCGAGCAGTCGCCGGTGTGGCCTGCGGGAGCGGGAGGATGTTCATTTCGCCTGTCATACAGTGAAACAACCTTTAGAAAATGCACTCTGGGGAGTCGGGCACGCCATGTATAATGCCGCCCGTCTTGCGATTCGTTCAAAAAAACATAGCAATTGTTTGACGCAGCTCTCTAGATCGAGCCGTCATTGCATTTATGCTGCATCTCTTTAACGGCCGCGCCAGAGCCGACTTGAACCGTATAAGGCCCGTGATCCCTTGACCAGTCCTGTCCTGCAAACTGTTGCCCTCGCGTGTGAACGTGACCTGCGGCTGCTCTTCGAGAATCTCGAATTGAGACTGGCCAGTGGCGATATGGTGCAAATCAGCGGTCCCAACGGCAGCGGTAAAACCAGTTTATTACGCCTGTTGGCCGGGTTGATGCAGCCGACCGACGGTCAAGTCCTGCTCAACGGTTTGCCGCTGACTGAGCAGCGCAGCGAACTGGCGCGCAACCTGTTGTGGATCGGCCATGCTGCCGGGATCAAGGATTTGCTGACCCCGGAAGAGAATCTTTCGTGGCTCTGCGCCCTGCATCATCCCGCCGAACGCGAGGCGATCTGGCAAGCGCTGGCAGCCGTAGGATTGCGCGGTTTTGAAGATGTTACCTGCCACAGCTTGTCCGCCGGCCAGCAACGCCGCGTGGCGCTGGCGCGGTTGTATCTGGACAGTCCGCCGCTGTGGATTCTCGACGAGCCGTTCACCGCCCTCGATAAACAAGGCGTGGCGCAACTTGAAGAACATCTGGCCAACCATTGTGAACATGGTGGCCTGGTGGTGCTGACCACGCACCACACGCTGAGCCGGATGCCGGCCGGTTATCGCGATATCGATTTGGGGAACTGGGCAGTATGAGTGTCTTCGGCCTGCTGGTTGCCCGTGAATCGCGACTGCTGTTTCGCCGCCCGGCGGAGCTGGCTAATCCGCTGATTTTCTTCGCCATCGTCATCGCTTTGTTCCCGCTGGCCGTCGGCCCAGAAACTCAAGTGTTGCAAAACCTGTCCCCGGGGTTAGTCTGGGTGGCGGCGCTTTTGTCGGTCTTGCTCTCGCTGGACGGGCTTTTCCGCAGTGATTTCGAAGACGGATCCCTGGAACAGTGGGTCCTTTCGTCGCACCCCCTGCCACTACTGGTATTGGCCAAGGTGCTGGCACACTGGCTTTTCTCCGGTCTGGCACTGGTTTTGCTCTCACCTCTGCTGGCGTTGATGCTCGGTTTGCCTGCCGCGTGTCTGCCGGTTTTGTTGCTGTCGTTGTTGCTGGGTACACCGGTGCTGAGCTTGCTCGGCGCGGTGGGCGCGGCACTGACGGTCGGTTTGAAACGCGGTGGCCTGTTGTTGGCGCTGCTGATTCTGCCGTTGTACATCCCGGTGTTGATCCTTGGCAGTGGCGCCTTGCAGGCCGCCCTCCAAGGCATGCCGGCGACCGGGTATCTGCTGTGGCTTGGTAGCCTGACCGCCCTGGCGATCACCCTGACACCTTTTGCAATAGCTGCTGGCCTGAAGATCAGCGTCGGCGAATAATGAGGTCTGATCAAAATTTGATCAGTAAAGACCCAAATGCCAGCTCACATCGATGAGCGGCACCCGTGATGGAAACAGTATGAACTGGACCTGGTTTCACAAGCTCGGCTCACCGAAGTGGTTCTACGGCATCAGCAGCAAGTTCTTGCCGTGGCTGAGCATCGCAGCGTTGCTGTTGATTGGCGTCGGCGTCGTTTGGGGCCTGGCCTTCGCGCCACCGGACTACCAGCAAGGCAACAGCTTTCGCATCATCTATATCCACGTGCCTGCCGCGATGCTCGCGCAGTCGATCTACGTGATGCTGGCGGTGTGCGGCATTGTCGGTCTGGTGTGGAAGATGAAACTGGCTGACGTCGCCCTGCAATGCGCGGCGCCGATCGGTGCCTGGATGACCGCCGTGGCGCTGGTCACCGGGGCGATCTGGGGCAAACCGACCTGGGGTTCGTGGTGGGTCTGGGATGCGCGGCTGACCTCGATGCTGATTCTGCTGTTCCTGTATTTCGGCGTGATTGCGCTGGGCAATGCCATCAGCAATCGCGACAGCGCCGCCAAGGCCTGCGCCGTGCTGGCAATCGTCGGTGTGATCAACATTCCGATCATCAAATACTCGGTGGAGTGGTGGAACACCCTGCACCAGGGCGCGACCTTTACCCTCACCGAAAAACCGGCGATGCCGGCCGAGATGTGGCTGCCGCTGTTGCTGACGGTGCTGGGTTTCTACTGTTTCTTCGGCGCCGTGCTGTTGCTGCGCATGCGCCTTGAAGTGCTCAAGCGCGAAGCCCGCGCCAGTTGGGTGAAAGAAGAAGTACAGAACAGTCTGGAGGCCGCTCGATGAGTTTTGCTTCATTCGGCGATTTTCTCGCCATGGGCCATCATGGCCTGTACGTCTGGTCGGCCTACGGCATCTGTCTGGCGGTACTGGCGCTTAACGTGGCGGCGCCGATCCTGGCCCGCAAGCGGTATCTGCAACAAGAAGCGCGTCGTCTGCGCCGGGAGAACGGCAAGTGAATCCGCTGCGCAAGAAACGACTGATCATTATTCTGGCCATTCTGGTCGGGGTCGGCGCTGCCGTCGGCCTGGCCCTTAGCGCCCTGCAGCAGAACATCAATCTGTTCTATACGCCGACGCAGATCGCCAACGGCGAAGCGCCGCAAGACACGCGCATCCGTGCCGGTGGCATGGTTGAGAAGGGCTCGCTGCAACGTTCACCGGACTCGCTGGACGTCAAATTCGTCGTCACCGATTTCAATAAATCCGTGACCATCACTTATCGCGGCATTCTTCCGGATTTGTTCCGTGAAGGGCAGGGCATCGTGGCGCTGGGCAAGATCAACGCTGATGGCGTGGTCGTCGCCGATGAAGTGCTGGCCAAGCACGACGAGAAGTACATGCCGCCGGAAGTGACCAAAGCCTTGAAAGACAGCGGTCAATCCGCCCCAACACCTGCGAAGGAGGGTTGATCCATGACGTCGGCGATTTTTATTCCTGAGTTGGGCCATCTGGCGATGATTCTGGCGCTGTGTTTTGCGCTGGTGCAGGCCGTGGTGCCATTGATTGGCGCCTGGCGCGGCGACCGGTTCTGGATGAGTCTGGCCCAGCCGGCCGCCTGGGGGCAGTTTGCGTTTTTGCTGTTCGCCTTCGGCGCCTTGACCTACGCGTTCATGGTCGACGACTTCTCCGTCGCTTACGTGGCGAACAACTCGAATACCGCGTTGCCGTGGTATTACAAATTCAGCGCCGTATGGGGCGCCCACGAAGGTTCGTTGCTGCTGTGGGCACTGATTCTTGGCGGCTGGACGTTCGCTGTGGCGGTGTTCTCCCGACAGTTGCCGCAAGTCATGCTCGCCCGCGTGCTGGCGGTGATGGGCATGATCAGCACCGGTTTCCTGTTGTTCCTGATCCTCACGTCCAACCCGTTCAAACGCATCCTGCCGCAAATGCCGAGCAACGGCGCTGACCTCAACCCATTGCTGCAAGACATCGGCCTGATCGTTCACCCGCCGATGCTGTACATGGGCTACGTCGGTTTTTCGGTGGCCTTCGCTTTCGCCATCGCCGCGTTGATGGGTGGTCGACTGGATGCGGCGTGGGCGCGCTGGTCGCGTCCGTGGACGATCGTCGCCTGGGCCTTCCTCGGCATCGGCATCACCCTCGGTTCGTGGTGGGCATATTACGAACTCGGCTGGGGCGGCTGGTGGTTCTGGGATCCGGTGGAAAACGCTTCCTTCATGCCTTGGCTGGTCGGCACCGCATTGATTCACTCGCTGGCGGTCACGGAAAAACGTGGCGTGTTCAAGAGCTGGACGGTGTTGCTGGCGATTGCTGCGTTCTCGCTGAGCCTGCTCGGCACCTTCCTCGTGCGTTCCGGCGTGCTGACTTCGGTACACGCGTTCGCCTCCGATCCTGAACGCGGCGTGTTTATTCTGATCTTCCTGTTGTTCGTGGTCGGTGGTTCGTTGACGCTGTTTGCGTTGCGCGCACCAGTGGTGAAGAGCCAGGTCGGCTTCAACCTGTGGTCGCGGGAAACCCTGTTGCTGGGCAACAACCTGGTGCTGGTCGTGGCCGCGTCGATGATCCTGCTTGGCACCCTCTATCCGCTGATTCTCGATGCGATCAGCGGCGCCAAGCTGTCGGTCGGCCCGCCGTACTTCAACGCGTTGTTCATTCCATTGATGGCGTTGTTGATGGTGGTGATGGCAATCGGCATGGTGGTGCGCTGGAAAGACACCCCGGTGAAATGGCTGGTGAACATGCTGACCCCGGTGCTGCTGGGTAGCGTGGTGCTGGCCGTGGTTGCCGGTATCGCTTATGGCGATTTCAACTGGGCGGTGATCGCGACCTTCCTGCTCGCCGCGTGGGTGTTGCTCGCCGGTGTGCGCGACATCGTCGACAAGACCCGTCACAAAGGCCTGATCAAAGGCTTGCCGACCCTGACCCGCAGCTATTGGGGCATGCAGATCGCTCACCTCGGCATCGCGGTTTGCGCGTTGGGCGTGGTGTTGTCGAGTCAGAACAGTGCCGAGCGTGACCTGCGTCTGGCGCCGGGCGAGTCGATGGATCTGGCCGGTTATCACTTCGTCTTCGAAGGCGCCAAGCACTTCGAAGGGCCGAACTTCACGTCTGACAAAGGCACCATCCGCGTCATTCGCAATGGCAAGGAAATCAGCGTGCTGCACCCGGAAAAACGTCTGTACACCGTGCAGAACTCGGTAATGACCGAAGCCGGGATCGACGCCGGTTTCACCCGTGACCTGTATGTCGCCCTCGGCGAGCCGCTGGATAACGGCGCGTGGGCCGTGCGCGTGCACGTCAAACCGTTCGTGCGCTGGATCTGGTTCGGCGGCTTGCTCACCGGTTTCGGTGGGTTGCTGGCGGCGCTCGATCGACGTTATCGGGTCAAGGTGAAATCCAAGGTGCGTGAAGCACTGGGCATGACGGGAGCGGCTGCATGAGACGTTGGTTGATGCTGGTGCCATTGGCGATTTTTCTGCTGGTGGCGGTGTTTCTGTATCGCGGTCTGTACCTTGATCCGTCTGAGCTACCGTCAGCGATGATCAACAAGCCATTCCCGGAGTTTTCCCTGCCGAGCGTGCAGGGCGACAAGACCCTGACCAAGGCTGACATTCTTGGCAAACCGGCGCTGGTCAATGTGTGGGGCACCTGGTGCATTTCCTGCCGGGTCGAGCATCCGGTGCTGAACAAACTCGCCGAGCGTGGCGTGGTGATCTATGGCATCAACTACAAAGACACCAACGCCGATGCCTTGAAATGGTTGAGCGAATTTCACAATCCATACGCGCTGGATATCCGTGACGACGAAGGTTCGCTGGGCCTGAATCTCGGTGTGTACGGCGCGCCGGAAACCTTCTTCATCGACGCCAAAGGCATCATCCGCGACAAATACGTCGGCGTGATCGACGAGCAAGTCTGGCGCGAAAAACTCGTGGCCAAGTATCAGGCGCTGGTCGATGAGGCCAAGCCATGAAGCGTTTTTTAGCTGCCGTGGTATTGGGTTTGAGTCTGGTTGGCGTGGCCCATGCCGCCATCGACACCTACGAGTTTGCCAAAGAAGGCGATCGCGAGCGCTTCCGCGAACTGACCAAGGAACTGCGCTGCCCCAAGTGCCAGAACCAGGACATCGCTGACTCCAACGCACCGATTGCCGCTGACCTGCGCAAAGAGATTTTCCGCATGCTCGGCGAGGGCAAGGACAACCAGCAGATCATCGACTTCATGGTCGATCGCTACGGTGATTTCGTCCGCTACAAACCGGCACTCAACGCCAAGACCGCGCTGCTGTGGTTCGGCCCGGCCGGTCTGCTGCTCGGTGGCTTCGTGGTGATCGCGGTGATCGTCCGCCGTCGTCGCGGACAACGCGCCGACACCCCGCAATCGCTGTCCACCGAAGAGCGTCAGCGCCTCGACCAACTGTTGGATAAAAACCAAGAATGATTGATTTCTGGCTTGCCGCAGGGCTGTTGCTTCTGGTCGCCCTGAGTTTTCTGCTGATCCCGGTTCTGCGTGAACGTCGCGCCCAGCGTGAAGAGGATCGTACTGCCCTGAACGTCGCGTTGTACGAGGAGCGCGTTGCCGAGTTGCAATCGCAACAGGCCGAAGGCGTGCTCGACGCGGCGCAAATGGACAGCGGTCGCGCGGAAGCGGCGCGTGAGTTGCTGGCCGATACCGAAGGGGTTGCGGCGCCACGGGTTTCCCGATTGGGCAAACCGTTGCCGCTGCTGGCCGCCGTGCTGGTTCCGGTGCTGGGGCTGGGCTTGTACATGCACTTCGGTGCCGTGGAAAAAGTTGAACTGACCCGCGAATTCGCCGAAGCACCGAAGTCGATGGAAGAGATGACCCAGCGTCTGGAGCGCGCCGTTGCCGCGCAACCGGATTCCGCTGAGGGCGTGTATTTCCTCGGCCGTACCTACATGGCTCAGGATCGTCCGGCGGACGCAGCGAAGATGTTCGAGCGCGCCGCCAATCTTGCCGGTCGCCAGCCGGAACTGCTCGGCCAGTGGGCGCAGGCGCAGTATTTTGCCGATGGCAAAAAGTGGTCGGACAAAATTCAGTCACTGACTGACGAAGCGTTGAAGGCTGATCCGAAAGAAGTCACCAGCCTCGGTCTGCTCGGCATCGCCGCGTTCGAAGGCGAGCGCTATCAGCAAGCCATCGATTACTGGAACCGTCTGCTCGCGCAATTGCCGCCGGACGACAATTCCCGTGCCGCGCTGGAAGGCGGAATCAAACGCGCCGCCGAACGTCTGGAAGCCAGCGGCGGCAAGGTCGCTCAGGCGCCCGCGCCGGCGAAAGCTGCGCTGTTGAAAGTCAGCGTCGATCTGGCCAGCGAGCTCAAAGGCAAAGTGCAACCGGGCGACAGCGTGTTCATCTTCGCCCGCGCCACCTCCGGCCCACCGGCACCGTTGGCCGCCAAGCGCCTGACCGTGGCGGATCTGCCGGTGACCGTCGAACTGGGCGATGCCGACGCAATGATGCCGCAGTTGAAACTGTCGAACTTCCCTGAAGTCCAACTGGTTGCGCGCGTGTCCCGTGCCGGCCAACCGACTGCCGGGGAATGGGTCGGTCGCAGCGGCCCTCTGGCCAGCAGCACCACCGCGCTACAAACACTGACCATCGACAGCCCGGACAAATAATCGGGCAAACAAGGAAAGCACCGCCATGCACACCATCGCCCGAATCACAGTCCTCACACTGGCCCTGGGCTTGAGTGCATGTGCGGTGCAACGCCCGGAACCGACGACCAACCTGCCGCCGATCCCGCCGTCGCAACCAAGCCCGCCCCCATCGACCTCGCCAACGCCGGGCAAAAGCATCCCGGCGAAACCGGCAAAACCCGTCCCGCGCACCTCGGCCAGCTTCGCCCCACCGCCGGGCGGCAACAGCCACTGGGATCAGAAACTCGGCGTCTACGTTCTCGACGACCAGACCAACACCTTCTACCGCCAGCGCACCTACTACCGCTGGAACAACGGCTGGAGCCGCTCGATCAGCCCCAACGGCCCGTGGGAAGACACCAACATCCACGGCGTGCCACCGGGACTGGGCAAGCAGTTCGGGGAGTAAATGAAAACGGCGATCCTCGGATCGCCGTTTTTTTTGTCTGCGTCATGCGCAAATCTTGAAGCGGATCGAGAAACCCTGTGGGAGCGGGCTTGCTCGCGAAAGTGGCGTGTCAGGTTAGTAAAGGTCGACTGACACGACGCCTTCGCGAGCAAGCCCGCTCCCACAGGGGGAGTTCTGATCGGAGATGCTTTTGATGCGATCAATCACATGTTGTAAAACAACCGGGCGTCGCTCTGAGCATTTCTGTGCTTGAGTAAAGGTAACTCTAGGGTTATTTTTAAAAGGCCAGGGCAAGGAGGCGGTTGGTGCAAAGCAGGCAATTGATCAAGGAGCTGGAGGAGGCGGGCTGGACGCTGGATCGGATCACCGGCAGTCATCACATTTTCACTCATCGCTATAACCCGAACACGATTCCCGTCCCTCATCCGAAGAAGGATTTACCGTTAGGGACGGTCAAGAGCATCAGGCGGCGTGCGGGCTTATACAACCCGTCAGTCAGTTACAAAGGAGATCCGTAATGCAATACCCAATCTGCATCGAATGGGGCGACGAGAACACTGCCATCGGTATTCAGATCCCCGATATTCCTGGCGCCGTGACGGCCGGGGATAGCTTTGAAGATGCCTACAATGCGGCCGTCGAAATTGCGCACATCATGCTGCAGGAGATTGCAGCAGATGGCGATGCTATTCCCATGCCGACCTCTGCCTCGGCGCACCGTAATAACTCGGAGTTCGCCGAGATGGGCTGGGGCATGCTCGAGCTGGATATCTCGCCGTATCTGGGCAAGACCGAGAAGGTCAACGTGACGCTCCCCGGTTACGTGATTCAGCGCATTGATCGTTATGTGCGCGAACACAACGTCAAAAGCCGCTCCTCCTTTCTGGCGGATGCGGCAATGGAGAAGCTGGCGCGGTATTAACCGTCCTCGTTCCCTCAGGCCCGGTGAGTGACCTGTGGGAGCGAGCCTGCTCGCGAAGCTTTTGCAGCTTACGCCGTGGCCAACGATCGACCTTGCGAAGCACTCAAAAACCGCAGCAACGCCAACAACGGAAACACACTCCCCACAATCACGATCCACAACCAGCCGCCATGTTCATACACCGCACTGGCCACCGACGAGCCGAACGCACCGCCGATGAAGATGCTGGTCATGTACAAGGCGTTGAGGCGGCCACGGCTTTTTGCATCCAGCGAGTAGACCGCGCGTTGGCCGAGCACCATGTTCATCTGCACGCAGAAGTCGAGTACCACGCCGGTTACGGCCAGGCCGATGACGCTGTAGGCGGGGTGGATGAAGGCGGGCAGGAAGCTCAGGCTGGCGAAGATCATGGCCAGCAGCGAGGCGATGCGGGTGTGGCCGGCGTCGGCCAGGCGCCCGCTGATGGGAGCGGCGATGGCACCGATGGCGCCGACCAGCGCGAAAATCGCGATCTCGCTTTGCGACAGACCATGGTTGCGCGCCAGTTCCAGCGGCACGGCCGTCCAGAACAGGCTGAACGTGGCGAACATGCAGCCCTGATAAAACGCACGTTGACGCAGCACCGGTTGTTGGCGCAGCAGCGTCCACAACGAGCCAAGCAGTTGGCCATACGTGGCGCTGTGATCCGGTTGGCGCTTGGGCACGGTCAGCGCCAACACCACGCTGATCGCCGCCATCAGTGCCGCAGCAATCATAAACATCGCCCGCCAGCCGAGGTGATCTGCAACCACGCTCGATACCGGTCGTGCTAACAGAATACCCAGCAACAAACCGCCCATGATCCCGCCGACCACACGGCCACGGGATTCCTCCGGAGCAAGGTGCGCCGCCAGAGGAATCAGAATCTGCACCGACACCGAACTGAAACCCACCAGCAACGAGATCAGCAGAAACACATTAGGCTGATCGGTAAACGCCGCCGCCAACAGGCTGGCAATCGCCACCACGGTGGTGATGATCATCAACCGACGGTTTTCCAGGAGATCCGCCAGCGGCACCAAAAAGAACAGGCCCAGCGCATAACCGATCTGCGTCAGCGAGACGATGAAACTGGCCATGGTGTCGCTCAGGCCAATGTCCGGCGCGATCAGGCCGATGATTGGCTGCGCGTAGTAGATGTTGGCAACGATGGCGCCGCAGCAGAAGGCGAACAGCAGCACCATGCCTCGGGTCATTGCGTGAGTCGTGGCGGTCATAGGGGTTACTCGATCCAGCGAAAGGAATGCGGTGAGGCTAAGGGACAAACCGAACGGGCAGAAGCAGCCTTCGGTTGATATCAGTTATTACGTCGGGTAATGACGGCCGTGGCCATTCTGGGCGAACCTTGCGTCCGACCGTTGAGGGCTGATGATACATTCACTTACATCTTCTTCGATAGCGTGCTTATGTTTGCATCGGCTTGTTCCACGTTGATCACCGGAGGAATGCAATGTTTCGTCAGACGCTTCGCCATACCGCAACGATTGTCCTGATCAGCCTGCTCGGCGCCGCCAGCGTGCAGGCCGCCGACGCACCGGGCATGCGCCTCGGCGTGCGCGGCGAGATCACCGGGGTCAGCCCGGACAGCTTGAAAGTCCACGTCAACAGCGGCGAGAACGTGGTGATTCAGTTGACCGGCGACACCAAGGTTCGCGCCGTTACCCTGGCCAACATCGAAGACATCAAACCCGGCAGCTACATCGGCTCGGCGGCGATGCCGCAGGAAGACGGCACGCTCAAGGCGCTGGAAGTGCATGTGTTTCCACCGGAGCTGGCGGGGAGTGGCGACGGTCATCGGCCGTTTGACCTGGCCAAGGGCAGCAGCATGACCAATGGCAGCGTCGGCGATCTGGTGGTGAGCAACGGGCGGGTGCTGACGGTGAACTACAAGGGCGGACAGCAGAAGATACTGGTGCCGGAGGATGTGCCGATTGTGAATCTGGTGCCGGGCGACCGGAGCTTGCTGAAGGTTGGGGTGAAGATCGTCACGTTCGTGACGCAGAGCGCGGATGGCACGCTGACGGCGCAATCCATCTCCGCCGGCAAGGATGGCCTGACCCCACCGATGTAGAAGCCCCTCACCCTAGCCCTCCCGAAACGTCGGACCGCCCAGAGGGAGAGGGGACTGATTGGGGGATGCTGAAGGAATACACCGACCTGAAATTGCATTGCCGAATCGACAATCGATAAGGTCTTTCAGGTCGATGTAACTCGCCAGACACCTCGGTCGGCCCCCTCTCCCTCTGGGAGAGGGCTGGGGTGAGGGTAAAGCGCCCACAAAAAAGGCGACCCTTGCGGATCGCCTTTTTCATGTCAGCTTAAACCTTACTGCCCGGTATAAATCTGATCGAAAACCCCACCATCATTGAAGTGAGTCTTCTGCACCGTACGCCAGTCACCGAAGGTCTTCTCAACCGAAAGGAAATCAACTTTAGGGAAACGATCGGTGTACTTCGCCAGCACCGCCGGATCACGCGGACGCAGGTAGTTTGCCGCCGCAATTTCCTGACCTTCCGGCGACCACAGGTACTTCAGATATTCATCCGCCGCCGCCCGTGAACCCTTCTTGTCGACGACTTTATCCACCACCGACACCGGTGGCTCAGCCTCGGCCGAAACGCTCGGGTAGATCACTTCAAATTGATCACGACCAAACTCGCGAGCAATCATTTCCGCTTCGTTTTCGAAGGTCACCAGCACGTCGCCGATCTGGTTGGTCATGAAGGTTGTGGTCGCGGCGCGGCCACCGGTATCCAGCACTGGCGCTTGCTTGAACAGTTTGCCGACAAACGCTTTAGCCTTGTTCTCGTCGCCGCCGTTCTTCAGCACATAACCCCAGGCCGACAGGTAGGTGTAGCGGCCGTTACCCGAGGTTTTCGGGTTTGGCACGATCACTTGCACGCCATCCTTGAGCAGATCCGGCCAGTCTTTCAGGGCTTTCGGGTTGCCTTTACGGACGATGAACACGGTGGCCGAGGTGAACGGCGCGCTGTTGTTCGGCAGACGGGTGACCCAGTTCTCCGGCACCAGTTTGCCGTTGTCGGCGAGGGCGTTGATGTCGGTGGCCATGTTCATGGTGATGACGTCAGCCGGCAGGCCGTCGATCACCGAACGCGCTTGCTTGCTCGAACCGCCGAAGGACATCTGCACGGTGATGTTTTCGTTGTGCTCGGCTTGCCAGTGTTTCTGGAACGCAGTGTTGTAGTCCTTGTAGAAATCACGCATCACGTCGTAGGAAACGTTGAGCAGCGTCGGGGCTGCCTGAGCGATGTTGGCCAAGGCCAGGCCGGCGGCGAGAAGTGAGGCGCCAAAGAGTTTTTTCACTGCGCATTCCTTGTTGTTTGCGTATGTGTCGGGGGGAGTGATGTTCAATTGCCACTGACTATAACGGGGTGCGCATAGTCGCTTAAAGATTAAAAAGCTCTTTGCTTATTCCACTTTCTTGAATAGCTGATTGCCGCACCGCGAGCAGAACGCCGCGCCGTGTTCGTGGCTGTTTTTCTTGCACACCGGGCAGTCGTGTTGCAGCTGTTCACCGCGCATGGCGTTGGCCAGTTCGGCGGTGAAAATACCGGTGGGCACGGCGATGATCGAGTAACCGGTGATCATCACCAGCGACGAAATCACCTGACCCAACGGCGTCTTCGGCACGATGTCGCCGAAGCCCACGGTGGTCAGTGTGACGATCGCCCAATAGATGCCTTTGGGAATGCTGGTGAAACCATGCTCCGGGCCTTCGATCACGTACATCAGCGTGCCGAACACCGTTACCAGCGTGCAGACGCTGACCAGAAACACGACGATCTTCTGCTTGCTGCCGCGCAGGGCTGACATCAAATAGTTGGCTTGTTTGAGGTACGGGCTGAGTTTGAGCACGCGGAAAATCCGCAGCATGCGGATGATCCGGATTATCAGCAGGTACTGCGCATCGCTGTAATACAGCGCAAGGATGCCGGGCACGATCGCCAGCAAATCCACCAACCCATAAAAACTGAAGGCGTAGCGCAACGGTTTCGGTGAGCAGTACAGACGCAGGATGTACTCGCCGAGAAAGATGATCGTGAAGCCCCACTCGATGTAGGCCAGCACATTCGCGTAGTTCTGGTGAATGCTGTCGATGCTGTCGAGCATCACGATCACCAGACTGGCGAGGATGATCAACAGCAAGATGCCGTCGAAGCGACGCCCGGCGAGGGTGTCGCTCTGGAAAATCATGACGTAGAGCCGTTCGCGCCAATTGTTGCTGCTGTCCATGGAAAACGCCTGAATCAAAGATCAGCGCAGCCTAGGTTGATTCTCACCGTGAGCGCAAGGCGCACGCTCGACCGACGCTTTGCCGAGCATCTGAATCCCGGCGCGGATCAGCCAGCCGGCGAGGATGAACGGCGCGGTCAAAGTGGCCAGGCCAACCGCTGCAAACAACGGCGTCACCAGCAGCGCGAGAACGATTCCGAGCAGCGGCAACCAAGGTTGTTGGCGTTGCGACGAGAAGGCGAGGGCGGCGAGCACGGCGTTGTAGCTGCCGATGCCGAGCAGCGCGACGCTGGTTTCGTGGTGCAGCAAACTGGAACCGAGGCCGATGGCCGACGCCAGCAGCGCCCAGCAAAACGCGCGGCGATCCGCGACCAGCAAACCGATGGCGATCAATGCGCCGGCCAGTGGATGACCGAGAAACATCACCTGGCCGAGGCCACGCAGTTCGGCGGCGAGCAGGTTCAGCGTGCTCATTTCGACGTGTGCCATCGGCGCCGACGGTTCGGCGAACAGCAGCAGAACCCAGCTTATTGCCACGAATGGCGAGGTGTAGGCCGGAATCGATCGGCTGCTGTAGACATGTTTGAGCCACTGCTGCGTGACCATCGCGCTTAAGCCACCAGCAGCGAGGATCAGCGGCGGCAGCATCGGCGACCACGGGAAATACAGGCTCAGCAGCAGACCGAGCAAGATGCCGTTGTAGCTGAACAGTCCAGCCTGGCGATCAGCCTTGGCGTAATTGCGGCGTTGCGCGGTGAGCAATCCGGCGACGGCACCGAGCAGCGCCCCGGCGAACAGCACCGGTGCGGTCAGCAGGATCGCCAACAGACACAGCAGGCCGCACAGCGGATGGCGCTGGAGGAATATTTGACTGAAACCGTTGAGCAAAGCCTCGGCCCAGTCGGGGCAGTGGGTGTTGAAATGATTGGCAGACATGGGCAGTTCATTCGGTACTGATCGTTCCCACGCTCTGCGTGGGAATGCCTCAAAGGACGCTCTGCGTCTGCTCTTGGGACGCAGAGCGTCCCGGGCCGCATTCCCACGCGGAGCGTGGGAACGATCATGGTGGGCGGTTAAATCAACGTTTCGATCCGCAGCGAGTTAGTCGATCCAGGCTGGCCAAACGGCACACCGGCAGTAATCAGCAGCGTGTCGCCACGCTCGGCCATGCCTTGGGCCTGGGCGATTTCCAGTGCGGTCGAGCAGACTTCGTCGACCTGACGCAGGCGATCGTTGACCACCGAGTGAATCCCCCACGCCACGCTCAGACGCCGCGCGGTTTGCAGATTCGGCGTCAGGTTGAGGATCGGCGCTTTCGGCCGTTCCCGCGCTGCACGCAGACTCGAGGTGCCCGACTCGCTGTAGTTGACCAGCACCGCCACCGGCAGCACGTTGCTGATGCGACGGATCGCGCAGCTGATCGCATCGGACACGGTCGCTTCAGCCTTCGGCCGGCTGACGTCGAGCTGGGTCTGATAATCCGGGCCGTTCTCAACCTGGCGGATGATCTTGCTCATCATCTGCACGGCTTCCAGCGGGTACTCGCCGGACGCAGTTTCCGCCGACAGCATCACTGCATCGGCACCTTCAGCCACGGCGTTGGCGACGTCAGTCACCTCGGCGCGGGTCGGGGCAGGGGAGAAGCGCATCGACTCCAGCATCTGCGTCGCCACCACCACCGGTTTGCCGAGTTCGCGGCAGGTGGTGATGATGTTTTTCTGGATCTGCGGCACGCTTTCGGCCGGCACTTCAACGCCAAGGTCGCCACGGGCCACCATGATCGCGTCGCTCAATTCCGCGATTTCACGCAGTTGTTCAACGGCGGAAGGCTTCTCGATTTTTGCCATCAAAAAGGCTTTGTCGCCGATCAACGCGCGGGCTTCGACGATGTCTTGCGGACGCTGCACAAACGACAGCGCGACCCAATCCACACCCAGCTCCAGACCGAAGCTCAGGTCGCGGCGATCCTTGGCGGTCAGCGGGCTGAGGTCGAGCACCGCTTGCGGCACGTTCACACCTTTGCGATCCGACAACTCGCCGCCGTTGAGCACGGTGGTGTCGATCGCATCGGCGTATTTGCTGACTACGCGCAGACGCAGCTTGCCGTCGTCGAGCAGCAGATCCATGCCCGCTTCCAGCGCTTCGATGATTTCCGGATGCGGCAGATTCACTCGGCGCTGATCGCCCGGTGTCGCGTCCAGATCGAGACGGAAGGCCTGACCGCGATGCAGTTGCACCTTGCCGTCAGCGAACTTGCCGACGCGCAGTTTCGGCCCCTGCAAGTCCATCAGAATGCCCAGCGGGTAGTTGAGCTGGCGCTCGACTTCGCGGATCCACTGATAGCGCTTGGCGTGGTCGGCGTGATCGCCGTGGCTGAAGTTCAGGCGGAAGATATTGACCCCGGCCTCGACCAGTTCACGGATCTCTTCGATGCCGTCGACAGCAGGCCCGAGGGTGGCGAGGATTTTTACCTTTTTATCAGGCGTCATGATTTGCAGCTCTCAAGGATCAGAATGGCGCGGAAGTCGTTGACGTTGGTGCGGGTCGGCTCGGTGACGATCAGCGCATCGAGCGCCTCGAAATAACCGTAGCCGTTGTTGTTATCCAGCTCGTCGCTGGCGCTCAAACCGAGGGCGGCGGCGCGGGCGTAGCTGTCCGGGGTCATGATCGCGCCGGCGTTGTCTTCCGAGCCGTCGATGCCGTCGGTGTCACCGGCCAGGGCATAGACGCCGGGCTGGCCTTTGAGATTTTCGGTCAGGCTCAGAAGGAACTCGGCGTTGCGTCCGCCACGGCCATTGCCGCGCACGGTCACGGTGGTTTCGCCGCCGGACAAAATCACGCACGGTGCTGCCAGTGGCTGACCGTGGTTGATGATCTGGCGGGCGATGCCGGCGTGGACTTTCGCCACTTCGCGCGACTCACCTTCGAGGTCGCCGAGGATCAGCGTGCTGAAGCCGGCCTGACGGCATTTCACCGCCGCCGCGTCCAGCGATTGCTGAGGACGGGCGATCAATTGGAAGTGGCTGCGCGCAAGACTCGGATCACCGGGTTTGACGGTTTCCGACTCAGGGCTTTGCAACCAGTTGCGCACCGAAACGGGAATCTCGATGCCGTAGCGTTTGATGATCGCCAGCGCTTCGGCGGAGGTGCTTGGATCGGCCACGGTCGGGCCGGAAGCGATGACCGTGGCGAGGTCGCCCGGCACATCGGAAATCGCGTAGGTATAAACAGTGGCAGGCCAGCAGGCCTTGCCGAGACGGCCGCCCTTGATCGCCGAGAGGTGCTTGCGCACGCAGTTCATCTCGCCGATGGTCGCGCCGGATTTGAGCAAGGCTTTGTTGATCGATTGCTTGTCGGCGAGGGTGATGCCTGCGGCCGGCAATGCGAGCAGGGCAGAACCACCGCCGGAGAGCAGGAAGATCACGCGGTCGTCTTCGCTCAGGTTGCTGACCAGTTCCAGTACGCGTTTGGCCACGGCCAGACCGGCAGCGTCCGGCACCGGATGCGCGGCTTCGACCACTTCGATTTTTTCGCACGGGGCGCCGTGACCGTAACGGGTCACCACCAGGCCAGACACGTCACCTTCCCAGCAATTCTCGACCACTTGCGCCATCGCAGCAGCGGCTTTGCCGGCACCGATGACGATCACCCGACCGGTACGATCGGCAGGCAGATGGGCTTCGAGGACTTGGTTCGGATGGGCCGCGTCGATGGCTGTGGCAAACAGCTCGCGCAGCAGTTGTTGCGGATCGACCGACATGGCGGGCTCCCGGAATTCTTGTTATTCGAAAGGGCAACTCGGAACCCTTGTGGGAGCGAGCCTGCTCGCGAAGGCGGTGTGTCAGCCAACATGGATGTTGAATGTGCAACCGCTTTCGCGAGCAGGCTCGCTCCCACAGGGTTTTGTGCAGGGCTTATTTGTTGTCGCGAATCGAGAAGTTGGCCATGTGCTCCAGACCTTTGATCAGCGCCGAGTGATCCCAGTTGCTGCCACCGATCGCTGCGCAGGTGCTGAACACTTGCTGGGCGTTGGCGGTGTTTGGCAGGTTGATGTTCAGCTCTTTCGCGCCTTGCAGGGCCAGGTTCAGGTCTTTCTGGTGCAGGCTGATGCGGAAGCCTGGATCGAAAGTGCCTTTGATCATGCGCTCGCCGTGCACTTCAAGGATCTTCGAGGACGCGAAACCGCCCATCAGTGCTTCACGCACCTTGGCGGGATCAGCGCCGTTTTTCGAAGCGAACAGCAGGGCTTCAGCGACGGCCTGAATGTTCAGGGCAACGATGATCTGGTTGGCGACTTTGGCGGTTTGACCGTCGCCATTGCCACCGACCAGGGTGATGTTTTTGCCCATGGCCTGGAACAGTGGCAGCGCGCGTTCGAAGGCATCGGCGTCGCCACCGATCATGATGCTCAGGGTCGCCGCTTTGGCGCCGACTTCACCACCGGATACCGGTGCGTCGAGGTATTGCGCGCCTTTCTCGTTGATCTTCGCCGCGAAGGCCTTGGTGGCGGTCGGCGAGATCGAGCTCATGTCGATCACGATTTTGCCTTTGCTCAGGCCAGCGGCAACGCCGTCAGCGCGGAACAGTACGTCGTCTACCTGCGGGGTATCCGGCACCATGACGATGATGAATTCAGCTTCCTGCGCGACTTCGCGCGGGTTGGCCAGGGCGACGGCGCCAGCGGCAACCAGATCGGCCGGGGCGGCGTCGTGGTGCGCCGACAGGAACAGGCTGTGACCGGCTTTCTGCAGGTTCGAAGCCATTGGGTGGCCCATGATGCCGGTGCCGATAAATCCGATTTTAGCCATGAGAAAATCCTCTTGTTTTTGTCTTGCTCAAGCAAATAGGGGGAAGCTGTTGCTTTTATGTAGGAGTGAGCCTGCTCGCGATGCAGGCGCTGAGGTACATCAGGTGTACCGAGGTGAATTCATCGCGAGCAGGCTCACTCCTACAGGGGATTTGCGTCAGATTGCGTTGTGGGTTTTCAGCCAGCCGAGGCCTGCTTCAGTGGTGGTCAGCGGCTTGTATTCGCAACCCACCCAACCCTGATAACCGATGCGGTCGAGGTGTTCGAACAGAAACCGATAGTTGATCTCACCGGTGCCCGGCTCGTTGCGGCCCGGGTTGTCCGCGAGCTGCACATGGTTGATCTCGCCCAGATGCGATTGCAGGGTGCGGGCCAGATCGCCTTCCATGATTTGCATGTGATAGATGTCGTATTGCAGATACAGATTGGCGCTGCCGACCTGTTCGCGAATCGACAGGGCTTGCGCCGTGTTGTTCAGGTAGAAACCCGGGATGTCGCGGGTGTTGATCGCTTCCATCACCAGTTTGATGCCCGCCGCTTGCAGCTTGTCAGCCGCGTATTTCAGGTTGGCAACGAAGGTTTTTTCCACAGTGACGTCATCAACGCCTTGCGGACGAATACCGGCCAGGCAGTTGATCTGGGTGTTGCCCAGCACTTGTGCGTAAGCGATCGCCAGATCGACACCGGCGCGGAACTCTTCAACCCGATCAGGCAGACACGCGATACCGCGCTCGCCCTTGGCCCAGTCACCGGCCGGCAGGTTGAACAGCACTTGGGTCAGACCGTTGGCGTCGAGCTTGGCCTTGATTTCGGCAGAGCTGAAATCGTACGGGAACAGGTACTCGACACCGCTGAAACCAGCCTTGGCGGCGGCGTCGAAACGGGCAAGGAAATCCTGTTCGGTGAACAGCATGGACAGGTTGGCTGCGAAACGCGGCATGGTGGTCTCCCGTTCTAGATTCTCGTTCCCACGCTCTGCGTGGGAATGCCTCAATGGACGCTCTGCGTCCGCTTTGGGACGCAGAGCGTCCCGGGCTGCGTTCCCACGCAGAGCGTGGGAACGATCAGCGGTCAGCAGTTAATCGAGCAGCGAAATCGCCGTTGGCGCATCGTTGCCGACCAGCGCCAGGTCTTCGAATTCGTTGACGGCGTTGATCTCGGTACCCATGGAGATGTTGGTCACACGCTCCAGAATGATCTCGACGATCACCGGCACTTTGAACTCTTCGATCATCTGTTCGGCCTTGCGCAGGGCAGGGGCGATTTCCGATGGTTCGAACACACGCAGCGCTTTACAGCCGAGGCCTTCAGCGACTGCGACGTGGTCAACACCGTAACCGTTGAGTTCCGGCGCGTTCAGGTTATCGAAGGACAGCTGCACGCAGTAGTCCATTTCGAACCCGCGCTGTGCCTGACGGATCAGACCCAGGTACGAGTTGTTCACCACGACGTGGATGTACGGCAGTTTGAACTGAGCGCCGACCGCCAGTTCTTCGATCATGAACTGGAAGTCATAGTCCCCCGACAGGGCCACGACTTTCCGGCTCGGATCGGCCTTCACCACGCCCAGCGCTGCCGGAATGGTCCAGCCCAACGGGCCGGCCTGGCCACAGTTGATCCAGTGACGCGGCTTGTAGACGTGCAGGAACTGCGCGCCGGCAATCTGCGACAGACCAATGGTGCTGACGTAGCAGGTGTCCTTGCCGAACACCTGGTTCATTTCTTCGTAAACGCGCTGTGGTTTCACCGGCACGTTGTCGAAGTGGGTCTTGCGGTGCAGGCTGGCTTTGCGCTGCTGGCAATCTTGCAGCCAGGCACTGCGGTTTTTCAGCTTGCCGGCGGCTTGCCATTCACGCGCCACTTCGATGAACACGGTCAGTGCTGCAGCGGCGTCGGACACGATGCCCAGATCCGGCGTGAACACACGACCGATCTGCGTGCCTTCGATGTCGACGTGAATGAACTTGCGGCCTTCGGTGTAAACGTCAACCGAACCGGTGTGGCGGTTAGCCCAACGGTTACCAATGCCCAACACCACGTCGGATTTCAGCATGGTCGCGTTGCCGTAGCGGTGCGACGTCTGCAGACCGACCATGCCGACCATCAGCGGGTGATCGTCCGGGATGGTGCCCCAGCCCATCAGGGTCGGGATTACCGGGATGCCGGTCAGCTCAGCGAATTCAACCAGCAGATCGCTGGCGTCGGCGTTGATGATGCCGCCGCCTGCTACCAACAGTGGACGCTCAGCCTGATCAAGCAGCGCCAAAGCCTTCTCGACCTGAATGCGGGTAGCGGTCGGTTTGGCCAATGGCAGCGGCTGGTAAGCGTCGATGTCGAATTCGATTTCGGCCATCTGCACGTCGAACGGCAGGTCGATCAGCACTGGGCCTGGACGGCCGGAGCGCATTTCAAAAAACGCTTTCTGGAACGCGTAAGGCACCTGGCCTGGTTCCAGAACAGTGGTCGCCCACTTGGTGACTGGCTTGACGATGCTGGTGATGTCGACAGCCTGGAAGTCTTCCTTGTGCATACGGGCGCGGGGTGCCTGGCCGGTAATGCAGAGGATTGGAATCGAGTCGGCCGAGGCGCTGTAGAGCCCGGTGACCATGTCGGTACCGGCAGGGCCGGAAGTACCGATGCACACGCCGATGTTGCCGGCTTTAGTGCGGGTGTAGCCCTCGGCCATGTGCGAGGCGCCTTCGACGTGGCGAGCAAGGACGTGATCGATGCCACCGACTTTCTGCAAGGCGGAGTACAGCGGGTTGATGGCAGCGCCCGGGATGCCAAAAGCGGTATCAACCCCTTCACGGCGCATCACCAGAACGGCGGCTTCGATTGCTCTCATTTTGCTCATGGTTTTGTGCCTCTTTACGTTTTGTAATTGTATACAAGTGGCTTTGCGCAGAGTGTATTCACGGCGGACGGCGCAGGTCAATCCATTTTCTCAAGCGCCTGTTTCATTCGTCGGAAGCCTTTATGACTGTGGCTTTTCGTCGCATGTGGCGCTTTTCGAGAATTATTGTATACAAAAAAATAATTCATTGTGTTCTATTTGTTGCATCGGACTGCGGCACAAAACCGCAGGCCCACGACTTTCCCTATAACAAAATGAGGACGGCACCATGAGCGCTTTAACCTTGAAAGTCGCAGTCAAACTGGTCAACGAGGCCATCAACGCAGGGCGCGGCATCAACGCCGCACCCCTGACCATCGCAGTACTCGACACCGGCGGCCACCTGGTGACCCTGCAACGCGAAGACGGCGCCAGCCTGCTCCGCCCACAAATCGCCATCGGCAAAGCCTGGGGCGCGATTGCCCTGGGTAAAGGCTCGCGCCTGCTCGCACTCGACGCGCAACAACGCCCGGCCTTTATTGCCGCGCTCAACAGCATGGGCCAGGGCAGCGTCGTGCCGGCACCGGGCGGTGTGTTGATTCGTGATCAGGCGGGGAATGTGCTGGGAGCGATCGGCATCAGCGGCGATCTGTCGGATATCGATGAGCAAGTGGCGATTAAAGCAGTGGAGGCGCTGGAGTTGCGGGCGGATGCGGGGGTGGCTGCTTGAATCTGCGTTGATTGAATAGCCGCTATCGCGAGCAGGCTCACTCCTACATAGGTTTGTGTTCAGACACAAAATGTTTGAACACCCCAGATCCCCTGTAGGAGTGAGCCTGCTCGCGATAGCTACCTCCCAGACACATCCTGCCAACTGATTGCCCGCCCCAATTGAATCCCCACAACTAGCCTTCTCATGACTTAAACATGGGAGGCAAAGGAATGCCGGATCTACCCGCGGCACATCGATTGCGAGTCGGACGCTATGCCGAAGCCAGTCGCATTTACCTGTTAACCACCAATACGCACCAGCGAAAACCAATCTTCAAGGACTTCCCCTTGGGCAGATTGGTCGTCGATCAATTTCGAAATGCGCAGAATTCCGGGCTGGCGAATTCTCTGGCTTGGGTGGTCATGCCAGATCATTTTCATTGGTTGGTTGAGTTACAGCAGGGATCTTTGAGTGAGCTGATGCAAAAGACCAAGTCGCTGAGCACTAAAGCGGTGAGGCAGGTCACTGGTGATTGCAGTCCTCTCTGGCAGAGAGGGTTTCATGACCGGGCATTAAGGCAGGAGGAGGATTTAGTGAAAATGGCGCGGTATGTGGTGGCCAACCCATTGCGGGCTGGCTTGGTGGAAAAGCTTGGTGACTATCCACTGTGGGATGCGATTTGGGTTTGAGCCGGAACCGTGGTGCCTCGATCGCGAGCAGGCTCACTCCTACATTTGGACCTGTGGGAGCGAGCCTGCTCGCGATAGCATCAGTCCGGTTCACACCCCTTCAACACCAACCGGATTATCGTCTGCGCCGCCGCTTCGTAATCCGCCTCATCCAGCTTCTCCTTCCCCGTCACCGCAGAAATCTGCCAGTCGAAGTCGGCGTAAGTCTGGGTCGCGGCCCAGATGCTAAACATCAGGTGATTAGGGTCGATCGGGGCGATCTGGCCGCGGTCGATCCAGCTCTGGATGCAGTCGATGTTGTGCTTGGCCTGGCCGTTGAGCTGTTCGACCAGGTCGGCGCTCAGGTGTGGGGCGCCGTGCATGATTTCGCTGGCGAACACTTTCGAGGCGAACGGCAGATCGCGGGAGATGCGGATCTTCGAGCGGATGTAGCCGCTCAGCACTTCGCTCGGAACGCCGTCCGGATTGAACGGGGTCGAGGCCTGCAAAATCGGCACGATGATGCTTTCCAGTACCTCGCGGTAAAGGTTTTCCTTGGACTTGAAGTAGTAGTAGACGTTGGGCTTGGGCAATCCCGCCTTGGCGGCGATGTCGCTGGTTTTGGTCGCAGCGAAGCCCTTGTCGGCAAACTCCTCACTGGCGGCACGCAGGATCAGTTCTTTGTTGCGCTCGCGGATTGTGCTCATAAACCCGGTGGTTCCTTGCCTGTTCTGGCGGTTGCGCATGGTAGCACCGGCCTCGCGCAGCGCTCAAGAATGCACCGCGTGGTCTATGGTCGCGTTATGCTTCGCAACATTCATACATAAAAGGAAACAGGATTCATGGCAGGAAGCAGTTTGCTGGTGCTGATCGATGACATCGCCACCGTTCTGGACGACGTTGCCTTGATGACCAAAATGGCCGCCAAGAAGACCGCGGGCGTGCTCGGCGATGATCTGGCGCTGAATGCCCAGCAAGTCTCCGGTGTGCGTGCCGAGCGGGAAATTCCGGTGGTCTGGGCGGTAGCGAAGGGTTCGTTCGTCAACAAACTGATCCTGGTGCCGTCGGCGCTGGCGATCAGTGCGTTCGTGCCGTGGCTGGTGACGCCGCTGTTGATGGTCGGCGGTGCTTACCTGTGCTTCGAGGGTTTCGAAAAACTTGCGCATAAATTTCTGCACAGCAAGGCTGAAGACGACACCGAGCATGCGCAACTGAAGGAAGCAGTGGCTGATCCTGCGACCGATCTGGTTGCCTACGAGAAGGACAAGATCAAGGGTGCGATCCGCACGGATTTCATCCTCTCGGCAGAAATCATCGCGATCACCCTCGGCACCGTGGCGGATGCGTCGCTGACTCAGCAAGTGGTCGTGATGTCGGGCATCGCTATCGTCATGACTGTTGGCGTTTACGGGTTGGTGGCGGGCATCGTCAAACTCGACGACCTCGGTTTGTGGCTGACGCAGAAGCCTGGGCAGGCAGCCAAGAAAATCGGCAGCGGCATTCTGAGCGCGGCGCCGTACATGATGAAAACCTTGTCGGTGGTCGGTACGGCGGCGATGTTTTTGGTTGGCGGCGGCATCCTTACTCACGGCGTGCCGGTGGTGCATCACTGGATTGAAGGTGTGGGCGCGGCGGCCGGTGGGGCCGGGTTTGCGGTGCCGATGTTGCTGAATGGCGTGGCGGGGATTATTGCCGGGGCAGTGGTGCTGGCGGTGGTTTCCGTCGTCGGCAAAATCTGGAAATCTGTTAAAGGCTGAAAGATCGCAACCTTCGGCAGCTCCTACAGGGTGTACGCGATGCCCATGTAGGAGCTGCCGCAGGCTGCGATCCTTTGATCTAAAAAAAGGGCCATTCGACTCGCATCGAATGGCCCTTTTTTGTACCCGCCGAAAACTATTCGGCGATCTGCAGCTTGCGTGCTTCGGTGTACACGTAACGCACTTTCTCGTACTCGAACGGCGAGTTCATCTGGCCGTAACGGAAGCTGGTCTGGTAGCGCTTGTCGACGGCGCGCAGGGCCCAGACTTCCGGGTGGTCGGAGCTGACTTCCGAAACGTTGAGGAAGTTGATCGCCGATTCGGCGGTGTAGTCCACGGCGAGGCCGGCGGTGTCGCGGATGTTCGATGGGCCGAGGATTGGCAGCACGAAGTAGGCACCGCCCGGTACGCCGTAGAAACCGAGGGTCTGACCGAAGTCTTCGCTCTGGCGCGGCAGGCCCATGGCGGTCGCCGGATCCCACAGACCGCCGATGCCGATCGTGGTGTTGAACAGCAGGCGCGCGGTGGTTTCCATCGAACGCTGGCCCTTGAACTGCAGCAAGCTGTTGATCAGGTTCGGCACGTCACCGAGGTTGTTGAAGAAGTTGCTCACGCCGGTGCGCACGAAGCTCGGCGTCACGTAGCGATAACCGTCGACCACCGGCAGGAACACCCATTCGTCGAAGCGGTAGTTGAAGTGGTAAACGCGGCGGTTCCACGATTCCAGCGGGTCGTAGACGTTCAGCGCGTTGAGCGTCGAACGCTCGAATTCGCGCTGATCCAGACCCGGATTGAATTTCAGTTTCGACAGCGGCTCCTTGAAGCCGTCACTGTCGACCACCACCGGTGCATTGGCTTTGCTGTTGTCGGCCTGAGCCACGCCTGCACAGAGTAACGCTGTCGCCAGCAGGAGATATTTAGCCACGGAAGAACTCCAGCATGGCGTCGCTGTTGACGCGGTAGTTAATGTTGCCGCAATGGCCGCCCAATGGATAAACGGTCAGGCGGTCGCCGAAGGTCTTGCGCAGGAAACCGAGGTCGCCCGGGCCGAGGATCACGTCGTCGGCGTTGTGCATCACGGCGATTTTCGGGCTGTCATGCAGGTAATCCTTGAGCGCATACAGGCTGGCCTGATCGACCAGTTGCAGCAGGCTGCCGCCGTCAGTACGCGCGCGCCACATCGGAATCACTTGATCGGTCAGGTAGCATTCGAAGTCGCACTGCAGCGCACGCTTGAGGTACGGCGTGAGGCTGGTGCCTTCGGTGATCTCGGTTTTCGGCGGGGTGATCAGACCACGACGATTGATCAAGTCCGAGGTGAACGCGATGTCGGCGGCCGAGAAGCGGAACGAGGTGCCGATCAACATCGCCATCTGCTCGTTGGTCAAATGCTGCTTGGACTGCTGGAAATCATAGAGCAGCGCATCGTTGAGATCGATGTAGCCTTTCTGCTGGAAGTAGCGGGTCAACTTGTTCAGCACCAGTTCATAGAACGTGGTGCTGTTGTTGATGCCTTTCACTTCGGTCTGTACCAGCTTGTCGAGGTTGCTGATCGAGGTGTAAAGGTTGACCGGCGGGTTGAGCAGCAGGACTTTCTTGAAGTTGAAGCTGCGGCGGGTTTCGTCCAGGTGCGCGACGAAGGCTGCGTCCAATGCGCCGAGGCTGTAACCGGTCAGGTAATACTCGGTCACCGGCAGTTTCGGGTTCTGCGCCCGCACGGCCTGCATGACCCGGTACATGTCTTCGGCATCGTCCTTGGTAATGCCGGGGGTGGCAAAACGTGAGGCGGCGCTGATGAAGTCGAAACTGGTCGGCGACGACAACTGCACAACGTGGTAGCCGGCCTTGTAGTAGAGCTTTTTCAGGTATTCGTTGAGCGTGCTGTCATAGCGCGCGCCGGTGCCGGCGATCAGGAAGATCAGCGGGGCCGGTTTGTCCTGGGTGGCGATGCGGTAGGTGAGCTTTTTCACCGCCCAGAAGTTGTCCGGCAGAATGAATTCACGCTCCGGGCGCAATGTGAGGCTGCGATCGGACTGATCGATGTCGTCATCCAGCGGCAGCTCCGGACGCAAATCCGGCGGGGTGGTGGCGATAGTCGCCTCAAACGGGTTGGTGAGGGGGTAGCCATAGCTGGCGGGGTCGATATCCACCGCCAGTGCGGACGCACTCAAAATAAGGCCGCTGAACAGCGCGGCGAAGCGCAAGGAACGGAGCATGACTAGATCCCTTAGAGGAAGGTGCCGAATGAAGTTCGCAGGCTATGACCACCGGGTTTGCGCCAAAGTGCCATGCAGCGGCACCAAACAGGCAGAATTCGGAGTAATAGTAGCTGGACGATACACTTTGCACGCCCTTGATGAACAGTTAACAGTTGTTATCGCTTGCGAAGTATTGAAGGCAGATTAAGCTGGCCGCCGATTTCCGAAGATTGGAGTGCTTCATGTCCCGCCGCTTGCCCTGGATTTTGCTGCTTGTTTTGTTGCCGCTATGGCTGGCCGCCAGCTATGGCGCGCGTTATGGCTTTATGGAAGACGGCAAATGGGTGGGCATCTGTGTGGATGAGGCCAGCCGTTGGGAATGCCAGGTGCGCTCGAACCTTGGTTTGATGATTCATTTCAAGGTGCTGGGCTGGACGGCACTGGGTGCGGCGCTGATCGGTTTTGTCGTGCCCGGGCGGGCAGGGTGGTGGCTGGCGGTGTTGGCGCTGGTGGCCGGATTGCCGGCGCTGGCGTTGTACAACACCACGTTGGCGGTGTTTGCGCTGGTGATTGCCGGGTTACGGTTGGTCAGAGCGTAAAAGATCGCAGCCTGCGGCAGCTCCTACATTGGGATGACGTACACCTTGTAGGAGCTGCCGAAGGCTGCGATCTTTTGATCTTCAGCCTCTGCGAACCCGCAGGCAGCGCCAAAGAGCCGCTACCATCAACCCGCTCACCAACGCCCAGCCCCAAGCCTGCTGATTCTGCAAACCTTCCACATACAACTGCGGCGCAATCCCCGCGCCGATGATAAACGCCAGCAAGGCAATCTCCCGACGTGGCACGCTCACCGGGCGGCACAGGTAAACCAGCGCCGGCAACACAAACGCCATGCTCGCAAAGCTGCGATAACGCGCGTCGAAGACCATCTCCAGCATCATCACCGCTGCGGCAAACCCTGCCGCCGCGACCAGCCAGCCCGCGCGACGCTCCAGCAGATTGAATGCCCGTTCACGCCATCCCGTCCGCACACTCAGCGTCAGCGCCGCATGCGTCAGCACCAACAAATTCAGCGCCGTCAGCAAACCAACCCACAGCCATTCACTGGTAAACCGCGTGGTCACGCGCGCCAGATCGCCCCATGCGCCAATCGAACACGCGGCGAGGGCGCCCAGCAGTGGCAACACCAGTGCAGCGCGCGTACTGCGAACGCGTCCGCCCAGCAGCAAAGTGCCGAGGAAAATCAAACCACCGACCGCCAGCCATTCTTTCCAGTACGGCACATTGGTCACCGGCCCGGCGAGCACGCCTTTGTCCTGACGATCCGCATCAAACAGACCCCAATACCCGCCGACAGCGCCTTCACTGCCACGTTTCCACGGCTGGTCAAACGCTTCGATCAGGTTGTAATGCCAGCCTTCTTTTTCGGCCATCGCGACAAAACCACGAATGAATTTGGCCTCGTTGACCCGGCTCGGCAGGGCGGTCTCGCGCTGACGGCCTTCGCTCGGCCAACCGGTTTCGCCAATCATCACGTCCTTCGGCGCGAACTTGTTGCCGAACACGCGGCGCACATCCGCCACGTGTTGCAGGGCGGCATCGATGTTCGACGGATCATCTTCCCAGTACGGCAGCAAATGAATGGTCAGGAAATCCACCGCCGGCGCGACTTCCGGGTGCTTGAGCCAGAACTCCCAGACATCGGCGTACGTGACCGGTTGCTTGACCTGGCTTTTGACCTTGTTGATCAGTCGGGCCAGTTGCGCGCCGGTGACTTCTTTGCGCAGCAGCGCTTCGTTGCCGACGATCACCGCGCTGACCACGTCCGGGTTGGCGTTGGCCGATTTGATCAGCAGGTCGACTTCCTTTTCAGTGTCGACCGGGTTGCTGTTGACCCACGCGCCGATCATCAATTTCAGACCGTGTTTGCGCGCCAGATCCGGCAACGCTTCGAGGCCCGTCATCGAGTAGGTGCGAATGCATTCAAAACGTGTCGCCAGCAGCGCGAGGTCAGCGTCCATGCGCTCCGGGCGCAGTTTGAACGGCACGTCGAACGGCGACTGATCCTTATCGAACGGCGTATAGGACGCGCATTGCAGCTTGTGCGTCGGCGTCGCGGCGTCCGGCAGAATCACCGGTTGGCCGAGGCCATACCAGAAGCCGCCGAGCGCAAACAGCCCAAGCAGGCAGGCGAATAAATAAGCAGGGAAGGGGAAGCGGGACGTCGCGGACATGGTCGGGCCGAGTGGCTGCAAAGCGACGCATGTTACCTGCATTTATAGAGGGGTTGGTGGCCCGCACGATTTTGACATGCAAAGTTCGGGCGGATTGTCTGGCGCCAATTATTCGAAGGCAGTTAATGGCCTTCTGATGTCGTTTCTTATTGTCTTGAGGTCGCTGACAGAGCAGGTCGCGAGGGGCGTGAGGTTGATGATCAAAGCATCAGCACTCCACTGATGTTCCAGCGAGTTTGCGGTCGGGCGTGATGGGGGCGCTGTGCACCATAACAATACGTTGACGCCGCCCGTCATCCGTCGGGCGCAGCATTTCGGGGAAGTAACGATGAAGATGCGACGACTTTTAGGCGCAAGTGCTGCTCTGGTGCTTGCGATGAGCTCCACTTTCGCCAGTGCAGAAAAGCAGACCCTGAACATCGGTTACGTTGACGGCTGGTCCGACAGCGTGGCGACCACCCACGTAGCCGCCGAAGTGATCAAACAGAAACTCGGCTACGACGTGAAACTGCAAGCCGTCGCCACCGGGATCATGTGGCAGGGCGTTGCCACCGGCAAACTCGACGCCATGCTCTCGGCCTGGCTGCCAGTAACGCACGGCGAATACTGGACGAAAAACAAGGATCTGGTCGTCGATTACGGCCCGAACTTCAAGGATGCAAAAATCGGCCTGATCGTGCCGGAGTACGTCAAAGCCAAATCGATCGAAGACCTGAAAACCGACGACACCTTCAAAAACCGCATCGTCGGCATCGACGCCGGTTCAGGCGTGATGCTCAAGACCGATCAAGCGATCAAGGATTACGGCCTCGACAAATACAGCCTTAAAGCCAGTTCCGGCGCCGGCATGATTGCCGAGCTGACCCGTGCCGAGAAGAAAAACGAATCCATCGCCGTCACCGGTTGGGTGCCGCACTGGATGTTCGCCAAGTGGAAACTGCGCTTCCTCGACGACCCGAAAGGTGTGTACGGCGCGGCTGAAACCGTGAACAGCATCGGCAGCAAAGGGCTGGAAGCCAAGGCACCGGAAGTGGCCAAGTTCCTGAAGAACTTCCAGTGGGCTTCGAAAGACGAAATCGGCGAAGTGATGCTGGCGATTCAAGACGGCGCCAAGCCTGAAGCCGCAGCGAAAGATTGGGTGGCCAAACACCCGGATCGCGTGGCTGACTGGACTAAATAACCGCAACACCCCTGTACCCCTGTAGGAGTGAGCCTGCTCGCGATAGCGTCCTGTCAGTTGATGAAAATATCGACTGATATAACGCCATCGCGAGCAGGCTCACTCCTACAGTTGTTTTGTGCTGTACCGGAAATTGGCAAAAGTGTCATGGCGTTCTACTACTAAGGTCGTCTGTTCCCGCTCCCGCAGCCGCATACATTAGCTATGTTCCAACAATAATTTGTGCTGCGAGGATAAAAACAATGAACGACAGCATTTACCTCTCGATTCAAAACAGTCCCCGATTCAAGGAGCTGGTACAGAAAAGGGAACGATTCGCCTGGATTCTCTCGGCAATCATGCTAGGGCTTTACTCCGCATTCATCCTTCTGATTGCTTACGGGCCGCATATTCTGGGCGCGAAGATCAGTCCTGAATCATCCATTACCTGGGGTATCCCGATCGGTGTCGGCCTGATTCTGTCTGCCTTCATCCTGACCGGTATCTACGTGCGCCGCGCCAATGGCGAGTTTGACGACCTGAACAATGCGATTCTCAAGGAGGCTCAGCAATGATCCGGCGTCTACTGGCTTTATTAAGTGTTGCAGCATTTGCACCGGGTGCCTGGGCGGCGGATGCGCTGACGGGTGAAGTGGCCAAACAGCCGTTGAATATTCCTGCGATCCTGATGTTCGTGGCGTTCGTCGGTGCCACGCTGTACATCACCTACTGGGCCTCGAAGAAAAACAACTCGGCCGCCGACTACTATGCGGCGGGTGGCAAGATCACCGGTTTCCAGAACGGTCTGGCGATTGCCGGTGACTACATGTCGGCGGCGTCCTTCCTGGGGATTTCCGCGCTGGTGTTCACCTCCGGCTACGACGGCCTGATCTACTCGATCGGCTTCCTGGTGGGCTGGCCGATCATTCTGTTCCTGATCGCTGAGCGTCTGCGTAACCTGGGTAAATACACCTTTGCCGACGTGGCGTCCTACCGCCTCGGGCAAACCCAGATTCGCACCCTGTCTGCCTGCGGTTCGCTGGTGGTGGTGGCGTTCTACCTGATCGCGCAAATGGTCGGTGCCGGTAAGCTGATCCAGCTGTTGTTCGGCCTCGATTACCACGTTGCAGTGATTCTGGTCGGCGTGCTGATGTGCATGTACGTGCTGTTTGGCGGCATGCTGGCGACCACTTGGGTGCAGATCATCAAGGCTGTGCTGCTGCTGTCCGGTGCCTCGTTCATGGCGCTGATGGTCATGAAGCATGTCGGCTTCGACTTCAACACGCTGTTCTCCGAGGCGATCAAGGTTCACGCCAAAGGCGAAGCGATCATGAGCCCGGGCGGTCTGGTCAAGGATCCGATTTCGGCCTTCTCCCTGGGTCTGGCGCTGATGTTCGGTACCGCTGGCCTGCCACACATTCTGATGCGCTTCTTCACCGTGAGTGACGCAAAAGAAGCACGTAAGAGCGTGTTGTACGCGACTGGCTTTATCGGCTACTTCTACATCCTGACCTTCATCATCGGCTTCGGCGCGATCCTGCTGGTCAGCACCAACCCGGCCTTCAAAGATGCTGCTGGCGCGCTGTTGGGCGGCAACAACATGGCGGCGGTGCACTTGGCCAACGCGGTCGGCGGCAGCATCTTCCTCGGCTTTATCTCGGCGGTAGCGTTTGCGACCATTCTGGCGGTTGTGGCGGGTCTGACCCTGGCCGGTGCTTCGGCGGTGTCTCACGACCTGTACGCTAGCGTGATCAAGAAGGGCAAGGCGAACGAGAAGGACGAGATTCGTGTGTCGAAGATCACCACCATTGCTTTGGCGGTGTTGGCGATTGGCCTGGGTATTTTGTTCGAAAGTCAGAACATTGCGTTCATGGTGGGCCTGGCGTTCTCGATCGCGGCGAGCTGTAACTTCCCGGTGCTGTTGCTTTCGATGTACTGGAAGAAGCTGACCACTCGTGGCGCGATGATTGGCGGCTGGTTGGGGTTGATCAGTGCTGTTGGCCTGATGATCCTTGGCCCAACCATCTGGGTGCAGATTCTGCATCATGAGAAGGCGATCTTCCCTTACGAGTATCCGGCGCTGTTTTCGATGATCATTGCCTTTGTGGGTATTTGGTTCTTCTCGATTACGGATAAGTCGGCGGCGGCGGACAAAGAACGTGCGCTGTTCTTCCCGCAGTTTGTGCGTTCGCAGACTGGGTTGGGGGCGAGTGGGGCGGTTTCTCACTGATGGTTTGATGGTTTGGTAATGTTGTGCTGAATGCCCCGGTTGAGAGATCGGGGCATTTTTTGTGGGCGGTTATCGGACTTTGGTGTGTTTTTTTTGATTGGGTGAATATCCGTTGCTGCGGTAACGGCGGCTTTGGGTTTCGCCCTGACGGCGACTCACTTTTTTTCAAACGCCAAAAAAAGTAAGCAAAAAACGCTTGCTCCTGCGTGCGGCCCGCTCGCTGGGGCTCGGGGTTCCTTCGCTGCGGGATCGATCCGGGCGCAGCGCCTACGGTTTGCTTCGCTGCACCTCCTCTCGCTGTGTTTGGCTGCGCCAAACGGTCGCTGCGCTCCCACCCCCGGATCAATCCCTCCACTCAGCCTTCCGACGTCGCTCGTGGGTCAAGATCAAGAGCAGGCGAGCTGACACTCGGCCTATTGAGTGGTGAAGAGCACAGCGCGCACGGTTTTAGTTTTTGTGGTGCTCTTGCCCCTCACCCCAGCCCTCTCCCGAGGGAGAGGGAGCCGATTTGTGAGCCTTTCAAAGTCTGAGTTCGACGCGGTATTTCAAGTCGGCGTCTTTCTCCCAAACACCTCGGTCAGTCCCCTCTCCCTCTGGGAGAGGGTTAGGGTGAGGGGCAGTTGATTTTGATCTGGCTTTGGCTTTTGATCTTTTGCCCCATCGGCAGGCCGAGCGGAGGTGTTCATCAGGGGGTAGGCGCGCAGCGCCGTTCGACGAAGTCGAACACATCGAGAGGAGGTGCAGCGAAGCAAACCGTAGGCGATGCCCCCGGATGGACACCGTAGCGAGGGAACACTGAGCCTCAGCGAAGTGCCGTACGCCAGGGGCAAAGCCTTTTGGTTCCTTTTTGGCGTTTGAAAAAGGGACTCGCTGTAAGAGCGAAACCGCCAGCGGCAGCACCCGCAAAAACGGATATACACCCAACCCTCAAATCCAGTCGGCCCACAGGCCGCTGAGACCAAACAAACAAAAACGGCCCCTATATAAATAGAGGCCGTTCCCGGTACAACTTAAGACGTTATCGCAAGACAGGTCTTATTTGCGATCTTCCAGCTTGGAAATATCACGCGACTCGTAGCCAGTGTACAACTGGCGCGGACGGCCAATCTTGTACGGGCTCGAAAGCATCTCTTTCCAGTGCGAAATCCAGCCAACAGTACGTGCCAGCGCGAAAATCACCGTAAACATGCTGGTCGGAATGCCGATCGCCTTGAGGATAATCCCCGAGTAGAAATCGACGTTCGGGTACAGCGAGCGCTCGATGAAGTACGGGTCAGTCAACGCAATCTCTTCCAGGCGCATGGCCAGCTCGAGTTGCGGATCATTATTAATGCCCAGTTCCTTCAACACTTCGTCACAGGTCTGCTTCATGACAGTCGCGCGAGGGTCGCGGTTCTTGTAAACGCGGTGACCGAAGCCCATCAGCTTGAACGGATCGTTCTTGTCCTTGGCCTTGGCGATGAACTTGTCGATGTTCGACACATCGCCAATCTCATCCAGCATGGTCAGAACGGCTTCGTTCGCACCACCGTGAGCAGGGCCCCACAGTGCGGCGATACCGGCGGCGATACAGGCGAACGGGTTGGCACCCGAAGAACCTGCCAGACGTACGGTGGAAGTCGATGCGTTCTGCTCGTGGTCGGCATGGAGGATGAAAATCCGGTCCATGGCCTTGGCGAGCACCGGGCTGATCGGTTTGATCTCGCACGGGGTGTTGAACATCATGTGCAGGAAGTTTTCCGCGTACGTCAGGTCGTTGCGCGGGTACATCATGGGTTGACCCATGGAGTACTTGTAAACCATCGCTGCGAGGGTCGGCATCTTGGCAACCAGACGGATCGCGGAGATTTCGCGATGCTGCGGGTTATTGATGTCGAGGGAGTCGTGGTAGAAGGCCGAGAGGGCGCCGACTACACCGCACATGACGGCCATTGGGTGGGCGTCGCGACGGAAGCCGTTGAAGAAGGTTTTCAGCTGCTCGTGAACCATGGTGTGGTTTTTCACGGTGCTGACGAACTGGGCCTTCTGTTCTGCGGTCGGCAATTCGCCGTTGAGCAGCAGGTAGCAGGTTTCCAGGTAGTCCGACTTTTCAGCCAGCTGTTCGATCGGGTAGCCGCGGTGCAACAGAATGCCGTTGTCGCCGTCGATATAGGTGATCTTCGATTCGCACGAAGCGGTCGACATGAAACCCGGGTCGAAAGTGAAGCGGCCCGTGGCCGTCAGGCCCCGAACATCGATTACATCGGGACCAACGGTGCCGGTTAAAATGGGCAGCTCGACGGGGGCTGCGCCCTCGATGATCAACTGCGCTTTTTTGTCAGCCATGTGGCCTCCTATTTATGCTTGAACCATCAGACAGACCCCCCACGCAGGGCCCGCACCACTATAGTGAGATAAATTCGAATGTCAATTTGCCTAAAGTCTTGCTCCAGAAGGCTTTAAGCGCACTTTTTCCTCGAAATTGCCTGCCATTTACGCCTTTTATGCAACTTGTGCAATCAGCTATTGGGGGTAGGTGATTGCGTTGTCATTAGTAGCCTAACTGTCTATACTCGGCCACCGACCGCCAAGGGCTTTTGGGCTTGCTTTCATTGGGGGTCGCATCCCTGGGTGGTGGTTACCTGACCAGTGCACTCCCCAACAACTTTGCCCTGATTGTTAGGGGCTCTTCAGTGTGAAAAAAAAGCCGTGAAAAGCCAACGACCTGTAAACCTAGACCTAAGGACCATCAAACTCCCAGTCACTGCTTACACGTCCATTCTTCACCGAATCTCCGGTGTCATCCTCTTCGTGTGCCTTGCCATCATGCTTTACGCATTGGACAAGTCGCTGAGCTCCGAGGAAGGCTTCGGTCAGGTGAAAGCGTGTCTGACCAGTCCGCTAGCCAAGCTAGTGATTTGGGGCATCCTGTCCGCTCTGCTGTATCACTTGGTAGCCGGTGTGCGCCACTTGATCATGGACATGGGCATCGGTGAGACGCTGGAAGGCGGCAAGCTGGGCTCGAAAATCGTTATCGCCGTTTCCGTGGTGGTAATCGTTCTGGCAGGAGTTTGGATATGGTAACTAACGTCACGAACCTCTCGCGTTCGGGCCTCTATGACTGGATGGCGCAACGTGTGTCTGCGGTCGTTCTCGCGGCTTACTTCATCTTCCTGATCGGATACGTCGTGGCCCACCCTGGCCTCGAGTATGCCCAGTGGCATGAACTGTTCGCCCACAACGGGATGCGTATTTTCAGCCTCCTGGCCCTTGTTGCCCTTGGCGCTCACGCCTGGGTCGGCATGTGGACCATCGCGACTGACTACTTGACGCCAATGGCGTTCGGCAAGTCCGCGACGGCTATACGTTTCCTTTTCCAGGCAGTATGCGGCGTTGCGATGTTCGCTTACTTCGTCTGGGGTGTGCAGATTCTCTGGGGTATCTGAGTCATGGCTAACATTCCAACGATTTCTTTCGACGCCATCATTATTGGTGGTGGCGGTGCCGGCATGCGCGCTGCGCTGCAACTGGCACAGGGCGGTCACAAGACTGCCGTGATCACCAAGGTTTTCCCGACCCGTTCGCACACTGTTTCCGCTCAAGGCGGCATCACTTGCGCAATCGCGTCCGCTGACCCGAACGATGACTGGCGCTGGCACATGTACGATACCGTCAAGGGTTCCGACTACATCGGTGACCAGGACGCTATCGAATACATGTGTCAGGAAGGCCCGGCTGCTGTTTATGAGCTGGACCACATGGGCATGCCGTTCTCGCGTACCGAACAGGGCCGCATCTACCAGCGTCCGTTCGGCGGCCAGTCCAAGGATTACGGCAAGGGCGGGCAGGCTGCCCGTACGTGCGCCGCTTCCGACCGTACCGGTCACGCGCTGCTGCACACCCTTTATCAGGGCAACCTGAAAGCCGGTACCACGTTCCTGAACGAGTACTACGCTGTCGATCTGGTGAAAAACCAGGAAGGCGACTTCGTCGGTGTGATCGCGATCTGCATCGAAACCGGCGAAACCACCTACATCCGCGCCAAAGCCACCGTATTGGCTACCGGCTGTGCAGGTCGTATCTACGCGTCCACCACCAACGCCCTGATCAACACCGGTGAC
>NZ_JBIUVN010000030.1:58672-62869 GCF_044742965.1 Pseudomonas sp. NPDC087804 | reverse complement strand
TCTCTCGTCAGCGGGAGGCGAATTCTACAGCGTTACACGCTGCTGTCAACACCTCTTTTTCAACTTCCTTTTGGCTTCGATGAACTGAAGCAACCCTGCTGCCGAAACCTACTTAACTCATTGAATCTCAAGGAGTTTTCCGTTTCGACTGCGCCGGAAGTGGGGCGAATTATAGACGTCTGGAATTTGCCGTCAACCGTTAATTTCGCTTTTCTTTCAATCACTTGCAGATTGGTTAAATAACGACCAAATGCAACTATATAAAGGAAGCAAACGTGATCCCTTCTATATAGAAGGGATCTTTAGAGCACCCCAGCCGCCTTCAGCTCAGCCACCGCACCCGCGCCCAAGCCCAGAACACCTTGAAGAACCTCCAGCGTATGCTCACCCAATAAAGGAGGAGCACGCCGATACTCAACCGGTGTCTGCGACATGCGGATAGGGCTGGCCACTTGCGGCACCATTCCCGCCAGTGCGTGCGGCAACTCTATCGCCAGACCACGCGCCTTCACCTGCGGATCCTCGAACACCTGCGACAGATCATTGATCGGCCCACAAGGTACGCCCGCCTGCTCCAGCTCGGCAACCCATTCGCCAGTCGTCTTGAACACAGTCGCCTGGCGAATCAACGGAATCAACACCGCCCGGTTCGCCACCCGCAGCTTATTAGTAGCGAAGCGCGGATCGTCAGCCCACTGTGGCTGCCCCGCCACTTCGGCAAACTTGCGGAACTGCCCGTCGTTACCCACGGTAAGAATGAAATCGCCGTCGGCCGTAGGAAAGTCCTGATAAGGCACGATGTTCGGATGCGCATTGCCCAGACGCGTAGGCGCATTGCCCGTGGTCAGATAATTCATCGCCTGGTTCGCCAGACACGCAACCTGCACATCCAGCAACGCCATATCGATGTGTTGGCCACCCCCGTCGTGATCGCGATGTGCCAACGCTGCAAGAATTGCCACCGTCGAATACAGACCGGTAAGAATATCCGTCAACGCCACACCGACCTTTACCGGCCCGGCACCTTCATCACCCTCGGGACGACCAGTCAGGCTCATCAGCCCGCCCAACCCCTGAATCATGAAGTCATAGCCAGCGCGCTTGGCATACGGCCCGGTCTGGCCGAACCCGGTGATCGAGCAATAGATCAGGTTCGGATTGATCGCCTTCAGCGATTCATAGTCCAGCCCATACGCCGCCAGACCACCGACCTTGAAATTCTCGATAAGGATGTCCGACTTCGCCGCCAGCTCGCGCACCAGCTTCTGCCCCTCAGGACGCGTGAAGTCGATAGTCACCGATTGCTTGTTGCGGTTGGCCGACAGGTAATAAGCCGCTTCCGAGGTGTTCTCGCCATAAGCGTCTTTAAGGAAGGGCGGCCCCCAGGCGCGCGTGTCGTCACCATTACCCGGGCGCTCAACCTTGATCACTTCGGCGCCAAGGTCGGCGAGGATCTGCCCGGCCCACGGCCCGGCCAACACTCGCGATAAATCCAGTACCCGCAGATGCGACAGCGCGCCCATGGTCGCTCTCCTATTAATAGAACGCCTGCAGACCGGTTTGCGCACGGCCGAGAATCAGCGCGTGAACGTCGTGAGTGCCTTCATAGGTATTCACCACTTCCAGGTTGACCAGGTGACGGGCCACGCCGAACTCGTCGGAGATACCGTTGCCGCCCAACATGTCGCGCGCCATACGGGCGATGTCCAGCGACTTGCCGCAGGAGTTGCGCTTCATGATCGAAGTGATTTCGACCGCCGCAGTACCTTCATCTTTCATACGACCCAGACGCAGGCAGCCTTGCAGCGCCAACGTGATCTCGGTCTGCATGTCGGCGAGTTTCTTCTGGATCAATTGAGTAGCGGCCAATGGGCGACCGAACTGTTGACGATCCAGCGTGTACTGGCGAGCGGTGTGCCAGCAGAACTCGGCAGCGCCCAGTGCGCCCCAGGAAATGCCATAGCGCGCAGAGTTAAGGCAGGTGAACGGGCCTTTCAGACCGCGCACGTCCGGGAAAATGTTCTCTTCCGGCACGAACACGTTGTCCATGACGATCTCACCGGTGATCGATGCACGCAGGCCGACCTTGCCGTGAATCGCCGGAGCGCTCAGGCCCTTCCAGCCCTTCTCCAGTACGAAGCCACGGATGTCGCCAGCATCGTCCTTACCCCAGACCACGAACACATCGGCGATCGGGCTGTTAGTGATCCACATCTTCGCGCCGGTCAGGCTGTAGCCGCCTTCGACTTTGCGTGCACGGGTGATCATCGCACCCGGGTCGGAACCGTGGTTCGGCTCGGTCAGGCCGAAGCAGCCGATCCATTCGCCGGACGCCAGTTTCGGCAGGTATTTCTGTTTCTGGGCTTCGGTGCCGAATTCGTTGATCGGTACCATTACCAGCGACGATTGGACGCTCATCATCGAGCGATAGCCGGAGTCGACCCGCTCCACTTCGCGAGCAATCAGGCCGTAGCTGACGTAGTTGAGGCCGCTGCCACCGTACTGCTCAGGGATGGTCGCGCCCAACAGGCCGACTTCGCCCATTTCGCGGAAGATCGCCGGATCAGTCTTCTCATGACGGAAAGCTTCGAGAACACGCGGCGCGAGCTTCTGCTGAGCGAACTGCTCGGCGGTGTCGCGGATCATGCGCTCTTCTTCGGTGAGCTGTTGATCCAGCAGCAGGGGATCGATCCAGTTGAAGCTAGCTTTACCGCCCATGAGTGTGTCCTCGTAAATCGGGTGAATTAACGTGGCATTGATCCTAGGCGCGGTTCGCCGTCGCGGCAAACGAGGATTTCGCATTCTGTTGTGCTAATTTCTCACTCCGAAACGTCGCGAAATGCCTTTTATGCGGCGCATTAGTGAGGTTGACGTACATGCGCAGGAAGATCCCCAGCACCACCGCCCTGATCAGCTTCGAAGCCGCCGCACGTCACGAAAGCTTTACCCGCGCCGCCGAAGAACTTTCTCTCACCCAGGGTGCGATTTGCCGACAAATCGCCAGCCTTGAGGAATTCCTCAGCGTCGAACTGTTCCGGCGTTCGCGACGAGGAGTGAAACTGACCGAAGCAGGACTTTCCTACAGTCGTCGGGTCGCAACGCAACTCGATGCGGTTGAGCGCGACACCCTCTCGGTGATGGGCCAGCAAGGCACCAATGTGATCGAGTTGGCGGTGGTACCGACCTTCGGTACGCAATGGCTGCTGCCGCGCCTAAAGGATTTCCAGCTCAAGCACCCGGAAGTCACGGTCAACCTGACCAACCGCACGCGGCCCTTCCTGTTTGCCGACACTGAGTTCGATGCGGCGATCTACTTCGGCGATGCCGATTGGTCGGGTACCGAATCCCACAGGCTGATGGGTGAAAATCCGATGCCGGTGTGCAGCCCCGCCCTACTCGGCAGCAAGACGCTTCTGACAGCCGATGAAATTGCCGATCTGCCGCTGCTGCAACAGACCACCCGCCCTTACGCCTGGCGACAGTGGTTCAACTCGCAACAGCTGAATATCCCCCGCGACATGACAGGTCCGCGCTACGAGCTATTCTCCATGCTCGCCCAAGCGGCCATGCACGACATGGGGATTGCGCTGATTCCACCGTTCCTGATTCAGCGGGAATTGGCGGAGAAACGCCTGGTAATTGCCAACCCGCAGGCACTCTCCAGCATCAAGGCCTATTACTTGATGATTCCCGAACGAAAGGTCGAATCGGCGTCTCTGAAGGCTTTTCGTGACTGGCTGGTAAATCAGGCACAGAGCTACAGCCTTGAAGGCTAAAGGCTTTCAGCATTTGCTGACCTCGTAGTCAGAAAAACCAAAGCCCTACAGATATAACTATTTGTCGCATATGCACAGACTGTATCCGAAAGTCGTACAGACGTCCTACAAGCGCCTGCGGACGTGGCTTTGAGCCTCCATTCACGACGCATTGCGGCCTATTCACGTCACCGATGAGAAATTTTTCCATATTGCGCCAGAATCCTTGCAGGGCACGGCCTGTAAGGGATTCGACCGTGCATGTGCGACATTCGGTCACGGCATGACTTGTAGTTAATTTTCCGTCACCCGTCATAATCCCTTGAAGGGCATAAAGTTCGCCTGCAAAATGCCGCGCCCCGCCCTGATTTGGCGGGATCGTGCTGATCGGCCGCCCCAGTAGCTCCATCCGTAGTGCATGGGTTTACTCAATAAGATCACG
>NZ_JBIUVN010000030.1:0-58662 GCF_044742965.1 Pseudomonas sp. NPDC087804 | reverse complement strand
GGATATTTGACGTGCACATTGGTGTTCCTCTCGAAACCCAGACCGGTGAAACTCGTGTTGCTTAAACCCCGGAAACCATTAAAAAGCTGATCAGCCAAGGTCATAAGGTCACTGTGCAAACCGGCGCCGGCGTTAAAGCCAGTGTGGTCGACAGTGCCTATGAAGCGGCAGGCGCAACCATTGGCAGTGCCAATGACGCGTTTGGCGCCGAGCTGATTCTCAAAGTGGTCGCGCCAAGCGATGCCGAACTGACGCTGATCAAGCGCGGTACGGTGTTGGTCGGCATGCTCAACCCGTTCAACAACGAAACCATCGCGAAGATGGCCGAGTGCGGCATTACCGCGTTCGCCCTCGAAGCGGCGCCGCGCACCTCGCGCGCGCAGAGTCTCGATGTGTTGTCGTCGCAAGCGAACATTGCCGGCTACAAGGCTGTGTTGCTGGCCGCTCACCACTATCCGCGCTTCATGCCAATGCTGATGACCGCTGCGGGCACCGTGAAAGCGGCGCGCGTGCTGATTCTTGGCGCCGGTGTGGCCGGGTTGCAGGCGATCGCCACGGCGAAACGTCTGGGTGCGGTGATCGAGGCGTCTGACGTGCGTCCGGCGGTGAAAGAGCAGATCGAATCCCTCGGCGCGAAGTTCGTCGACGTGCCGTACGAGACCGATGAAGAGCGCGAATGCGCCGTCGGTGTCGGCGGTTACGCGCGACCAATGCCAGCCAGCTGGATGCAGCGTCAGGCCCAGGCCGTGCACGAGCGCGCCAAGCAGGCTGACATCGTCATTACCACCGCGCTGATTCCGGGCCGCAAGGCACCGACGCTGTTGAGCGCGGACACCGTGGCGCAGATGAAACCGGGTTCGGTGGTCATCGACCTCGCCGCTGCTCAGGGTGGCAACTGCCCGCTGACCGTGGCTGATCAGGTCGTGGTCGAGAATGGCGTGACCATTTGCGGCCCGACCAATCTGGCCGGTGAAGTCGCTGCAGACGCTTCGGCGCTGTACGCACGCAACCTGCTGGACTTCCTCAAGCTGGTCTTCACCAAAGAAGGCCAGTTCGACGTCAACCTCGAAGACGACATCGTCGCCGCGTGCCTGATGTGCCGCGACGGCCAAGTCATCCGCAAAAACGCCTAAGCAGGGATTCAGACGATGGAAGAGCTTATCTCCCCCGGTATCTACAACCTGATCATCTTCGTGCTGGCGATTTATGTCGGTTACCACGTGGTCTGGAACGTTACACCTGCGCTGCACACGCCGTTGATGGCGGTAACCAACGCCATCTCGGCGATCGTGATCGTCGGCGCCATGCTGGCCGCCGCATTGACCGTCACGCCGCTGGGCAAAACCATGGGCACCCTCGCCGTGGCACTGGCGGCGGTCAACGTGTTCGGTGGCTTCCTGGTCACCCGCCGCATGCTTGAGATGTTCAAGAAGAAAGCCCCGAAAGTAAAAGAAGAGGCGCCGAAGTAATGAGCATGAATCTCGTCACGACGCTCTACCTGATCGCGTCGATCTGCTTTATCCAGGCCCTCAAAGGCCTGTCGCACCCGACCACCTCGCGACGCGGCAACCTGTTCGGCATGCTCGGCATGGCGTTGGCCATTCTGACCACCGTCGGCCTCATCTATAAGCTCGGCGCTGAGCTCGCGACTGCCGGTATCGGCTACGTGATCGTTGGCCTGCTGGTCGGCGGCACGGCCGGTTCGATCATGGCCAAACGCGTTGAAATGACCAAGATGCCGGAACTGGTCGCCTTCATGCACAGCATGATCGGCCTCGCGGCAGTGTTCATCGCCATCGCTGCGGTGGTTGAGCCGCAATCGCTGGGCATCGTTAAACAGTTGGGTGACTCGATCCCGGCGGGCAATCGTCTGGAGCTGTTCCTCGGCGCGGCGATCGGTGCGATCACCTTCTCCGGTTCGGTGATTGCATTCGGCAAGTTGTCGGGCAAGTACAAGTTTCGCCTGTTCCAGGGCGCACCCGTACAGTTCACCGGTCAGCACAAGCTGAATGCAGTGCTGGGTCTGGCTACGCTGGCACTCGGCCTGACCTTCATGTTTACCGGCAACCTCACCGCGTTCGCGCTGATGCTGGCGCTGGCGTTCGTGATGGGCGTGCTGATCATCATCCCGATTGGCGGCGCCGACATGCCGGTCGTGGTGTCGATGCTCAACAGCTATTCGGGCTGGGCGGCGGCAGGTATCGGCTTCTCGCTGAACAACTCGATGCTGATCATTGCCGGCTCGCTGGTGGGTTCGAGCGGTGCGATCCTCTCGTACATCATGTGCAAGGCGATGAACCGTTCCTTCTTTAATGTACTGCTCGGCGGTTTCGGCAACACAGCCGATGCAGGCCCTGCCGGTGCGAAAGAAGCCCGTCCGGTAAAATCCGGTTCGGCTGACGACGCGACTTTCCTGCTGACCAACGCCGACACCGTGATCATCGTGCCGGGTTATGGCTTGGCAGTAGCGCGTGCACAACATGCGCTGAAAGAGCTGACCGAGAAGCTGACCCACCGTGGCGTGACCGTGAAGTACGCGATCCACCCGGTTGCCGGCCGTATGCCGGGGCACATGAACGTTCTGCTCGCCGAGGCCGAAGTGCCTTACGATCAGGTGTTCGAGATGGAAGACATCAACTCCGAGTTCGGCCAGGCCGACGTGGTGTTGGTGCTCGGCGCGAACGACGTGGTCAACCCGGCGGCGAAGAACGATCCGAAGTCGCCGATTGCCGGCATGCCGATTCTCGAAGCGTTCAAGGCCAAGACCATCATCGTCAACAAGCGCTCGATGGCCAGCGGCTATGCCGGCCTGGACAACGAACTGTTCTATCTGGACAAGACCATGATGGTGTTCGGCGACGCGAAGAAAGTCATCGAAGACATGGTTAAGGCGGTCGAATAATTCCCCGCTGCAACACCGAACGCCCCGACTTGTCGGGGCGTTTTTGTTTGCGCAAACAGTCGGACAATTTGCCGCGTTGTTGCAGATCCAGTAACGGTGTTTTACTTGAAACCCGCTGAATAGACGCCTCGTTTGCGACCTTGGTAGCGGGACAGGCGCCCGTCAAATTCACTAGACTGCGCATCCTGCTACTCGCTTCCCGAGATAATAATCCATGTACCGTGACCGTATTCGCCTGCCTTCGTTGTTGGACAAAGTGATGAGCGCCGCCGACGCAGCCGCTCTGATTGAGGACGGCATGACCGTCGGCATGAGCGGTTTCACCCGCGCCGGCGAAGCCAAAGCCGTCCCTCACGCATTGGCCGAGCGCGCCAAGGTCACGCCGCTGAAGATCAGCCTGATGACCGGCGCCAGCCTGGGCAACGACCTCGACAAGCAACTGACCGAAGCCGGCGTACTGTCGCGGCGCATGCCGTTCCAGGTCGACAGCACCTTGCGCAAGGCGATCAACGCCGGCCAGGTGATGTTCATCGATCAGCATCTGTCGGAAACCGTCGAGCAGCTGCGCAACCAGCAACTGAAGCTGCCGGACATCGCGGTCATCGAAGCCGTGGCCATCACCGAACAGGGCCACATCGTGCCGACCACTTCGGTGGGCAACTCGGCGAGCTTCGCGATTTTCGCCAAACAGGTGATCGTCGAGATCAACCTGGCGCACAACGCCAACCTCGAAGGCCTGCATGACATTTATATCCCGACCTACCGCCCGACGCGCACGCCGATCCCGCTGGTGAAAGTCGACGACCGTATTGGCAGCACGGCGATTCCAATTCCGCCGGAGAAGATTGTCGCCATCGTTATTACCCAGCAGTCGGATTCGCCGTCCACCGTGTCGACGCCGGACGTCGATACCAACGCCATCGCCGAGCACCTGATCACCTTCTTCAAGCAGGAAGTCGACGCCGGGCGCATGACCAACAAGCTCGGCCCGTTGCAGGCGGGGATCGGCAACATTGCCAACGCAGTGATGTGCGGCCTGATTGACTCGCCGTTCGAAGACCTGACCATGTACTCCGAAGTGTTGCAGGATTCGACCTTCGACCTGATCGACGCCGGCAAGCTGAGCTTTGCTTCGGGCAGCTCGATCACCTTGTCGGAGCGCCGCAACAGCGACGTGTTCGGCAATCTCGAGAAGTACAAGGACAAACTGGTACTGCGTCCACAGGAGATCTCCAACCACCCGGAAGTGGTTCGTCGTCTGGGCATTATCGGGATCAATACGGCGCTGGAGTTCGACATCTACGGCAACGTCAACTCCACCCACGTCTGCGGCACGCGGATGATGAACGGCATTGGCGGTTCGGGCGACTTCGCGCGTAATGCGCATCTGGCGGTGTTCGTGACCAAGTCGATCGCCAAGGGCGGCGCAATTTCCAGCGTGGTGCCGATGGTCAGCCACGTTGACCACACCGAGCATGACGTCGACATTCTGGTGACCGAAGTCGGCCTGGCCGACCTGCGCGGCCTGGCGCCACGGGAGCGTGCGCGGGTGATCATCGACAACTGTGTGCACCCGGACTTCCGCCAGGCGCTCAACGATTACTTCACGGCGGCTTGTGCAATCGGTGGCCACACCCCGCACATCCTGCGTGAAGCGTTGAGCTGGCATATGAATCTGGAAGAAACCGGACGCATGCTCGCTGTGTAATTCACACAGATAAACCGCTGATGCAAACACAGTTTGTGTCAGCGGACTCTCGCAAGCCTCCCGCCTGACAAAAACTGTACTGCTGTACTGGTCATTTCCTACAGCAATTGCCTACCTTTCCTGACGAATTGAGCAAAAACGCACTACTTAAGTGCGGACAGGTACAGTTTGCTCTATTTCGACCCGTACACCGCCTATAAACAGTTAACTGGTCACTCACAATACAGTTGAACTGTATCTAGAGAGACTAGGCAAACGAGAGGATCATGGGCACCAGTCAAACCACTACCTGATCCCGCCACAAGCGGAAGGATGTCAACCATGGAACGTACACTCAGTTCCGAACTGTTCTTCGAAGACAAAGCTGCAAAAAACCAGGCTTCCATGCCTCTGCGCGTTCTCGCCAACCTGATGTTGTGGCAGCGCCGCATCTCCAGCCGCCACCAATTGGCCCGTCTGGATTCGCGTTTGCTGGCAGACGCCGGTATCAGCGAAGCTCAACGCTACGAAGAGCTGAGCAAGCCGTTCTGGCGCTAAACAGCGTCGCTGGCTCTGGTCGTTAGACCCACCGCCAGCAACCCGAATTGCACAAGCAAAACCCGTCGTGGGAAACCACGACGGGTTTTGTCGTTTCAGCCCCTGAAAAACCCAACCAGTACAGTTCAGATACGTTGAATTCCAACCAGTACAATTGTAGGAGCTGCCGAAGGCTGCGATCTTTTTGATCTTGAAAATCCAAAGCAAAAGATCGCAGCCTTCGGCAGCTCCTACAGGTTTTTCGTCTGGATGCTGGTTTGGCGAACGCATCTGCGCCTAATATCCACACAGAACGTGGCGAATGATGCGCAACAGGCGTCTGACTCCTCAGATACCGAGCCACCTCTCAATACGGTTTATTCACAGGAGTTACATCATGTCCCGTCTTCGCCTGCTCAGCGCTGCTGCCCTTCTGGCCGTTGCTGCCAACGCCAGCGCCACCAGTTTCATCGTTACCACTGACGCCGTCGTCGGTGCGCTGAAATCTTCGTCCGACGCCACTTCCGATGTGACCTCGTCGTTCCGTGACGACAAAATCGTCCTCGCTGCCCGTGATGACGCGGCCAGCTTCGTCGCTACCCAAGGCGATATCCGTGGCGTGAAACTGGAAAGCGCGCTGGATCACATCCGCCACCAGGCTCCACAACTGAACGCGACCGACGCAGAGCTGGCTCAGGCCATCCTGACGATCTAAGCGATTCGAGCATTGCGGGACACGCCAGCCGTGTCCCGATGTTTCGAGACTGGCTCTGGCCCGGGCATTGCGCTAGCCTTGCGGCTCGCTAACAGTTACCGAGTCCGATGCGTTTTCTTCCAAATCTGCTGATCCCTTCCGTATTGCTGAGCGCCTGTTGGGCGACGTCGGTCGATGCCTATGATGCTTTCAATGCGTCGACGCAAGGCATTGTCGTCAGTGGTTACGCCACCAGCATGGTGTCTTCCGCGCCTTTCGACCGTAAACTGCTGTTCGCCGCTCACGATGACGCGGCAGCGTTCGTGGCCAGTGACGGCCAATTGCGCGGGGCGCAGCTGGAATCCGCGCTGAATTACCTGCGTAAAAAACGGCCGAAACTTCATGTCTCTGACCTTGAACTGGCAGAAGCAATTCTCGTCCAATAGTTAACCCAGCCCTTAGTTAACCTGTCCCTCCGGAGTCGTTCCATGCGTAGCCCGCTGATTGCTGCCGCCCTTGGCCTGTTTTTGTTGGCCGACGTGGCCCAGGCGCACACCCTGGTAGCCACCAGTAACATCATCGTTCGTGCCTCCCAGCGCACCATCGATTTCACCTCCGACACCACCACCTCGATCCGCGACTCGAAAATCATCCGCGAAGCGCACGATGACGCCGCCAGTTTCGTCGCCACCAACGGTGATATCCGTGGCGCGCACCTTGAAGCCGCCCTCAACACTTTGCGCACGCGCGTCCCGGAAGCCCGCGACGCCAGTGATCAGGTACTCGCCGAAGCCATCCTCGCACTGTGAAGTCACTCGGCGCCTGGCTGCTGGCCGGCGCGTTGTTGCTACTTGGCAACAGCGCCCACGCCGGCCTGCAATTGCGGCTCAAGACCGACGGTCTGAGCCCCGCCCAACAACAGGCCAGCCAGGCGCTGATCGATGAGGCGATGCAAAAACTGCCGCCGAGCTTTATCGAGCGGCTGGATCGGCGCATCGATGTCGGCTGGACTGACGACATGCCCGCCAACGCCTACGGCCAGGCGACGCTTGTTGCCGAACTTGACCTGAACCGCAAACTGCTCGCCGGCCTCACCGATGGCAGCGCCGCGAAAGAAAAAACCAATCGCCCCCACGGCACTGTGCGCCAGGAATTGCTCGCCACGGTGCTGCACGAAATCACCCACATTTATGACCGCGCCCGCTTGTGGCCGGACGCCGAGCGCACGCTGATCCAGCGCTGCACCCGCCGCTTCAACAGCGCCGGGCTGATAGGCATCCCAGATGAATGCCGTGGCCAGAACGGCCGTCGTTTCACTCTCAGTGATGATCCACGCCTGCTCGACCTCGCCGGTTGGCAGCAATACGTCGGCCGTCGCGGTGAGCGTGAGCAGCACAATCGGCAGATCGCCCGCAGCCCCGATCTATACGAGATTTCCAGCCCGAAAGAGTTCGTCGCGGTCAACATGGAGTACTTCCTCCTCGACCCGAGCTATGCCTGCCGTCGCCCGGCGCTGTACCGCTATTACCAGCAACACTTCGGCTGGGCGCCACCGGCCAAAGACACCTGCAGCAAAACCTTCGCCTTTTTGAACGCTGGTAACGACTTCGCCAAGCAACCCTTGGGGCAAGTGGATCCGGAGCGTGTTTACGCGGTTGATTACTTGCTGGCCGAAGCCAATCAGAACTGGGTCAGCCGCTGGGGCCACAGCATGTTGCGGCTGGTGATCTGCGCGCCGGGCCGTCCGCGCGGGCCGGATTGCCGGCTCGATCTCGATCAGCATCTGGTGCTGTCATACCGCGCGTTTGTTGGCGATGTGCAGTTGTCGAGCTGGGACGGATTGGTCGGTAAATACCCTTCGCGGCTGTTTGTGCTGCCGCTCGCACAGGTGATCGACGAATACACCAAGACCGAATTGCGCAGCCTCGCCTCCGTGCCGATCAACCTGTCACGGGAAGAGATCGAAGGCGTGGTCGAACATGCTGCCGAGATGCATTGGAGCTACGACGGCAACTACTTCTTCCTCTCCAACAACTGCGCGGTGGAAGGTTTGAAACTGTTGCGCAGCGGCAGCGATAACAGCCGGTTCGTCGGTCTGGACAGCATCATGCCCAACGGCTTGCTGGAAGTGATGAAGGGCCGTGGTCTGGCGGATACCAGCGTCCTCGATGATCCGAAAGAAGCGCTGCGTCTGGGTTATCGTTTCGACTCGTTCCGCGATCGCTATCAGGCGATGTTTGATGTGTTGAAGAAACAGTTGCCGATCAAACAGACCACCGTTGAAGAATGGCTGTCGCTCACCACCGAAGAACGCCGCGAGTGGTTCGAGCGTGCGGATCTGCGCACCAGCGCCGCGTTGTTGTTGCTGGAACAGGCGAGTTATCGACGTCAGTTGTTGTTGGCTCAGGATGAGGTCAAGCAGCGCTACCTCGGCGCGCGCGAGCTGGAGAACGGCGGCATGGACAAGGCCAACGCGACGCTGCAGGAAATCCTCGCCAACAGTGGTTTTCTCAGTCGTCCGGCGGAGCTTCTTGATAGTCGTGGTTATGGGTTGCCACAGCCGAGCGAGTTCAAGCGACTGGAAGATGAAAGCAGCCAGCGGCAGAAGAAGTTGTTGGTGTTGTCGGGAGATCTGGACGCGGAAGTGCGCAAGTTGCTGGAGCCGAAGCGCGCTGCCGAGATTGCCGCGAGTGAGGAGAATGTGAAGCAGATTGGCGCGCATCTGCGCAAATTGCACAAGGCATCGGGTGGACTGGAGCTGCCCTGAACCTGATGCTGAGTGCATACCTTGTGGCGAGGGGATTTATCCCCGTTGGGTCGCGAAGCGGCCCCAAAATCAGCGAACCCGGTCAATCAGATAAACCGCGTCCGCTGAATTGCGACTGCTGCGCAGCCGAACGGGGATAAATCCCCTCGCCACAGGTGATGTGTGTCAGATCAATTGAGGACACCATCAAGGATTTCGTAAACGATCCCGGTGCCCACCGCGATCAGCACGATATCGCCGCCAGTCCGGCGCCATTCGTAGCCCGGATACACCGGCAAGCGACCCAACGCGCGACTGTCCAGACGCTCGCCGTAATAGCCGTGCGGCAGCGGCCGGCCACGCTCCAGATGAATCCCCGGAGGCGGCGGTGCACCGCGTACAAAGTAGCCATGATTGTCACGAATGGTCTGGCGCACCGGGCCAAAGTCGTGCGGTGGCGGGCCGCCACGGTGATCGTTCTGCGGGCCACGGTGATCGTCGCGATGATCATCACCATGGTTGTCGTAATGGCCCTGCGACGGGCCGCCGTGGTCGTGATCGTCGCGCTGATCGGCGCTGGCCAGCAGCGGCGTTGCGCTGATCATCAGTACGCCCAGTCCGGCTATCAGACGTTTCGGCATTTTCATCGGGTCTTTCCTCACGGCACATACAGCAAAAAGGGCTGCAGAACGATGTTCTGAAGCCCTCGGTCTTGCTGGATTAGTCTGCGCTTTGAGGTGCTAATTCCTCTGTATCAGGAACTTTACCTTCAGCTGACGCGAGCCTTACGCACGCCTTCGGACAGCGCCGAGCACAGGCCTAACACACCGTCGATGGCTTGTGCAGGAGTGGTCGCGTTGGCGATGTGATCAATCAATGCCGAACCCACCACCACACCGTCAGCCAGACGCGCGATGGCAGCCGCTTGCTCCGGCGTGCGGATGCCGAAACCGATGCTGATTGGCAGATCGGTGTGACGACGCAGACGGGTTACCGCCTCTTCGACGTGTTCCAGCGTTGCAGCGCCAGCACCGGTCACACCGGCGACCGACACGTAGTAAACGAAACCGGAACTGCCATTGAGCACTCGCGGCAGACGCGCATCGTCGGTGGTCGGCGTGGTCAGACGGATAAAGTCCAGACCGGCAGCCTGCGCCGGGTCGCAGAGTTCTGCATTGTGCTCAGGCGGCATGTCGACCACGATCAGGCCATCGACGCCGGCCTCTTTCGCGTCAGCGATGAAGCGCTCAACGCCATACATGTGGATCGGGTTGAAGTAACCCATCAGCACCAGCGGCGTTTCGCTGTTGCCTTCGCGGAATTCGCGAACCATTTGCAGGGTTTTCACCAGGTTCTGCTTGGCGCCCAAGGCACGGATGTTCGCCAACTGGATCGCCGGACCATCGGCCATCGGATCGGTGAACGGCATGCCCAGCTCGATCACGTCGGCGCCGGCACCCGGCAAACCTTTGAGGATCGCCAGCGAAGTGTCGTAGTCCGGATCACCGGCGGTGACGAAGGTCACCAGCGCGGCGCGGTTCTGTTCTTTGAGGTCGGCAAAACGGGTTTGCAGGCGGCTCATCAGTGTTTCTCCTGCTTTGACTGCTCTTGCTGAGAGTGTTCCATGTGATGCATGACGGTCTGCATGTCTTTGTCGCCACGGCCCGACAGGTTGACCACCATCAGGTGATCCTTCGGCAGCTTCGGTGCGCGTTTGAACACTTCAGCCAAGGCGTGGGCGCTTTCCAGTGCAGGAATAATCCCTTCCAGGCGGCAGCATTTGTGGAACGCATCCAGCGCTTCGTCGTCGGTCACCGAGGTGTACTGAACGCGACCGATGTCATGCAACCACGCGTGTTCCGGGCCGATACCCGGGTAGTCGAGACCGGCGGAAATCGAGTGGGCGTCGATGATTTGGCCATCGTCGTCCTGCAGCAGGAAAGTACGGTTGCCGTGCAACACACCCGGAACGCCGCCATTAAGGCTCGCTGCGTGCTTGCCGGTTTCGATGCCGTAACCGGCGGCTTCAACACCGATGATCTCAACGCTCTTGTCGTCGAGGAACGGGTGGAACAAGCCCATCGCGTTGGAACCGCCACCGATGCACGCCACCAGGCTGTCCGGCAGACGACCTTCCTGCGCTTGCAACTGATCGCGGGTTTCCTTGCCGATCACGGCCTGGAAGTCGCGAACCATTGCTGGATAAGGGTGCGGGCCGGCCACGGTGCCGATCAGGTAGAAGGTGTTGTCGACGTTGGTCACCCAGTCACGCAAGGCTTCGTTCATCGCGTCTTTCAGGGTGCCAGTGCCGGCAACAACCGGAATCACTTCAGCGCCCAGCAATTTCATGCGGAAGACGTTGGCCTGCTGACGTTCGATGTCAGTGGTGCCCATGTAGATCACGCAATCCAGACCGAAACGTGCGGCGACGGTGGCAGTGGCCACGCCGTGCATGCCAGCGCCGGTCTCAGCGATGATGCGTTTCTTGCCCATGCGCCGCGCCAGCAGAATCTGGCCGATGCAGTTGTTGATCTTGTGCGCGCCGGTGTGGTTCAGCTCTTCGCGCTTGAGATAAATCTTCGCGCCACCGCAGAACTCGGTCAGGCGCTCAGCGAAATACAGGGGGCTCGGACGTCCGACGTAGTCACGCTGGAAGTAGGCCAATTCTTCTTTGAATGCCGGATCTTCCTTGGCCGCTTCGTATTCGCGGGCCAGATCGAGGATCAACGGCATCAGGGTTTCCGCCACGTAGCGGCCACCGAACGCGCCGAACAGGCCGTTATCGTCCGGGCCATTACGCAGATCAGAGGTGTTCGAAGTCTGGGTCATGAGTCGCTCCAGGTGAATTCGGGTGATAAGACAATGACGACCACTCTACCCCTGACCTACTACACTGAAAACCGATAAGATCGCCACAACCTGTCAGGAAAACTCACAGATACCATGAGCCACGCCCTTCCCCCGCTGAACGCCCTGCGCGCGTTCGAAGCGACCGCCCGTCTGAACAGCGTCAGTCAGGCTGCCGAGCAATTGCACGTCACCCATGGCGCGGTCAGTCGGCAGCTCAAAGTGCTGGAGGAGCACCTCGGCGTCAGCCTTTTCGTCAAGGATGGTCGCGGCTTGAAACTCACAGATGCCGGCATGCGTTTGCGTGATGCCAGTGGCGAAGCTTTTGATCGGCTGCGCAGTGTTTGCGCCGAGTTAACCCAGAGCACCGCCGATGCGCCGTTTGTACTCGGCTGTTCTGGAAGCTTGCTGGCGCGATGGTTTATTCCGCGCTTGGGGCGATTGAATGCTGATCTGCCGGATTTGCGCCTGCATCTGTCGGCGGGTGAAGGCGATCTCGATCCACGACGTCCGGGGCTGGATGCTTTGCTGCTGTTCGCCGAGCCGCCGTGGCCAGCAGATATGCAGGTTTACGAATTGGCCGCAGAACGCATCGGCCCGGTGATGAGCCCCCTGTTCAGCGGCTATCAGCGCCTGCAAGCCGCGCCAGCCTCGGCACTGCTCAATGAACCGCTGCTGCACACCACCTCGCGCCCGCAAGCGTGGCCAAGCTGGGCACAGCAAAGCGACCTCGACGCAAAAGCGCTGAAGCTCGGGCAAGGTTTTGAGCATTTGTATTATTTGCTGGAGGCAGCCGTCGCTGGTCTCGGCGTGGCCATCGCGCCGGAGCCGCTGGTGACGGAAGATTTGAAGGCCGGTCGCCTGGTTGCGCCGTGGGGCTTCAGTGAAACCCAGGCGCAACTGGCGTTGTGGCTACCCAAGCGCGCCGCAGACGGACGCGCTCGGCAACTGGCGCAATGGCTCAAGAACGAGCTGCGCCAGAGCGATCACTCGCCGCGCTTGAACAGCAAGTAAGCGGCCAGCAGACCGATTGCACCGACTGCGACACCGGCAGTCGTCCACGGATGTTCCTGCGCGTAATCGCGGGTGGCGATCCCGGTTTCGCGGGTTTTCACTTTGACTTCTTCATAGGCATCGCTGAGCAGGTGACGCGAGTGTTTCAGCGCGCTTTCGGCATTGCTTTTCAGCGCCTTGAGGGTCTTGCGCGACTCGTCCGAAGCGTCGTCCTTCAGGCTTTCCAACGACTTGAGCAGACTCTCGATCTCGGCTTCCATGCTTTGCAACGAGGCTTTACGTAAAGAGGTGTTGGCCATGGTGGCTCTCCTGCATTGGTGATGAGTGGCGTGTGTTGGTTGGGACTTCGGTGGTTCGAGAAAGTGCAGAAAATCTGAACTTCGCCTGCTCAGCGCCGCCGAAATCAACAGTGCAGATTCACTGCTAGTCTCAATCCCACACGCCAAGGAGTTCGTTATGAGTGACCATCACACGTACAAGAAAGTCGAGCTGGTCGGTTCGTCGACCACTAGCATCGAAGACGCTATCAACAACGCAATTGCCGAAGCCAACAAGACCATTCGCAACCTGGAATGGTTTGAAGTCACCGAAACCCGTGGTCATATCGAAAACGGTAAGGCTGCGCACTTTCAGGTGACGCTGAAAGTCGGCTTCAAGATTGCCAGCAGCTGAGTTTGGTCTAGTCTTCTGAACTTGCGCGCTGGCCGAGTGCCATAGGAATGGCAAAGCGCTATAGGGTGAGCGCATCGGGTGGATGATCCGATGCCCGCCTCTTTCAATCCGACCAGGGAGTGCGACCGATGAAGAAGTTTATGTTGGCAGTAGGTTTGTTGAGCCTTGCGGGTGGTGCGTTTGCTGCCGGTAAGCCATGTGAAGAGCTGAAAAGCGAGATCGCGGCGAAGATTGATGCCAAAGGTGCTTCCGGGTATTCGTTGGAGATTGTCGACAAGGGCGCAGATGCTGGCGCTAAAGTTGTTGGCACCTGCGAAGGCGGTACCAAGGAAATCGTCTACAAGCGCGGTTGATTGCGTGTGAAATACAAAAGCCGACGTGAATGCGTCGGCTTTTTTGTGTCCCATGTAGGAGCTGCGGCACGCTGCGATCTTTTGATCTTGCTCTAAAAACCTAGATCAAAAGATCGCAGCCTCGTTTCACTCGACAGCTCCTACAGGGGGCCGCGCGTTATCCTTTCATGACTTGCGCCAGCAGTTCGTACGAATGCACCCGATCAGCATGCTCATACAAATCGCTGGTAAAAATCAGCTCATCCGCCTGCGTCTGCTCAATCAGCACTTCCAGCTTCGCGCGAATTTTCTGCGGGCCACCCACCATCGCCAGCCCAAGGAAATCACCTACCGCCTCACGCTCATGCGGCAGCCACAAGCCGTCCATGGTTTTCACCGGCGGACGCTGCACCAGGCTCTGCCCGCGCATCAGCGCCAGAATGCGCTGGTACACCGACGTCGCCAGATAATCCGCCTGCTCATCGGTATCTGCGGCCACCAATGGCACACCGAGCATCACGTAGGGCTTGTCGAGCACTGCCGACGGTTTGAAGTGATTGCGATAAACGCGGATCGCCTCATGCATGAAGCGCGGGGCGAAGTGCGAGGCGAAGGCGTATGGCAAACCGCGTTCACCGGCCAGTTGTGCACTGAACAGACTGGAACCGAGCAACCAGATCGGCACATTGGTGCCCGTGCCCGGCATCGCGATCACCCGTTGATCCGGGGTGCGCGGGCCGAGGAAGCGCACCAGTTCGGCGACGTCCTCGGGGAAATCATCAGCGCTGCCGGAGCGTTCACGGCGCAGCGCACGCGCGGTCATTTGATCGGAACCAGGCGCACGGCCCAAGCCCAGATCGATCCGTCCCGGATACAGGCTTTCCAGCGTGCCGAACTGTTCGGCGATCACCAGCGGCGCATGGTTGGGCAGCATTACGCCGCCGGAGCCGACGCGAATGGTCGACGTACCGCCGGCCAGATAGCCGAGCAATACCGACGTCGCCGAGCTGGCGATGCCGTCCATGTTGTGGTGTTCCGCCACCCAGAACCGCGTGTAGCCGAATTTCTCGACGTGCTGCGCCAGATCCAGCGAATTGCGCAGTGCTTGCGCCGGGCTGCCGTTTTCGCGTACCGGCACCAGATCGAGGGTGGAAAATTTTACGTCGGACAGTTGCTTCATAAACCTGCGTCTCCGAGTGAGGAGGCAGGTTTTTCTATGCGAACGAAAACCTGCCGAATCCAAAAGCGTGTTTAAGCAATAAGGGCATATACCCGAGTTTCAATAGCTGAACCGAAATTTCCTACTAAAAAAGTCAACGATTCAGATGGGCTGAACTTTGTTCCGACGTCTATCCTCAGAAGCCTTGCAAGCAAAAACCACGACGACGCGGGGTTTCCGCGTCAGATCTTGAGGAGGCAGACATGGCTATCGTGAAGAAAGCATCCGCACATTGGGCAGGCGATCTGAAAACCGGCATCGGCTCGATCTCCACCGAAACCGGTGTCCTCAGAGAAGCACCTTACGGCTTCAAGGCCCGCTTCGAGGGCGGCAAGGGCACCAACCCGGAAGAACTGATCGGCGCTGCGCATGCCGGCTGTTTCTCCATGGCATTCTCGATGATTCTCGGCGATGCGGGCCTGACGGCTGACAGCATCGATACTCAGGCTGAAGTGACCCTTGATCAGGTGGACGGCGGGTTTGCGATCACTGCGGTGAAGCTGATTCTCAAGGCGAAAATCCCGGGGGCGACCCAAGCGCAGTTTGATGAGCTGAGCAAAAAGGCCAAGGAAGGGTGCCCGGTGTCGAAAGTGCTGAATGCGCAGATCAGCCTGGAAGCAACGCTGGTCAGTTAATTCGGAGTTAGCAGGTCTGACGCTTTCGCGAGCAGGCTCACTCCTACAGGGGATTTCGGTCGATCACAGAAATTGTGTCCGCCGGTGATCAAATGTAGGAGTGAGCCTGCTCGCGATAGCGATCTCAACATCACCGCGAATCAGAAACCGTGCGTACATCTTGTGCGCAAAGTCAGAACTCGCTTCACGAAAATATGGTCGAATACGTGACAGCAGCTTCAGCGCACGCCCGTGCGCGCTGCCTCAGGGAGCTTCACTCATGAAACGTATTGGCTTGGCCATCCTCTGCAGTGCATTGGCCACTTCGGTTGTTGCGGCACCGAAAGACTGCGAAGAACTGAGAAAAGAAATCGAGATCAAGATCCAGGCCAAAGCCGTGCCTTCGTACACGCTGGAAATTGTCAGCAAGGAAGAGGCGGCCAAGCACGATATCGCCATGGTGGTGGGTTCGTGTGAGAACGGCACCAAAGCGATCATCTATCAGAAGAACGACTCCTGATAACGCTTACGGCACGCAGTTGATCTGCCGTTCTTCGGCAACGATCTGCCCCTGACGATTGATCAACCGGGCGCTTGGCGTGAAGGCCAGCGACCGTGCTTCGAGCCGGTAGCGTTGCCCGGCTTCGAAGTGGTCATAGGGTACGGTCATGTAACACAGGCGTTCCTGCGGATCGGTATCCATGCCCTGACCGCCGCCGAAAATCTCGAAATCGAAGCGCACCGTCAATTCATGGCTGCCCGGCGTGACCTGGAAAAAACGCCCATCGCGTAGACGCTGATTATCCAGGCGTTCAGCCATCAACACTTTGCCGCCGGGTGTCGGCATCGAAAAGTCGACCCAGGCCATTTGCGGATCGACCGCTGGCAGCGGGCTCTGACAGCCGGCAAGCACACTTCCTACCAGCAACAACGTCAACCTGCGCATGATCAATGTCCTTTGATGTGGACAGCCAGCATACCGCCGATCAAGTCTTCTGGCAGCCCGCCGGTGTGCCCTGCCCGACGACTTTGCGCTGCTCATCATAAAGTTTGGCCCATGGCCGGAAACCAATACTGCCCGCCTGCAACTGATAGCGTTGGCCGGCGTTGAAATCCTTGAATTTCACATTCAACTGGCAATCGCGCCACAGCGGTTCGGCGTCGGGGCCGATGTTGCTGGCGTCTACCGGGAACTGATAGCGCACCTTCAATTCATGGCTGCCGGGCTCGACTTCAAAATAGCGTTTATCAATCGCGGCCTGGCTGTCGACCTTCAGCGCTTGCAGGGTCGTGTCCTGTTGCCGGGCATCGAGATCGATCCAGGCTTGTGAAGGGTCGGGGTCGGGCATTCCGAAATTGGCACAACCGGCCAGCGTCAGCAGGCCTCCCGTCAGCATCAACATGCGCATAGCGGTGCTCCTTAAGGCGGGATAGTCTTGCGAGCAGACTTTCCGGGGGGATTTCTTATTGTGATCAGGCCGTTTGCAAGCCATGGGTTACTTGATCGCGTTTTTCGGATTTTGTTTCCGGGTGTGTTGTTTTTGTTGCTCAACGGTTGTGCCAGCGTCAGCTATTACAGCCAGTTGGCCAGCGGGCAGCTGCAACTGCTGCGGGCGCGCGAACCCGTAGCCGAGGTGATTGCCGACCCGGGCCGCGATGCGAAGTTGCGCGCACACCTGAGCCAATCGCAAAAGGCTCGTGCTTTCGCCAGCGAGCATCTGCACTTGCCCGACAACCAAAGCTATCGCCTGTACGCCGACATTGGCCGGCCGTTCGTGGTGTGGAATGTGTTCGCCACTCAGGAGTTTTCCCTGACGCCGCAGAACCATTGCTTCCCGATTGCCGGGTGTGTGGCTTATCGCGGCTATTACAGCCAAGGCGCGGCGCGAGGCGAGGCGGCGATCCAGCGCTTGCAGGGCATGGACGTATCGATTGGCGGCGTCGAGGCCTATTCGACGCTGGGCTGGTTCAACGACCCGATCATCAACACGATGATGGGCTGGGGCGACGAACGCCTGGCCACGCTGATCTTTCATGAACTGGCACATCAGCGCTTTTATGTGAAGGACGACACCGAGTTCAACGAGTCTTTCGCCACGTTCGTCGAACAGGAAGGCACGCGGCAATGGCGCGCGTTTCGCGGGTTGCCGGCGGATACCGCCTCGCGGTTGCAGCAGCGGGATCAATTCATTGAGCTGGTGCTGGATGTGCGATCACGGCTGGAGAAGCTGTACGCACAGCCATTGCCGGCTGAGCAAATGCGCGAACGTAAAGCGGCGGAGTTCGAGCAGTTTCGCCGGGATTATCGGGTGATGCGCGACAGCCAGTGGGCCGGGGATAAGCGCTATGACGCTTGGGTGAATGCGCCGCTGAACAATGCGCGGTTGTTGCCGTTTGGGCTGTATGACCAGTGGGTGCCGGCGTTTTCGGCGTTGTTCAAACAGGTCGGGGGAGATTGGCTGAGGTTTTATGCCGAGGTTGAGCGGTTGGGTAGGTTGCCGGTGGCGGAGCGTAAGGCGGCGCTCAAGGCATTGGCGGGATACTAATTTCGTGTTGGCTGGGCTGGCGTCTTCGCGGGCAAGCCTTGCTCCTACAGATGAATCGCGGGTGCGCTTTTTGTAGGAGCAAGGCTTGCCCGCGAAAGGGCCTCTGAATGCTCACACCCAAATGGCATCCCAAAGCGGATAGTCGCCAATCTTCTTGACCAGTCCAGCACGCAGCGGGTTAGCAACGATGTATCGGGCAACCGCTTGAAGATCCTCCTCTCGCCTGATTGCCCTGTCATGAAAGCCTGACTGCCACAGGGTTCCCTCCATTTTAAGCAACCGATTCAAGCCAACCGTGGTGCGAGATTTTGTTCGCCCCATCAACGACGGTAGCGTCGAGTTTTGCAGCTCAATCAGCCAATGAATATGGTCAGGCATGACCACCCAGGCCAATGATTTCGCCAGTTGCTCTTGCTCTGCTTTCTGGAAAGCATTGACGGCCAGTCGGCCGGCCGCAAACGTAGAAAAAACCGGGCGTCGGTTTCGGACTACTGCAGTCAGCAGGTAAATCTGTCCTTCACCGGAATAGCGGCCGAGGCGCAGGCGGTGGGCGTGGCATGGGCTTTTCATAAGCGATCCTCCTTGATCGTGAACTCTGCATTCACAGTAGATCGTTGGAGGAGGACTCGATGAAGAACAATTAATCGGGATGTTACTGAGGGCCTCTTCGCGGGCAAGCCTTGCTCCTACAGACCATGTTTCCTCTGTAGGAGCAAAGCTTGCTCGCGATAGCAATCTGATCAGCGCCGCAAAAACGCCTGATGTAACTCATCCAGCGTTTCAAAGTGATAAGCCGGCGCTTCAGCATTCAGCTCTTCAAAACTGCCAAATCCATAACCGACCGCCGCCGCGTCCAGCCCATTGCTGCGTGCGCCAATCAGGTCGTGCTTACGGTCGCCGATCATCAGCGTATTCGCCGGATCCAGCCCTTCTTCCTTCACCAGATGCGCAATCAACTCAACCTTATTGGTGCGGGTGCCGTCCAGTTCGCTGCCGTAAATCACTTTGAAGTGCCGGGCGAAATCAAAGTGCCGGGCGATCTCGCGGGCGAATATCCACGGCTTCGACGTCGCGATATACAGCTGCCGACCTTGGCCACCGAGGGTTTCCAGCAACGGCGTAACGCCATCAAACACGCGGTTTTCATACAGACCGGTGACCTTGAAGCGCTCGCGATAGAAATTCACCGCCTCCCACGCTTTGGCTTCATCAAAATCGTAGAACTGCATGAACGCCTGCAACAGCGGCGGGCCGATGAAGTGTTCGAGCTTGGTCAGGTCCGGCTCATCGATGCCAAGTTTGGCCAAGGCAAACTGAATGGAGCGGGTGATGCCTTCACGCGGGTCGGTGAGGGTGCCATCGAGGTCGAACAGTACGGTTTGGTAATGCATGGGAGTTCCTGGGCAGTCGCCAATTCGATTCAGAGTGTGTCGTAGCCTTCGGCCAGATGCAGATCCTTGAGTTTCACGTAATTGGCCGCGCTGTAAGTGAAGAAGGCGCGTTCCTTGTCGCTCAGCGGGCGAACCTGTTTTACCGGGCTACCGACATAAAGGAAGCCGCTTTCCAGACGTTTGCCCGGCGGCACCAGGCTGCCGGCGCCGATGATCACGTCGTCTTCAACCACCGCGCCGTCCATGACGATGCTGCCCATGCCGATCAGCACGCGGCAGCCGACGCTGCAGCCGTGCAGCATGACTTTGTGGGCGATGGTCACGTCGTCGCCGATCAGCAGCGGAAAGCCGTCGGGGTTGAACGGGCCGGCGTGGGTGATGTGCAACACGCAGCCGTCCTGCACGCTGGTGCGCGCACCGATGCGGATGCGGTGCATGTCGCCACGGATCACGGTCAGCGGCCAGACCGAGCTGTCTTCGCCAATTTCCACATCGCCGATCACCACCGCCGAGCGGTCGACAAACGCGCCTTTGCTCAGGCTGGGGGTGTGATTCTGGTACTTGCGAACGGACACGATAATTTCTCTCTCTGTCGCCGATAGCTGCGGTGAATGCCGATTGTAATTAAGATGGGGCAATGTTTCCCCAGCCAAGGTGCCAACCGTGAGCGTGAACAACCCTCTGCTGCAGTCCTACGACCTGCCACCGTTCTCCACGATCCGTGCCGAACACGTCCTGCCAGCCATTGAAACTATCCTGGCCGACAACCGCGCCGCCATCGCCGAAATCCTCAAGACCCAAGTCCAGAACCCTACCTGGGCCGGGCTGGTGTTGGCGATGGACGAACTCAATGATCGCCTCGGCGCCGCATGGAGCCCGGTCAGCCACCTCAACGCCGTGTGCAACAGCGCCGAATTGCGTGAAGCCTACGAGTCGTGCCTGCCAGCCTTGAGCGCCTACTCCACCGAGATGGGCCAGAACCGCGAACTGTTCCAGGCGTTTGAAGCGCTGGCCAACAGCCCGGAAGCCGCCGGTTTCGACGTGGCGCAGAAGACTATTCTGGAACACGCTCTGCGTGACTTCCGTCTGTCGGGTATCGACCTGCCGGAAGCCGAACAGAAACGCTACGCCGAAGTGCAGAGCAAACTGTCCGAGCTCGGCAGCCGCTTCTCCAATCAACTGCTCGACGCTACTCAGGCGTGGACCAAGCACGTCAGCGACGAAGCCGCCCTTGCCGGCCTGACCGATTCGGCCAAGGCGCAAATGGCCGCCGCCGCTCAGGCCAAAGGCCTCGACGGCTGGCTGATCACCCTGGAATTCCCGAGCTACTACGCGGTGATGACCTACGCGCAAGACCGTGCGCTGCGTGAAGAAGTCTACGCCGCCTACTGCACCCGCGCCTCGGATCAAGGCCCGAACGCCGGCCAGAACGATAATGGCCCGGTGATGGAAGAGATCCTCGACCTGCGTCAGGAACTGGCCAGGCTGCTGGGTTTCGCCAGCTTCTCCGAACTGAGCCTGGCGACGAAAATGGCTGAATCCAGCGATCAGGTACTGAGCTTCCTGCGCGATCTGGCCAAGCGCAGCAAACCGTTCGCCGCACAAGATCTGCAACAGCTGCGCGCTTACGCCGCCGAACAGGGCTGCGCCGATCTGCAAAGCTGGGACAGCGGTTTCTACGGCGAAAAACTTCGTGAACAACGCTACAGCGTTGCTCAGGAAACCCTGCGCGCCTACTTCCCGATCGATAAAGTCCTGGGCGGTCTGTTCGCCATTGTTCAGCGCCTGTACGGCATCGAAATCGCCGAACAGAAAGGCTTCGACACCTGGCACCCGGACGTGCGCCTGTTCGAAATCAAGGAAAACGGCCAGCACGTCGGCCGCTTCTTCTTCGACCTCTACGCCCGCGCCAACAAGCGTGGCGGTGCATGGATGGACGGCGCCCGCGACCGTCGCCGCACCATCGACGGCGTGCTGCAAAGCCCGGTGGCCAATCTGGTGTGCAACTTCACCCCGGCTGACAGCGGCAAGCCTGCGCTGCTGACCCACGATGAAGTGACTACGCTGTTCCACGAATTCGGCCATGGCCTGCATCACCTGCTGACCCGCGTTGATCACGCCGGTGTTTCCGGGATCAACGGTGTGGCGTGGGACGCGGTCGAGCTGCCAAGTCAGTTCATGGAAAACTGGTGCTGGGAGCCGGAAGGCCTCGCGCTGATTTCCGGTCACTACGAAAGCGGTGAGCCGCTGCCGCAGGATCTGCTGGAAAAAATGCTCGCGGCGAAGAACTTCCAGTCCGGCCTGATGATGGTGCGTCAGCTGGAATTCTCGCTGTTCGACTTTGAACTGCACGCCACCCACGGTGACGGCCGCAGCGTTGCCCAGGTACTCGAAGGTATCCGCGACGAGGTGTCGGTGATGCGTCCGCCAGCCTACAACCGCTTCCCGAACAGCTTCGCGCACATCTTCGCCGGCGGTTACGCGGCGGGTTACTACAGCTACAAGTGGGCGGAAGTGTTGTCGGCCGATGCCTTCTCGAAATTCGAAGAAGACGGCGTGCTCAACGCAGAAACCGGTCGCGCCTTTCGCGAAGCGATTCTGGCGCGCGGCGGTTCGCAGGCACCGATGGTGCTGTTCGTCGACTTCCGTGGCCGTGAGCCGTCGATTGACGCACTGTTGCGCCACAGCGGCCTGAGTGAGGACGCGGCAGCATGAGTGAGGGGCATGTGATTACCAAAAAACGCTTTATCGCCGGGGCGGTCTGCCCGGCGTGCAGCGAGCCGGACAAGTTGATGATGTGGAACGAAGACAGCGTGCCGCACCGCGAATGTGTGGCTTGCGGTTACTCCGACACGCTCAACGAGCAAGGGCTGTCGGTGCCGAAAGAACTGGGCACGCGGGTCAACACCAGCGCTATCAGCAAACCTGCGCCGGACAAAACCGTGCAAGCCGTACAGTTTTTCCCCAACCCGAAGCTGAAGAAAAAGCCTGACGAGCAACACTGACGTGTCACCCACCTTTCACCGTTTTGGCGGTGAAAGGTGGTAACTATGTACCGCCCTTCCCCCGCGCTTCCTGATTAGGCTGGCTCTTTCAGCCATCCCTCAAGGAAGACGCCATGCCTGACTCCAATCCGCTATTACAACGCTGGACGCTGCCGCCGTGGTCGACCGTGCGCGCTGAACATTTGGTGCCTGCGATCACAACGATTGTGGCCAACAACCAACTGATCACTGAACAAGTAATCGCCACCCAGACCGAGCATCCGAACTGGGACGATCTGATCCTCGCCGTCGATGAAGCTGATGCCACATTGGCTGAAGCCATGGCGGTGATCGAATACCTGTCGATGGGCAAATCCGCCGACAGCGCGTGGGAAAAAGCCAGCGCGCAGTGCAACCAGATCGCCGGGCAATACCGGACTGACACGTTGGCGAGCGTGCCGTTGTTCCGTACGTTTCAACGCTTGGAAGACAGTGCGGTCGCCGTCCATTTCGATGCTTCACGCAAAGCGTCACTGGCCAAAATCCTGGGCAGGTTGCGCTTGTCCGGAGTTGAGTTACCGGCGGTGCAACAGGAGAAACTCGTCCGTTTGAATCGTGTCATCGGCCTGCTCGAACAGCTGTTCGCCAGCCAGATCGATCTCGCCAACGCTGCATGGACAAAACACATCACCGACGCCGCGCGGCTCGACGGTCTGAGCCCGCACAGCCAGGCGCAACTGGCACTCAAGGCCAGACAGGCCGGGCTCGACGGCTGGCTACTCACGCTGGATCAAAACACCTGCCACCAAATCATGACGTATGCGCGCGACCGCACTTTGCGCGAGGAATATTTCATTGCCTGGACGACCCGCGCATCGGATCAAGGCCCGCAGGCGGATCAGTTCGATAACGAGCCGGTATTGAGTTTGCTGCTGACCTTGCGTCACGAAAAAGCCGAAATTCTCGGCTTCGATAACTACGCGCAACTGCGCCTCAACGATCGGATGGTCACCTCCACCGCGCAAGTCAGCGCCTTCCTGCAGCGACAAGTCGCGCAAGCCAAACCGCTGATGGAGCAAGAGTCGAAAACGCTGCAGGCGTTCGCCGATCAGCAGGGCTTTGGAACCATTCAGGCCTGGGATCAGGAATTCCTCGCCGAACGGTTACGCGTGCAGCAACTGGACGGCGCGCTGCAAGGCTTGCGGCAGTATTTCCCGCTGGACGCAACCGTGCAGCGGTTATGCCGGTTCAGCGAACATTTGTTCGGCATCACGATTCACGAGCAGCGCACGTTTGATCGCTGGCATGAGCATGTCCGCTTGTATGAAGTCAGCGAACATGGCCAAGTCATCGGGCATATCTACCTCGACCCTTACGCGGGCAAACACGCTGCGGACTATGCCTGGACGGGCACGGTGCGCAATCGACGAATCGATGCCGAAGGTCGGGCGTCGACGCCGATCGCCGTGCTGTCCAGTAACTTCACCGCCCCCACGCCCGAACACCCGTGCCTGCTGTCGCATCACGATTTGCGGGTGCTGTTCCATGAATTCGGGCATTGCCTGCAACACGTGCTGACGCGCTCGCCGCATCACAACCTGTCGGGCATTTCCCAGTTCCCACGCGACACCGCCGAATTCGCCGGGCAGTTGTTTGAGCAATGGTGTTTGTCGCGAGAATTTATCTTATGGCTGGCGGCGCATCATCAAACCGCAGAGCGCCTGTCTGAAGCGCGCGTGAACACCGCGCTCACGGCTTTGAGCGCGCAATCCAGTCGAGCAACCGGGATGTTGCTGATGGGCGCTTTGTTCGATTTCGAGTTGCACCACCGCCACGGCGACGGCCGCAGCATTGCGCAGGTGTTCGATGGGGTGCAGCGCCAGTTTGCCGAACTGCAAATGCCGGACTACTGCCGGTTTGCCAACAGCTTCGACTATTTGGTCACCGGTTATGAAGCTTCGGTGTACGCCTATAAATGGTCAGGCGTGCTGGCGACCGAGGCGTTCAAACGCTTCGAGCACGACGGCGTGTTCAATCCGCAAACCGGTCGGGCGTTTCGCGAGGCATTTTTTTCCGGCGACTCGCCGACGTTGCTGAGTGCTCTGGAAAAATTTCTCGGGCGCCCCGTCAGCGCGGAGTTGTTTGAAACCGCGCCCGATCCAACCACTGTCACTTCAAATTGACCGACTGAAACCAGCTCTTCATCGAGCACGTGGCGAACGCGCTGGTGCTGCAATCACCATTGGCCAGCGCGGTGCGCAGCTTGTCAGCATCGGCCTGCATCACATAGCGCACGCTGTCGCGGAAATGCCCACTCTCGCCGAATCCGCCTTGGGTCATTTCGCTCAGCGCGTCTTCTTTGCTCCAGCCTTGCACAACCACACGGTACATCGCCGCCATCAATCCGGTGCGGTCGGAGCCGTGTTTGCAGTGCAGCAACACTGGGCCGTTGGCTTCGGCAGCTTGAATGGCGCGCAGGGTTTTCAGCACATCAGCATCGTCGACGTGGTTGGTGCGGTAAGGCAGTTGCACCTGATTGATGTCGGAGTCCGACAGCCAGTTCTGGTCGGATTCCGGCAAAAAGGTAATCACCGTGGCGACTTTGAGATTTTTCAGCAACGGCACCGCGCCACTATCGGGCAAGGCGCTGCGGTAGAGCGTCGGTGACATCTGAAACAGGTTGTATTGCACTTCAACCGGTTGCGCCCATTCAGTCGGGCGAACCGGGGTGGCGGCGTCAGCCGGAGTCGGCATCCACTGCAACAGCGCTACAAGCGATAAACACAAAACAGGAAACAAACGCACTGGGGACATGCTGAGGTGACCGTGTCGGAATTCTTCAGGAATAGGAGCCGTAGCTTCGTCGTTGGGCGGTCAAAGCCCCGTGAGACGTTTGTCAAAGAAACGTGAATCCGCGTTGTTTCATCGATTTCATCCAAGAAATCCGGGCTTTTTTTCACTGAATCGGTTCATCCCGATGCTTAGCCTGCTACCATTTGTCACATGATGTTGCAGACGCTTTCCCTCCTCCGGGTCTTCCACCGGCCACGTCGCGACGAAAAATCCTCAAGCCGTTCGCAGAAACGGTTGACCACCATTGATGCCTGATGAGGTACACCTCCCATGTCTGATCAAGATCGAGACAACCCGCGGCGTGAGTTTTTGCGCAAATCCCTGACCCTGATTCCGGTCGTGACCCTCGCTGGCACCAGCCTGGGCAGCAGCGTCTTGCAAGCCGCGCCTGAAGCGGCGCCCGCTGCACCGGCCGCGCCAGCCGCTCGCGCTGATGCCGAGGTGTATCAACCAAGCTATTTCACCGCCGAAGAATGGGCATTCATCAATGCCGCCGTCGCGCAGTTGATCCCCAACGATGCCCAAGGCCCGGGCGCGCTCGAAGCCGGTGTGCCGGAATACATCGACCGTCAAATGAACACGCCGTACGCCGCCGGTGCCCTTTGGTACATGCAAGGCCCGTTCAACGCCGACGCTGCGCCGGAAATGGGCTGGCAGAGCAAACTGGTGCCGAAAGAAATCTATCGCCTCGGCATCGCCGCCACGGATCAGTGGGCAAAATCCCTCAACGGTAAAGTATTTGCTGAGCAAGACAGCGCTACCCGAGAAGATTTGCTCAAGCAACTCGAAGCCGGCAAGCCGCAGTTCGATGCGGTTCCGGCAAAGATTTTCTTCAATCTGCTGCTGCAAAACACCAAGGAAGGCTTCTTCTGCGACCCGATCCACGGTGGCAATAAAGGCATGGTTGGCTGGACGATGATCGGTTTCCCCGGCGCCCGCGCCGATTTCATGGATTGGGTGGAACGCAACGAGCAATACCCCTTCCCGGCAGTGTCGATTCGCGGCGAGAGGGCGTAAGCATGGCAACGGTATTGAAGAAAGTGGACGCAGTCATCATCGGTTTCGGCTGGACTGGCGCGATCATGGCCAAGGAGCTGACCGAAGCGGGTCTCAATGTGCTGGCGCTGGAGCGCGGGCCGATGCAGGACACCTACCCCGACGGCAACTATCCACAGGTGATCGACGAACTCACCTACAGCGTGCGGAAAAAACTCTTTCAGGACATCTCCAAAGAGACCGTCACCATTCGCCACAGTGTCAACGACATCGCGCTGCCGAACCGCCAGTTGGGCGCGTTCCTGCCGGGCAACGGTGTTGGCGGCGCCGGTCTGCACTGGTCGGGCGTGCACTTCCGCGTCGATCCGATCGAGTTGCGCATGCGCAGCCATTACGAAGAGCGCTACGGCAAAAGCTTTATCCCCAAGGACATGACTATCCAGGACTTCGGCGTCAGCTACGAAGAGCTGGAGCCGTTCTTCGATTACGCCGAAAAAGTCTTTGGCACCTCGGGTCAAGCGTGGACGGTGAAAGGCCAACTGGTCGGTCAGGGCAAGGGCGGCAACCCGTACGCGCCGGATCGCTCCAACCCGTTCCCGTTGGAAGCACAGAAGAATACGGTTTCCGCACAGCTGTTCGGCAAAGCGGCTACAGAAGTCGGTTACAAACCCTACAACCTGCCGTCCGCGAATACGTCGGGGCCGTACACCAACCCTTACGGCGCACAAATGGGCCCGTGCAACTTCTGCGGTTTTTGCAGCGGTTATGTTTGCTACATGTATTCCAAGGCGTCGCCGAACGTGAACATTTTGCCGGCGCTGAAGCCGCTGCCGAATTTCGAGTTGCGCGCCAACGCCCACGTGCTGCGGATCAACCTCGACAGCACCAAGAGCAAAGCCACCGGCGTCACCTACATCGATGCACAGGGTCGCGAAATGGAGCAACCGGCGGATTTGGTGATCCTCGGCGCGTTCCAGTTGCACAACGTACGTTTGCTGCTGCTCTCCGGCATCGGCAAACCGTACGACCCGAAGACCGGCGAAGGCGTGGTCGGGCGTAACTTCGCCTACCAGAACATGGCGACCATCAAGGCGTTCTTTGACAAGGACACCCACACCAACAACTTCATCGGCGCCGGCGGTAACGGCGTGGCGCTGGACGACTTCAACGCCGACAACTTCGACCACGGCCCGCACGGCTTCGTCGGCGGCTCGCCGATGTGGGTCAACCAGGCGGGCAGCCGACCGATCGCCGGCACCTCGAACCCGCCCGGCACGCCGGCCTGGGGCAGTGCGTGGAAACGCGCGACCGCCGATTACTACACCCACCAGGTGTCGATGGACGCCCACGGCGCGCATCAGTCCTACCGTGGCAACTACCTCGATCTCGACCCGGTGTACCGCGATGCCTACGGTTTACCGCTGCTGCGCATGACCTTCGACTGGCAGGAAAACGACATCAAGATGAACCGCTTCATGGTCGAGAAAATGGGCAAGGTCGCCGAAGCCATGGGCCCGAAAGCCATTGCGGTGATCGGCAAGAAAGTCGGCGACCACTTCAACACCGCCGCGTACCAGACCACCCACCTCAACGGTGGCGCGATCATGGGCACCGATCCGAAGAAGAGCGCGCTGAACCGCTACTTGCAGAGTTGGGACGTACATAACGTCTTCGTTCCGGGCGCCTCGGCGTTCCCGCAAGGCCTGGGCTACAACCCGACCGGACTGGTGGCTGCACTGACCTACTGGTCGGCAAAAGCGATCCGCGAGCAGTACCTGAAAAACCCCGGCCCGCTGGTTCAGGCTTAAGGAGCGATGACCATGAAGAATTTCGTTATCGCGACCCTGGCCCTGCTCGGCAGCGCCTCGATCCATGCGACTGAGGTTGATCAAGCCTTGATCAAACAAGGCGAATACCTCGCCCGCGCCGGTGACTGCGTGGCTTGCCACACGGCCAAGGGCGGCAAGCCGTTCGCCGGTGGTCTGCCGATGGAAACGCCGATCGGCACGATTTACTCGACCAACATCACCCCGGACAAAACCGGCGTCGGTGAATACAGCTTCGAGGACTTCGATCAGGCCGTGCGCCATGGCGTCGCCAAAAACGGCAGTACCTTGTACCCGGCGATGCCGTATCCGTCCTACGCGCGTGTCAGCGAAACCGACATGCAGGCGCTGTACGCGTACTTTATGCACGGCGTCGAACCGGTCGCGCAGGAGAACAAGGCCAGCGACATTCCGTGGCCATTGAGCATGCGTTGGCCGCTGATGGGCTGGCGCTGGATGTTTGCGCCGAAGGTCGAGGACTACAAAGCAACGAGTACCGACCCGGTGATCGACCGTGGCGCGTATCTGGTTGAAGGCCTCGGCCATTGCGGTGCCTGTCACACGCCACGGGCGCTGACCATGCAGGAAAAATCCTTGAGCGCAGCCGATGGCAGTAATTTCCTCGCCGGCAGTGCGCCGCTGGAAGGCTGGATCGCCAAGAGCCTGCGCGGCGATCACAAGGATGGCCTCGGCGGCTGGAGCGAAGAGCAACTGGTGCAATTCCTCAAAACCGGTCGCAGTGATCGCAGCGCGGTGTTCGGCGGCATGAGCGACGTGGTCACCCACAGCATGCAATACATGACCGACGCCGACCTGACCGCCATCGCCCGCTATCTCAAGTCGCTGCCGGCCAATGACCCAAACGATCAACCGCATCAGTACGACGAGAAAGCCGCCAAAGCCCTGTGGAACGGCGACGACAGCCAACGCGGTGCCTCGGTGTACATCGACAACTGCGCGGCCTGCCACCGCACTGACGGCCACGGTTACACGCGTGTGTTCCCGGCACTGGCGGGCAATCCGGTGCTGCAATCGGAAGACCCGACCTCGCTGATTCACATCGTGCTCAAGGGCGGCACCCTGCCTGCGACGCACACTGCGCCTTCCACCTTCACCATGCCGGGTTTCGCCTGGCGTTTGTCGGATCAGGAAGTGGCGGATGTGGTGAGTTTTATTCGTGGCAGTTGGGGTAATAAAGGCTCGGCCGTTAATGCCGATGAAGTCGCCAAGTTGCGCAAAGGCGATTTGAGCCAGGCAACTATCGACACTCGTTGATGAGCCGACACTAAAAAGCCCCTGCTTGAGCAATCAAGCAGGGGTTTTTTATAAATATGAAAACTATCTTAGTTACGGATTGATGATACTTGCATAAGCTTTGGCGAGCGCCGCCAGTTTGGCTTTGTCTGCATCGCCAATCACACCGTCGCGATCCACATCTTGATTGAGACGGTCAATGGTAAAGGTCTTGCCGCCGTCTTTAGAGGTTGCGGTGACCATGATCGAATCAACCAGCAATTCGCTTTCGGTCGAAGTTTGCGCGTCCCACGCCAATTCCTTGCGTGCCAGTTGCATGGAAACCAATGTATTAGGCTCCGACGGGCCGGGTTGCATCAGTTGTAGAAAAACGCCACGAGCGTTGAAAAACGACATAACTAAATCCTTTTATTTAATAAGTTTCGAACACGACGAAAGACTACAAATTCAAGACTCGAATAACCAGTCGATAGTTGTTTCGCTAGTTTGCACATAACAACTTACTTATTGTCGGCAATAGCTGAAGCGCAGCATTTCTTGCCGGCCAGCCAAACGGTAGTGGCCAAAAACCGGCAAATGCGATTACTGTATGGATATACAGAACAAAGGATCCGACTGATGTCCATCGCCCTGCCCCCACGCGGCCGCGGCACCGCGACCAACCCGCACAACCGCTTCGCGCCGAGCCGTTCGGTAGCTGAGGACGACGGCTGGTATCAGGAAGTGCCCGAAACACAGAACACCGAGGTGATGATCGAGACCGCGAAAACCATCATCACCCGTAACACATCGCCCGACCTGCCCTTCGATCGCTCGATCAATCCCTACCGAGGCTGCGAACACGGCTGCATTTATTGCTACGCGCGACCCAGTCACGCCTATTGGGATATGTCGCCGGGACTGGATTTCGAAACTCGGCTGATCGCCAAGACCAACGCCGCGCAAGTGCTGGAAGAACAGCTGAGCAAGCGCGGTTATCAATGTGCGCCGATCAATCTGGGCTCCAACACCGATCCGTATCAGCCGATCGAACGCGAACACAAAATCACCCGGCAGATCCTCGAAGTGCTGCTGCGCTACCGGCATCCGGTGACCATCGTCACCAAGGGCTCGCTGATTCTTCGCGATCTCGATCTGCTGACTGAATTGGCGCAGCAGCGGCTGGTGGCGGTGATGATCAGCCTGACCACGCTGGACGATGAACTCAAACGCATTCTCGAACCGCGTGCCGCTGCGCCGAAAGCACGCTTGCGCGCAATTCGGGTGATGCGCGAAGCGGGGATTCCGGTCGGCGTGCTGTGTTCGCCGATGATTCCGATGGTCAACGACAGCGAAATCGAAAACCTGCTCAACGAGGCGCACGCTGCCGGTGCACAAAGTGCTGCTTATATGATGTTGCGCCTGCCACTGGAAGTGGCGCCGCTGTTCGAGGAATGGTTGGCCGCGCACTACCCGCAACGCGCTGCACATGTGCTGAGCCTGATCCGCCAGAGCCGTGGCGGCGAGCTTTACGACAGCCGTTTCGGCGCCCGCATGCGTGGCGAAGGGCCGTTTGCCGACCTGCTCGCACAACGCTTTGCCAAAGCCATCAAACGGCTTGGCCTCAATCATCGCGAAGGCTACAACCTCGATTGCACAGCTTTTTGCCCGCCGGGCGCACAAATGTCGCTGTTGTAGATGGGCGTCGCAAAAAAAAACGCCTGATCGAGCCTACGCTCGACCAGGCGATTAATTACAACTTGATTAATTAAGCAAGAAGCTGATTAGAACCAACCCTTAATCCAGTCGACGATGGTATTGAAAGTATTTTTGATGTTTTCCCAAGCGTTTTTTACCCACACGACGAACTTCTCAACGATATTGCTGATCCAGAAATAAATCTCGTTGTACAGATTACTGAAGAACGCCATGATCTTGTCAGCAACGGAAAGAATAGCGCCTTGGGTAGCAGGATACTTCTCGCCAATACCGATGGCCTTATCGTACATTTGGTCGATCTGTTTATTCGATGCTTCTTTTTGGCTTGCCCGTTTCTCCTCCATGCGTTTGCGGAATTCGGCAGCGGCGTCATCACCGCCGTTGGTTTTCTTGAAGTCCTCGGTATCCGCAGTGATCTGGGTCTGGATCACGGTAGTGCTAACTGTACCGCTTCGCTGAGAGTCGTTTTTCAGATCATCAATTGCAGCCTGCTCTTCAGGGTTCAGGGCAGTCAGTGTCGACAAAGTCGAATAAACCGGTTTAACCAGCGCCTGACGACGTGCCCCAGGCGTATGGTCACAGTGCGCCTTATGATATTCGCGCAGCGCATTCATGGTAGTTGCAAAAATAGTCGAAGTAGTCATTTTCAATCCTTGAAAGTTTTAATAAGAGCGCGAAAGTTGCGCCCACCGAAAAACTATAAAAATTAAACTATCAGACCGCAACTAGTTAGTTATTTCAAAAAATAAACACCATTATCAACAACAACGAAACTTCGTTATTAACAACTAACTCATTACATCGCTACAGCCCTTGGATCAATGTAGCCCGATCGCTAAAAGGCAGACTGAGAGCGGCATCACCAAACCTTCTGTCTGCTACCTCGCCAGACGTCATTGATTTAGCGACAATTAGCACAGGTTTGAGGGGCTGGTATCCCCCCGTCGAAAACTGCCAGTCACGTTTTTTGTGACCTGGAACACACGTTCTAGAGCGGTTGATTCAGTTTCAGTTAAGTTTCGGCGGCTACCTTGTTCATCGAGTGACTGACCGGTCTGGATGACCGCGATAGTTTTAAACAGCCACTGGCTTCATACCGGAATACCGGGGAAGATTCCCTGAATCCGTCAAAGAGGATGAATCATGAGTGATAAGGATAAACAGCCGCTGGCTGCGTCGGCGCCGTCCCCAGAAGCGGAATCCGCCGATGCAGCGCTGCGCCAGATCGTAGATGGCTTTTTGCATTTTCATCATGAGATTTTTCCGCAGCAGGAAGAACTCTTCAAGAAACTCGCCACGGCCCAGGCGCCGAAAGCGATGTTCATCACCTGCGCCGACTCGCGCATCGTCCCCGAGCTGATTACGCACAGTTCGCCCGGCGATCTGTTCGTGACCCGTAACGTCGGCAACGTGGTTCCGCCTTACGGCCAGATGAACGGCGGCGTTTCCACCGCGATCGAATACGCGGTACTGGCACTCGGCGTGCAGCACATCATCATCTGCGGCCACTCCGATTGCGGCGCCATGCGTGCGGTGCTCAACCCGGACAGCCTGGAAAAAATGCCGACGGTCAAAGCCTGGCTGCGCCACGCTGAAGTCGCGAAAACCATGGTGCATGAAAACTGTAACTGCGCCGACGAAAAAGAAAGCATGCCGATCCTCACCGAGGAAAACGTCATCGCCCAACTGCAGCACTTGCGTACCCATCCTTCGGTAGCCTCGCGCATGGCGAACGGTCATCTGTTCATCCATGGCTGGGTTTACGACATCGAAACCAGCGAAATCAAAGCTTACGACGCGGATCAGGGACGCTTCCTGCCGCTCGACGGCAGCCATCCGATTCCGGTGGCGACGCCCAAAGCGCGCTTCTAAATCTTCCTAAACATCTGTGTGGTTTGACGCCGGTCGCTGATTCAGCGGCCCGGCCTTGCCATGCCTGAAGAAAACGTCGGGAGAATCGCCATGCGTGCGGCTCAATTGAAAGCGGTGTTGCCACGGGAGTTGCTCGCTTCCGTGGTTGTGTTTCTGGTCGCTCTGCCGCTGTGCATGGGCATTGCGATTGCGTCAGGGTTGCCGCCGGCAAAGGGTTTGATCACCGGGATCATCGGTGGTTTGGTGGTCGGTTGGCTGGCGGGGTCGCCGTTGCAGGTCAGTGGGCCGGCGGCGGGTCTGGCGGTGTTGGTGTTCGAGCTGGTGCGCCAGCACGGCATCGAGATGCTCGGGCCGATTCTGTTGCTCGCCGGTTTTCTGCAACTGGTGGCCGGGCGCTTGAAGCTCGGTTGCTGGTTCCGGGTGACGGCGCCAGCGGTGGTCTACGGGATGCTGGCGGGGATTGGCGTGTTGATCGTGCTGTCGCAGGTGCATGTGATGCTCGATGCGTCACCGAAACCTTCCGGGCTGGATAACCTCGCCGCATTCCCGGCGGCGGTGGCTCAGGCCGTGCCGTCGTTCGGTTGGCAGGCCGGGTTGCTCGGGCTGTCGACGATTGCAGTGATGTGGTTGTGGGAAAAATTCCGTCCGCATTCGCTACGGTTTATTCCCGGGGCGCTGCTTGGCGTGGGGCTGGCGACGGGTGCCAGCCTGATGCTGGCCTTGCAGGTGAAACGCGTTGAGGTGCCGGCGAATCTCGCGGAAGCCATCGACTGGTTGAAGCCGACAGATCTGCTCAGTCTGGCCGATCCGACATTGCTGATCGCGGCGTTCGCCGTAGCATTTATCGCCAGTGCCGAAACGCTGTTGTCCGCCGCCGCCGTGGATCGCATGCACAGTGGCGTGCGATCTGATTTCGACCGTGAACTGTCGGCGCAAGGGGTCGGCAATATGCTCTGCGGTCTGGTTGGCGCACTACCGATGACCGGGGTGATCGTGCGCAGTTCGGCCAACGTCCAGGCCGGTGCGACCACGCGGTACTCGACGATTTTCCATGGCTTGTGGCTGCTGGCGTTCGTGCTGTTGTTGTCGAGCGTGCTGCAAAGCATTCCGGTGGCGAGTCTGGCCGGTGTGCTGGTGTATACCGGTTTCAAACTGGTCGACCTGAAAGCCTTTCGCGGTCTGAGTCGTTATGGGCGGATGCCGATGTTCACCTATGCCGCGACGGCCCTGGCGATCATCTTCACTGACCTGCTGACCGGTGTGTTGTTGGGTTTCGGTCTGACGCTATTGAAGCTGGCATTCAAGGCGTCGCGGTTGAAGATCAGCCTGATCGATCTGCCGCAGGACGGCGAGATGGAATTGCGTTTGATCGGTGCGGCGACCTTCCTCAAAGTGCCGGCGCTGACCCAGGTGCTCAACAGTATTCCGGCAGGCGTGACGGTGCATGTGCCGCTCAATAATCTGAGCTACATCGACCATTCGTGTCTGGAGTTGCTGGAGGAATGGGGCCGGGCGAATGCGGCGAAGGGGTCAAAGCTGTTGATTGAGTCGCGCGGGTTGAAGCGCAGGCTTGAAGGGCGGATTCGCACCACCACCGGCATCGGTGCAGCCGGCTAAACCTCCCGGTCGAACTCAACCCCTGTAGGAGCTGCCGCAGGCTGCGATCTTTTGATCTTGTTTTTTACAATCAAGATCAAAAGATCGCAGCCTGCGGCAGCTCCTACATTGGATCGTGTGAAATCAGGCGGCGGGCTGGTCGAGTTCCAGGCCTACGCCCAATCGGCGGCTCATGCACGGCCAGCGTTTCCACGCGGCGCCGGTGTCCGGGCTGCTGAGTTTTTCGCGGTAGGCTTCTACCGATTCCAGCGCAAAACTTTCGTCGTTGAGCATCTCGTCGATCGCGTGATGCACCGCTTCGTCCAGTTGGTTGGCAAATTCCTCACCGATCAATTGGTGAGCAATCAAGTTGGCGACCGTCATGTCCAGGGGGATCAGTGGCTGGCCGAAATGCTTGATGTACAGGTCGTTGACCTCTTCGACAAAACGGTGCGCCAGATAGGCTTCATCCAGCAGGCTATCCAGGCCAACATGCCCGGCCATGATGGCGGGTGGCTGGAGGAAATACTGCTCGGCGATTTTCAGCACCGGTTTGATCTGCGATTCGATTCCCGCTTCCCTGGCGACTTCATTGGCTGCATCCAGCAGGTCTGGCACTTCATCGATGTAGGCGGCGACAAAACGCGTCAGCACACCCTGGGCGTCGGCTTCCGGCAGTTGAATGGCCGGGTGTAAATGAGGCAGCTTGCTTTCCAGCTGACGGGTCAGCAGGCCGGTGTCTTTCTCGTGCTGTTGGGCTGTTTGGATCTGCTCGCGCAATGCGGCGGTGTTCATGAAAACTCCAGGGAACAAGGCAATGAATTAGGGAAGACATAAGTTAGCTGGCTTACGAAAATTGCTAAGACGCATTTGTCATAATTATTTCATCCTTGATGCAGCTGCGTTATATCGATTTGCCACCACTCGTCTGCATCCTTCTCCATTCGTGCCCTTGAACGCAAGTTCCAGCTGTTTCAGATCATTTACCTCGCCACGTTGCAATTCTCAGCCGCTGACTATACTCGCCAGTGAATGGAGTTAGCTGATGACGCCCGACTGCACCCGCAGCAAGGCCCGGCGATTCAAGTTCGTAGTCTGATGCAGCCGCTCCCTTGCCGCAGGCGAAAGCCGGCGGGATAACAAGAACGATAAGGGGAACCCGCAATGATGCGACATCCACACGTCTGGATGGGCCTCCTGTTGTGGTCGATTTTCAGTCCGGCACACGCCGCATGGACTGTGAATATGGCGCCTGGAGCGACTGAAATCAGTCACGCAGTATTCGACCTGCACATGACCATTTTCTGGATCTGTGTGGTGATCGGGATCATCGTCTTCGGCGCCATGTTCTGGTCGATGATGGTGCACCGCCGTTCTACCGGGCAGGTCGCCGCAAAATTCCACGAAAGCACCACCGTCGAGATTCTCTGGACCGTCGTACCGTTCCTGATTCTGGTAGCGATGGCCGTGCCGGCGACCGCCACCCTGATCAAGATGTACGACACCAGTGAGCCGGATATCGATATCCAGATCACCGGTTATCAGTGGAAGTGGCACTACAAATACCTGGGCCAGGACGTCGAGTTCTTCAGCAACCTGGCCACCCCCGCCGAGCAGATCCACAACAAGGAAGCCAAGGGCGAGCACTACTTGCTCGAGGTCGATAAGCCGTTGGTGCTGCCGACCGGGGCCAAGGTGCGCTTCCTCGTGACCTCCGCCGACGTTATCCACTCGTGGTGGGTGCCGGCCTTCGCGGTCAAACGCGATGCGATCCCGGGGTTCGTCAACGAAGCGTGGACGCGCATCGACAAGCCCGGCATCTACCGTGGCCAGTGCGCCGAACTGTGTGGCAAGGATCACGGCTTCATGCCGATCGTGGTCGAGGTCAAGGAGAAGGCCGACTACGACAAATGGCTCGCTGAGCGCAAAGCCGAAGCCGCGCAGCTTAAAGAGCTGACCAGCAAGGAGTGGACGCTCGACGAACTCAAAGAGCGCGGCGACAAGATTTATCACACCACCTGCGTCGCCTGTCACCAGGCCGAAGGTCAGGGCCTGCCGCCAATGTTCCCGGCGCTCAAGGGCTCGAAAATCGCCACCGGACCGAAAGAAGGCCACTTGAGCATCGTCTTCCACGGCAAGCCCGGCACCGCCATGGCGGCGTTCGGCAAGCAGCTGTCGGAAGTCGATATCGCAGCGGTCGTGACCTACGAACGTAACGCCTGGGGCAACAACAAGGGCGACATGGTCACGCCAAAAGAAGTGCTGGAGCTGAAACAGGCGGAAAGCAAATGAGCCGGTCTATCGCGTACTTCGTGAACCGGCCGGGGCAGCGCGCCCCGGCCTGCCTCGCCCACTCACGTAAAGGAGACCGGCCATGAGCGCTGTAATCGATGACCATGGTCATGCCGACCACGCCCACGGCCCTGCCAAAGGCCTGATGCGCTGGGTGCTGACCACCAACCACAAGGACATCGGCACGCTGTATCTGTGGTTTGCGTTCTGCATGTTCCTCCTCGGCGGTACGTTCGCGATGGTGATTCGCGCCGAACTGTTCCAGCCGGGGCTGCAAATCGTCGAGCCGGCGTTCTTCAACCAGATGACCACCATGCACGGTCTGGTGATGGTCTTCGGTGCGGTGATGCCGGCCTTCGTCGGCCTCGCCAACTGGATGATCCCGTTGATGATCGGCGCGCCGGACATGGCCCTGCCCCGGATGAACAACTTCAGCTTCTGGCTGTTGCCGGCGGCGTTCCTGATCCTCGTGTCGACCCTGTTCACTCCCGGTGGCGGGCCGAACTTCGGCTGGACGTTCTACGCGCCGCTGTCGACCACTTACGCACCGGAAAGCGTGACCTTCTTCATCTTCGCCATCCACTTGATGGGCATCAGCTCGATCATGGGCGCGATCAACGTGATCGCGACCATTCTCAACCTGCGCGCCCCCGGCATGACGCTGATGAAAATGCCGCTGTTCGTCTGGACCTGGCTGATCACCGCGTTCCTGCTGATCGCGGTGATGCCGGTACTGGCCGGGTGCGTGACGATGATGCTGATGGACATTCACTTCGGCACCAGTTTCTTCAGTGCTGCCGGTGGCGGTGACCCGGTGTTGTTCCAGCATGTGTTCTGGTTCTTCGGGCATCCCGAGGTGTACATCATGATTCTGCCGGCCTTCGGCGCGGTCAGCTCGATCATCCCGACCTTTTCGCGCAAGCCGCTGTTTGGCTACACCTCGATGGTTTATGCGACGGCGAGCATTGCGTTCCTGTCGTTCATCGTCTGGGCGCACCACATGTTCGTGGTCGGCATTCCGTTGGTGGGCGAGTTGTTCTTCATGTACGCGACGCTGCTGATCGCGGTGCCGACCGGGGTGAAAGTGTTCAACTGGGCCAGCACCATGTGGCAAGGCTCGCTGACCTTCGAGACGCCGATGCTGTTTGCCGTGGCGTTCGTGATCCTGTTCTCCATCGGCGGTTTCTCCGGGCTGATGCTGGCCATCGCCCCGGCGGACTTCCAGTATCAGGACACCTACTTCGTCGTCGCGCACTTCCACTACGTGCTGGTGCCGGGGGCGATCTTCGGGATCTTCGCGTCGACCTATTACTGGCTGCCGAAATGGACCGGCCACATGTACGACGAAACCCTCGGCAAGCTGCATTTCTGGCTGTCGTTTGTCGGCATGAACCTGACCTTCTTCCCGATGCACTTTGTCGGATTGGCGGGGATGCCACGACGGATTCCGGACTACAACCTGCAGTTCGCCGACTTCAACATGGTCTCGTCGATTGGCGCGTTCATGTTCGGCGCGACGCAGATTTTCTTCCTGTTCATCGTGATCAAAACCATTCGCGGCGGCCCGCCAGCACCGGCCAAACCTTGGGATGGCGCGGAAGGTCTGGAGTGGAGCGTGCCGTCACCGGCGCCGTACCACACCTTCACCACACCGCCGGAAGTGAAATGAATATCCAGCCTTTTGTGAAATTGGTGCAGAGGCACAGATCCCCTGTGGATGCTCACAGATATTCTCTGGATGCACATAGAGCCCCTGTTGATGTTCACAGATATTCTCTGGATGCACATAGAGCCCCTGTGGCGAGGGGATTTATCCCCGCTGGGTTGCGAAGCAGCCCCAAAATCTGCAACCGAGGTGTATCAGGCACACCCCATGCGCCGGCTTTACGACTGCTGCGCAGCCGGTCGGGGATAAATCCCCTCACCACAAAGGTATTACCAGGCAAAGGTGATCACCGGGGAGGGTTGAACAATGGCTGACTCGATCTCGATGAAGAAGCTCGTCACCCGCCTCCTCGGCGTGGTGGTGGCGATGTTCGTGTTCGGTTTCGCTTTGGTGCCGATCTACGACGTGATGTGCAAAGCCTTCGGCATCAACGGCAAGACCGGTGGGCAGTACGAGGGTGAGCAGGTGGTCGACACTTCGCGCCAGGTGCGCGTGCAGTTTCTGTCGACCAACAACGTCGACATGCCGTGGGACTTTTACCCCAAGCATGACGAACTCACCGCCAATCCCGGCGCAGTCAACGAGATGATCTTCATCGCGCGCAACCCCACCGACAAACCGATGAGTGCGCAAGCCGTGCCGAGCATCGCGCCGAGCAACGCGGCGGCGTATTTCCACAAGACCGAATGCTTTTGCTTTACCCAGCAAGTGCTGCAGCCCGGTCAGCAGATCGAGATGCCGGTGCGCTTCATTGTTGACCGCGACATGCCCAAGGATGTGAAGCACCTGACGCTGTCCTACACGCTGTTCGATATCACCGCCCGACATCCGCCAGTGGCTGTAAACACTGGCGGTTGAGCGTGCCCGATAAGGAGAACAATAAATGGCAACTCATGAGCATTATTACGTTCCGCCGCAAAGCAAATGGCCGATCATTGCGACCTTCGGCATGGCCATCACCGTGTACGGCTTGGCCGTCTGGTTCAACGATCTAAAGGCGGCGCGCCCGGAATCCCACGGCCCGTACATCTTTTTCGTCGGTGGCCTGTTGCTGGCGTACATGCTGTTCGGCTGGTTCGGCGCGGTGATCAAGGAAAGCCGCGCGGGACTCTACAGCGCGCAGTTGGATCGCTCGTTTCGCTGGGGCATGAGTTGGTTCATCTTTTCCGAGGTGATGTTCTTCGTCGCCTTCTTCGGCGCGCTGTTTTACGTGCGCCACGTCTCCGGCCCGGCGCTCGGCGGGGAAGGCACCAAAGGCATCGCGCACATGCTGTGGCCGAACTTCCAGTTCACCTGGCCGCTGCTGCACACGCCGGATCCGAAACTGTTCCCGCCGCCCAAGGACGTCATCAGCCCGTGGGGCCTGCCGCTGATCAACACGATCCTGCTGGTCAGCTCCAGCGTGACCATCACCATCGCCCACCATGCCTTGAAGAAGGGCCATCGCGGCGCGCTGAAAATCTGGCTGGCGATCACCGTGCTGCTCGGTTGCGCGTTTCTCGGCTTCCAGGCTGAGGAATACATTCACGCCTACCACGAACTGGGCCTGACCCTCGGTTCAGGCATTTATGGCGCGACGTTCTTCATGCTCACCGGGTTCCACGGCGCCCACGTGACCATCGGCACGATCATTCTGTTTGTGATGCTGATGCGGATCATGAAGGGCCACTTCGACAACGAACACCAGTTCGGCTTCGAAGCGGCGAGCTGGTATTGGCACTTCGTCGACGTGGTGTGGATCGGCCTGTTTATCTTCGTTTACGTACTTTAACAACAGCTGCAAGCCACAACAAAAGCTGCAAGCTGCAAGCTTCGAGCTTCAAGGCAAAGCGGTAAGGCTTTTAACTTGTAGCTTGCCGCTTGCCACTTGCAACTAGTGTCTACCACGGTGCATGCGACACCAATTGGCCGCTGTAAAAGCCCCAGGCGATCAAGCCGACGGTGGCAGCGGCCAATGCCACCCGAACACTCAAGGCGATGACCAGGCGATTGGAACTGCTGTCGTCCTTGACCAGGAAAAACAGGCCGCTGAACAGGCTGATCACCGTGGCAATCAGCATCAGGACGATCGCTGTTTTGAGCATGGGAAGAACTCCGGGGGACAGGCGATGCCATTGAGTATAGCGAGCGCAACGACTGACTTTGTGGCGCGGCCATGAAGCGCTTTCGTCCGGGCGTGATTCCGACCGTGGTGGTGGCGTTGTTGTTGCCGCTATTGGTGTCTTTGGGCTTTTGGCAACTGAGCCGAGGCGCGGAGAAAACCGCCCTGCTCGCCAGTTACGCCGAACGTCGCGCGGCCGAGCCGATGGCCAGCACCGAGTTGCCACACACATCCGATCCGGCCTATCGCCGCGTGCACCTGCACGGCCAGTTCGATGCCGCGCACAGTCTGTTGCTGGATAACCGCCAGCGTAACGGCAAGGTCGGCGTCGAGTTGCTGCAACCGTTTCAGGATCAACGCAGCGGTCTGTGGCTGCTGGTCAATCGCGGCTGGTTGCCGTGGCCGGATCGCCGTGTACCGCCGCAATTCACTACGCCCACTGAGGCGTTGAATATCGATGCTTGGGTCTACGTCGCCCCCGGCGCCACTTTCCAGTTGCACGCTGATCCAGTCAGCAGCACCTGGCCACAAACCATCACCGCCGTCGAACCCGCCAAGCTGTGGCAAAGCCTCGACCGCGACGGCTTCGCCTACGAATTACGCGCCGAACCCGGCCCGGCCAGCTACGAGGCCGATTGGCCGGTGGTTGCGATGGGCCCGGAAAAACACCTCGGTTACGCCGTGCAGTGGTTCGCCATGGCCACCGCCCTGCTCGGCCTCTACGTCTATTTGGGCTTGCACAACGCAAAGGAGAAACACCATGGGAACGGCCATGAATCCACCCAGCATGTCTGAGGCGAAACCTGCCGCCAGCCGCCGTCGCGGGCGCATTCAGTTGCTGCTGATTTTGCTCGGCGTGATTGGCCCAATGGTGCTCGCCACCGGCATGTACAAATTGCAGTTCTGGGTGCCGGAGGGTCGCAGCTATCACGGCGAACTGATCGGCAACGGCCAGACCCGCGCTGACCTTGGCGTGCAGGCCGACGAGGATCGTTGGCAGATCCTGGTCACCGCGCCGAAGGATTGCGCGGTGGATTGCCAGCAACTGGTGTATCTGGCGCGGCAGATCCAGATCGGCCTCGGTCGCGATGCCGGCCGCGCCAGCCATGCCCTCGCCGCTGCACAACCGGTCAGCGCTGATTACGACGCCAAGCTCAACCGCGAATATCCACAGCTGCAACGCTACCCGCTGGACGCCGCTGTGTTCAGTAAAACCACGGGCGACAAAGCCACGCCGCAACTGTGGATCATCGACCCCCACGGCAATCTCGTGCTGCGTTATGAGCCGAATGTGAAGGGCAAGGATCTGCTCAACGACCTGCGTCATCTGCTGAAACTGTCGAACATCGGATAAGGGCATCGTCATGGCCAAACCTGGATTTCGCCTCGCGCTGTTTGCCACCCTGCTGGCGCTGATTGTGGTGCTGCTCGGCGCCTATACGCGCCTGACCCACGCCGGCCTCGGCTGTCCGGACTGGCCGGGCTGCTACGGGTTTATCAGCGTGCCGAAAAGCGAAGCGCAACTGGCCCATGCCGAACTGCATTACCCCGACTCGCCGGTGGAGGCGCACAAGGGCTGGAACGAGATGATCCACCGCTACTTCGCCGGCACTCTCGGCATGCTGATTTCGATTCTGGCCGGGCGGGCGTGGGTCAATCGACGTCATCCGGGGCAGCCGTTGAAACTGCCGTTGTTTCTGCTCGCGGTGGTGTTCGCACAAGCGGCGTTCGGCATGTGGACGGTGACGCTCAAGCTCTGGCCGCAGGTGGTCACCGGGCATCTGCTCGGCGGGTTTGCGACCTTGAGTCTGCTGTTTTTGCTGACGCTTAGATTGTCCGGCGTGCTGCCGGCGCTGACCGTGCCCAAGCGTTTGCAGTATTGGGCGACGGCGGGATTACTGTTGGTGATTGGTCAGATCGCGCTGGGTGGCTGGGTCAGTTCCAACTACGCGGCGGTGGCGTGTATCGACTTCCCGACCTGCCACGGGCAGTGGTTGCCGCCAGCGGATTTCGCCAATGGGTTTCATCTGACTCAACACATCGGCCCGAATTATCTCGGCGGGCAACTCGACAGCGATGCGCGCACGGCGATTCACCTGACTCACCGGATCGGCGCGTTGCTGGTGACGTTGGTGCTGCTCGGTCTCGCCTGGCAACTAAAAGTGGTTGGCATGACGCGGTTGGCCGGTCTGGTGCTGATTGCCCTCGCGGCGCAGATCACCCTCGGCATCAGCAACGTGTTGTTCCATCTGCCGCTGCCAGTGGCGGTCGCGCATAACGCCGGCGGGGCCGCGTTGTTGCTGACCATGGTGCTGGTCAATTACCACGCGCGCACCAGTCTGGTTCGAGTCAAACAACCGGTGCTCGCGCGCTGGCGCCTGAGCCCGCGCAAACACGCGGCCGCGCCCATCACTATTAAAGGAGAAACGCCGTGGCGATTCTGATTGGCGAACGTTCCGCCCAAGCGCTGTGGCGAGATTATCTGGAACTGACCAAACCGAAAGTCGTGGTGCTGATGCTGATCACTTCGCTGGTCGGCATGTTCCTCGCGACCCGCGCCGGGGTGCCATGGACGGTGCTGGTGTTCGGCAATCTGGGGATTGCGCTATGTGCCGGTGGCGCGGCGGCGGTCAATCATGTGGTTGATCGGCGCATTGATGCGGTGATGGCGCGTACGCATAAACGGCCGTTGGCCGAGGGCCGGGTTTCGCCCGCAGCGGCGCTGACCTTTGCGTTGGTTCTGGCGCTGCTCGGTCAGGCCTTGTTGCTGACCTTCACCAATCCGCTGACCGCTTGGCTGACCTTGGCCTCGCTGCTCGGTTACGCGGTGATCTACACCGGTTTCCTCAAACGTGCGACGCCACAGAACATCGTCATCGGTGGCCTCGCCGGCGCCGCCCCGCCACTGCTCGGCTGGACGGCTGCCACCGGCCACGTCAGCGCCGAACCGTTGTTGCTGGTGCTGATCATCTTCGCCTGGACGCCGCCGCACTTCTGGGCGCTGGCGATCCATCGCAAAGAGGAATACGCCAAAGCCGACATCCCGATGCTGCCGGTCACCCACGGCGAGCACTACACCAAAGTGCACATTCTGCTGTACACCTTCGCGCTGCTGGCGGTGAGTCTGCTGCCTTACGTGATCCACATGAGCGGCGTGCTCTACCTGATTTGCGCGCTCGCTCTGGGCGCAAGGTTTCTGCAATGGGCCGTGGTGCTGTACCGTGGCACTCGGCCGCACGCGGCGATCAACACCTTCAAGTACTCTATTTGGTACTTGTTTCTGCTGTTCATCGCCCTGCTCGTAGACCACTACTTACTGTTGAACCTATGACTCGAACCCAGAAAACCGTCTTCATCCTCGTCGCCGTGATCGCGCTGATCCTCGGCCTGACCGTCAACAAAGTGCTGAGCGGCAAGGGCCAGGGCGACCCGACGGCGCTGATCGACGCCGGCATCATCCTGCTGCCGCAGAGCCGCAATTTGCCGGACGTGACGATGACCGATCAGGACGGCAAACCGGTGGCGATCAATGAGCTGAAAGGTAAGTGGAGTTTGCTGTTCTTTGGCTACACCTTCTGCCCGGACATCTGCCCGACTACCCTCGCCCAACTGCGCCAGATCAAGAGTGAACTGCCGAAAGACGCTGTGGATAAATTGCAGATCGTGCTGGTCAGCGTTGACCCGAACCGCGATAACCCCAAGCAGTTGAAGCAGTATCTGGGCTACTTTGATCCGCAGTTTGTTGGTCTGACGCCGACCTCGATTGAAGAGCTGCAGAAGGTCGCGAATGCGGTGAGTATTCCGTTTATTCCAGCGGATACGAGTAAGCCGAATTACACCGTCGACCATAGCGGCAACCTCGCGGTGATTGGCCCGGATGGCACCCAGCGCGGCTTTATTCGGGCGCCGTTGAATAATGCCAAACTGGTTGCGCAACTCCCGGTCATGCTAAACCGCAAATAAGAACACCGCCGATCCCTTGTAGGAGTGAGCCTGCTCGCGATGACGTCGGCACATCCAATATTGATGTGACAGCTATACCGCAATCGCGAGCAGGCTCACTCCTACAGGGTCGGTATTTCAAACAAAAAAAGGGGACGCTCATGGCGTCCCCTTTTTTCGTTGCAGCAATCTAAATCAGAACGCCGGCAATACCGCGCCTTTGTACTTCTCGGTAATGAATTTCTTCACTTCCGGACTGTGCAGCGCAGCAGCCAGTTTCTGCATCGCGTCGCTGTCCTTGTTGTCCGGGCGGGACACGAGGATGTTCACGTACGGCGAATCATTACCTTCAATCACCAGCGCATCCTTGGACGGATCGAGCTTGGCTTCCAGCGCGTAGTTGGTGTTGATCAGCGCCAAGTCAACCTGAGTCAGCACGCGCGGGATGGTCGCGGCTTCCAGTTCACGGATTTTCAGGTCTTTCGGGTTGGTCGCGATGTCTTTGACGGTCGACAGGATGTTGGTCGGATCCTTCAACGTGATCACGCCAGCCTTGGCCAGCAGCAACAGCGCACGGCCGCCGTTGGTGGCGTCGTTCGGGATCACCACGTTGGCGCCGCTTGGCAGGTCTTTCAGGTCTTTGATCTTGCTCGAGTAAGCGCCCAGTGGCTCCAGGTGCACACCGGTCACGGCGACCAGGTTGGTGCCTTTGGCCTTGTTGAACTCATCGAGGTACGGCTGGTGCTGGAAGAAGTTGGCGTCCAGACGCTTTTCAGCGACCTGTACGTTCGGCTGAATGTAGTCGGTGAAGACCTTGACCTTCAGATCCACGCCTTCTTTGGCCAGGGCTGGCTTCACGAACTCGAGGATTTCTGCGTGCGGCACCGGGGTGGCGGCAACGGTCAGGGTTTCGGCGTGGGCCGAGAATGCTGCAACGGCAGCGAAAGCAGCGATCAGTTTTTTCATTCAGCTAACTCCTTATGAGGCGCCCGTCTGGCGCCCGTCTGGCGCCTGCCAGCGAATGGCCGGCTCATCTGTTCAATACAAAACCGCTTATTTGCGCGAGAAATGCACGACCAAACGGTCGCCCACCATCTGCAGCACTTGCACCAGAATCAGCAGCAACACCACGGTGACGATCATCACGTCAGTCTGGAAACGCTGGTAGCCGAAACGGATCGCCAGGTCACCCAGACCACCGGCGCCGACCACACCGGCCATTGCCGTGTAGGAAACCAGTGTAATCGCCGTCACCGTAATCGCTGCATAGATGCCCGGACGGGCTTCTGGCAGCAATGCGTTGAGAATGATCTGCCGCGTGGTCGCGCCCATGGCCTGGGTCGCTTCGATGATGCCGCGATCGACTTCACGCAGCGCGGTTTCCACCAGACGCGCGAAGAACGGCGTGGCACCCACCACCAGCGGCGGAATCGCACCGGCCACGCCCAGCGACGTACCCGTGATCAGCACGGTGAGCGGGATCATCACGATCAACAGAATAATGAACGGCAGCGAACGCAGGATGTTCACCGCCAACGACATGATCGCGTAGAGAACGCGGTTTTCCAGCAACTGGCGCGGGCTGCAGAGAAACAGCAGCACGCCCAGCGGCAGGCCGAGCAACACGGTGAACAGCAGCGAGCCGCCGAGCATCATCATGGTGTCGTTGGTGGCCAGGCCGATTTCCAGCCAGTCGATGTTCTGGAAGAACAGCTTGATGGCTTCTATCGCGGCGTCGTAGTTCTTGATTGCAGCGTCGAACATTTCCATTAACGCAGCACCTCCATGTGGACATCAGCGGCGGTGAAGCGGGCGAATGCCGCTTCCATGTCGCCACCGGTGACGGCCAGGGTCAATTGCCCGTAGGGGATGTCTTTGATGCGGTCGATACGACCGGCGAGGATGCTGTAGTCGACCCCGGTTTCCCGGGCGACAGTACCGAGCAAAGGCGCGTAGGTCGCTTCGCCCTGGAAGGTCAGACGGACGATACGGCCCGGCACGTGCGCGAAATCATCACGCTGCTCGCCTTCATCGACCTGCTCGTCTTCCTGAACAAAACGCTTGGTGGTCGGGTGCTGCGGATGCAGGAACACATCGGCCACCGAACCTTGCTCGACGATCACGCCAGCGTCCATCACCGCCACTTGATCGCAAACACGACGGATCACGTCCATCTCGTGGGTGATCAGGACGATGGTCAGTTTCAGCTCGCGGTTGATCTCGGCCAGCAGTTGCAGCACCGAGGCCGTGGTCTGTGGGTCGAGGGCACTCGTGGCCTCGTCGCACAGCAGAATCTTCGGCTTGGTCGCCAGAGCGCGGGCGATGCCGACGCGCTGCTTCTGGCCGCCGGACAATTGCGCCGGGTACTTTTTGGCGTGGTCGGACAAACCGACGCGCGCCAGCAGTTCAGCCACACGCTGATTGATCTCGCTGGTCGATAATTCACCGGCCAGGGTCAGCGGCAACGCAACGTTGTCGGCGACGGTCTTCGAGGCCAACAGGTTGAAGTGCTGGAAGATCATCCCGACTTGCTGACGGAAACGGCGCAGGCCTTTGGCGTCGAGCGCGGTGACTTCTTCACCGTCGACGAAGATCTTGCCGCCGCTGGAATCTTCCAGGCGATTGATCAGACGCAGCAGGGTACTTTTTCCCGCACCGGAATGGCCGATCAGGCCGTAGACCTGACCGTTCTCAATCGAGAGACTGGTCGGGTGCAGCGCGGGAATATCCTTACCGGCGACGCGGTAAGTCTTGTGGACGTTTTGAAACTCGATCACGTAGCGAACCTTGTGGGGCGCGTTAGAAAAGGATCAGCGGTTAGCCGGGCGCGCATTTTAGCCTGTCCGTATAGAGGTTCTTAGCATTTATTTCGCAATTAACCTTCGATTTGGCAATAACAAGATCAAAGGTCATAAAAAAGGAACGCTCCGAGCGCCTCATCAGTCACTAAGTAAGCGACTTGAAAACCCTGGGTGCCGTGCCCGGGAACCACTCAAGAGTCCCCGGCAAACACGGGGTCAACCGAGGAGTTTACGACTGATGAGCAAGAAGCCTACGTCCGACAAAAGCCAGATGGCCGGAACCGATGCCCCGGATCGAGCCAACACCAACGCCAAACTCGACAGCCTGGAGAAATTCCGCTCCGACGCCACTGGCCAAGCCCTGCGCACCAATCAGGGCGTCAAGATTGCTGACAACCAGAACACCCTGAAGGCCGGCCCGCGCGGGCCATCGCTGCTTGAAGACTTCATCATGCGTGAAAAAATCACGCACTTTGACCATGAACGCATCCCGGAGCGCATCGTCCACGCGCGCGGCACTGGCGCCCATGGTTTCTTTCAGGCTTACGAGAACCATTCGACGCTGACCAAGGCCGGTTTCCTACAGGATCCGGGGAAAAAGACGCCGGTGTTTGTGCGCTTTTCCACGGTGCAGGGCCCGCGTGGTTCCGGCGATACAGTACGCGACGTGCGCGGTTTCGCGGTGAAGTTCTTCACCGATGAAGGCAACTTCGACCTGGTCGGCAACAACATGCCGGTCTTCTTCATTCAAGACGCGATCAAGTTTCCCGACTTCGTCCACGCAGTGAAACCCGAGCCGCACAATGAAATCCCTACCGGTGGCTCTGCCCACGACACCTTCTGGGATTTCGTCTCGCTGGTGCCGGAATCAGCGCACATGGTCATCTGGGCGATGTCTGACCGGGCGATCCCGAAAAGCCTGCGCAGCATGCAAGGCTTCGGCGTGCACACCTTCCGGCTGATCAACGCCGAAGGCAAATCGCGCTTCGTCAAATTCCACTGGCGCCCTACTGCCGGCACTTGCTCGCTGGTGTGGGACGAGGCGCAGAAGCTCGCCGGTAAAGACACCGACTACCATCGCCGCGACCTCTGGGAAGCGATCGAGATGGGCGACTACCCGGAATGGGAACTCGGCGTGCAGATCATCGAGGAGGAAAACGAGCACGACTTCGATTTCGACATCCTCGACCCGACCAAGCTGATCCCCGAAGAAATCGTGCCGATCACGCCGCTGGGCAAAATGACCTTGAACCGCAACCCGGACAACTTCTTCGCCGAGACCGAGCAGGTTGCGTTCTGCCCTGGTCACATCGTGCCGGGCATCGACTTCTCCAATGACCCGCTGCTGCAAGGTCGGCTGTTTTCCTACACCGATACGCAAATCAGCCGACTCGGTGGGCCGAACTTTCACGAGCTGCCGATCAACCGCCCGGTCGCGCCATTCCACAACGGCCAGCGCGATGCGCAGCACCGTACGGTGATCGACAAGGGCCGTGCTTCCTACGAGCCGAACTCGATTGATGGCGGCTGGCCGAAAGAAACCCCGCCTGCCGCGCAGGACGGTGGTTTTGAAAGTTATCCAGAGCGCATCGACGCGAACAAGATCCGTCAGCGCAGCGAGTCGTTCAGCGATCACTTTTCCCAAGCGACGTTGTTCTTCAACAGCATGAGCGACCACGAGAAAGAGCACATCATCGCGGCCTACAGCTTCGAACTGGGCAAGGTTGAACGCGAGTTCATCCGCGCGCGCGAGGTGAACGAGATTCTGGCCAACATTGATCTGGAACTGGCCAAGCGTGTAGCGGCCAACCTGGGTCTGCCTGCGCCTACCAAAGGCACGGTGGATGCGCGCAAGGTGTCGTTCGATCACTCGCCAGCGTTGAGCCAGGCGAATCTGCTGCCAGAGAATATCAAAACCCGCAAAGTGGCGATTCTTGCTGCTAACGGCGTCGATGGTGCGGCGATTGATGCGATGAAGAAGGCATTGGCGGCGGAAGGTGCGCACGCGAAATTGCTCGGCCCGACTTCGGCGCCGGTGAAAACTGCGGACGGCAAAATGTTGCCTGTGGATGCTTCAATGGAAGGCATGCCGTCGGTGATTTTCGATGCGGTGTTTGTGCCGGGCGGCGCGGCGTCGGTCAAGGCCTTGAGCGGTGACGGCGTGGCGTTGCACTACGTGCTGGAGGCTTACAAGCATTTGAAGGCGATTGCGTTGCAGGGTGATGCCAAGCAGCTGCAGGATCTGCTGAAACTGGAAGCGGATGCCGGGTTGTTGCAAGGCAAGGATGTACCGGCGCTGACCAAGCCGTTCTTTGCTGCGATTGGGCAGCATCGGGTTTGGGCTCGTGAGCCTAAGGCTAAAGCGATTCCAGCTTAAAAAGCAAAAGATCGCAGCCTTCGGCAGCTCCTACAGGGTGTACCTCAATCCCATGTAGGAGCTGCCGCAGGCTGCGATCTTTTTACGGTTTACGCGGACTCAAAACCATCTGCGCCGGCACCGTGCGCACGATCTGATTCTCAATCTTCAGATCAAAATCCGGGTTCAATTTCTTCACCCGCTTGGTCAGCAACGTCGACAACCAAGGATAGTCATTCGTCCGTGGTGCCTGAATCGTCACCCCACACTCATAATTCACCACATCGGCGGCGATCGCATCCAGTTGGCGGCGAAGTTTGTGGCTATCGGTGATATTCAGCGCAACCGTGGTGCTCTCGGCGGTCGGATCGATCACCTTGGCTTTCGGCTTGGCCTCAGCGGCCAGCAGCGCTGCTTCAGCCTTCTCCAGCTCAGCCTTGCGCGCTTCAGTAATCGCGCCGTTGACGCCACCGGTCAGCGCCGGCGCTTTCGGCATCAGCACGCGAGCACGGCTCAATGCCGTAGCGGCGGCATTCACATCACCCTTCTGCAACACAATCTGGCTGCGACGCAGATACGCTTCGGCCAATTGCCGCTGGTATTGCTCAAGGGATTGATCATTGGGAGTTTCTTTCTGCAAAGCAGCCAATTGGTCTTCAGCGGTGGCCAGTTCGCTGCTGGCCAGGCTTTGCTCCAGCTGTGCGATGGCCGTAGCTCGCGCATCGGGGGTTTCAACCACCGGTGGGGTACTTTGGCAGGCGCCCAGCAGCACTGAAAATGCGACAAGGAGCAGATAACGGGAGGCGAACGGCTTCATTCCTGCGACTCTCTATTTGCGCAAAAAGCGGCCAAGTCTACACCCCACGACGGGGCAGAACAAAACTCAGCAGAAACAGTGCGGCCGCCGTCACAACGATTGACGGGCCTGCCGGGGTGTCCTTGAACCATGACAAAGCAAGGCCGCCACACACCGCGACCATACCCAGCAGGCTCGCGCCGACCGCCATCTGCTCCGGCGATCGGGCGTGACGCTGTGCCGCAGCCGCCGGAATGATCAGCAGTGAAGTAATCAGCAACACACCGACGATTTTCATCGCCACCGCGATCACCACCGCAATCAACAACATCAGCGCCATGCGCAGACCTGCAACCGGTAGGCCTTCGACCTTGGCCAGCTCTTCATGCACGGTGATCGCCAGCAATGGCCGCCACAATGTCACCAGCAACACCAGCACCGCCGCGCTGCCGCCGAGGATCCACGCCAGATCAGTCGGGCTGATCGCCAGCAGGTCGCCGAACAGATAGGCCATCAGGTCGATCCGCACTTCATGCATGAAGCTTAGTACCACCAGGCCGAGAGAGAGCGTGCTCGGTGCGAGAATTCCCAAAAGCGTGTCAGACGCCAGCGGTTGGCGCTGTTGCAAAGTCACCAAAAGCACCGCCAGCAGCAGACAGCCTACGGTGACCGCGACCGTCGGGCTGACATCCAGCAAAAAGCCCAGCGCCACACCGAGCAGCGCAGCGTGGGACAAGGTGTCGCCGAAATAGGCCATGCGCCGCCAGACCACGAACGAACCCAGCGGACCTGCAACGATCGCCAGCGCCAGACCTGCAAGCAGGGCATACAACAGAAAATCAGCCATGCTTGCAGTTGTCTCCGTGAACGTGAGGTTGGCCAATCACCGGCCCTTTGACCACCGAACCGTGCAGGTCGTGAGCGTGATCGTGATGGTGGTGATAGACCGCCAGGCTCTGCGCGTTCTTGCCGAACAGCTCGACAAACGCCGGATCGCCGCTGACCTGCTCGGGATGCCCGGAGCAGCAGACGTGACGGTTGAGGCAGACCACCTGGTCGGTGGTGCTCATCACCAGATGCAAATCGTGGGACACCATCAGCACGCCGCAGCCATGGCGATCGCGCAGACGGGTGATCAGGCTGTACAACTCGGCTTGCCCAGCGACGTCGACGCCTTGCACCGGCTCATCGAGCACCAGCAATTCCGGCTCGCGCAGCAATGCCCGCGCCAGCAATACGCGCTGCATTTCACCGCCGGAAACGCTTTGCACCGGGCTGTCGATGACGTGCTCGGCGCCGACTTCTTTCAACGCGGCCAGCGCACGCGGACGGTCAACGCCTGGCACCAGACGCAGAAAGCGCAGCACCGACAGCGGCAAGGTCGGATCGACGTGGAGTTTTTGCGGCATATAGCCGACGCGCAGCTTCGGCTTGCGCCAGACGCTGCCGCTGTTCGGCTTCAACAGCCCGAGCACGGCGCGCACCAGTGTGGTCTTGCCGGCGCCGTTAGGGCCGATCAGGGTGACGATCTGCCCCGGCTCGACGCTCAGCTCGATATTGTCCAGCACAGCCTGCCCGGCAAATGTGACGGCGACCTGCTCCAGACGGATCAGCGCATTGCTCATCAAGCCCCCTGGCAACCGGAGCACAGACCGACGACTTCGACGGTCTGCGCTTCGACGATGAAACCAACGTCTTTGGCGCTGTTGATAATCGCGTCGCTGATCACTTTTTGCTCAAGTTCGATGGCGGCGTGGCATTCGCGGCAAATCAAGAACTGGCCCTGATGCGCGTGCTCCGGATGGACGCAGCCTACGAAGGCGTTCAGCGAAGAGATGCGGTGCACCAGGCCGTTTTCCAGGAGGAAGTCCAGCGCACGGTACACGGTTGGCGGCGCGGCGCGGCGGCCATCCTGCTCGCTCAGCACCGCAAGAATGTCGTAGGCGCCCAGCGGTTTGTGGCTTTGCCACACCAATTCCAGCACCCGGCGGCGCAACGCGGTCAGGCGCAAGCCTTTCTGGGCGCACAAGGTATCGGCCTCGGACAAAGCGCTGTGCACGCAATGTGAGTGGTCGTGGGGACGGCTGGCAATCGGTGTAATAGGCATGGGCGGCGACGAGTTTTGATAGAGACGTTATTATGTTACCCGTTCTCGCCTCCTTGAGTGGTCATCGTGTCCCGACTTTTTTCTGTTTTTGTGGCTTTTGTCGCCAGTTTTCTGCTGATCGGTTCGGCTCAGGCCGAGGTCAAAGTCCTCACCAGCATCAAGCCGTTGCAGCTGATTGCAGCGGCCGTGCAGGACGGTGTGGCGATTCCCGAAGTGCTGCTGCCGCCGGGTGCCTCGCCGCACAATTACGCGCTGCGGCCATCCGACGTACGGAAGGTGCAATCGGTCGATCTGCTCTACTGGATCGGCCCGGACATGGAAGGATTCCTGCCGCGCGTGCTGAACGGTCGTACGCTGCCGAGCGTGGCGGTGCAGGATCTGCCGGGGATGAAGCTGCGGCGTTTTGCTGAAGACAGCCACTCCCACGCCGAAGAGGCCGACGAGCATGATCACGATCATCGCCCGGGCACACTGGATGCGCATTTGTGGCTGTCGCCGGTGAATGCGCGGGTGATCGCCGACAAGATGGCCGCAGACTTGAGCGCCGCCGACCCCGCGAATGCCGAGCGTTATCAGAGTAACGCCAAGGCGTTTGATGAGCGTCTGGATGCATTGGATCAGCGCTTGAAGCAGCGTCTGGCCAGCGTTGAAGGCAAGCCGTACTTCGTCTTTCACGAAGCGTTTGATTACTTTGAAGAGGCTTACGGCCTGAAGCACACCGGGGTGTTCAGCGTGGCCGCCGAAGTGCAACCGGGCGCGCAGCATGTCGCGGCGATGCGCAAGCGTTTGCAGGAAGTCGGCAAAACCTGTGTGTTCAGCGAGCCGCCGTTGCGTCCGCGTCTGGCGGAGACATTGGTCGCTGGCCTGCCAGTGAAACTGGCTGAGCTGGATGCGTTGGGCGGGTACACCCCGGCGACGGCTCAGGGGTATGAGCAGGTGTTGGAAAAGTTGGGTAATGATCTGGCCGGGTGCCTGGAATCTCTGTAAACCCATAGAAAAAGATCGCAGCCTTCGGCAGCTCCTACAGGTGATTCCATGTAGGAGCTGCCGAAGGCTGCGATCTTTTGATCTTAAAGCGCGAAAGGCAACGGTGTGTGCACCTGCTGCCGCTGCGCCAATTTCTGCTGAAATTCCCGCGGATCGTGAATCAACACGTCCTGCCCGGCAAACTGCTCCGCCGCGATCAACCGCGACAGCCAGAACCGCACACACGCCACCCGCAGCATCGTTGGCCACAACTCAGCCTCCGCCGCCGTGAACGGCCGTAGCGCCGCATAAGCGCCAAGGAATGCGCGGGCACGCGGGCCATCGATCAAACCTTCTTCGTCCGAACACCAGTCGTTCAAGGCAATCGCCACGTCGTACAGCATCGGCCCCGAGCAGGCGTTGTAGAAGTCGATCAGCCCGGTCAGGTGCGTGCCTTCGAACATCGCGTTATCGCGAAACAAATCCGCATGAATGTTCGCCCGAGGCAGCGCGAGAATCTTCTCTTTACGCTCGCTGATTTCATCCAGCGCCTTTTGCAGCAAGGCACGCGGCTCATCGCTCAGGTGCGAGAGAAATTCGCTGCCCTCTTCCAGCATCCAGTCCAGGCCACGATCGGTCTTGCGCTTGATCATGCGCTCGCCCTGCGTCGCCAGGTGCAAGTGCGCCTGCAACTCGCCGACCTGCGCGCAATGCTGGGCATTGGCGATTTTGATGTGTTTGCCGGACAGGCGAGGTTGCAACAGCGCCGGCTTGCCTTTCAGCTCACGCAACGCCACGCCGTCTGTGGTGCGCAGTGCGTACGGCACCGGCAGATCGGCTTCGTGGAGCACGTCGAGCAGGTCGATGAAGAACGGCATCTCCTGCACCGGGCCGCGCTCGACCAGGGTCAGGACAAATTCGCCCTGCTCCAGGCTGATAAAGAAATTGGTGTTTTCGCTGCCGGCGGCGATCCCCTGGAAATCAAGCAGACGGCCTAGCCCGTAAGGGGCGAGAAAGGTTTCCAGCTCGGGCCGAGCCAGGGGCGTGAACACAGACATGTTTTAACTGCCAGTACGGGCGCCGCCAATTGCGGCGCCGGGTGAATTAAAAACTTACTTCCATTCGAAAATCTTCCATGACGGAATCAGCATATCCGGCTGATCCGAGCGGATGAAGTTGGCATCCGTCCCGTCGGCACGCACCAGAAAGTACGGCGGAAAGCCTTTCTGGGTCACTTTGATCGCATAGAGGAAACCGTTCTGGCGGTACTCCTGAATGGTCTTGTCGCCTTCCGTGCGGATGGTAACTTCCGGCTCCCCTGTCGGTGCATCATCCGCCGCTATCGCGGCCAACGGTGAGGCAGCAATCAGACCGACCAGCAGCAAGCGATTTAACGTACGCATGATAACCTTGTCCCTTTGTCGTCAACGGTCCCGCTATTCTAGCGCCGGACCCGCCGAAAAGGTTGATCCTGCTCATGAGCCAAGCCCCCCTCGTCCTGGTGGACGGTTCGTCTTACCTGTACCGCGCCTTTCACGCGCTGCCACCACTGACCACTTCCAAAGGCCTGCCGACCGGTGCGGTCAAAGGCGTGCTGAACATGCTCAAGAGTCTGCGCAAGCAGTACCCGGACAGCCCGTTCGCCGTGGTGTTCGACGCCAAGGGTGGGACATTTCGCGATGAGATGTACGCCGAATACAAAGCCAACCGCCCAAGCATGCCCGACGACATGCGCGTGCAGATCGAGCCGTTGCACCAGAGCGTGATCGCCCTCGGTTTCCCGCTGCTATGCGTGGAAGGCGTCGAGGCTGATGACGTGATCGGCACCCTCGCCCGCAGCAGCGCGGCGGCGGATCGTCCGGTGATCATCTCCACTGGCGACAAGGACATGGCGCAACTGGTCGATGGCCACATTACCTTGGTCAACACCATGTCCGGTAGCTCGATGGACGTAGAAGGCGTGAAAGAGAAATTCGGCGTCGCACCGGAGCAGATCATCGATTATCTGGCGCTGATGGGCGATTCGTCCGACAACATTCCAGGCGTTCCGGGCATCGGCCCGAAGACCGCTTCCGGCTTGCTGGTCGGCGTCAACGGTGGCCTCACCGAGTTGTACGCCAATCTCGACATCGTCCCGACCCTGCCGATTCGCGGCGCGAAAACCTTGCCGGCCAAGCTCGAAGAGCACAAGGAGATGGCATTCCTCTCCTATCAACTGGCGACGATCAAGATCGATGTGCCGCTGGACGTCGAACTCGACGATTTGCAGATGGGCGCGGAAGACCCGGCCAAGCTCTACGAGCTGTACTCGCTGCTGGAATTCAAAAGCTGGATCAATGATCTGGATCGCGACGCCAAACGTCTGGAATTGAGCGCGGCCAGCGAGCCTGCACCGGCTGGGGATCTGTTCAGCGCGCCAGATATCGAAACTCCTGCTGCTCCGACCGAAGCGGCGTACGAAACCATCCTCGATCAGGCACGTTTTGATGCCTGGCTGGAAAAACTCAACAACGCCAAGCTGTTCGCCTTCGACACCGAAACCACCGGCATCGACGCGCAGCAGGCGCAACTGGTCGGTCTGTCGTTCGCCGTGCAGGCCAACGAGGCCGCGTACATTCCGCTGACCCACTCCTACATCGGCGTGCCGGAACAGCTGGATCGCGACACCGTATTGCGCGCCCTCAAACCAATTCTGGAAGACCCGAGCAAGCTCAAGGTCGGCCAGCACGCCAAGTTCGACATGAACATCCTGGCCAACTGCGCCATCGGTGGTGATCAGAGCCAAGGCATCACCGTGCGCGGCATCGCCTTCGACACGATGCTTGAGTCCTACGTGCTCAACTCCACCGCGACGCGCCACGACATGGACAGCCTCGCGCAGAAGTATCTGGATCACACCACCGTGAGCTTCCAGGACATCGCCGGCAAAGGCGCCAAGCAGCTGACTTTCGACCAGATCGCGCTGGAACAGGCCGGCCCGTACGCCGCCGAAGACGCCGACATCACCCTGCGTCTGCACCAGACTCTGTTCGAAAAACTCAGCGCGATCCCGAGCCTGGCCAGCGTACTGACCGACATCGAGATTCCGCTGGTGCCGGTGCTGGCGCGCATCGAACGCCAGGGCGCGTTCGTTGACGCGGAGCTGCTCGGCATCCAGAGCATCGAGTTGGGCAACAAAATGGTCGCGCTGGAGCGCGAAGCGTTCGAGATCGCCGGGGAAGAATTCAACCTCGGCTCGCCGAAGCAACTGGGCGTGATTCTCTACGAGAAGCTTGGTTTGCCGGTGCTGAAGAAGACTGCCAAAGGCCAGCCGTCCACTGCTGAAGAAGTGTTGGCGAAACTCGCTGAAGACGATCACCGCTTGCCGAAGGTGCTGATGGAGCACCGCTCGATGAGCAAGCTGAAAAGCACTTACACCGATCGCCTGCCGGAGCAGATCAACCCGCGCACCGGGCGCATCCACACCTCGTATCATCAGGCGGTGGCGTCGACCGGTCGCTTGTCCTCCAGCGATCCTAACCTGCAGAACATTCCGGTGCGCACCGCTGAAGGTCGACGCATTCGTCAGGCGTTCGTCGCGCCGAAAGGCTACAAACTGCTGGCGGCGGACTATTCGCAGATCGAACTGCGGATCATGGCGCACCTGTCCAAGGACGAAGGCTTGATGAACGCCTTCCGCAACAATCTCGACGTGCACACCGCGACCGCTGCCGAAGTGTTCAAGGTCGAACTGCACGAAGTCAGCTCCGATCAGCGCCGTGGCGCCAAGGCGATCAACTTCGGCCTGATCTACGGCATGGGCGCGCAGAAGCTCGGCAAGGACATCGGCGTCGACACCAAGACTGCCAAGGCTTACATCGACACCTACTTCGCCCGCTATCCGGGGGTTCGCGAGTACATGGATCGCACCCGCGCGCAGGCGGCGGATCAGGGTTATGTCGAGACGTTCTTTGGCCGTCGTCTTTATTTGCCGGAGATCAACTCGAACAAGCCGCAGGAACGCGCTGCCGCCGAACGCACGGCGATCAACGCGCCGATGCAGGGCACCGCTGCCGACATCATCAAGAAAGCCATGGTGGCGGTGGATGAATGGCTGGCGACGTCCGGGCTGGACGCTCGCGTCATCCTGCAGGTACACGATGAATTGGTGCTGGAGGTTCGCGAGGATCTGGTCGAACACGTCAGCGCCGAAATCCGCGTGCACATGAGCGAAGCGGCGAAACTGGATGTACCGCTGCTGGTCGAAGTGGGTGTGGGCAACAATTGGGATGAGGCTCACTGAGCCATTTGATGTCGGTCGCCGCGACATAGCGTCGCGGCAGACCTGATAAATCCTGCTTATTTCGAAAAGCGCTTGGGGTTATTCCAAAGCTTTTTGAAAATAATCTGAACTAATCTGGAAGGTCACTACTCAGAGTTACTGAATGGCTGGTGAAGCCCTTCAATGCTCCTATGTTGTGTTAAGTGTTGGCAGATATCTGAACCCCGCCCTAGCGGTTCGGAACTTAAACCCCGGAATTTCTCCCTCCCCAATGAAATCCGGGGCTTTTTTTGCCTGCGATTTACTCAGCAGGCAATTCAGAGCCCTTATCAGCCAGTTCCATCCAGCCTGCAAGTACAGTGTAGGCGTCTTCCAGGCCCATGCGTTTTGGTGCGGAGAACAGTTGGATGGTGACTTGATCGCCCCAGCCTTTGCGAATTTCCGACTGCACTTTGAGCAGGGTGTTTTTGGCTGCGCCGTAGGTCAGTTTGTCGGCCTTGGTCAGCAGGATGTGCATCGGCATGCCGGCCGCAACGGCCCAGTCGAGCATCAGCAAGTCGAAGTCGGTCATTGGATGACGGATGTCCATCATCAAAATCAAACCCTTCAAACTCTCGCGGCCACCGAGGTAAGCCTCAAGGTGACGCTGCCAGTGCATCTTCAGCGGGATCGGTACTTTTGCATAACCGTAGCCCGGCAGGTCGACCAGACGGCGATCTTCGTCTAGCTTGAAGAAGTTCAACAGCTGTGTGCGACCCGGAGTTTTCGAGGTGCGCGCCAGGCTGGCGTGAGTCAATGTGTTCAGCGCGCTGGATTTACCGGCGTTGGAACGGCCGGCAAACGCGACTTCGAAGCCTTCGTCGTCAGGGCATTGATCGACTTTGGCGGCACTGAGCATGAACGTGGACTGTTGGCACAGGCCGAGGATGGGATTCTTGAGTTGCATGGGATTTCCGATGTGGGCGGCGCCGGGATTGGGCGCGGAACGCGGTGTCGCTTCCGTTTCAGTGACGCCAGTATATAATGCCGCAGATTTTGTGTGTGCTTTGTCCCAGCGAAGGATGAAATTCACGAGAGCGACAGACTTTGATTGC
>NZ_JBIUVN010000029.1:26669-64704 GCF_044742965.1 Pseudomonas sp. NPDC087804 | reverse complement strand
TGTTCGAGCACGAGCTGATCAAAACAACACTGCCGAAAGCCAAAGAACTGCGTCGCGTTGCTGAGCCGCTGATCACTCTGGCCAAGACAGACAGCCTGGCTAACCGCCGTCTGGCATTCGACCGTACTCGTTCGAAAGCCATCGTTGGTAAGCTCTTCAACGACCTGGGCAAGCGTTACGCTACCCGTGAGGGTGGCTACCTGCGCATCCTCAAGTGCGGTTTCCGCACTGGCGACAACGCGCCTATGGCGTACGTCGAGTTGGTTGATCGTGCTACTGCTGGCGAAGCTGTATCCGCCGAGTAGGACGTCAGTCTGAAACAAAGAACCGGGCCTAGTGCCCGGTTTTTTGTGTCTGCATGAAAAATGCGCTGTTCGTACAAGCTTCTGACATAGGTCAGCTGTCACCATGGGCCGGGAATCATAATTAGTAATTATCTATCGATGTGCACGAGTTAATGAATTTGTGGCTCTCGCGTCGATGATCAATACTTCCCACCAAGCCGATTAGCCGGCAGTTCCAAGACTGACAGAGGAAGAAGACCGTATGAGCCAGATCAAAACGCTTACGACCGCCAGTGGCGCACCTGTCGCTGATAACCAGAATTCTCGCTCCGCCGGCCCACGTGGCCCGCTGCTTCTCGACGATTTCCACCTGCTCGAGAAACTTGCTCACTTCAATCGTGAAAACATTCCTGAACGTCGTGTCCACGCTAAAGGCTCGGGCGCTTACGGCACGTTCACTGTCACTCGTGATATCACCGAGTACACCAGCGCCAAACTGTTTGAATCTGTAGGCAAACAAACCCCGACATTCCTGCGTTTCTCTACCGTGGGTGGCGAACGTGGTTCGGCCGACACCGAGCGAGATCCACGTGGCTTCGCGCTGAAGTTCTATACCGAGGAAGGCAACTGGGACATCGTTGGCAACAACACCCCGGTGTTCTTCATCCGTGATCCTCTAAAATTCCCGGACTTCATTCACACGCAAAAGCGGCTGCCGCAAAGCAATCTGAAGAGCGCGCAGATGATGTGGGACTTCTGGTCGCATTCGCCTGAGGCGCTGCACCAGGTGACCATTCTGTTCTCCGATCGCGGCATTCCTGACGGCTACCGTCACATGCACGGCTTCGGCAGTCACACGTACAGCCTCATCAGCGCGCAAGGCGAGCGTCACTGGGTGAAGTGGCACTACAAGACAAAACAAGGCATCAAGAATCTGGCACCTGCGGATGCTGCCCGTATTGCCGGCACCGACCCGGATTACGCCCAGCGCGATCTGTTTGAAGCGATTGAACGCGGTGATTTCCCGAAATGGCGCGTGTGCATTCAGATCATGACCGAGGCGCAAGCGGCGGCGCATTACGAGAACCCGTTCGACGTGACCAAAACCTGGTCGCAGAAAGAATTCCCGCTGATCGAAGTGGGCGAGCTGGAACTGAATCGCAACCCGCAGAACTACTTCGCTGAAGTTGAACAAGCCGCGTTCGGCCCAAGCAATATGGTGCCAGGTGTCGGTCTGTCGCCGGATCGCATGCTGCAAGGTCGCGTCTTCGCTTACGCCGATGCGCATCGCTACCGCGTAGGCACCAATCACCAGCAACTGCCGGTGAACGCGCCACGCAGCCCGGTGAATACTTACCAGCGCGACGGTTCGATGGCGTTCGGCAGCAATGGCGGCGCAGCACCGAATTACGAGCCGAACAGCTACATCGAATCGCCAAAACAAGCTCCGCATTACGCTGAGCCTGCGCTGGCCCTGAGCGGCTCGGCTGATCGTTACGATCACCGCGAAGACACCGATTACTACAGCCACGCCGGTGCGCTGTTCCGGTTGATGAGCGACGATCAAAGAGCACTGCTGGTCAGCAACATCGCCGGTGCACTGAGTGGTGTTTCTAGTGATGTCGTTGATCGCCAGTTGCAGCATTTCTACAAAGCCGATCCGGCGTATGGAGAAGCAATCGCAAAGCTGCTCAACGTACAGCTTAACGAAGTCTAAACGAGAAGCAGAACCGCCCTCATTTGGGCGGTTTTTGCGTTATTTAGGCTGCTTTTCTCAGAATATCTTCGCTTTTATTGCGCTAAACGGGTGACCTTCCGGTCAGGTTGGTTCAAACTACAGACTTTCAAGTAGGGAGATGTAGGGCGATGCAAGGCCACCCAGACGTAATCGATTACCTCAACACGTTGCTGACCGGCGAACTGGCCGCGCGTGATCAATATTTCGTTCATTCGCGGATGTATGAGGACTGGGGGTTCACCAAGCTCTACGAGCGAATCAACCACGAAATGGAAGAAGAAGCGGGGCACGCTGATGCGTTGATGCGCCGCATTCTGATGCTCGAAGGCACACCGCGCATGCGTCCGGATGATCTGGATGTCGGCAGTACTGTGCCGGAGATGCTCGAAGCGGATCTGCGCCTTGAGTACAAAGTTCGTGCAGCGCTGTGCAAAGGCATTGAGCTGTGCGAGCAGCACAAAGACTACGTCAGCCGCGAGATCCTGCGTGTGCAGTTGAACGACACCGAAGAAGATCACACCTACTGGCTGGAAAAGCAGTTGGGCCTGATCAAACTGATTGGTCTCGAGAACTACCTGCAATCGCACACCTCCTGATCGCAGTAGGTACAAAAAAGCCCCTGTCACTGTTGAAGTGACAGGGGCTTTTTCATGCCCGGCGTTTAAGCCCGATCGCGGATCAGCAACGGTTTGAGGTAATGGCCAGTGTGAGACTGTTTCATCTCGGCCACTTGCTCCGGCGTACCCACGGCGATGATCTGCCCACCTTTGGAACCACCCTCCGGCCCGAGATCGACCAGCCAGTCGGCCGTCTTGATCACGTCGAGGTTGTGTTCGATCACCACCACGGTGTTGCCGTGATCGCGCAGGCGATGCAGCACGTCGAGCAATTGCTGGATATCCGCGAAGTGCAGGCCTGTGGTCGGCTCGTCGAGGATGTACAGAGTTTTGCCGGTGTCACGCTTCGACAGCTCGCGGGACAGCTTGACGCGCTGCGCTTCACCGCCGGACAACGTGGTCGCCGACTGCCCGAGCTTGATGTACGACAGGCCGACATCCATCAACGTTTGCAGCTTGCGCGCCAGCGCTGGCACCGCATCGAAGAACACCCGCGCTTCCTCGATAGTCATTTCGAGGGTTTCGTGGATATTCTTGCCCTTGTATTTGATCTCAAGGGTTTCGCGGTTGTAGCGCTTGCTCTTGCACACGTCGCACGGCACATAAATGTCCGGCAAGAAGTGCATTTCGACCTTGATCAGACCGTCGCCCTGGCACGCCTCGCAGCGACCGCCCTTGACGTTGAACGAGAAACGCCCCGGGCCATAACCACGGGAGCGCGACTCGGGCACGCCGGCAAACAGTTCGCGGATAGGCGTGAACAGCCCGGTGTACGTCGCCGGGTTGGAGCGCGGCGTACGGCCGATCGGGCTTTGGTCGATGTCGACAACTTTATCGAGATGTTCCAGGCCCTTGATGCTGTCATGCGCGGCGGCTTCCAGCGTCGTCGCGCCGTTAAGTGCGGTGGCGCTCAGCGGAAACAGCGTGTTGTTGATCAGTGTCGATTTGCCCGAGCCGGACACGCCAGTCACGCAGGTCAGCAGGCCGATCGGGATTTCCAGATCGACATTGCGCAGGTTGTTACCGCGCGCGCCCTTGAGCGACAGGGTCAGCTTCTTGTTGCGTGGCGTACGTTTGGCCGGCACTTCAATCTTCACCCGGCCCGACAGGTATTTACCGGTCAGGGAATCCGGGTGCGCCATGACTTCGGCCGGCGTACCTTCGGCAACAATCTGCCCGCCGTGCACACCGGCGCCCGGGCCAATATCCACGACATAGTCGGCCAGACGAATCGCATCTTCGTCGTGCTCAACCACGATCACCGTGTTGCCGATGTCACGCAGATGCTTGAGCGTGCCGAGCAAGCGGTCGTTGTCGCGTTGGTGCAAACCAATCGACGGTTCATCGAGGATGTACAAAACACCGACGAGGCCGGCACCGATCTGGCTGGCCAGGCGAATACGCTGTGCTTCGCCGCCGGACAGGGTGTCCGCGCTGCGATCCAGCGACAGATAGTCCAGACCGACGTTAACGAGGAACTGCAGACGCTCGCGGATTTCCTTGAGAATCTTGTCAGCGATCTCGCCGCGACGCCCGGTCATCTTCAGTTCGCCGAAGTACACGCAGGCATCGCCGATCGGCAGGTTGGTCACCGCTGGCAGCGTCTTCTCGCCGACCCACACATGGCGTGCTTCACGCCGTAGACGCGTGCCACGGCAATCCGGGCAGGACTGGGTGCTGAGGAACTTGGCCAACTCTTCGCGCACGCTCGCCGATTCGGTCTCGCGGTAGCGACGTTCCAGATTCGGCACGATGCCTTCGAACGGGTGCGAACGTTTGACGATATCGCCACGGTCGTTCAGATACTTGAAGTCGACGTTCTGCGAACCGCTGCCGTGCAGAATCTGTTTCTGCTGTTCGGCGGTCAGTTCGTTGAACGGTTTTTCCAGGCTGAACTTATAGTGCGACGCCAGCGAACCCAGCATCTGGAAGTAATAGACGTTGCGCCGATCCCAGCCGCGTATCGCGCCCTCGGCCAGGGTCAGCTCGCCGTTGACCAGTCGCTTGATGTCGAAGAACTGCTTCACCCCCAGACCATCGCACGTCGGGCAGGCGCCGGCCGGGTTGTTGAAGGAGAACAGCTTCGGTTCCAGCTCGCTGATCGCGTGGCCGCAGATCGGGCAGGCGAAGCGTGCGGAGAAAATCATCTCTTCGCCCGGCTCGTCGTCCATCGGCGCTACGAGTGCGATGCCGTCGGCCAGTTTCAGCGCGGTTTCGAAGGACTCGGCCAGACGCTGTTGCAGATCGGCGCGCACTTTGAAGCGGTCGACGATCACATCAATCGAATGCTTCTTCTGTTTATCCAGTTTCGGCAGCTCGTCGAGCTCGCAAATGCGCCCGTTGACGCGCGCGCGGACGAAACCTTGCGCACGCAGCTCTTCGAAAACTGAAAGGTGTTCGCCTTTGCGCTCGCGGATCACCGGCGCCAGCAGCATCAGTTTGCTGCCTTCGGGCTGCGCCAGCACCAGGTCGACCATCTGGCTGACGGTCTGCGCTTCCAGCGGAATATCGTGATCCGGGCAGCGCGGCGTACCCACGCGTGCATAGAGCAGACGCAGGTAGTCGTAGATTTCGGTGATGGTGCCGACCGTGGATCGCGGGTTATGCGAGGTCGATTTCTGTTCGATGGAAATCGCCGGCGACAGGCCTTCAATGGTGTCGACGTCGGGTTTTTCCATCATCGACAGGAACTGGCGGGCATAGGCCGACAGCGATTCGACATAGCGGCGCTGACCTTCGGCGTACAGTGTGTCGAAAGCCAGGGACGACTTGCCGGATCCGGACAGGCCGGTGATGACGATCAGTTTGTCCCGTGGCAGGGTCAGGTCGATGTTCTTCAGGTTGTGGGTACGGGCCCCACGTATCAGGATCTTGTCCAAAGTGGCCTCGCTCGGCGGGCGTCGAAAGCGTAAGAGTATACGGGCAAATACTGGATGGATGCACACTATCAAGCGTAGCGTTGTTTGCCCTGAATGAAGAGTGTTTCATCTGTACGCGTCAAAGCGTCGCGATCTACCCCGTCTTTCGATGGGACTGGTAGAATCGCCGCCGGTTCACACGAGGTTTATCCATGCACGATCCCCACAGCGAACGCATGAGTGGCAGCGAGACCCGCGCAGCGAGCGGTCTGGCCCTGGTGTTCGCCTTCCGTATGCTTGGCATGTTCATGGTGTTGCCGGTACTGGCAACCTACGGCATGGATTTGGCGGGAGCGACCCCGGCCCTGATCGGGTTGGCCATCGGCGCTTACGGCCTGACCCAGGCGATTTTTCAGATCCCGTTCGGGGTCATTTCCGACCGCATTGGCCGCCGCCCGGTTATTTACCTCGGGCTGATCGTCTTCGCCCTCGGCAGCGTGCTCGCCTCTCAAGCCGATTCGATCTGGGGCGTGATCGCCGGGCGAATCCTGCAAGGCGCCGGGGCGATTTCCGCAGCGGTCATGGCGTTGCTTTCCGACCTGACTCGCGAGCAGCACCGTACCAAAGCGATGGCCATGATCGGCATGACGATTGGTCTGTCGTTCGCCGTGGCCATGGTCGTCGGGCCATTGCTGACCCGTGCGTTTGGCTTGTCCGGACTGTTTCTCGCCACCGGTGGCATGGCGCTGGTGGGCATCGTCATCGTCATGTTCATGGTGCCGAAATCGACCGGGCCGCTGACTCACCGCGAATCCGGTGTGGCGCGTCAGGCGTTGATGCCGACGCTCAAACATCCTGATCTGCTGCGCCTCGATCTGGGCATCTTTGTGTTACATGCCATGTTGATGTCGAGCTTCGTCGCGCTGCCTCTGGCACTGGTCGAAAAAGCCGGTTTGCCCAAGGAACAGCACTGGTGGGTCTACCTCACCGCGTTGCTGGTTTCGTTCTTCGCCATGATCCCGTTCATCATCTATGGCGAGAAGAAACGCAAAATGAAACGAGTTTTGCTCGGCGCCGTGACGACGCTGATGCTGACTGAGCTATTCTTCTGGCAGTTCGGTGACAGCTTGCGGGCTCTGGTGATCGGCACGGTGGTGTTTTTCACCGCGTTCAATCTGCTGGAGGCTTCATTGCCGTCGCTGATCAGCAAGGTTTCACCGGCGGGCGGGAAGGGCACGGCCATGGGCGTGTATTCCACCAGCCAGTTCCTTGGTTCGGCACTTGGCGGGATACTCGGCGGCTGGTTGTTTCAGCATGGCGGTCTGTCGGTTGTGTTCCTTGGATGTGCCGGGCTGGCTGCACTTTGGCTGGCCTTTGCTGTTACCATGCGCGAACCTCCCTACGTGACGAGCCTGCGCTTGCCGTTGTCGCCCGAGGCGATCCGCGAAGCGGGTCTGGTCGAGCGCCTCAAGGCCCTCGTAGGGGTAACCGATGCAGTGATAGTTGCTGATGAAGCGGCTGTTTACATCAAACTGGACAAAGAATTAGTGGATCGCGACACCCTCGAACGCCTGGTGAACAACCCGGCCGGGGCTGCTTGCGACGCCTAGGAGAACGTTATGGCCCGTGGGGTTAACAAAGTCATATTGGTCGGCACTTGCGGCCAGGATCCCGAAGTTCGCTACCTGCCTAACGGTAACGCCGTGACCAACCTGAGTCTGGCAACCAGCGAACAGTGGACCGACAAGCAAACCGGTCAGAAGGTCGAAAAGACCGAGTGGCACCGTGTTTCGATGTTCGGCAAAGTCGCCGAAATCGCCGGCGAATACCTGCGCAAGGGTTCGCAGGTTTACATCGAAGGCAAGCTGCAGACCCGTGAGTGGGAAAAAGACGGTATCAAGCGTTACACCACCGAAATCGTGGTCGACATGCAAGGCACCATGCAACTGCTCGGCGGCCGTCCACAACAGGGCGACCAGCAAGGCGGTGGCAACAACTATCAGCAGTCCGCTCCGGCTCCACGCCAGCAGGCGCCGCGTCCGCAGCAGTCGGCTCCGCAACAGCGTTCGGCCCCGGCTCCTCAGCAGGCCGCACCGCAACCGGCTCCGGATTTCGACAGCTTTGATGACGATATCCCGTTCTGATTTGCCCGCTGAATCACCTTTGATTTAGCCACGAAGCCCCCGCATTGCGGGGGTTTTGTCGTTCTGGACGGGCCAAAGGTGTCGACTCGTTCAACTCATGACCGATGAGTCGTTTGGTCTGATCACGGAAAGTTTCGCACTGAGTCTTGAAGGCTGCCGCCAGTCGCACCATGATCCGTACCTGCGACTGGATATTCAGGCGCCTTTTTGCAAAAGCAGGATCCCGGGGAGCTGGGCTGCGTCCATCACAAAAACAAGAGAAAACGATGAGCAGTAGCAAGAACAAGGAAATCGAGTATCTGCGCGGCGTGGCCATTCTGATGACGGTGTTGGCCCATAGTTCGTTGTTGTTGCCATTCCATAGCGACTTCATGCAGAAAGTATTCAATGTGTTTTCCCCGTGGTCAGGGGTGGATCTTTTTTTCTGCATTTCCGGTTACGTGGTCAGCAAAGCGTACCTCGACTATTTTGATAAAAATCGTGAGCAGGGCCGATTCGGCCTCGCGGCCACCTCGTTCTGGATCCGGCGGGCCTACCGTCTGCTGCCCACGGCATGGCTGTGGGTGTTGATTCCGCTGGCGTTCTCGATCTTTTTCAACCAGTCGAATGCGTTCCAGTCGTGGTTCGATAATTTGCGCAGCTTCACGGCCGTCGCAACCTTCACCGGCAATCTGGCGAACCAGTACGGTGTGCTGCTGGGGCCGAACTCGGTGTACTGGAGCCTGGCGCTGGAGGAGCAGTTTTACTTTATCTTCCCGCTGTTTCTGCTGCTGATCACATCCACCCGTTGGCGAGTAATCGCCCTGCTCGCACTGATTGCCGTGCAGTTCCCGTTCAATCGCTATGCCTTCGGCGGGCCAACGGCGGCCATGCTCTTCTCGTTCCGTCTGGATGCGATGATGTGGGGCATTCTTCTGTGCCTGTTCACGCGCACCTCACTGTACAAAGACATTGAGCCAGTGGCGCTGGGCGCCAGCCTGATCAAACGGTTCGGGTTGACGCTGTTCTTGCTGTACATGCTCGGGGCCATTGCCGGGCAACTGATCGCCATGCCCATCGCGGTGGGGCTGATCGCGTTGAATGCATTGGTTCTGGTCTGGCTCTCGAGTTATCAAAAAGGCTATGTCTACTGCCCGGCGTTCTTGAGTGGAATTGCCCAATGGCTAGGCTCGCGTTCTTACGCTTTGTACGTCATACACATGTTCGCCTACCACTTGAGTACCGAAATCTGGAGTCGAGTGGCCAGCGACAGAGGTGTCGAACTGGGGCCTGAGTTCACCGTGGAAATGTTGCTCACCTCGTTTGCGATCATGTTGGTCTGCAGCGAGTTGAACTACCGTTTTGTCGAAACTCCGCTGCGTCGTCGCGGCGCGGAAATCGCACGGCGCAGAATGGCTGGTGTGAGCGCGTCGGAAACCGCCAGGGACAAACTCCCGGCAGATCGTCCGGTACGCTCGACAGAGCTGTCTTGACCGAGGGCGAAAAAAAACCGTAGAGCTCACGCGCTACGGTTTTTTTATGGCTGAAAAGTGGCCTATGGCTCAGTCGAGGATCAGGTGCGGCAGGAAGCGGCTCGAGTCTTTGGTAATCAGGCTGTTGTCTTCGCGCACGCCAATGCCTGCGGCTTGATCGCCAATCACCCACGAACCAATCAGCGTGTAGCTGTCGCCAAACTTCGGCAATGGCGCAAACTCCTGCAGGATAAACGGCGCATCGGTGTAGGGCCCGTCTTCTTTGACGATCAGACCTTCAGCCGTCTGCAACTCAATGTTCGCGCCTTCACGGGAAAAGTACGGCTTGCGCACCCAACCCTTGGGCACCGCCCTGGCCGGGTTTGGATCAAGGTGCGCCGCGAGCAAGTTCGGATGACCCTTGTGCAGTTCCCACAATAAAGGGAGCGCACCTTTGTTCGACAGAATCGCCTTCCACGCCGGTTCAAAAAACTGCGTATCGCACTCGGCAATCGCCGCGCCGAAAGGTTCGTGGAAGATGAACTCCCAGGCGTGCAGCTTGAACAGGTGCGGGATCCAGCGATCCTGCAGATCGACAAAGCGGCCCTCAGAAGTCAGGCCAATGTCTTCAATGTCGATGTGCCGCGATTCGATGCCGACTTTTTCTGCGATCAACCGCAGGTAATCGGTGGTGCCCTTGTCTTCGATCGAGTCTTTCATCGAAGAGAAATAGAACGGCCGCGTCAGCTTCAGTTCAGCAAAGGCCTGATGCAGCTTGGTGTCGATGCTGTTGAACTGGTCGGCATTCGCCGGCAGCGTGCCGCACTCGATGCATTGCTCCAGCCAGCCCCACTGAAACGCCGCTGCCTCGTACAGGCTGGTCGGCGTGTCGTAGTTGAGCTCCAGCAGTTTCGCCGGGCCGTTACCGCTGTAGGAAAAATCCATGCGCCCGTACAGATGCGGATGACCTTCGCGCCAGGAGGTGCGGATCATGTCGTAGTACGGCGCCGGGATGCTCAGACGATCCAGCAACTCTTCGCTGTTGACCACGCGGTCGACCAGATCCATGCACATCTCGTGCAGCTCGGTGGTCGGATCCTCAAGATCGTTTTCGATCTGCGCGAGCGTGAACTGGTAGTACGCGCTTTCGTCCCAGTAGGGCTCGTCGTCGATGGTGTGGAACATAAAGCCGAGGCTTTCGGCGGTCTGTTTCCAGTCGGGGCGCTCGGCGCAGAGGATTTTCTTCATCGTCAGCTGCTCGAGCGACCGGAACTGCTGCCCCAGCCACCCCAACCGCTGCGAGCACTCGACTGGCTACCGAAACCGCCGCGCGAGGTCGACGAGGCAACGTTGACCGGTTTGCTTTTGCTGCTTTCGTAATCCGTTTGGCTGCGCGTCGTCGTTTCGGCTCGGCGGTATTGCGTCGAAGTGTTGTAGGGCTGGCGCGTGTCGCGATCGCGGTACACCGTGCGATTGACGTTGTTGCTCATCGCGTTGCCGATCAGCCAACCGGTCAGCCAGCCACTGCCGCCGCCACTGGAGGTGTGCGAAGTGTTTTGCACATTCTGCGCGGCGGCTGCGTCACCCGCCGGCATTTGCGCGCCGGCGATGGCGTCGAGGTTCTGCGCCGGTTCACCGTTCTGCGGCACTTTGAAGCCGCCGAGTTTCGGCACGAAGCGGCCGTCGGAATTTTTCTGACACCAGTCGGCGGCGAAGTCGGCGTCGCACTTGGCCTTGTCGTCGTACGCCGGGGCGATGCGCCGGTGTTCGGTCAGGGCGGCGACGTAAGCGTTGGAGCAGACATCGGCGGCCACTTCGGCATCGACACACTGTTCCACGCTCTGGAAGTTACGCGGCTGCTCGACCGCCGCCGCTTCACCGGAGATGGCCATGGCCACCGACGCGGCGAGGGACAACTGCACATATTTACTGCGTTTCATCGAAGGCTTCCTGCCGGTCAGTTGGACGGGGTCATGCACGCGGCGTTGAGCATGCCAACGCTGATGGCGACCGCTGCCACGTAAATGCCCGAAGCGATTTCACCGTTGGCAATGCGCTGCGAGGTGCCTTTGAGCACCAAGCCGGTGGCGAGGAATGCCAGCAGTTGCACAACAGCGGCAATCACTGCCCACAGGACGAAGTCGAGGACGTTGACCGAGAAGGCGATCACGTTGCTGGCCGGGATCGCGAAACCGATGATCGCACCGGACAGCGCGATGGCGGCGGCGACGTTGCCGGAGCGAATCAACTCGAACTCTTTGTGCGGGGTGATGCGGGTGTAGACGAATTGGAACAGCATGAACAGCAGCACGGCGCCGATCAGGTAGACGACGAAACCGACCAGCGCGGTTTTGTTCAGGGAAACGGCCAGCACTTCCAGCATGAAAAACTTCCTTTTTTAGATGGGGCTCAGATCAGTCGTGTACAGCGAGATACCCAACGAGGTGCTCAGGCTGACGGTGCCTTCTTCGTCCTGTTCGACGGAGAACAGCAGCAATTCGCGGCGATCGGTCAGGCCGGTTTCGCGTGCGTAGAGCATCGAGTGGTGTTCGATGGTGTAGGACTCGTCCGGATTGATGACTTGTTCGGTCATCGGCACCAGTTCGGTCTGGCCCTGTTCGGTGCCCCATTCGCGGGTGTACTCGACGCCATCGTGGGTGTAGGTCGGCAGGCCGATCGCGCTACTTGGGCCGGCCAGGCGCTGCAGTTCGGCGTCACTGTTGACGGTCACGTAACTGAGGTAGTTGAACAGCGTGACCGATTCGATCTGGTCGTCGCCGGTAACGTGGATCTGCAGCCAGAAATCCTCGTCGTTCATGTAATAGCGGTGCAGTTTGTTCGACTGGCCGAGGTCGACCCAACCGGCGCTCCAGATCGCTTGATCGAAGGGCACGCGCACCGTGGTCGAACCGTCGAGCAACAGCGCCAGCGTCGTATCGAACCTGACAGCCTTGCCCTGGGCCATGCCGAGTGGGCCACTGGCAACGGTCGGTGTCGGCGCAGCGGTCTGCCAGTTGCTGGTGCCCAGCAAATCTTTAAACCATCCCATGGGTACGTTCCTTGAGGCGGGTGGAAGTGTTCGTCGGCGGAAAAAGCGTGGCTAGTGTACCGGGCCGGGATCCCATGTAGGAGCTGCCGAAGGCTGCGATCTTTTGATTTTGTTTTTAAAGACAAGATCAAAAGATCGCAGCCTTCGGCAGCTCCTACACAGGGCAGGTTGCGATGTTACTGAGCGGATTTCTGCTTCAGGCGCTCAAGGATCGCATTGGCGCTGCCGGCGTTCGGCGTGATGCCGGCTTCTTGCAGTTTGCGATCCAGGTCATTGCCGGTCGCGGCGTCTGCCAGTTCATCGGCAGCGCTCAGTTCGGCAGCGCGTTGTTGCTGTTTGGCTTGCAGGCGGTTCAGCGTACCCACGGCGGTTTCCAGTTTGCCGTTGGCGCCGCCGCTGGCGATGGACGCACTGACCTGAGCCTTTTGCACGCTGTCGCGGGCCTTGGCCATGTCGACTTGCTGGCGCAGGCTCTTGATGCGGGCTTCGGCCTTGTTGATGTCTTTGCGCATGTTTTCGGCGTAGACACCGAACTCGTCGCTCTGCTTTTTCTCGGCATCGAGGTCGTTGGTCAGGGTCGAAATCGCTTCGGCCACTTCCAGCGCCAGATCTTCACGGCCAGCGTTCAACGCCGACACAGCCTTGGCTTCGAGATCCTTGATCTTGGCGTCGTACTCGCTCACGCGATCGGCGGCCAGTTTGTGCTTGGCCATGATGGTGACCAGCTCGCGACGTGCGTTCGACAGGGCGGTGTCGGCATCGCGGATTTCCTGATCGAGGATGCGCAGGGCCTGTTGGTCGACGATCGATTCGCCGACTTCATTGGCGCCGCCGCGCAGTGCGGTGAACAACTTGCTCCAGATGGACTGAGTCATTGGATTTTCCCTGTTGATTACTTGAAGAAGTGTTCGAAGGCTTCGCTCGCGCGCTGCACGTTGTCGACCAGGGTTTTCACCTCGGTGACCACGTTGGTCAGGCTCGAGTCGGCGCTGAGGGCGCCAAACATGTTGTAAACGGTCTGCCCGTTGGGCATCGACTCGATACCGATCGACGACAGCGGGAACATTTCCCGGCTGCGCAACACGGCGTCGTTGAAGGCGTGCACGTCGGTGATCGAATCGATATCGACCAGCACGGTGTCAACGATGATCTGCTGACCGGCGACGGCGATGTGAATCGGCAGACCGCCGAATTCGTTCATTTCCAGCTTGATGCTGGGTTCAGAGCTCTGGATCAGAGACAGCGTGATCTCGTGCGAAGCCACCTCGTCCAGGGCCTTGAGGGCGTTGAAGAGGCTATCGATGTTCCAGTTGTTGCCTGCGCTCATGTAATTCTCCGACATGAAAGAGCCAGCCAGAATCGGTTGGCGTAGCTGTTGCTCCATTTGCTTGAGCAAGCTTCGGTTTTCGGGAAGCACCCAAGTTTCGTGTTTCACATAACCGGCAGCGGCCAGGCCCGCACGCATCTGCTTCATATAAAAGCTCGACGGTTTTTTTGCGGACGCCTTCGCGCGCTCTCCCTTGGGACTTTCGGATTTCGCGGTGGGGGAACGGCTTTTCATGGCTATGACTCGGTTATGAACATCTCACGCGTGAGCCACACTACAACCAATCCAAAATGCCAGCAATGACTCACGCGTGAGTTTTTTATGACAGACGAAAAAAGGCCCGCAACGTGGCGGGCCCTCTGTTTATAGACTGTTTGCAAAGTGTTGCTTAGCGATCAGCCGACAGAAATTCGTCCGTCGAGATCACATTGGCGTAGGCAAAGCCCAGTGCTGACATGAACGCGGCGTGTACATGGGCGGCAGGCACGGTCAGGCCGTTGAATTCCAGATCGCGGCTGGCGCAGGCGTCGTGAATCACCGTCACGGTGTAGCCAAGATCCGCTGCTGCCCGAGTGATGCCATCGACGCACATGTGGCTCATGCTGCCGACCACCACCAGCTCCTTGATGCCTTGCTCATCGAGGATCGATTGCAGTTCAGTCTCGCGAAACGAATTGACGAAGTGTTTGAGCACGACCGGCTCGTCGGCGCGGTTGAGTACTTTCGGGTGCAGTTTGGCGCCGTCCGAACCCGGAGTGAAAAACGGCGCATCCGGCGAAGTGAATTCGTGGCGGATGTGCACCACCGAATCGCCCGCCTCGCGGAACGCTGCAATCAGTCGCGCGGCATTGTCGGCGGCGGCATCAGCGCCGACCAGCGGCCACTTGCCTTGGGGGAAGTAGTCGTTCTGGATATCGACTACGATGAGTGCTTGCTTGGCCATGGGTGTGTCCTCGAAGTGTTTGTTGGTGTGGTGCAAGTATTGGCGCTGGCCGATGATTCGAGGATTGGCCGCACCGACAATAGACAGGGGAAAACTGACAATGGGCGTTGAAAAAGCCGCCATCGCTGAACTCGGCGTGCTGATTTATCCCGGCGCGCAGATGGCGGCGGTGCATGGCTTGACCGATCTGTTCGGCGTGGCCAACCGCATTGCCGCTGAGCATCAGACCGCGCAATTGCCGATGCTGCGGGTCAGTCATTGGCAGGTCGACGGTGATCAGCCGCCCGCGCGGGTTTACGACAGTCATCCGGGCGACGAAAGCGATTTGCTGGCGGTGCTGATTCCGCCGTCAATTGGCGGCTTCAGTTCGGCAAACATGCCACCCAGCCTTGCGCAGTGGTTGCGCGATCAACATGCCCGTGGCGCGACGCTCGGCGGTGTCTGCGTGGGTTCGCTGATGTTGGCGGAAAGCGGTTTGCTCGATGGCCGTAGCGCCACCACCCACTGGACGTCGGCCAAGGCGTTCGCCGAGCAATACCCGAAGATCAAATTGAAAGCCGATACGCCCATCGTCGATGACGGCGACCTGATTACTACCGCTGGATTGATGGCCTGGTCGGAGCTTGGCTTGCGCCTGGTCGACAGGCTGCTCGGGCCGAGCATCGCCACCGGTACCGCGCGTTTTCTGGTGATCGAGCATAGCGACAGTGCCAGTGAGTGCGGGAGCAATTTTGCGCCGATTCTCAGTCATGGCGATGCGGCGATTCTCAAGGTTCAGCATTGGCTGCAAAGCACCGGCGCGACGGATGTTTCGCTGACCGCGATGGCCGAGCGTGCAGGGCTGGAGGAGCGCACGTTTCTGCGGCGGTTTCGCGCGGCGAGCGGGTTGAAGCCGACCGAGTATTGTCAGCATCTGCGGGTGGGCAAGGCGCGCGAGATGCTCGAGTTCACCAATGGCACGATCGATCACATTGCGTGGACAGTGGGGTATCAGGATCCGGGAGCGTTTCGGGCGATCTTCAGGAAGATCACCGGGCTGGCGCCGAGTGATTATCGGGCGCGGTTTGGTGTGACCCCAACCCCAAAAGCAACGAATGCCTAATGTGGGAGCAGAGCTTGCTCGCGAAGGCAGTGTGTCAGTCACATATTTGCCACCTGATACAGCGCTTTCGCGAGCAAGCTTTGCTCCTACAAGGGAAATAGATCGTGCAATTTGCCGGGGTTTTGTCGGCGGTCGTGCAGATTGAAACAGGCGTGGTGCCAGCACGATTTCGCCAAGTTTTTGATTAAACAAAAGTTTCCGTAGAGCAGCCGTTGGCCTGATCTCTGCACCCTTCATCGCTACAGTCATCGAACCGAGGGAAGGGGGACGCATGACCCCGATCACCCGCAGGAAAATCGTCGTCGCCCACTCGGTGCGTGCCGGCGCGCCGCAGCACGAAGTGCAAACCAACAAAGCGCTGGCCCGCTGGCTGGCGCAAATTCTCGGGTTCAAATTCGGTGGCAGTTACGACCCGGAAAAACATCGCGGTCGTGACCTTTATCTATTGCCGACGCAAACCATCGTCGGCGCCACCCACGCTCACGAGCTCGGCATCAAAGGCCCGGAAGATTTGTGGGGCGGATTTGTCGAGCACGACTTCATTTGCACCAAAGCCATCAGCCACGGTTTGCGCAGCCACTTGGCTCATGCGCCTGAGGGCTGGTCGCCGCTGTTTTCCGAACGGGTGCGCAACGTGGTGCTCGACGGCCTCAGCGTGTTTTCCCTGGAAGATGCGCGACCCGCCGCCGAGCATTTGCTGTACAACGGGCCGATCCGTTTGAAGCCGGTTCATGCCTGCGCCGGTCGCGGCCAGGAAGTGATCAAGAGCCTCGACGCCTTCGATGAAATCCTCGCCCGGCCGGATATCGAAAAACAGTTCAGCGAAGGCGTGGTACTGGAACAGGACTTGAGCGACGTCGTTACTCACAGCGTCGGCCAGACGTTCATTGGCGACAAAGTGCTGAGCTATTGCGGTGATCAATACTTGACCAAAGATGCCCACGGCGAAGACGTGTATGGTGGTTCGAACCTGCTGGTGGTGCAGGGCGGCTTTGCCGATCTGCTGAAGCTGGATCTGGCGGATGATGTCCGGCTGGCCATCGAACAGGCGCAGATTTTCGACAGTGCCGCCGATGAAGCTTATCCGCGCTTCTACGCCTCGCGGCGCAATTACGACATCGCTCAAGGGTTGGACAGCAACGGCAAAACCCGCAGCGGCGTGCTCGAACAATCCTGGCGCATGGGCGGTGCCAGCAGTGCTGAAGTTGCCGCGCTGCAAAGCTTCGTCAACGACCCGGGGATGCGCGCGATTCGTGTGTCTTCAGTGGAAACCTACATCGATCAGCCGCTGCCGGCAGACGCCATCGAGGTGTATCGCGGCCCGGCGGAAAACAGTGAATTTCTCCTCAAATACGTAACGGTCAAATCTTATGACGGCTAGAAGCGAAAGCATTCAAATCGACATTGATGATGAACAGATGAGCGGGACGTTTCTCAGTCCCAAATCGAAAGTCCCGGGGGTGTTGTTTGTTCACGGATGGGGCGGCAGTCAGGAGCGAGATCTTGAACGGGCCAAAGGCATCGCCGGACTGGGTTGCGTGTGCCTGACCTTCGACTTGCGCGGGCATACCGGCGGCACCGGAATTCCGCTGACCCGCGTCACCCGTGAAGACAATCTGCGTGATTTGCTCGCGGCGTATGACCGCTTGCTCGCGCATCCTGCGCTCGATACCTCGGCGATTGCCGTGGTCGGCACCAGTTATGGCGGTTATCTGGCTGCAATCCTGACGTCACTGCGCCCGGTGCGCTGGCTGGCGCTGCGGGTGCCGGCGTTGTATCGCGACGAGCAATGGCACACGCCGAAGCGGGAGCTGGATAAAGCGGATTTGCGTGACTACCGAAGCACGCTGGTGCGCGCTGACAGTAACCGTGCGCTGCATGCGTGCTCGCAGTTCACCGGGGATGTGTTGCTGGTTGAATCGGAAACCGATGACTACGTGCCGCACGCGGCGATCATGAGTTACCGCGCGGCGTGTCAGCAGACGCATTCGCTGACACACCGGATTATTGATGGTGCCGATCACGCGCTGAGCGAGCCGGTTTCGCAGCAGGCGTACACCTCGATATTGGTGGACTGGATTACCGAGATGGTCGTCGGCGAACGGTTGAGCATTATTCAATCCACATAATCTGTGTTGTTCTGTCGGGCGCAATCGCGAGCAGGCTCACTCCTACATTTTGGAATGCGTTCCACTGTAGGAGTGAGCCTGCTCGCGATTGCGATTTCAAATTCAACAACAATCTCAAGAAGGTTTCTTCTCTATCCGCAACGCCTTGGCTTTGGCCTCTACCACCAAATACATCACCACCGTAATCAACAACGGCAACAGAAAATAAATCGCCCGATACGCCAGCAACCCCGCCACCAGACTCCCTCGCGAAGCCTCGTGCTGCAGCAGCGCAACAAACACCGCCTCCAGCACGCCAAGCCCCGCCGGAATATGCGTGATCACCCCGGCAATCGCGCTGATCAACAGCACACCCAGCACCAACGGATAATCCAGCTTGCTAGGCAGTAACGTAAAAATCACCGCCGCCATCAGCGACCAGTTCAACGCGCCCAACAGCAGTTGCAACACCGCCATGCGCAGCGACGGCAGGTTGATTTCCACGCCACGAATCGACCACTCGCGGCGCTTGGAAAACTGACACGCCGCGAGGTAACCGGCGCTGACCAGCAGCAACAAAACCCCGATGCCCTGCAACGCGTCGCTGCTGACTTTCCACCCCGGCGGCATAGTCACCAGACCGCTGCTGAACACCGCGCCGGCAATGGTCATGTAGCCAAACCAGTTGGTCGCCAGGCTCAGCCCGAGAATCTTGGCGATGTTGCCTTTACTCACGCCCAACCGTGAATACAGCCGATAACGCATGGCGATGCCGCCGACCCACGCGCTCAGGTTCAGATTGAACGCGTAGCTGATAATCCCCACCGGCAGAATCTGTTTCCAGGTCAGATCCTGACGAATGTAGGTGCGGCCGATCAGGTCGAAACTGGCGTACACCAGAAAGCTCAGCAGCGTCAGGCTGGCGGCAATGATCAGCGTGCGCACTTTGAAATCGGCGAGGGTTTCCAGTACTTCTTTCCATTCGATGCGCGTGGCGAACATCGTCAGCAACACGATCAATGCGAGGAAGAACAGCAGCGTCAGCGGACGTTTCCAGCGGCTCCATTTCGAGTGCGTCGCTGGCGCCGCGTGACCGCTCGGGTGCGCTTCGGAATGGCTCATGAGCGGTTACCTCGAAACGGCTTGAGCCGCGGTTTGTGCGCCGGCAACCAACCCGCCATCGCCGGGAAATGCCGCAGAAAGTGAAACACCAGAAAGCCCACGGTCATGTGCCAGATGCGCCCGCGTGGCGACTTGCTGGCGTCCATGGCTTTGCAGTGGTTTTGGCTGAGGTCTTCGAGGCGCTCGAACAGATGCTGATTGAACGCGCGATCGCGGATCAGCACGTTGGCTTCCAGGTTCAGCGACAGACTCAGCGGATCGAGATTGCTCGAGCCGACGGTGCTCCATTCTTCATCGACCAGCGCGACTTTGCCGTGCAGCGGACGCTGGCAATATTCGTGAATCTGCACGCCAGCCTTGAGCAAATAATCGTAGGTCATGCGCGCCGCGAGTTTCGCCACCAGCATGTCTGGCTGGCCTTGCAGGATCAGCCGCACATCGACACCGCGCCGCGCGGCATTGCGCATTTCGCGCAGCAAGCGGTAACCGGGAAAGAAGTAGGCGTTGGCGATCACCACACGGCGTTTGGCGCGGCGCAGCACTTGCAGATAAACGTCTTCGATATCAGTGCTGTGTTGGTCGTTGTCGCGGAACACCAGACGCACCTGACCGTCATGATCATCGAAGGCCATTTCCGCGCGACGCTGGCGCCGGCGTTGCCACCAGAACCGCGCGCGGCCCGGCCGGCCACTTTGCAGCAGGGCGAAGTGATGGATGTCGGCGACCGCCGGGCCCTGAATTTCCACCGAATAATCCTGCTTGGCTTCGGGGCCGAAATCGGCCAGATGATCGCCGGAAAAATTGATCCCGCCGATGAACGCGACCATGCCGTCGACCACGACGATTTTGCGGTGCAAGCGGCGGAACCAGTTGGTACGAATGCCGAGGCGTTTCGGCGCTGGATCGAAAATCTGCAAATGCACGCCGGCCTCGCTCAATGCGGCGAGATAACCGGTGGTCAACTCGCCACAACCGAAGCCGTCGAGGCTGACGGTGGTGCGCACGCCGCGCTTGGCCGCATCAATCAGAATCTCCTGCAACTCGGCGCCGACCTTGTCTTCGAAAACGATGAAGGTCTCGAGAATGATTTCACTCTTCGCCGCACGCATTGCTTCAAACACACGGGGGAAGTATTCCTCGCCGTTTTCCAGCAATTGCACATGGTTGCCGCCCTGCCAGCGGTACTCGACGTCGACCTGACCGGGCTCGCGCACCGGCGGGGTAATGCTGATGGGTTCCACGGCGGATTTCTCCAGCGGCGCGCTGTTCATAGTTCGATCTCCACCGATAACGGTGCGTGGTCGGAAAGGTGAGACCAGGGCCGGTTGGCGAGGACTTTCGGCTGGCTGGCTTTGAGGTTACGGACATAGATACGGTCGAGGCGCAGGGTCGGCAGACGTGCGGGGAAACTGCGCGCCGGTTTGCCGTGGTGCTCGGCGAACACTTCGCGCAAGCCACAGGGTTTGAGCAACGCATCGGCGCGCTGACGCCAGTCATTGAAGTCACCGGCGACGATCACGGGCGCGTCGTCCGGCAGCTCGGCCAAGCGTTCGCCGAGTAGCTTCAACTGGGCGTTGCGATGACTTTCACGCAGGCCCAGATGCACGCAGATCGCATGGATCTCGGCGCCGTCGCCCGGCAGACGCAGCACGCAATGCAGCAGGCCACGGTTCTCATGGCCGCTGATCGACACGTCGAGATTGTCGTGGCGGATGATCTGGAATTTCGACAGCAACGCATTGCCGTGATCACCGTCCGGGTACACCGCGTTGCGCCCATAGGCGAACTGCGGCCAGAGGCTGTCGGCGAGGAATTCGTACTGCGGCATCGTCGGCCAATTGCTGTAGCGCTTGTGATGATGCTCGTGGGTGCCGTGAACTTCCTGCAGGAACACCACGTCGGCGGCGACGCTGCGCACCGCTTCGCGCAATTCCGGAAGGATGAAGCGCCGGTTGAGGGCGGTAAAACCCTTGTGGGTGTTGACCGTCAGCACGGTGAAAGTACGCACCGACGGCGCGACGACCGAGCCTTCATCGGTGAAGCCGACCGGTTCTGAAATACTCATGCCAGCACTCCTTCGCCAGCGGGTTCACCGGGGGTGGTGGCGAGGTCTTTATCCAGCTCGAAACGGTGCAGCAGATCACGGGCGTCGTAGGGCGCGCGGACTTTGATGTCGTTGTCGAAATAGCAGAACACTTCGCGGGATTTGCGTGCGCGCGGCTTCAAGCGCGGGGCGATCAGATGGGCATCTTTCGGTTGCTCGCCATGGTGCCAGGCGTCGATGCGCTCGGCCCAACGCTTGAGGGCTGGCGCGGTGTAGCCGCTGGCGTAGAGTTCTTCGGCACCGTGCAGGCGCAGGTAAACGAAGTCGCTGGTGAGATCTTCGCGGTACGGCCATTTATCGGCGGTGTCGGCGATTACCAGCGCGGTGTTGTAGCGCTTCAGTAACCGCACAAATTCGGGATCGAGGAAGCTGTCGTTGCGGATTTCCACGGCGTGGCGTAACGGCTTTTTGCGCCAGGCTTTCATGCTCGCGTGGCCGTGCAGGTGGGAATCGTGTTGGTGGGCGAGGGCGGCGGCCGCTTCGGTGTCGTGGGGCAATAGCGCGAGGAAATGCTCGAAACGCTCGGGCTCGAATTTGAAGTTCGGCGGGAACTGCCAAAGGATCGGCCCGAGTTTTTCCTTGAGCTCGAGAATCCCGGAGGCGAAGAAGTTAGCCAAGGGTTTTTCGATATCGCGCAAACGGCGGATATGGGTGATGAAGCGCGGGGCTTTGACGCTGAAGACGAAGTCGTCGGGTGTTTCGGCGTACCACTGCGCATAGCGTTCGGGCCGTTGCAGGGCGTAGAACGATCCATTGATTTCGATGCTGTTGACCGCCCTCGACGCGAACTGCAGTTCGCGCTTTTGCGCCAGTCCCTTGGGGTAGAAGTCCCCGCGCCACGGTTCGTAGCGCCAGCCGGAAATACCGATGTGAATCGTCGCCATGCCACCCTCCCGTTGAAAGCCCTCGTGTTGCCGCTGTCTTTTGATGACTGCGGGCGGATCGGGAAAGTTTCGGTGGCGTTACGGACGGTCACATCTAAGGCGAAGATCAAAAGCGCTCCCCCTCACCCCAACCCTCTCCCCCAAGGGGGCGAGGGGGAAGGGAGCAGATCTGCGTGGTTTTGAAGGCCTGAGTTCGACTGTAGACCTCAGGTCGATGCATCAAGACCAGTCAACTCGGTCAGTTCCCTCTCCCTCTGGGAGAGGGCTAGGGTGAGGGGGCTCTTGAACTTGCCGCGCAAAACTTGATCAGTTCCTTACAGGTTCAGCCACGGGAGATCGGAGTTTTGGTCAAGTTCAGGATCGCCATTCTGCTGGGAGCATTGCTGTTTCTCGGTGCCAGTGAAATCGACGCCGCCGCGCTGCCGGGTGTTCCGGCCGCTGCCGAGGAACCGGCCAAACCCGAGCCGCTGGTGCAGGGCGGTCTGCTCGGTGCGATCAGTTCGAGCATCGACGACGTGCAGGACAAACTCGACATCAACGAGCATCTGGTCGACGCCTGGCGCCTGCGCGCCGACCGTGCGGCCGATGAAGTCGACAAATTGGTCAACCAGCCGTCGAACCGCTCAGGCTGGAGTGTCGCCGGAGATTTCCTCACGCTGTCCGGCACCTGGCTCGGCAGTTTTGCGCTGCTGACCGTTCTCGGCAGTTTGTTGGCCAACCGTATGCGTGGAGGTCGCTGGTTACGCACCCGCCAGCGCAGTCAGGATCTGATCGGCTACTTGCTGCCGTACACCCTTCCGGCGCTGATCTGCCTGCCGTTGACCCTGTATGTCAGTCATTTTCTGCAAGCTTCGGTGGGGCGCGCGCTGGCGCTGTGTCTGGCTTATGCCACCAGCAGCGGCATCTTTTCCACCTCGATGCTGTTATGCGTGGTGGTGATGTTCAACGTCGGGCACAAACGTCCCGCTGCACGCATCATTCGCAATTATTGTCCGCGACCGTTGTTCCTGATCGGCTTCCTCGCCGCCCTCAGCGATGCGCTGACCAGCCCGCAAATCGCCCGGCAACTGGGCGGCAATATCACCAGCAGCGTCGCCGTGTTTACCGGCCTGATCGCCTCGGTGATTTTCGGATTGTTGGTGATTCGTCTGCGTCGCCCAGTGGCGCATCTGATCCGCAACCGCTCGCTGGCTCAACGTTTGAAACAGCCCTCCTTGCAAGAGTCACTGCGGATTTTTTCCGGGCTGTGGTATTGGCCGATTGTGTTGATGGTGCTGGTCTCGGCGGTCAACCTCATCGGCATCGGCGAGGACAATCAAAAAGCCCTGCGCTGCGCGTTGTTCACCACGGTGCTGCTGATCGGCACGGTATTTCTCAGCACGATTCTGCAGCACTTGTTCAAGTCACGAAAAGCCGAAGCGATCCAGCGCAGCAGCGCTTACAAGGAACGCTTCCTGAGCCTGTTGCACGCCTTGCTGCGGATCGTCATCGCGATTGCCTTCATCGATATTCTCGGACGGATCTGGGGCGTGTCGCTGCTTGATTTCGCCCAGAGCAGCACGGTCGGGCGAGCGATCAGTAACGCGCTGAGCAGCATTGGTCTGATCTTCCTGGTGACCTGGCTGTTGTGGGTGGTGCTCGACACGGCGATTCAGGAGGCACTGAAACCGCCGCTCAGCAAACGCGCGGCGCGCCAACCGAGCACACGGGTGAAAACCATCCTGCCGCTGCTGCGCAACGCGATCAAAATCATCCTCGTGGTGATCTGCGCGATCACCACCATGGCCAACCTGGGGATCAACGTTGCGCCGCTGCTGGCGGGTGCCGGGGTGGTCGGTCTGGCCATCGGTTTCGGTTCGCAGCAACTGGTGCAGGACGTGATTACCGGGCTGTTCATCATCATCGAAGACACCCTGTCGATTGGTGATTGGGTGGTGCTTGATTCCGGGCATGCCGGTACGGTCGAAGGGCTGACCATTCGTACCCTGCGCCTGCGTGACGGCAAGGGTTTTGTGCACTCGGTGCCGTTTGGCCAGATCAAGGCTGTGACCAACCAATCGCGGCAGTTTGCCTATGCGTTTTTCTCGGTGCAGTTCACCTATGACACGGACGTGGATAAAGCCATTGAGTTGATTCGCGAGACCGGCGATTCGATCCGCGAAGACCCGTTCCTCAAGTACAACCTGCAAGGGCCGCTGGATGTATTTGGCGTGGATCGGATGGATTTGAATGGCGTGGTGCTGACGGCGCAATTCAGAACGGTGTCGGGCGGGCAGTATGCGGTGAGCCGGGCGTTTAACCAGCGTTTGAAGAAGCTTGTGGATAACACCGAGACGGTGCATTTCGCGCAGACTTATCCACAGCAGGTTTTGTTGCCGAAGCGGCAGGTGCAGGAGGGAGAGGTGGTGGCGACCGAGGTGCCGCAGGGGTCGCGGACATAGCGCAGGTCTCGTGTGCTAATACTGGCCTTATCGCGAGCAGGCTCACTCCTACAGGGGAACGCATTCCAAAATGTAGGAGTGAGCCTGCTCGCGATGAGGTCAGAACAGTCACCCTCAATGCCGAATCAGCTTGCCGCGCACCTGCTCCATATCGATCTGATCCAGCTCCAGCCAGAACTGCTGCTTGCCGGCAATCTCCGCCGCCGCCGGCAACCCATCCCGATACACCAATCGATTGCTCACCAACGCTGGCACTTTCACCCCCGGCAACAACGTCCCGGCCAGGTTCAGTGGATCAACCCCACACACCGCCACCAGACTGCCGTCATGCGGCCGCCGCCGTACCTCGCGCAACAGTGGAATGGCTTCGGGCAAGGCAAACTGTTCCCCCGCCAAACCACTGACAAACCGCCCGCCACGAATCTCGCCGCGCGCTTCCAGCCGATGAAACGTGCGCAGCAATTCCCGCCAACTCGGCAGCCAATCCGCCTCACGCTCCAGCAAGCGCCAGAACACCACGCCGTAACGGCGCAGCAAGGTCATGGCGACATGCTCCAGGGTTTCGCTGTTATCCACAGCCGCCCCGCGCCGTAGCAACGCCCAGCGCCCGGCATCATCCATGCCGCCAACAAACGCCCCGCGTCCACGCCGACTGCTGCGCTGCTGGCGCTTGCTTGCCGGGGTAATCAGCGCACGCAGGCCGGCGAAGCTGTCGGCGTTCACCAGCCCGGCGCCGACCAGTTCCTGCAAAGCGATTTCCAGTTCGGTGCGCAGCAAATGCGCTTCATGAATCAGCTCATCGAAAAACAGCGCGCCGTGCTGACTCAAGGCTTCAAAGACCTTCTGGGTTTTCGGCGACAGCTCGCTCACGGATGTCTGTTCGGCCAACGCACTCCACAAGCCAACCTGACTGCGCGGCAGCAACACAATCGGCGTGCTGCGCAACGCCGTGCCGCTGATTTTTTGCCGGGCACTGAGGCGCGTCCACACCAGTTTTCCGTTGCGGCATAGGTCATCCAGCCAGCTCGGCGAATAGTCTTTCAGGCGCGCCGGGAGAATATCGCTGTCCCACGCCGAGGCCGCCGCGGCGTAGCCTTCGAACTGGCCGACAATCGACGGCAACACCGCGCTACCTTGGCCACGAGTCGCGGGCGAAAGGTGCTGCCAGTCGAACAGAAAGCGCATGAAATCCTGCAACGCCACCGGTTCGATTTCCCGGCGCAGACGCTTGACCGTGTAGCGATGAATGCGCGCGAGCAGGTGGCGTTCGCACCATTCTTCGATGTTCAGTTTCGGCGTGAATTGACCGCGCAGGACATAGCCTTCGCGCTCGAGTTGGGCGAGCGCTTGGTTGACTTGAGTGGTTGGCAGCCCCAGCGGTTCGGCGATAGCGGTTAACGGCAACGGGCCGAAAGCACCGAGCCGTGCGCGGATCACTTCGACCAATGCCTCGTCAAACGTCCAGCCTTCATCGAATCCCGGCAACGCCTCCAGCTCAGGTTGCACTTTGGCCTGTGGATAAAGCGCTTGCAGGCAGGTCAGGCGTTCGCGGGCCAGCCATAAACAATGCTCGGCATTAATCTGCAATCGGCAGGCGCGGCCGCTGCTGGCCAGGGTTTCCAGCCATTCACGCCAGCCTTCGTTCGCTTGCACCTCATCCTCGCTGATGCACGCCAGACTCATCAGCGCCTCATGCATTTCATCCACAGCATTCGGCGTCGGCCACGCCTCTTCGCGCACAGCCGTAATCGCGTCGGCATCCAGCGCACCGAGATCATCAGTCGATTGCGGATCGCTCCAGCGCCGGTTGATCACCGCTTGGGTACGACGTTCTTCCAGCGGCGCATCGTCGAGAAAGGTGTACGGCCGCGCGCTGAGAATTTCCGCCGCGAGCGGTGAGGGCGCCGGCAGATCACGGCTGATCAAACGCACCTCGCCACGTTCCATGCGTCGCAGCAGATTGAGCCAGCCGTCGCTGTCCATCGCCTCGTGCAGGCAGTCGTCGAGGGTTTGCTCAATCAGCGGATGCTCGGGAATTTCCCGCTCGCCGGCGAGATTTTCCAGACAGGCGATCTGATCGGGAAATACGCTGGCAATCAGGTCTTCGCTTTTCATCCGCTGCAACTGCGGCGCGACTTTGCGTCCGCCGGTAAAACGCGGCAGCGCCAGCGCTACGCCGGCATTCCAGCGCCAGCGCACGCCGAACAGCGGCGCATCGAGCACCGCTTGAATGAGGATGTGCTCGGCGCTGTTGCTGTGCAGATAGCGCCAGATCTCATCCAGTTCAAAACTGTGGCTGGTGGACAGCGACAGCACAATCGCGTCTTCGCTGGCCGCTGCCTGCAATTCGAAATTGAACGTACGGCAGAAACGCTTGCGCAGGGCCAAACCCCAGGCGCGGTTGATGCGGCTGCCGAACGGTGAATGGATGATCAGTTGCGTGCCGCCGGACTCATCGAAAAACCGCTCCATCAGCAGCGTGTCTTGCGAGGGCAGGGCGCCGAGGGTTTGCCGGGCGCGGGCAAGGTATTCGACCAGTTGTTCGGCGCTGGCGCGGTTTAGGCCGAGGGTCTGCGTCAGCCAGTCGAGGGCTGGTTGCAAGTCTCCGGGGCTGGCGCCGAGCAACGCGTCGAGCTGCGCTTGCAGGCGCGCCACGGCGAACGACAATTCATCGCTGCGCCCCGGCGCTTCGCCGAGCCAGAACGGTATGGTCGGTGGCTGGCCGTGGGCGTCCTCGACCCGTACTTTGCCGGTTTCCACACGCAGGATCCGATAAGAGGTATTGCCGAGCTGGAACACATCGCCGGCAATGCTTTCCACGGCGAAGTCTTCATTGACGCTGCCGATGCTCAGGCCCTGCGGCTCGAGCATCACGCTGTAATCGGCGTTATCGGGGATGGTGCCGCCGCTGGTCACGGCAGCGAGTTTCGCGCCACGCCGACCACGCAAGGTGCGGCTGACGGCGTCGCGATGCAGGTAAGCGCTGCGGATGCCTTGGCGACCGTTGTAGCCTTCGGCGAGCATGCTCAGCAGGGCCTGATAGTGTTTTTCGTCGAGGTCGCGATAGGGCGAGGCTTGGCGGAACATCGCCAGCAAGGCGTCTTCTGACCATTCCTGACAGCTGACTTCGGCGATGATTTGCTGCGCCAGAACATCCAGCGGCGCGACGGGAATATGCAGGGTGTCGAGTTCGCCACGGCGCACGCAGTCGAGCAGGGCGGCGCATTCGATCAAATCGTCGCGGGTGGTGGCGAACAAGCGACCTTTCGGTGTGCCACCGACCTGGTGCCCAGAGCGACCGACCCTTTGCAGAAACCCGGCGATGGAGCGCGGTGAAGCGATCTGACAGACGAGATCGACTTCGCCGATATCGATGCCCAGCTCCAGCGAAGCGGTGGCGATCAACACCTGCAACTCGCCGCGCTTGAGGCGTTGTTCGGCGTCGAGACGAAACTCCTTGGCCAGACTGCCGTGATGCGCCGCCACTGCATGTTTGCCGAGGCGCTCGCTGAGGTGGCGGCTCAGGCGTTCGGCGAGACGTCGGGTGTTGACGAAAATCAGTGTGGTGCGGTGCTCGCGTGCGAGTTCGGCGAGGCGGTCGTAGACCAATTCCCAGACATCGTTGGCCATGACGGCCGACAACGGCACGGGCGGCACTTCGATGCCGAGATCCCGTGGCCGGGCGTGACCGATGTCGATGATTTCGCAGGGACGATCATGGCCGACGAGGAACTGCGCCACGGCTTCGACCGGTTTTTGCGTGGCGGAAAGACCGATGCGGGTCAGCGGTTCGGCGCACAAGGCTTGCAGGCGCTCAAGGCTCAGGGACAAGTGGCTGCCGCGTTTGCCGGCGGCCATCGCATGGATTTCGTCGATGATCACCGTGCGCGTGGTGCCGAGCATTTTCCGTCCGGATTCCGAGCCGAGCAGGACGTAGAGTGACTCCGGCGTGGTCACCAGAATGTGCGGCGCGGTTTTGCGCATGGCGGCGCGGTCTTTTTGCGGGGTGTCGCCGGTGCGCACGGCGGCGGTGATGTGGACTTCCGGCAGGTTCATTTGCCGCAGCTGTTCGGTGATCCCGGCGAGTGGATTTTGCAGGTTGATGCGGATGTCATTGGACAGTGCTTTGAGCGGCGAGACGTAGACGACCAGGGTTTCGTCGGGCAGACCGTCGGGGTTTTCCAGGCCACGGTGGACGAGGTCGTCGAGTACGGCGAGGAACGCGGTGAGGGTTTTGCCCGAGCCGGTGGGCGCGGCGATCAGTGTTGAGCGGCGCTGGCGGATCAACGGCCATGCGCGGGCCTGGGCGGCGGTGACCGTCGGGAAGGTCTTGCGGAACCAGGCGCTGACGGCAGGGTGAAAGCCTGCCAGAGCGCTGTCGGCGGGGAGGGGCAGATTCATGGCTTAAGTTATGCGGTCGCAGGGGGGAAGATGCAAGTACCGTTCGGGCCTCATCGCGAGCAGGCTCACTCCTACATATTGGAATGCGTTCCCCTGTAGGAGTGAGCCTGCTCGCGATGGCGCCAGTCGAGGCACTACAAATATCCGGGATGTACACTTTACGGATGACGGTTGCGCACTAAACCCGCAAAATGCAACGATTCCGGCAATTATCGGCGACGCTTCCACAAGATCCGTCGCTCAAGCCATCGTTCCAATCAGACTGGGCCTGCTGACTCTATGCGAATGCGCCTTATGTTACTGGGCGGCGGAAATGCCCTTGGGCAGGCGCTGATTCGCCTCGGTGCAGAGGAAGACATCGGTTTCCTCGCCCCCCGCCCGCCCGAAAACGGCTGGGATGCCGCGAGCCTGACCCAATTGCTCGACGACACCCGTCCCGATGCGTTGATCAACCTCGCCTACTATTTCGACTGGTTCCAGGCCGAAACGGTCAGCGAAAGCCGTATGGCCGGGCAGGAACGCGCGATCGAGCGTCTGGCTGAATTGTGCCAGCACCACAACATCGTCCTCGTGCAGCCCTCCAGTTATCGGGTGTTCGACGGCTCGCGCGCCACCGCTTACAGCGAAAAAGATGAACCAGTGCCGCTGGGTCTGCGCGGTCAGGCGCTGTGGCGTATCGAACAGAGCGTTCGCGCGACCTGCCCGCAGCATGTGTTGCTGCGTTTCGGCTGGCTGCTCGATGACAGCGCCGACGGCACCCTCGGGCGTTTCCTCGCCCGCGCCGAGCAACCGGAAGCATTGCTGCTGGCCGATGACCGCCGTGGCAATCCGACCCCGGTCGATGACGCTGCGCGGGTGATCATCTCGGTGCTCAAGCAACTCGATTGCGCGGCGCCGCTGTGGGGCACTTATCACTACGCCGGCCACGAGGCGACCACGCCGCTGGCGCTGGGTCAGGCGATTCTGACCGAAGCGCGCAGCCTGCACGCCCTGGCCATCGAAGCGCCGACCGCTCAGGCCCACGCCGCGCGTCCGGACGCTGCCGAAGAACCGCAACACGCGGTGCTGGCCTGCAAGAAAATTCTGCACACTTTCGGGATCAAGCCGCGCGCCTGGCGTGCCGCGCTCCCGGCTTTACTGGATAGGTTTTATCGTCATGGCTGAAGGCCCTGTTTTAATCACCGGCGGCGCCGGTTTCATCGGCTCGCACCTGACTGACGCGTTGCTCGCCAAGGGCCATTCGGTGCGGATTCTCGATGACCTGTCGACCGGCAAACGCGCCAATCTGCCGCTGGACAATCCTAAGGTTGAACTGGTTGTCGGCGATGTTGCCGATGCGGCGCTGGTCGCTCAGGCGATGCAGGGTTGCAGCGCCGTGGCGCATCTGGCCGCTGTGGCCTCGGTGCAGGCCTCGGTGGATGATCCCGTGAAGACGCATCAGAGCAATTTCATTGGCACGCTGAATGTCTGCGAAGCCATGCGTCAGGCCGGGGTCAAGCGTGTGCTGTTCGCCTCCAGCGCGGCGGTGTACGGCAACAACGGCGAGGGTGAGTCGATTGATGAAGACACGCCGAAAGCACCGCTGACACCGTATGCCTCGGACAAATTGGCCGGTGAGCATTACTTCGATTTCTATCGCCGCCAGCACGGTCTGGAACCGGCGATTTTCCGCTTCTTCAACATCTTCGGCCCGCGCCAGGATCCGTCCTCGCCGTACTCCGGGGTGATCAGCATCTTCAGTGAGCGCGCGCAGAAAGGGTTGCCGATCACCGTGTTTGGTGATGGTGAGCAGACGCGGGATTTCCTTTATGTCGAGGATCTGGTCGACGTGCTGGTGCAGGCGATTGAAAAGCCTGAAGTGGAAGCCGGCGCGGTGAATGTTGGCTGGAATCAGTCGATGAACCTCAAGCAAATGCTCGCGGCGTTGCAGACGGTGGTGGGGGAGTTGCCGCCGATCAGTTATGGGCCGGCGCGGTCGGGGGATATTCGGCATTCGCGGGCGAATAATCAGCGCTTGCTGGCGCGGTTTACCTTGCCGGAGCAGACACCGATGAGCGTGGGGTTGGCGCGGTTGTTGGGTCGTGGCTGAGAAGCCCCTCACCCTAGCCCTCTCCCGGAGGGAGAGGGGACTGACCGCGGTGGATGGTCGAGTTGCGCCGACCTGAACTATCTGGCTGAACTCAGGTTTTGAAAAGCATGAAGATCGGCTCCCTTTCCCCCTCTCCCTGAGGGAGAGGGCTGGGGTGAGGGGGTTGGATTTCAGCCACCCAACAATTCGAGCAGCCATGAAAAAGGCGCCCTTCAACAGGCGCCTTTTTCACGGCCGGAATGTACCGCTATCCCTTGTGGCGAGGGGATTTAACGAATCGTCGCACCCCGATCAACTGCATGGCAGTCGCCTTCAGATTCAAGTCTGCCCACCACCAAGCCTCATCCACCACCACGCGAATGTTCTTTAGAACTTGTAACCCAACCCCACCATGTACACAAACGGGTCGACATCCACATTCACCCGTGCCCGAGTGCCCGGCGCCACTGCGTTGTTCTCCACTGTCGCGCGAGTATCGATGTCGATATAACGCACTTGGGCGTTGATCATCACCTTGTCAGTCAGCATGTAATCGGCACCGACCTGCCACGCCAGCCCCCAGGAGTTTTTCGCCTTGAAGTTGCTGAAACCTGCAGTCTGCGCTTCGCTGCCGACGTGCTCGTCATAGATCCAGGTGTAGTTGATGCCGCCGCCCACATACGGTTGGAAGGCCGACTTCGAATCCAGCGGGTAGTAGACGACGCTAAGGGTCGGCGGCAGGTGTTTCAGGGTGCCGAGTTTGCCGTTGGCCGCCGGCAGAGCAGTGTTTTTCAGCTTCACGTCATGTTCGAACGGCGAGGCCGCCAGCAACTCGATACCGATGTTGTTGGTGATCATGTAGGCGAAGTTGAGACCCAGTTGAGTGTCGCTGCTCATGGTCGCCTTGCCGCCCAGATTGGCGCCGCTCAGCGGACCCTGATCGACCTTGACGCTGGAGCTGTCGGCCTTCGGGTTGACGGTGATTGCACCGGCGCGAACGATGATGTCACCTGCATCGTGGGCGTGGGCGAGCGGGGCTGCGAGCGCGAGGGCAAACAACGAAGCGCTGAGCAAGGACTTGTTCATGGGGGCTCCAAAGGACGTTAAAAATTTCTGATGTCCTATGGTACGAAGCCAACGGATACGGTCTTTTGACGCAGCTCAATGAAACAGTGAAGTCCCGGGGTTTTGTGGAACCTTTGCCGGCCCCTTCGCGAGCAAGCCCGCTCCCACAGGGGAACTCATTCCAAATGTGGGAGCGGGCTTGCTCGCGAAGGGGCCCTTACAGACAACACAAAACTACCGGGATTTACTCCGGCAGCTCATACACATAAATCTTGTCCGCCTCCATCTGATACCCGGCATCCGCCAGCTCGCTGCTCGACGCCTTGACCTGCAACGGCCCCTCGATCCAGTACGGCTGATACAGCTCATCCAGCTTCACGCCCAACTCGCTTTTCACATGCACGATCTGGTTCGACGGCGGTGGCGGCACGTGGATGCACGCGCCGAAATACGGCACCAGCAAGAAGTCCGTGGTGCGCCCCTCTTCATTGACTTCCAGCGGCACGATATAGCCCGGCAACCGAATGTTCTGGCCATCGAGACTCTGCACCACCGGCGCATTCGGCAGATCCTGCTTCGCCGCTGGCGCTGACTCCGCCGACAGCGCATCGCTCATTTTCGACATGTCGTGCAGCGGGGTCATGTTCGGCACTTCCGGCGCGGCGTCCGGCGGGATCATTTCCGACCATGTCAGGTCTTTTGGCGCCGCGGCCCACACGGGCAGGGCGACCAGCAACAGCAGCGCAAGCAAGGCGCGGGGCATGGTGAACATCCTCATAAACGGATCGACAGGCCATCGGCCAAAGATTGGCGATAAGCGCGCCAGGCCGGCACGCTGCCCATCAGCAGCGCAGCCGCCAGAATGCCACCGAGCAGCGTCCATTCATACTCGCTCGGCCACGCCAGCGGCAGAAACAAACCGTAGTTGGCCTGAACGTAACCCTGCGCCGCAGCGATGCCGATGTACAGCAACGCAACGCCGGCGATCACCCCGGTCAGCGCCAGAGCGAACGCTTCCAGCACCAGCAGACTCGCGATGTGCCACGGTCGCGCACCGACCGAACGCAGAATCGCCATCTCACGACGACGTTCGTTGAGGCTGGTGAGAATCGCCGTGAGCATGCCGATCAAACCGGTCAGCACGACGAACAGCGAAACCACGAACAAGGCTTTTTCAGCGGTGCTCATCAGGCTCCACAACTCCTGCAACGCCACGCCCGGCAGGATCGCCAGCATCGGCTCACCACGGAATTCGTTGATCTCGCGTTGCAGCGCAAAAGTGGAAATTTTGCTGTTGAGACCGAGCATGAACGCGGTGATCGCTTGCGGCGTCAGGTCCATATTGCGCGCCTGATCAGCGCTGATCCGCCCGTTGCCCCGCGCCGGCACGCCGTTGTGCCAGTCGATGTGAATCGCCTCCATGCCACCGAGGCTGATGTGCAACGTGCGATCGACCGGGGTGCCGGTGCGCTTGAGAATGCCGACCACGGTGAACGGTTTGTCGTCGTGTTTGACCAGACTGATCGCCGCCACACCGTGGGCCAGCACCAGTTGGTCACCGAGTTTGTAATGCAATGCGTCGGCGACTTCAGCACCGAGCACCACTTCAAACGGATCGGTGGCAAACGCACGGCCGTCGGCCAGTTGCAGATGCTGCTGGCGCCCGTACTGGTAGTGCTCGAAATACGCTTCAGTGGTGCCCATCACGCGATAGCCGCGATGGGAGTCGCCGAGGGACATCGGGATCGCCCACTTCACCTTCGGATTGTTGGCGAAGTGTTCGAAGCTGTCCCAGCGAATGTTGTTGGTCGCGTTGCCGATGCGGAACACCGAGTACAGCAACAGATTCACCGAACCGGAGCGCGCGCCGACAATCAAGTCGGTGCCGCTGATGGTGCTGGCGAAACTGGCTTTGGCTTCGGTGCGCACCCGTTCAACAGCGAGCAGCAGGCACACTGACAAGGCAATCGCGAACGCGGTGAGGAGGGCGGTAAAGCGGCGGTTGGCCAGGCTGGCCATGGCCAGACGAAACAAATACATCTCAGACCTCGGCAGACGTGGCGGCGCGATTGAGTTCGGCCAGGGACAGATGACGGTCGAACAACGGCGCCAGACTCTGGTCGTGGCTGACGAACAACAAGCTCGATCCGGCTTCACGGCATTCGGCGAACAACAGACGAATGAAGTTTTCCCGGGCGTCGTAATCCAGCGCCGAGGTCGGTTCGTCGGCGATTACTAGTTCGGGCTGACCGATCAAGGCACGCGCGGCGGCCACACGTTGTTGCTGACCGATCGACAGCGAATCCGCGCGACGGCTGAGAATGCTTTCATCCTTCAGACCCAAGTGCGCGAGCAGGGTGGCGGCGGCTTGATCGACGCTGCCGTGACGCTGTTTCGCCCGTTGCGCACGCAGTTTGGAGAAGTGGCATGGCAGCTCAACGTTCTCGCGCACCGAGAGAAACGGCAGCAAATTGAACTGCTGGAAAATGTAGCCGGTGTGATCGACGCGGAAAGTGTCGCGGGCGCCGGCGGAGAGTTCGGTCAGTTCCTGGCCGAGCAAAAGAATGCTGCCGCGATCCGGTTTCTGCACACCGCCGAGCAGGCCGAGCAGGGTGGTTTTGCCGCTGCCGCTCGGGCCTTTGAGAAACAGGGTTTCGCCCGGTTCCAGACGAAACGCCGGGATGTCCAGCAGCGGCGGGTGACCGGGCCAACTGAAGCCCAGGTCGGACAGTTCGATGAGTGCTTGGGTCATGGCACCAATATCATGAGTTTTCATAGCCCTGTAGGAGCTGCCGAAGGCTGCGATCTTTTGATCCTGATCTTCTTAAAGCAAGATCAAAAGATCGCAGCCTTCGGCAGCTCCTACAGGGGGATTTTCGGTGTGATCAGAATTTCAGGGAGGCAGCCTTGGCCGTCACTTCGGCACCTTGCTGGCCGCTCGCGCTGATCAGTTGTACCTGAATTTTCTGGGTCGCCGGGAAGGTATTGAAGATGTTCGCCAGATCCAGTGTCTTCAACGCGCCGGGCGTTGCGCACTTGATCTGGTAGTGCGCGTGGATTTCGCTGTGGTCGTGGTGATGCTCGTGACCGTCCTTGTCCGCTTCATCTTCGTCATGATCGTCGGCATCCGGTTTGTCGCCAAACAACGGACTCTCGAGCTCCTGCCCGACGACCTTGCAACCGGCAGCGGCCGGCAAAGTGAACAGCGCCAGCGGTTTCTCCAGTTGCGCACGAGCGGCGGCGACTTTGGCTTTATCGGCATCCGTGGTCGCGAGGTGTTCAAAACCCACTAGGTTCATCGCCGGGCTTTCCAGCTCCAGTTCCAGGGTCTGACCGTCGAGCGCGGCGTTCAGGCGACCGACACCGTGCTCATGTGCGCCGAGGCTGCCGTGTTCATGATCGTGGTCGTGCTCATCGGCAGCATGGGCGACGGCCAGCGGCAACAGGGCAAACGGCAAAGCGAGCAGCAGACGGCGCATGGCGAACTCCGGGAGTAAAGTGAAGAGTTTGTTATGTAATCTTATAACGAAAGTCCGCAGAGTTTGCCCGTGCGCTTGGCGTTGCACAAGTCCCGTGGGAGCATGCAGGTCAGAAAAGTGCAGGAGCGAACTCAATGTTGCGGATACGCGGAACCGTCGGTGACATGCCGGTGGATTTGACGGTGGAACTGGATGACAGCGACTGGGCACGGCTCGGCTCGGCCCTGAATGGGCAAGTGCAGACGGCGCAGCCTGAAGTGGCCACGTCGGCGCCAGCGGCGAAACCGCTGAATCAGGATGATGCGTTGTGGCAGGTGGCGCGGGATCTGTTGCGTAAGGCCGGGCAACTCAGCGGACCGGATCTGCTTGATCAGCTTGAAGGGCTGACCGGCAGCGCGGTGGCGGGCAAGCGCTTGCTGGTGCGTTTGCGCCACAGTTCGGACGTGAAAGTGGTGAGTGGCGGGGATACGCCGCTTTATAGCTGGATCGAGTGAGCCGCAAAAGATCGCAGCCTGCGGCAGCTCCTACAGGGATGTACACGATCCCAATGTAGGAGCTGCCGAAGACTGCGATCTTTTGATTTTAATAAAGCGCAGCAAACATCTTCCGGCGGTAAACGCTGACCAACGGATGATCGTTGCCCAGCAGCTCAAACACCTGCAGCAACGTCTTGTGCGGCAACCCTTCGGCATAATTGCGATTGCGGATAAACAGCTTGAGCATCGCCTCCAGCGCGGCTTCGTACTGTTGACGCGCCAGTTGCTGGATCGCCAGTTGATACACCGCCTCATCGTCCTGCGGATCTTTTGCCAAACGCGCTTTCAAGTCAGCCGCATCCGGCAGATCGCGCGCCAGACCGAGAAACTTGATCTGCGCCTTGGCCCCGGCCAGCGCGGCTTTGTGCTCGTCGCTTTTGACCGCATCCAGCACGGTCTGCGCTTCGCCCAGCTCACCGCGTTCAGTCAGGCACCGCGCGTAGAGAATCAGCGCTTTGGCGTTGGTGTTGTCTTCATTGAGCATCACCACCAGCGCCGCTTCGGCATCGGCATAACGGCCGTCATCGAACAACGCTTGAGCCTGTTCGAACGGATCGGCAGCAGCCGGCGGTGGCATCTGCACATGCGGCTCAAGCAGGGCACGCACGGCGGATTCCGGTTGCGCACCGGCAAAACCGTCGACCGGTTGACCGTCCTTGAACAGCACCACGGTCGGCAGGCTGCGAATGCCGAAACGGGCGACGATGTCCTGCTCGATGTCGCAGTTGACCTTGGCCAGCAGCAACTCGCCCTGATAGCTCTCGGCAATGGTTTGCAGCATCGGCATCAGCGCCTTGCACGGCGCACACCATTCGGCCCAGAAATCCACCAGCACCGGTTTGCTGAAAGAAGCCTCGATCACCGACTGGTCGAAATCGGCCGTCGTGGCGTCGAAGATGTACGGCGTTTGCTCACTCATGGGGGATCTCGTCAAAGCGTTAATGAACGCACTATAAGCGGTGGCGCAAAAGATCGCAGCCTTCGGCAGCTCCTACACGCGGATACGCATTGCACCTGTAGGAGCTGCCGAAGGCTGCGATCTTTTAACGATCTCAATCACGCCGCGCGTGGTACAGGCTGACATGCCGAAATTCCTCAGGCTCCGCGAGATCCGGCAACGTCATCGCCTCAAGCATTTCAATACGTTCATACAACGGATGGCGAAAATCCCGCACCCGCGAATCCGCCACCAACGCCTCACGGCCACGGCTCAAAAACGCATCGAGCAACGGCAGATTCGCCCGGTCATACAACACGTCCGCCACCAGAATCAGATCAAAGCGGTCGGCCTCGGCAAAGAAATCTGTCGAATAACCCATCTCGACATTATTCAACGCGGCATTCGCCCGGCAGGCGGAAATCGCCAGTGGATCGAGATCGCACGCCACCACCTCAAGCGCTCCAGCCTTAACCGCCGCAATCCCGGCAATCCCCGATCCGGCGCCGAAATCCAGCACGCGTTTACCGCGCACCCACTCGGGAAACTCCGCCAGATAACGCGCCACCGCCAGACCGCTGGCCCAGCAGAAACCCCAGTAGGGCGGCTCATGCAGAATTCGCTGGATTTCTTCTTGGCTGAATTGGCGATCCATGTTGTCGCCATCGATCAGCCATAGCTGTAAATCAGTGTCGGGCAACGCGCAGACCTTGAGTCTGGCGTCGCCGAGCAATTCACCTAACGCTAGTTGCAGGTCGAGCGGTGCCGTCATGGTGCTTTGACAAATTGCAGTTGGCCCAGCGCCTGAGTGGTCGGCTGGCTGATGGTTTGCGAAGGCAAATGCAGGATCAACTGGCCGGACTGGCTGGCGCGGCCACGCAGCTCAACCCGCGCACCGGCCGGGAAGGCGTCTGGGTTGAAGCGCAGGCGGAACGGCAGGATCTGGTTGTTGCCGATCAGGCTGGAACTGGCGAGCAATTGTTGCGGGCGATCCTTCTCATCGATCACCAGCAACGCCAGTTCGACTTCGGCGCCAGCCGGCACGCCTTGCAGGGTGCCACTCAGTTCACGTTGATAAGCCGGCAGCGGGCCAAGCTCGGCAGCCTCTTTGGCTTTTTTCTGCGCCTGTTGTGGCGCCGGCCCCGGAGTCGGCGGCTGCGGCTTGGGAGCATCGCTGCCACAAGCCACCAGCAGGCTGAAAAGACTGAGCAAAACGAGCGGACGTAACGGCATTGGGTGCTCCGGCAAAATGAAATCCATGGATCAAACGATCATGCCGTTCTGTATACCGCAAAGCCTATGGCTTGTCTTGCCACCGGGATGCGCTACCATGGCCCTCCCTTTTTTTGTTGCCAGCCACCATGCACTGTCCCTTCT
>NZ_JBIUVN010000029.1:13834-26660 GCF_044742965.1 Pseudomonas sp. NPDC087804 | reverse complement strand
AATGCCTGGCCTGCGGCGAGCGTTTCACGACGTTCGAGGCGGCCGAACTGGTGTTGCCGCGCCTGATCAAAACTGACGGCAGCCGCCAACCGTTCGACGAAGAAAAACTCCGCGCCGGCATGCAACGCGCCCTGGAGAAACGTCCGGTGAGCGTCGAGCGCCTCGAATCCTCTCTGGTTCACATCAAGCACAAACTGCGCGCCACCGGCGAGCGTGAGGTCAAATCCCTCGTGGTCGGCGAACTGGTCATGGCCGAATTGCAGAAGCTTGATGAAGTCGCCTACATCCGCTTCGCTTCGGTGTACAAGCGCTTCCAGGATCTCAACGAATTCCGCGAAGAAATCGACCGCCTCGCCCGCGAACCGGTGAAAGAATGACCACCCTCGCCGAGCAGGCCATCCTCGACGCCCACTTTATGGCGCGTGCGCTGGAACTGGCGCGCAAAGGTCACTACACCACCCATCCCAATCCTCGGGTCGGCTGTGTGGTGGTGCGCGACGGGCAGATTGTCGGCGAAGGCTGGCATGAGCGCGCCGGCGAACCGCATGCCGAAGTCCACGCCCTGCGCGCCGCCGGTGAACTGGCCCGGGGCGCCACTGCTTATGTGACCTTGGAACCGTGCAGCCACCATGGCCGTACGCCGCCGTGTGCCGATGCGCTGGTGAATGCCGGGGTTGCTCGGGTGGTTGCGGCAATGCGTGACCCGAATCCGCAAGTTGCCGGACGTGGTTTGCAGCGTCTGGCCGATGCCGGCATCGCCACCGAAAGCGGTGTGCTCGAAGCCGAGGCGCGCAAGCTCAACCAGGGTTTCCTGAAACGCATGGAACACGGCTTGCCGTTCGTGCGGGTCAAGTTGGCCATGAGCCTCGACGGTCGCACCGCGATGGAAAACGGCGAGAGCCAATGGATCACCGGCCCGGCCGCGCGTTCGGCGGTACAGCGTTTGCGCGCTCAGGCCGCCGTGGTGCTGACCGGCGCCGACACCGTGCTGGCCGATGGTGCACGTTTGACTGTGCGCGCCGACGAGTTGGGTCTGGATGGCGAACAAACCGCGCGGGCCATGAGCCGTCCGCCGTTGCGCGTGCTGATCGACGGGCGCCTGCGCGTGCCGCTCGATGCACCGTTCTTCAAGGCCGGCCCGGCGTTGGTCGCCACTTGCATGGCGGTCGAAGAGCAATACGCCAATGGCCCGGAATGCCTGATCGTGCCGGGTGATGACGGTCAGGTCGATCTGCATCAATTGCTGATCGAACTGGCCAATCGCGGCGTCAACGAAGTGCTGGTCGAGGCCGGCCCACGTTTGGCCGGCGCCTTCGCTCAGCTCGGTCTGGTGGATGAATTCGTGATCTTCATCGCCGGCAAGTTTCTCGGCTCCACGGCGCGGCCGTTGCTGGACTGGCCGCTGGCCCATATGAAGGATGCTCCCGAGCTGAAAATCAGTGAAATTCGTGCGGTGGGCGATGACTGGCGAGTCACTGCCATCCCTGTGCCATCGGCGAGCGTATAATTCCCGGCCATCGCGTTAGCGCTGGCTTAGTTCTCAAGGAGAACCCCATGTTTACCGGCATCATCGAATCCATCGGCAGTATCCGCGCACTGACCCCAAAGGGCGGTGATGTGCGGGTACACGTCGCAACCGGCAAGCTCGACCTGAGCGACGTCAAACTCGGCGACAGCATCGCGGTCAACGGCGTGTGCCTGACGGCGGTCGAGCTGCCGGGCGACGGCTTTGCCGCCGACGTCAGCCGCGAAACCCTCGACTGCACCGCCATGAATGACCTGAAAAGCGGCAGCCCGGTCAATCTGGAAAAAGCCCTGACCCCGACCACTCGTCTCGGCGGGCATCTGGTCAGCGGCCACGTCGACGGCGTCGGCGAAATCGTCTCGCGCTCCGACAATGCCCGCGCCGTGGAATTTCGCATCCGCGCGCCGAAAGAACTGGCCAAGTACATCGCCCACAAAGGCTCGATCACCGTCGACGGCACCAGCCTGACCGTGAACGAAGTCGATGGCGCCGAATTCATGCTGACGATCATTCCGCACACCCTGAGCGAAACCATCATGGCGTCGTACAAGCCGGGTCGCCGGGTGAATCTGGAAGTCGATTTGCTGGCGCGTTATCTGGAGCGTCTGCTGCTCGGTGACAAGGCTGCAGAGCCAAGCGCTGGCGGCATCACTGAAAGCTTTCTGGCCGCCAATGGCTATCTCAAATCCTGACTGAAGGGGGTGCCTTGTGGCGCTCAATAGCATCGAAGAACTGGTTGAAGACATCCGCCAAGGCAAGATGGTCATCCTCATGGATGACGAAGACCGCGAGAATGAAGGCGACCTGATCATGGCCGCCGAATGCTGCCAGGCCGAGCACATCAACTTCATGGCCAAGCACGCCCGTGGCCTGATCTGCATGCCGATGAGCCGCGAGCGCTGCGAACTGTTGAAGCTGCCGCTGATGGCACCGCGCAACGGTTCCGGTTTCGGCACCAAGTTCACCGTTTCGATCGAAGCGGCCGAAGGCGTCACCACCGGCATCTCCGCTGCTGACCGTGCGCGCACCGTGCAAGCGGCGGCGGCCAAAGATGCCAAGGCTGAAGATATCGTCAGTCCGGGCCACATCTTCCCGCTGATGGCTCAGGCTGGCGGCACCCTCGCTCGCGCTGGCCACACCGAAGCCGCCTGCGACCTCGCGCGCATGGCCGGTTTCGAGCCGAGCGGGGTGATCTGCGAAGTGATGAACGACGACGGCACCATGTCCCGTCGCGCCGAACTGGAAGCTTTTGCTGCCGAACACAACATCAAGATCGGCACCATCGCCGACCTGATTCACTACCGGATGATCCACGAACGTACCGTTCAGCGGATTGCCGAGCAGCCACTCGACAGCGAACTGGGCCAATTCAACCTGGTGACCTATCGTGATTCGGTGGAAGGCGACGTGCACATGGCACTGACCTTGGGCACTGTTTGCGCCGAAGAGCCAACGCTGGTTCGCGTGCACAACATGGACCCGCTGCGCGACCTGCTGATGGTCAAGCAACCGGGCCGCTGGAGCCTGCGCGCCGCGATGGCTGCGGTTGCCGAGGCCGGCAGCGGTGTTGTTCTGTTGCTCGGTCACCCGCTCGATGGCGACGTGTTGCTGGCGCATATCCGTGAAACCGGTGATCAGCCAGCACCGAAAAAACCGACCACCTACAGCATTGTCGGTGCCGGTTCGCAGATCCTGCGTGACCTCGGTGTACGCAAAATGCGCTTGATGTCTGCGCCAATGAAATTTAATGCGATATCCGGTTTCGATCTGGAAGTTGTAGAATACGTGCCCTCCGAATAATGACCGGTCGTTTCCGGCATTGTTGACATGGATTCTTGTGGTGAGGGGATTCATCCCCGACGGGCTGCGCAGCGGCCCCTGTTTTTGGGACTGCTGCGCAGTCCATCGGGGATAAATCCCCTCGCCACAGTTTGTAATCAGTCAGCAATGCGGTTTTTTCCGGCCATGTATTCGTGGCTAATATCACTGAGGGATGCGTACGAGACGCGTCCCGGCTCTTTAAGAGATCTGACGAATGACCCTGAAGACCATCGAAGGTACCTTCATCGCCCCAAAAGGCCGCTACGCTTTGGTAGTAGGCCGTTTCAACAGCTTTGTTGTTGAAAGCCTGGTCAGCGGTGCAGTTGATGCCCTGGTTCGCCACGGCGTGAGCGAAAGCGACATCACCATCATCCGCGCGCCTGGCGCCTTCGAAATCCCGCTGGTTGCGCAGAAAGTCGCTCAGAAAGGCGAGTTCGCAGCCATCATCGCCCTCGGCGCGGTCATTCGTGGCGGTACTCCGCACTTCGAATACGTGGCTGGCGAATGCACCAAGGGTCTGGCCCAGGTGTCCATGGAGTTCGGCGTGCCGGTCGCTTTCGGCGTCCTGACCGTTGATTCCATCGAGCAAGCCATCGAACGTTCCGGCACCAAGGCCGGTAACAAAGGTGCCGAAGCTGCCCTGTCCGCTCTGGAAATGGTCAGCCTGCTGGCACAGTTGGAGGCCAAGTGATTAGCGACGAAAGCGATCGTTTCAACCCGCGCGAGCCGCGTCCAACCGACGCCGGCAAGCCTTCGAAAAGTGAAAAGCGCCGCGCTGCCCGTCAGTTGGCGACGCAAGCGTTGTACCAGCGCCACATGGCCGGTGCTTCGCTGAACGAAATCGAAGCGCAGTTTCGCGTCGATAACGACTTCACCTTCGCCGACCAGAGCTACTTCCACGACATCCTGCACGGTGTTCCGGCCAGTCTGACCGAGATCGACACCGCGCTGGCGCCGTGCCTGGATCTGACCATCGAAGAGCTCGACCCGGTTGAACTGTGCGTCCTGCGCCTGTCGACCTGGGAACTGCTCAAGCGCGTCGACGTCCCGTACCGCGTTGTGATCAACGAAGGCATCGAACTGGCGAAAGTCTACGGTTCCACCGACGGTCACAAGTTCGTCAACGGTGTGCTCGACAAGCTGGCCCCGCGCCTGCGTGAAGCTGAAGTGAAGGCGTTCAAGCGCTGAAACGCGCTTGATACTTCAATGGGCGAGTTTGAGCTGATCCGCAATTTCTTCGCCGCCGCGCCTTGTGCGCAGGGCGGCGAAGGCGTTGCTCTCGGGATTGGCGATGACTGCGCCTTGCTCGCTGTTCCCTCCGGGGAACAGTTGGCAATTTCCACCGATACGCTGGTGGCCGGTGTGCATTTCGCCGACCCTTGCGATCCGTTTCTGCTCGGTCAGCGCTCGCTGGCCGTTGCGGTCAGCGATCTGGCCGCCATGGGCGCCACGCCCGTTGCCTTTACCCTTGCCCTGACTGTACCGACGGTGACCGCCGATTGGCTGCAAGCCTATGCCCGCGGTTTGAACCGCATGGCGCAGACCTGTGGCGTTGCGCTGGTCGGCGGCGACACCACGCGCGGGCCGTTGAGCCTGACGGTGACTGTGTTTGGTCGCGTGCCTGCCGGTCAGGCGTTGACCCGCAGCGGCGCGCAACCGGGCGACTTACTCTGTGTCGGCGGCGAGCTGGGCAATGCTGCCGGCGCGCTGCCGCTGGTGCTCGGTCAGCGTGATGCCGAAGCTCATATCGCCCAACCGCTGCTCGATCACTACTGGTCGCCGCAACCGCAACTCGCCCTCGGTCAGGCCCTGCGTGGCAAAGCCACGTCGGCGCTGGACATCTCCGATGGTTTGCTCGCCGACTGCGGCCACATCGCATTGGCATCGCAGGTGCGACTTGAGATTGAACGCGAGCGCGTACCGTTGTCGGATGCTTTAGTGGCGTTTCTCGGTCAACGGGGTGCCGAGCGCGCGGCGTTGAGCGGTGGCGATGATTACGTGCTGGCGTTCACCCTGCCGTCCGTCGAGTTGTCGGCGCTGCTGGCCAATGGCTGGCCGATCCATGTGATCGGCCGCGTGGCCGAAGGGCAGGGCGTGGTCTTGCTGGATCGCGAAGGGCACGACATCACCCCGCAAACCCGGGGCTATCAACATTTTCAGGAGACACCGTGACAGATCACCCGAAACAGGTTCCGGCCGAATTCGTTCCGCCGTCGGTCTGGCGCAATCCCTGGCACTTCCTCGCGTTCGGCTTCGGTTCCGGCACGCTGCCGAAAGCGCCGGGCACGTGGGGCTCGTTAGTTGCGCTACCCTTTATCCCGTTGTGGCAGATGCTGCCCGACTGGGGTTACTGGCTGATGCTCGGGATCACCATGCTGTTCGGCTTCTGGCTGTGCGGCAAAGTCGCCGACGATCTGCGGGTACACGACCACGAAGGCATCGTCTGGGACGAAATGGTCGGGATGTGGATCACCCTGTGGCTGGTGCCGGAAGGCTGGTACTGGTTGCTCGCGGGTTTTCTGGTGTTCCGCTTCTTCGACATTCTCAAGCCGTGGCCGATTCGCTGGATCGACCGGCATGTTCACGGCGGCGTCGGCATCATGCTCGACGACGTGCTGGCCGGCGTGTTCGCCTGGCTGGCCATGCAGGGACTGGTGTGGATTTTCGCCTGATCCGCGCCGTACAGGGTTAAGTGAGGACACTAGGGATGGCTCGACGCTGGCTGGCGCTGCTGATGTTGACCTTGTTGAGCACTGTCGTCAGTGCTCAGGAAGCTGTGCATGCGCCGGCGGTGATTCATCTGGCCAGCGAAGACTGGGAAGACTACACCGCCGCCGACGGCCACGGACTCGCCTGGGATGTGCTGCGCAAGGTCTTTGAGCCGATCGGCGTCAAAGTCGAGATCCGCAGCGTGCCGTACACCCGCTCGATCGGGCTCGTGCAGTTGAAGGAAGTCGACGCGCTGGTCGGTTCCTATCGTGATGAAGCCGGGCAAGTGCTGTATCCGCACTGGAATTTCGATTCCGATCATATCTACGCGCTGGGTCTGGCGAGCAACCCGCCGCCGACCTTGGCGACCCTCGGCAAATACCGACTGGCGTGGGTGCGCGGTTATCGCTACGAAAACTACCTGCCGAACGTCAAACGCTACAACCAGATCGAGCGCCGCACCGGCATCCTGCCGATGCTCAAGCAGGGGCGGGCGGATTACTACATCGACGCGCTGACCGAGATCGAAGCGGTGATGCGCAGTGCGCCGGATCCGGCGCAGTATCGCTATTCACACCTGGTCGAGTTGCCGCTGTACCTCGGCTTCGCCGACACCCCGCAGGCTCGGGTCTTGATGGCGCTGTATGACCAGCGCATGGAGCAACTGGTGAAGGGCGGCGAGCTGAAGCCGATCTTCGAGAAGTGGAAGCAACCCTACCCCTTCGCCACAAATCCCCTGTAGGAGCTGCGGCACGCTGCGATCTTTTGATCTTGATTCTAAAAAACAGATCAAAAGATCGCAGCCTCGTTTCACTCGACAGCTCCTACAGGGATCCATGTCGACCGGGTAGTTATCAAACTTTTTGATCGTTATGCCCGATAATTCAGCCTAAGCGCCGGTAGGAACCTGCTGTTACAATGCCGGCCTGCGAATTTTCAGACTCTTTAGATCAGGAGCACACCGGTGCCTGTCGTCTTTGTCGCCGCTTCCAAGCTGCCAACGCCTTTTGCGCAATTCACCATGCACGGTTTTCTCGATGAAGCCACCGGCCGCGAGCACGTTGTGCTGAGCCTCGGTGAATTCACCGACGGTGCCCCGGTACTCGGCCGCTTGCACTCCGAATGCCTGACCGGCGATGCCTTGTTCAGCCAGCGCTGCGACTGCGGCTCGCAACTCGAAGGCGCACTCAAAGCCATCGCCCGCGAAGGCCGAGGTGTGTTGCTGTACCTGCGTCAGGAAGGTCGCGGCATTGGTCTGTTGAACAAGATCCGTGCTTACGAACTGCAAGACGGCGGCGCCGACACCGTTGAAGCCAACGAGCGTCTCGGCTTCGCCGCCGACCAGCGTGACTACGCCATGTGCCTGCCGATGCTTGAGCATCTGGGCGTGAAATCCCTGCGCCTGATGACCAACAACCCGCGCAAGGTCAAAGCCTTGACCGACATGGGCATCACCGTCGCCGAGCGCGTGCCACTGCACACCGGCCACAACCCGCACAACAAACTCTATCTGGCGACCAAGGCCAGCAAGCTCGACCACATGATGGGCAACGAGCATCAGGGCGAGGTAGACCGAGCGTGACCCGTGGTCAGGTGCGGCGCCGATTGTCCGTCGCCTGGTGGAAATACCTCGCGCTGGCACTGGTGCCGCTGTTCGTGATCAACGCATTATTCGGCCAGAGCGACGGCATTCTGCCGGTGCTGGCGATGCCGCTGTTCATTGCCGGCGTGGCGTCGATGTTTGTCAGCCTGAAGTTTTTCGGCCGCTACAAACACGCACTGATCGCCACGCAAAAAGCCCTCGATACCCCTGAAGAACCCGGCACGTGGATTGCCCTTGCGGCGAACCGTCGTTCGGCGTTTCTCGCGGCAGCCTTGCCAGCGTGGATCGGCGCACTGGCGGTATTCGTCGGTCTCGAAGCAGTACCGTTGATGCTGCTGGCGCTGTCCACCGCCGTGCTGTTTTACCTCTACCGTATCCCGCGTCAACTCGGCTGATGCGCCGTCTCTGGCTGGCGGTTCTGCTGCTGGCCGTCAGCGGCCCGGTGCTGGCAACCCTGCGGGTGGTCAGCCTGGCACCGTCGCTTTCTGAAATTGTCGTTGAGCTGGATTCGGCCGACCTGTTGGTCGGGGTGCTGGATGCTGGTGAGCGTCCTGCGGAAATTGCCAACGTTCCGTCGGTGGGTCGTTACGGCCAGCTCGACATGGAACAGTTGCTCAGCCTTAAGCCTGATTTGTTGCTGCTCTGGCCCGGCAGCGTCGGCCCGGCACAACGTGATCAGTTGAAGCGTCTGGGCATTCCGACTTTCGTCGCCGAACCGCATTCTTTAGATCAACTCTCCACGCAGATTGAAGCCATTGCCACGCAATTGGGCCGACCTGAGCGCGGGGTGAAACTGGCAGCGGATCTGCGGCAAAAACTCGCGGATCTACGCCAGCGCTATCACCGGGAAGTGCCGTTGCGGGTGTTTTATCAGGTGTGGGACAAGCCGCTGTACACCGTGGGTGGCGGGCAGATCATCAGTGATGCGCTGCAAGTGTGCGGGGCGCGGAATGTGTTCAGTGATCTGACCTTGCCTGCGCCGCAAGTCAGCATCGAATCAGTGTTGCAACGTGATCCCGAAGTCATTCTGGCCAGCGACCAGTCCCAGCTCAACGCCTGGAAAAACTGGCCGCAGGTCGCCGCTGTAAAGAGGGAGAACTTGCTACTAGTCACCGACAAAGGCCTCGAACGCCCAAGCGGCCAAATGATCGACGCCACCGCCAAACTCTGCCAACTCATCCAGCCGCACCGATAACCCCTGTAGGAGCTGCCGAAGGCTGCGATCTGTTGATCTTGCTTTGGGGCTGAGTCGGGATTGCCGAAGATCAAAAGATCGCAGCCTGCGGCAGCTCCTACAGGGTGTCGGGGGATATCCAGATGCGGGGTCTTAGCGGATTACGGGTGTCCAGGTGACACCAAACATCCACATCCGACCTTCCTCGCGATAACCATACTGACCGCCGTCATAGCTGTAATTCGCGCGGCTGTAACCCTTGTCGAAAACGTTATCGACCTTCAGATCCAGCTTGATCTCGCGGTTCAGCGCCCAACTGCTGCGCAAGCCGAACAGTGCGTAGCCACCCAGCGATTGATTGTTGTCGCGATCGTCATAACTGCTGCTTACCGCCTGCCAGCTCGCACCGACACTGATCCGATCAAACTGCCGATCCAGATCCCAGCTCAACGTCCGCCGCGCACGACGCGCCAGGGTATGCCCGGAATCACGATCGCGCGGATCAATGATCGACACGCCCAGGTTGCTCTGCCAGTCGAACAATTCCTGTTTCAGCGCCGCTTCAAAACCGTTGATTCGCGCCGAAGCGACGTTTTCTGGACGTGAGTTGCTGCCGAAGATAATCGCGTCCTGCAGATCCGTACGGTAAATAGACGCTTCCAGACGGCTGCTGTCGCTCAACTGGCTGCGCCATTGCAGTTCATGGCTCTTCGACGTTTCCGGTTTCAGATCCGGGTTGCTGAAGTCCGGGTAGTACAGGTCGTTAAAGGTCGGTGCGCGGAAGCCTTCGCTATAACTCAGCAACAGATCGTTATCCGGATTCAGCGGCAGGGTGAACGTGCCGCTCCAGGTGTTCTGGCTGCCAAATTGCTGATTATCGTCGTGGCGCAGGCCGAGTTCAGTGGAGAAGCTGTCGGCCTGATAACGATGCTGGATAAACGCCGCGCGGTTCCAGCGGCTGTCCTCGTCAAACGCGGTGCTGCTGTTGACGCGATCCTCGTACCAGTCGCCGCCGAGGATCAGGCTGTTGCGCGCGTTCAAGGTCAGGTCGTTCTGCCAGTTCACCGAATCGCGATAGGTGTTGAACACCGTGCGCTCGTCGCTGAGTTTATCCAGGGTCTTCTCGCGGTTCTCGGTATGGCCGAACTCGACGCGGGTTTTCCAGAGGTCGTTGACCCGGGCGTCGAAGTAGCTGCTGATACTGCTGACATTGAAATCGCTGTAGGGCTGCTGCTGCACCGACTCGAAGGTGTTCATGTCGAAGCGGCCGAACGGGTTGTCGAACTCGCTCTTGCCACGGTTATCCAGCAGATTGGCGCCGATTTCGATGTCATCGGTCAGCGCATGGCTGAGGCTCAGGCTGATGGATTTGTTGCGATAGGCATCGTGATCGGCATCGCTTGGATACGACTCGTGCGTACGATCAATCCCGGCGGTTTCATCAAGGCTGGCGCCGAGATTGAAGCGGGTTTTGTCATCGCCGCCGGACAAACCGAGGCTGCGTTCCCACGTCTGGTTGCTGCCGAAACCAACGTGCATGCGTGGCTGCAAACCCTGCTCAGTACCGCGTCGGGTGAAAATCTGAATCACCCCGCCAATCGCATCGCTGCCGTAAATCACCGAACGCGAACCGCGCAGCACTTCCACACGCTCGATCTGCTCGATGTTCAGATGCTGCAGATTGCTGTCGCCCGAAGTCGAGTTGCCGATGCGCTGACCATCGACCAACACCAGACTCTGCGCCGATTGCGTGCCGCGAATATAGATCCCCGGCAGACTGCCGCGCCCGCCAGTCTGCGCCACTTGCACACCCGGCACGCGACGCAGCAAGTCCGGCACGTCGCTCGGTTGCAGGCGGTCGATGTCGTCACGGGTGAACACGGTGTTGGCGGCGCTGCTGTCGTTGCGGGCTTCGACCTGGCGGTTGGCGGAGATCAACGTGTCCGGCAGCTTCAACGCCTGATCACGCTCGAAGTTATCGGCGAGGGCATTAGCGGACGGCAGCAAGAAGAAGGGCAGGGCGAGGCGCGAGAGTTTCATGGCAATCCATCGGGAATTTCAGGTGTGCACAAATCAAATGTGGGAGCGAGCCTGCTCGCGAATGCGGTGTACCAGTCAGCAATTATTTGACTGACAGTCCGCTTTCGCGAGCAGGCTCGCTCCCACAAGGGTATTGCGTTTATTTATCGAGCAGCGCCAGACGCTGACGAATCGACGCTTCGATCCCGGCCTCATCCAGCCCGCACTCCGCCAGCATTTGCGCAGGCTTGGCGTGCTCAACGTAGATATCCGGCAAGCCCAGATGCAGCATCGACTTGAGGATGTTCTCCCGCGCGAGGAACTCGCTGACCGCGCCACCGGCGCCGCCCATGATCGCGTTCTCTTCGATGGTCACCAGCAACTCGTGGCTGCCGGCAATCTCGCGCACCAGTTCTTCATCCAGCGGTTTGACGAAACGCATGTCGACCACGGTGGCATCCAGCTTCTCGGCGACTTTCAGCGCTTCGGTCAGTTGCACGCCAAACACCAGCAGGGCGACTTTGTTGCCCTGACGGCGGACGATGCCCTTGCCGATTTCCACCGGTTCGAGATCTTTTTCGATGGTCGCATTCGGGCCATTGCCGCGCGGGTAGCGCACCGCCGCCGGGCCGTTGTAGAGGTGGCCGGTGGTGAGCATTTTGCGCAGTTCGTTTTCATCGCTCGGGGTCATGATCACCATGCCCGGGATGCAGCGCAGGTACGACAGGTCGAAGCTGCCAGCGTGGGTCGGGCCGTCTTCGCCAACCAGACCGGCACGGTCGATGGCGAACAGCACGTCGAGGTTCTGCACCGCAACGTCATGCACCAACTGATCGTAACCACGCTGCAGGAACGTCGAGTAAATCGCCACCACCGGTTTCGCGCCTTCGCAGGCCATGCCGGCGGCGAACGTCACCGCGTGCTGTTCGGCAATCGCCACGTCGAAATAGCGCAGCGGGAAGCGTTCGCTGAACGCCACCAGATCCGAGCCTTCCTTCATCGCCGGGGTGATCCCGACCAAGCGTGGATCCGCCGCCGCCATGTCGCACAGCCACTCACCGAACACCGCCGAATACTTCGGCCCGCTGGCTTGCTTCGGCGCAGCGGCCGGAGCGTCCAGGGGTTCGAGTTTGGTGATGGCGTGGTAGCCGATCGGGTCGACTTCCGCCGGGGCGAAGCCTTTGCCTTTCTTGGTGACGATGTGCAGAAACTGCGGGCCTTTCAGATCACGCATGTTGCGCAGCGTGGCGATCAGCGTTGGCAGGTCGTGGCCGTCAATCGGACCGATGTAGTTCCAGCCCAGCTCTTCGAACAGCGTGCCGGGAACCAGCATGCCTTTGGCATATTCTTCGGTACGACGGGCGATTTCCCAGGCGCCAGGCAGGCGCGACAGGACTTTCTTGCTGCCTTCACGCATGCTCGCGTAAGTGCGGCTGGACAGGATCTTCGCCAGATAATTGGACAGACCGCCAACGTTGCGCGAGATCGACATGTCGTTGTCGTTGAGGATCACCAGCATGTTGGCGTTCACTTCCGGCGCGTGGTTCAGCGCCTCGAAGGCCATGCCGGCAGTCAACGCGCCGTCGCCGATCACCGCGATCGCCTTGCGATCACTGTTTTGCAGGCGGGCGGCAATCGCCATGCCCAGCGCTGCACTGATCGAGGTGCTGGAGTGGCCGACGCCAAAGGTGTCGTACTCGCTCTCGGCGCGGCGCGGGAACGCCGCGATGCCGTCCTTCTGACGCAGCGTGCCCATGCGCTCGCGACGACCGGTGAGGATCTTGTGCGGATAAGCCTGATGACCGACGTCCCACAGCAACCGGTCGTCCGGCGTGTCGAAGACGTAATGCAGCGCGATGGTCAGCTCGATCACGCCCAGGCCAGCACCGAAATGCCCACCGGTCTGACCGACCGTGTAGAGCAATTCCAGGCGCAACTCATCGGCCAGGGTTTCCAGCTCGGCTTCGCCTAACCG
>NZ_JBIUVN010000029.1:0-13824 GCF_044742965.1 Pseudomonas sp. NPDC087804 | reverse complement strand
CGGCGTATTCGCGCGGTCGAGCAGGGGCGTGGTCGGGCGCTTGCGGGGAATCTCATGAAACGTCGTGGGCATCAGGCGAATCGTTATAGGTATAAAAGATGCGGCAGTTTACCTGATGCATCGCCCCCTGCCCACGCGTTGGTATTTTTTGGCTGCTCGGCGCTTAGTTGCGCCGCTCGACGATATACCGGGCCAGCTCACGCAAAGGCTCAGCCGCCGCGTCAAACGGTCGCAGCGCATGCAGAGCCTGATCGCGCAGTTCCAGCGCGTAGGCCTTGGCGGCGTCGAGGCCGAGCAATGCCGGGTAGGTTGGTTTGTCACGAGCGATGTCAGCGCCCTGGCGTTTGCCGAGGGTTTCGGTATCGCTTTCAACGTCGAGGATGTCGTCCTGCACCTGAAACGCCAGGCCGATGGCCTGTGCATAAGTCTGCAGGGCACGCAGTTCGTCTTCCTCGGCACGGCCGCTGGCGAGGGCGCCGAGTCTGACGCTGACTTCGATCAGCGCGCCGGTCTTGTGCCGGTGCATCTGTTCGAGGGCTTTTTGATCGAGCTTGAGGCCGACCGAGCCGAGGTCGATGGCCTGGCCGCCAACCATGCCCGCCGGGCCGGCAGCCTGCGCCAGTGCGGTGACCATTTGCAGACGGATATCGCTGCTGCAATCGCTCAGGCGCGGATCGAGCAGGGCGCTGAAGGCCAGACTCTGCAAACCGTCGCCGGCAAGAATCGCGCAAGCTTCATCGAATTTTTTGTGGGTGGTCGGCTGGCCGCGACGCAGATCGTCATCGTCCATCGCCGGCAAATCGTCGTGAACCAGCGAATAAGCGTGGATCAACTCAACCGCGCAGGCCGCGCCGTTGGCTTGCTCAGCCTTGCCGCCCAACGCTTCGCAGGCAGCATAAGCCAGCAGCGGACGCACGCGTTTGCCGCCATTCATCACGCTGTAGCGCATGGCTTCATAAAGACGTGCCAACTCCGGCAGCGGCGCATTGAACAGGGTTTCCAGAGCCGCATTGACGCGGTCCTGGCTGGTCGCCGTATACGCTGCAATCATTCTGGCTGTTCCGCGTCGAAGGGTTCCTCGGCGAGTTCGCCATCGCGCTCCAGCAGCACTTGCACCTTCTGCTCGGCTTGCGCCAGCGCTGCCTGGCAATCACGGGTCAGACCGATGCCCTGCTCGAAAGCGGTCAGCGAGTCTTCCAGCGACAATTCACCGTTCTCCAGACGCTCGACCAATGTTTGCAGGTCGGCGAGGGACTGTTCGAAATCCAGTGCAGCTTTTTTGCGGGCCATGGCGGCGATTTCCGGTTGACGTTAAACCGGCGCGACACTAGCAGATAGGGGGGTTGTGGGCAAATGAGCAAGGGTGATGCGCACCAGAACAAATGATCCTTTGTGCAGGATAAAGATCCCCTCTGAATGAAAAGATCCCTTGTGCAGAACAAAGATCTGATCTGAATACAAAGATCCCTTGTGAGAACAAAGATCGGATCGGAATACAAAGATCCCTTGTGAGAACAAAGATCGGATCGGAATACAAAGATCCCTTGTGAGAACAAAGATCGGATCGGAATACAAAGATCCCTTGTGAGAACAAAGATCTGATCTAAATACAAAGATCCTTTGTGAGAACAAAGATCCAATGTGGCGAGGGGATTTATCCCCGTTCGGCTGCGCAGCAGTCGTAATCAATGCTGACTCGGTAGACCTGAAAGTAGGTGCTCGTAGCTTTTGGGGCTGCTGCGCAGCCCATCGGGGATAAATCCCCTCGCCACAGAGGTCAATCCGGATAGCGGATTTGATAGCGGGTACTTCGGCCACCTCCTGGCAGGCGCTGCAAACATTCTTTCTCCAGCAACTCCGCAAGATGCCGGGTCGCCGTGGCTTTCGACACTTTCGCCACCGTCTGATACTGGCCAGCACTGATACCGTGCTCAAAACCCCGCTCACCGCCGTCGAGCAAACGATTGAGTACTTTGACCTGCTCCACCGACAGTCCGGACTCGCGATGCGCCTGCCAGAACCGCGTCTTGCCCAGCACACTTTCAATCCGCGTGATAGCTTGTTGCAGACTGCGCAGCAACGTTTGCAGAAACCACATCAACCAATCAGTGATATCCAGCGAAGCTTTCTGGCTCGACTCCAGCACTCTGTAATACCCGGAGCGGTCATCCAGAATGCTCGCCGACATGGCGTAGAAACGAATGGCTTGCGCCTCGCCTTGAGCCAGCGCCAGATCAGTGATCGTGCGGGTCAGACGACCGTTGCCATCGTCGAACGGATGCAAGGTGACAAACCAGAAATGCGCGATGCCCGCCCGCAACATCGGATCCAGCGCTGTTTGATGCTGGCTGGCCTCAAACCACTGCAGAAATTGTTCAAGTTGATCTTCAAGTCCCTCGCGCGGTGGGGCTTCGAAATGTACCGTCGGACGATCAATTCTTCCTGACACCACCTGCATCGGCTCATCCCCGCGTAGCGCGCCGACCCGCAATGATCTTGAAGTGAGCTCGGTGTCCTGGTCAGGAAACAACCATCTGTGCCATTCCAGCAAACGCTCTGAGCTAAGTGGTTCTGCGAATCGCCGTGTGGCATCCAGCATCAATTGCGCCAGACCTTCACTGCGTTGGCTGACGTTATCACCATCGATCAACGCCACGCCCAAACGTCTGGCCAGCGACGAACGCACCGAGCCTACGTTCAGTTGCTCCCCCTCAATCGCCGAGGAGGTCACGATGTTTTGCAGCAAGGCATCCAGCTCAGCCTGCGCCCCCAAGGCGTTACTCACCGAACCGGCCATGCCCATTAACTGACCTTGCGCCTGCACACACTCGCGTAACAACGGCGTCAGGCGCTCTGCCTGCCAGTTGAAGTCGGGCCAGTCGGGCTGCTGCCAGATCCACTGAGTTGCCATTTGTGACTTGTCCTCAAATGCGTGAGCCGAATAGAAAGGCTATTCGGCTCATTTTGTGAGCCGAATATGATCCCTAATCGGCTCACCGTCCACCGTTTGGCCAGTTTCCTACAGCTATCGCACCTGTATCCGATTGTTAAAAAACCACCAAATGGCTAATCTTCGCGCCTTCTACGACCCGACAGTCACGGGTCTTTCAGACGAAACGCAGTTTCACCGCTGTGAAGTACCGAGGATCGGGTGCAAGGTTTCGTTCAGGCATGGCAGGAGGCATCACATGCGTTCACTTCTTTTGCTGTTGATCGGCCTGGCCTGCGCGCCAGTGCTGTGGGCCGCGCCGACTGCCGAACTGTCTGAACCGGTCGGTGGCTGGCGCTATCACGGCTTGCTCGATCGTACGGAAAACCCGCAAGTCGCCTACCCGACGCCGCCGATCGATCGCGGCATCCAGCGCAACCGCACGATGATCCAGGGTCAGCTCAAGGCCATCGGACATCAGCGCCCGCCACACAGCCTTGCGGTGAATGGCAATCCACTGAATCTGTACACCGACGACCAGGGGCGTTTCGCCCGGCCGTATGCGTTCGGCGCCGGCTCCAACAGCGTCGAGGTGATCAGCGCCGAGGGCCAGTCGCTCAAGCGCGTGCAATTTTATGAAGCAAACAATTTGCGCACGCCGGCGCGAATTCGTCTTGTCTTGGGATGGGACGATCCGAAAGCCGAACTCGATCTGCACATTGTCACGCCCGACGGTCAGCATGCGTTCTGGGCGCAGCCGGCGCTGAGCAATGGCGGCGGGCTCGACCCGGATGGCGTCGATGGCCCCGGCCCGGAAATGTTCACCATGACCGCGCCGCTGCATGGCACCTATCTGGTTTACGTCAACTATTGGGGCAACTTCGGCAACGGCGGCTATAACTTCGAGGAGACCAGCAATCAGAACGAGGTGATCACCTCGCAAATCACGCTGGTGCTCAACGAAAACACCGTCGACGAAAAACGCGAAACGTTCATCGTGCCCCTGCGGGCGATCGGTGATCTGCTGCTGGTAAAGACTTTCAACTATTAATAAGCATCCCGCTGCACGGATGAAATCGGGCTTTGAAAAGATGAGCGAAAACACTGTGACTTCGGCTGTCGACACGCCAGCGGCGAAACCTTCGCGGCGCTGGCCATTGCTGCTGGCCGGGTTGTGCCTGGTGGCCGGCGTGGCGGGTGGTTTTGGCTGGCTGCTGCTCAAGCCCAAAGCGCCGCCGGCGGAATTGGCCAGTGACAAGCTCGGTCTGAGCCGTCCGGACGCGCTGCTCGAAACACATTCCCTGAGCCAGTTGCCCAAAGACTTGCTGACGGTTCCGTTCCTCAAAGCCACGCTCACCGAAGATTTCGTCTTCTATTACGAAACCCACGCCGATCGTCTCGGCCTGATCGGTAGCCTGCGCCGGATCATCTACGAGCATGATCTGAAGTTGCAGGACAGCCTGATCGAAGCGCTTTTCGATCAACCGGCCGACGTGGCGCTGTGGCGCGGGGCGGATGGTCGCCTCAAGGATTTCCTGTTGGTGATGGATCGCGGCGGTCTGGCGAAATTGCTCGAGCCGCTGGCGAAGGTCGCACTGGATGACACGCAACTCAGCCAGATTGCCGAAATCAAGGTTGGTGGCGACACCGTGCCGCTCTATCAGTTGACTTACAACGCGAGCAAAGCCCTGCTGTTCGCTTCTCACGGCGACAAACTGGTGGTGCTGTCCAACCCGGCCAAGTACTACGACCCGGAAAGCGGCGCCTCCGAAGAGTCGGGTCACGTTTCGCCGCAGGCATTCGCGGCGCTGCTCAATGGCGAAAAACTGTTCCCCGAAGCCTTCGGTCTTCCAGCGAAAACCCCGGAAACCAAACAGCGCTTGTCGGTCAATTCCAGCGTCATCGCCATGGGTTATCAGCGTTTCATCCCGAACTTCGCCGGGCTGCGTTTCGACATGGACGACAAGGGCTGGCACAGCTACCTCGCGATGGACGAACTGGAAAACCAGCCGGACTTCGATTTCAAACCGGTCTGGCAGGCGATGCCGCTCGGTGCCAGTGCCTGCGTGACCTTGCCGGTAGCGGCCGAACCGCAAAAACCGCTGCTGGTAAAACTCGGTGCCGAAGAAGCCGTGGCGCAAACCCTCACCGAACATGTCGCGGGTGCAGCGGGCCTGTGCTGGTATGCCGATTCGCGTTTGTACACGCCGCTGTTGGTCGCCAGTCTGAAAGATGAAGACAGTGGCAAACTCGACGGCGACCTCGGCAAATTGTTCGGCTCGATGGTCGGCGCGTTTGAGTCCAATGTTGAAGAAAACGTATTCCCGGTGGTCGAGAAACAGGAAGGCCAGAACCACGTCTGGCAGCGTCAGGTCAGCTCCAACTTCGGCCCTTACGCAGCCAAAGATGCCGAGAACCCGGAGGCTATTTCCGGCAAGGCTTTCATGAAAGTCAGCCTCGCGCGCCACGGTTCGACGCTGCTCTTCTCCCTCGATGACAAACTCGTCGACAAGGCCCTCGGCACCCTCGACAAACGCTTCCCGCCGATGGCCGACGTGCTGCCCAAAGATGTGCTGATGCCGATCTACTTCGGCCCGGATTCGATGGCGCAACTGATGCAGCAGGAAACCCTCGACAGCCTGCCGCAGGACATGGAACCGGTGTTTTACAACGCCGCGCAAACCTACCTGATCCCGAAACTGCGCACCCTCGGCGGCTACGGCAAATACGCGCTGACCTTGCCCGAAGGCAGCGAGCCCGACGGACACTGGCAATGGCTGCCGCTGGAATGGAAAGCGCTGTGACGGCACTGATCCGCAGCCTCGGCCTGCTCGCGCTGTTGCTCAGTGCGGGCGCGCGCGCCGTCGAAGCACCGGCGCTGGACCCTGCGCAGTCCCAGGTGTTTCGCGCCTGGTTCGTGCGCATCGCCCAGGAGCAACTGAGCCAAGGCCCGAGCCCGCGCTGGTATCAACAGGATTGCGCCGGGCTGGTGCGTTTCGCCGCCAACGAAGCGCTGAAAGTCCACGACGACAAATGGCTGCGCAGCAATGGCCTGTCCAATCGTTATCTGCCGCCGGAGCTGTCGCTGACCGATGACCAACGCAAGCTCGCCCAGCAATGGCAGCAGGGCGGCGGCAAGGTCGGGCCGTACGTCAACGCGATCAAACTGATTCAGTTCAACAGCCATCTGGTCAGCCGCGACGTGTCACAGGCGCGCCCCGGTGACTTGATGTTTTTCGATCAGGGCGACGACCAGCACCTGATGATCTGGATGGGCCGCTACATCGCCTATCACACCGGCACCACCACCCCGACTGACAACGGCATGCGTTCGGCAAGCCTGCAGCAACTCATGACATGGAAGGACACCCGATGGATACCCGACGCAGCCAACCCCAACTTCATCGGCGTCTATCGACTGAACTTTCTCTCCCAATGACCGGTGCCCGCATGTTGCGTTTCCTGCCCCTACTGTTGGTATTAGCCCTGCCTTTTTCGGCGGTGAATGCCGAAGATACCGTCGAGCCGAGCGGTTATACGCCGGTCTCCGGTGAGAGCTTTTTCCTGCTTGCCGACAGCAGTTTCGCCAGTGATGAACAGGCAATGGTTCGCCTCGAAGCGCCGGGCCGCGATTACCGTCGATTCCGCATGGAGCCGTATGGCGGCGCCGACATTCGTGTGTACCGCATCGACAAGCCGCTGGACTTCCTCAAGCGCCAAAAGAACCTGCACCGCGTGGTCAGCGACGGTCAGTTCAAGGGTGAAGGCCTGTCCAACACCCTCGCGTACCTGTGGGATAACTGGTACCGCAAATCCCGTCGGGTGATGCAGCGCGCGTTCTCTTATGAGTCGCGCAAACAGGTCACCGAAGAAGTGCCGGAACTGAAGATGGGCAACGCCATCGCCGCACCGACGCCGTACGACGCGCAGCCGCAATTTGCGTTGATTCCGGGTCTGCCGGTGGTCAGCCAGTTCCGCTATCCGTTGTGGCAGGCCAAGCCGATTCAGCCACCGGAAGGTGTGAATCTGGCGGGGTCTTCCAGTGATTTCGTCAGAGTCGCACCGGGCAACGTTTACATCCCGTTGGGCAATCTGAAGCCGGGTCTGTATCTGGTCGAAGCGCTGATCGGCAAGTACCGCGCGACCACCATGGTCTTCGTTTCCAACACGGTGGCAGTGAGCAAAATTGCCGGCGATGAATTGCTGGTCTGGGCCGCACGCAAACATGAAGGCAGCTCGGTGCCGAAGGTCAATGTGCTGTGGACGGATGGCCTCGGTGTGATGAGCAGCGGCGCGACCGACACTGATGGTTTGCTGCGCCTGAAACACGTCAGCCCTGAGCGCTCGTTCGTCATCGGCGAGGACGAAGAGGGCGGGGTGTTCGTCTCCGAAAACTTCTATTACGACAGCGAAATCTACGACACCAAACTTTATGCCTTCACCGACCGGCCGCTGTATCGCCCGGGTGATTGGGTGTCGTTGAAGATCGTTGGTCGTGAGTTCAAGAATGCGCGGGATTCGGTGTTGCCGGGGGCGGCGGATGTCAGCGTCGCGGTGCTGGATGCGACGGGCACCGAGTTGCAGCACCTCGATTTGAAACTCGATTCGAAGGCCGGCACTCAGGGCCGCTTCCAGTTACCGGACAACGCGGTGGCGGGCGGTTACGAAATCCGTTTCAACTACAAGGATCAGGCCTACAGCAGCGCTTTCCGTGTAGCCGAGTACATCAAGCCGCACTTCGAGATTTCGCTGAACCTGGCCAAACAGGATTACCGCACCGGCGAACCGGTGAAGGGCAGTCTGGTGCTGCTGTACCCGGACGGCAAACCGGTGGCCAACGCCAAACTGACCTTGAGTCTGCGCGCGCAACAACTGTCGATGGTCGACAACGAGCTGCAATACCTCGGGCAATTCCCGGTGGAACTGACCAGCACCGAACTGACCACCGACAGCAAGGGCAACGCGACCCTCGACCTGCCGGCCGCCGACAAACCGAGCCGCTACATGCTCACCGTGTTTGCCAGCGATGGCGCGGCGTATCGGGTCAAGACCACCAAGGAAATCCTGATTGACCGTGGCGCCGCAAGCTTCCGCTTGAGCGCGCCGCAACGCTTTAGCGCGGTCGGCGACAAGGTTGCGTTCAGCTACGCCAACGAGGGCGGCAGCGAGCAGAGCAAAGCGGTGACGCCGAGCACTTACGGCTGGGTGCGCCTGGAAGACCAGAGCACGGGCGAAGGCAAACTCGCGGCGACGGACAAGGGTTTCAGTTTGGCCTTCGATCGTCCCGGCACTTACAACCTGACGTTGAAAGACCAACACGGTCGCGTGCTCGGTGCCACCGGGCATTCGGTCACCGGCGATGGCGTCAAAGCAGTGCCAGGTACCGTGGAAATCGTCCTCGACAAACCTGAGTACAAGGCTGGTGATGAGGCGCTGGCGCTGATCACGTTCCCGGAGCCGGTCAGTGATGCCTTGCTGTCGCTGGAACGTGACAAAGTCGAAGCCACTGCGCTGTTGGCCAAGGGTGGTGATTGGCTGAAACTGGAAAGACTCAGCGACACCCAATACCGCGCGCGCATCCCGGTGAAAGACAACTTCGCGCCGAATCTGACCTTCTCCGTGCTCTACACCAAGGGTGGTCAGTACAGTTTCCAGAACGCCGGGATCAAAGTCATCGCGCCGCAAATCGACGTGGCGATCAGCACTGACAAACAGGTCTATCTGCCGGGCGACACCGTCACGGTTGACCTGACCACGCAGTTCGCCGGCAAAGCGGTACCGGCGCATCTGACCGTCAGTGTTGTCGACGAGATGGTTTACGCGCTGCAACCGGAAGTCGCGCCGACCATCGACCAGTTCTTCTATCACCCGCGCCGCAACAACGTGCGCACCAGCGCCAGCCTGTCGTTCATCAGTTATGACGTCGCGCTGCCGGGCAGTCCGGGTGCGCCGGGCAAAGCCAACCGCAGCGAACGCGGAGTGAAAGTGCTGGAGCGTCCGCGCCGTGAAGACGTTGACACCGCCGCATGGCAACCGGAGCTGCTGACCGGTGCTGATGGCAAAACCCGCTTCACCTTCAAGGTGCCAGATTCGCTGACCCGCTGGCGCATCACTGCCCGAGCGATCGCCGACGACGGTCAGGTCGGGCAGAAGAAGCAGTTCGTGCGCTCGGAAAAACCGCTCTACCTGAAGTGGAGCGGGCCGAGCAAATTCCGCAAAGGTGATCAGCCACAGCTTGGTGTGTTCGCGTTCAGTCAGGCCGAGAAACCGGTGAAGGCTGAACTGGTCACTCACTACGCTGGTTCCGAGCAGCGTCTGCCGGTGACTTTGAACAACGGCATCAATTACCTGCCACTGCCAGGGTTCGCATTGGCTTCCGGCGAATGGACTGCGGAACTGGTGCAGGACGGCAAGACCGCCGACTCCCTCGCTGTGCGCTTGAGTGCGACGGGTGATGGCTGGCAAGTGACGCAGACGCAAAGTCTCGACGTCGCCAGCGGCGATATGCCGTTAAGCCTGCCAGTGGATGCCACCGATATTCGCTTGCGTCTGGACGACAGTCCGCAAGCGCTGTTCCGCTCGGCGCTTGATGATCTGCTCAGCTATCCGTACGGCGGCGTCGAACAAACGGCCAGCCGCTTGCTGCCGTTGAGCATCGCTTATCCATCGCTGGCGTCGAACCCGCAGATCCGCGATCGCTTGCGCCTGATCATGCAAAACAGCCGTCTGCGTCTGGTGCAAATGGCCGGGCCATCGGCGAGCTTCACCTGGTGGGGCTACGACGGTGAGCCGGATGCGTTCCTCACCGCTTACGCTTATTACGCCGACTTCAACGCCAGCCAAGTGCTGGAACTGACCTTGCCGCCGGAGCACTGGCAGCGAGTGTTGGAGGTTTACGCCAAACAAGCGCCGAACACGCCGTTGCTACAGCGCGCGTTGATTCTGTCGTTCGCCAAACAGATGCATCTGCCGGTGAATACGTTGCTGACAGGGTTGATGGAGGATCTGGCCAAGGCTGGTGAAGGCAATGCCGAAACCATGCTCGACGATGGCCAGGACAGTCTGGTGATGAGCGATCCGGATTCGGCGCTCGGTCTGGCGGCGGCGCGGGTGTTGACCGCCGCGTTGGCTGCGCAGTCGAAAGTGACCTTGCCGGAAGCATTCAATCGTCAGGTGGGCGCTGCGCAACAGCGTCTGTCGGTCAGTTCGCAGCCATTTGCCGAAGCGCTGAATGTGTCGCTTCAACCGTTTGATCAGGCGCGCGCGCAGGCTTTGTTGCAACGTCTGTTGCCGCAGCAATCGACCCTGGAGCGAGCGCTGGCGCTGACCTGGCTGCAACGCAGCATCGCTCAAGCCTCGCCGACCATCGCGCTGACGCCGGGTGAAGGCTGGAAGAAAAACTACGGTGCAACCGGTGAGATGTATTGGACATGGCAGGGCGCGACGCCGGTGCCAAGCGTGTTGACGGTTTCCGGTACTCAGGAGCGTCCATTGCGCGCGGCGCTGAGCTTCCAGACTCAGCAGCCGGCAGTCGATCCGATGGCCGTGACCATCACCCGTCGTCTGTCGCGGCTGGTGCCGGGCGACGAAGCCTTCACCTTCAAACTGGAGCCGGTCGGCACTAAACCGCTGTCCAGCGACAGCTTGTACCTGGACGAAGTGATCCTCACCAGCAAAGCGCCGAAGCCGCTGCGTTACGGCATGCTCGAAGTGCCGTTGCCGCCGGGTGCCGATGTTGAGCGCACAACGTGGGGGATCAAGTTGCAGGGCAAGGAAGGCACCGAACCGACCGCACTGGAGAAGGCGCGCTTCGAGCCGGGACAGTTGGCTTACGCGGTGCCGGTGGATGCGCTGAGCGGCGAGTTGCGTCTGCGTCATCTGGTGCGCTTCTCGCAGAAAGGCCAGTTCAACCTGCCGCCGGTGCGTTTCACTCAGGTGTACGCGCCGCAGCATCAGGCCCAGGAAGCGAAAGCCGCGCTCGGTCAGGTCACGGTCAACTGACATGATCCGCTCGCTGCTGTGGTTGATGTTGTGCGTGATGCCTGCGCTGGCGACGGCGCAGGATGAGCCGCTGCGGGTGGCTTATAAAGGCGAGCTGTTGTCGCTGAATCACACGCAGTTGATTGCTCGCGAACCGTTGCCACCGACACTGGACACGCCGTTGGGCAGTCTGTGGAAGTTGTTTGTTTACGCATGGCTGGTGGATACCAGCGCGCAGGAGCCGGCATATGAATGTCGCGGGCAGTCGAAGGAAGAGGTTTATTGCTGCACGGTTGGCGGCAAGATCGAACGTGATCAGGCGTTGGTGAAATCTTGCGGGTTGTATTTCGAGCCTTCGCGGTTGGGGATCGCGGCTGGGGATTGGCGTGCTTATTGGCAGGCGCGGCAGGCGCCGTCGTGGTTGCTGGATTTGCCATCGGTGCAGCCCGCTCAACGAGTTTCTGTAATTGAGTTGCTAAACGTGTTGGCGACTTTGCCGGCGCAGGATCAGGCGCGGCGGGTACTGCTCGATGTGCTGCTTAATGCAGCGGACGGCAATGTCGTCGGTGAACTGGGCGGACGTCTACGGGTGAAAACCTGGAGTTGGCTCGGCGATCGGGATCCCCAGTCACGGCAGGGTGGATTTGCGGGGTGGACGGCTGACGGCTCGCCGATCTGGGCGGGCGGGCGCGGCACCAGTCAGATGGTCTTGCGTCATTACGCGCAAGCGCTGTCGACGGTGTTGCCAATTACATGGCCGGCGGAAGCGGGGCGCTGTGTTGAAGTCGGCCTGTTTTCGAAATATCCGGTTTCGAGGGTTTTCGCGGGCGAACGTATCGCGGCATCGGGTTCATTAAAGGGGGACTACCGCGTCGAGTTCGCCAACGGCAATGCGCTGGATATCCACAGCGACGGCGAACTGTTTCTGCTCAACGACAAACTCGTCGCCCGCGTGGATCGCGAAGAATACGTCGCCCGAGTCCTTGAACGCGAAGCCAAAGCTGACCCCGCCGAAGCTGCCAAAGCACTTGCCGTCGCCATTCGCACCTACCTATTGCAGAACGCGACGCGCAATGGCGATTGCCTGAGCATTGATGACAGCAGCAATCGGCAGCGAGTTGCGCCGCGTCCGGCCTCCGCCGAATCGCGCAACATTGCCGCGTGGACAGCCGATCTGGTGTTGGCCGGCAGCACCGTCACTTATCACTCGGATCAGCCCGGCCCGGACAAACTCTCTTGGCAGCAGGCTGTCGAGCAGGCGAATGCGGGGCAACGATATGACGCGATTTTGCTGCACGCCTATCCGCGCGCCAGCCTCAGCCGTTGGGATAACCCGATTGCTTCTTGCCAAGCATTGCCCGCCGCACAGGACTGGCTGCAAAAACAGCGTCGTGGCTGGCGGCCAAAACTGGACAGCGAAACCGGCTACAACGAAGTCAGCACATTTGCCGTGTGCAAACTCGCGTTCGGACGACCTTACGTCGACCGCGAACGCCAGCGCATTTATGTGCGCGGCGTGCTGACCTTGCAGGATCGCCTCGATCTGACTCACGAATATTTGCACCTTGCCTTTGAAGCACATCCCAATGGCCAGGATGAAACCTACATCGAAGGGCTCGCCCGTCACCTTTTGCTGGAATAGACCATGACACTCCGTTATCCACAGGTCTTGCTGCTGCTCTGTGCCTTTAATGTGCTGCCCGTGGCCATGGCTGCCGACAGCGTCAAACTCGACACGCCGGTCGGTGGCTGGCGCAGCGGCGCGCCCGAAGGCGAGGGCGAAAGTTTTCGTCAGACCGTCAACTACCCGGCCTCGTCAGTGAACACGCCGATCGGCCAGGCCAAGACCGCGCGCATCAGTGGCGAGATCAAAGCCACGCCGAAGAGCAACGAGCCGGGTCGATTGATCGTCAACGGTGTGAGCATGCCGTTGAAGATCGACGAATCCGGACGCTTTGACCGACCGTTCTCCTTCCCCAATGGCAGCAACAGTGTCGAAGTGCGCAGTCCCGACGGTCAGCATCGACACCGCACGCAGTTTCTCAACACCAGCGGCGGCGCGACCCCGGCCAAGCTTCGCGTTTTATTGGCATGGGACAGCGACGGTACCGACCTCGACCTTCATCTGGTGACGCCCGATGGCGTGCACATCTGGTACGGCAATCGCGTCGCGCCAAACGGTGCAGCGCTGGATGTCGACGTCACCACTGGTTACGGCCCGGAAATCTTCGCCATGCCGGCACCGATCAAGGGTCTGTATCTGGTTTACGTGAATTATTACGGCGGTGGCTATCGTGGAGATGAAGAGGGAGGGGATGACGCGGTGCAGCCGTTAACCACGGCGCAGGTAACGGTGATCACCGAAGAGGGAACACCGAGCGAGAAGATGGAGACGTTCCTTATCCCGATGCGCGCGGTGGGGGAGTTGACGCTGGTTAAGTCGTTTAGCTATCCGTGAGGCTCAGGTACAGCGATCGCAGCTTATATATAGAAGAGCAGGGCAACGAAGGCCGACCCCTTGGGGTCGGCCTTCGTGTTTGCGGGCTTTTTTGACCAATGTGACAGAAATATGAAAATAGACGTTGACGGCAAATCCCAGACGTCTATAATTCGCCCCACTTCCGGCGCAGTCGAAACGGAAAACTCCTTGAGATTCAATGAGTTACGAAGTTTTCGGCAGCAGGTGCTTCAGTTCGTCGAAGCCAAAAGGAAGTTGAAAAAGAGGTGTTGACAGCGGCGTGTAACGCTGTAGAATTCGCCTCCCGCTGACGAGAGATCTGAAGCGCAAGTGGTTGAAGTTGTTGAAGAATTCTTCGAAAGCTTCTGAAAATAATCACTTGACAGCAAATGAGGCTGCTGTAGAATGCGCGCCTCGGTTGAGACGAAAGATCTTAACCAACCGCTCTTTAACAACT
>NZ_JBIUVN010000028.1:0-72614 GCF_044742965.1 Pseudomonas sp. NPDC087804 | reverse complement strand
CCGATGGTAGTGTGGGGTTTCCCCATGTGAGAGTAGGTCATCGTCAAGATTAAATTCCGAAACCCCAATTGCGAAAGCAGTTGGGGTTTTGTTTTAGTAGAAGTATCTGTTTTTGCTGGCTTGTTACCGTGTTGACGGGCCAGATAAAGAATTTCTTGACGACCATAGAGCGTTGGAACCACCTGATCCCATCCCGAACTCAGTAGTGAAACGATGCATCGCCGATGGTAGTGTGGGGTTTCCCCATGTGAGAGTAGGTCATCGTCAAGATTAAATTCCGAAACCCCTGTCTGCTAACGCAGACAGGGGTTTTGTCATTTCAGGGTCTGCACAATCCAATGATCAAACCGCTTTACGTGCCTTGCTGATACGTCGAGCCTGCCATTTGCGCCACCAGATGTAGACGCCAGTCCCTGACAACCCCGCAATCAAAACACCTAACACCGCGATCATTACTTGCCCCGTCACACCAATGATCCGTCCACCGTGTATCGGTAACTGCAGCCGGTAGAATTGTTCCCCTAACGTCCCCTGTCCAGCGATCTCCTGATCTAACAATCGCCCATCGGTACCGTGAAAGAACAGCCAGGATTTGCCATGTGCTTCAGTGTCATGCTGCCCGAATCCTGCGCCGTAGAAGTTGTACTCAAAGCTGTAATACAACTCCCCGATTTCTGCTGTCAGCCCTAACCTTTTCCCCTCTTCCAATGCCCTCTCGTACGCCTGTTGATAACTCAATCGAGTCACCCCCAACTCTGAGGAAGGCATTCGTCCTCGCGCCTCGTAGACGCTCGGCTCAATCGGTGAAAACAGCGACACCGCAGGCTTGAACACCTGACTCGGCAAGTTCATGGCCACGCTACTTACCGCGATCGGCAGCAACAACAGCCACAGCCATAATCCACCCGCGCGATGCAGATCGAAGTTAAGCCGATAGGCATGCCCGCCCTTGACCTTCCAGGCCGTCGACCACTTCTTCCAGAACGGCTTGCCACGCGGCAACGTCAGCGACAGCGCCACAAAGCAATCGATGACCCACGCGATTGCCACCAAGCCCATCAACCACAGTCCCCAGTTGCCCGGCAGCGTCAGGTTGTAGTGGAATTCAAGAATGAACGGGACGAAATTCTCCCGTTGAAAACAGCACTCGCCCCAATAACGCTGACCCTTTTGTTCAGCATTCACCGGATCCAGATAGAACACCTGATTGCGCTCATCGAACGGCTTGCCCGTCGCCGGATCGTTACGTGGCACCGCCGCCAATAGCGCGGTATGCCCGGCCTCATGCGGATACTCCATGTACCAGACCTGAAGCTTCGGATGCGCAGACTGCACCGCATCAACCAGCTCGCCCGGCGGCAATCGCGAACCCTCGGCAGACGCCGAATAAAACTGCGGGTTCAGCCACTCATCCAGCTCATGGTTGAACGCCAGAATGCTTCCGGTAATCCCGGCGAGCAGCAGGAACACTGCCGTGGCCAAACCGATATAGCGATGCAACAAAACCAGAAACGCACGCATGAAAATTTCCCCACTGAAACGACAAAGCCAGCCCCTGAATTTCAGGGGCTGGCTTTTTTATGCACGAGACAAATGACTTAGAACTGGTAGCTGACCGTCGCCGCGACGTTACGCTCTTCGCCCATGTAGCAGAAGTTCAGACTGGCGCAGGAAGCGACGTAGGACTCGTTGGTCAGATTGTTCGCGTTCAGGCGTACGTCGACGCCCTTCAAGCCAACCTTGCCCAAGTCATAACCGATCGAGGCGTCGAAGAGTGTGTAGGACGGCACCTTCAAGGTGTTTTCCGCATCCGCCCAGCTGTAACCGACATAACGCACACCACCGCCCAGACGCAGGCCATCGAGCGCTGCGCTGTCGAACTTGTAGTCAGCCCACAACGACGCCATGTGTCGCGGCGCCTGCGTTGGCGAGTTGCCTTTGTTCTCGATCACATCGGTCGGCGTGCTCAAGGTGCTGACCATCGACTTCGAATATTCGATGTCGGTGAAGGTGTAGCTGCCGAGTACTTTCAAGTTGTCGGTCAGTTGCATGTGCGCTTCCAGCTCCAGACCTTGCGAGCGGACAGCGCCTACAGCGCGGTAGAAGTTTTCCTGCGGCAGTTTGGTCGCCAGGTTCTCCTGGTCGATACGGAACAGCGACGCGGTGAACAGGTTGTCAGTGCCCGACGGTTGGTACTTCAAACCGACTTCCCACTGCGTGCCATCGGTAGGCGCCAACGGATTGCCGGCGCTGTCGGCATAGGAGTTCGGGTTGAACGATTCCGAGTAGCTGACGTAAGGCGCCAGACCGTTATCGAACAGGTACAACGCACCCGCGCGGCCGGTCAGTTTGGTGCGTCGGTCGTTGATCTCTGTACCTTCCGGACGCCCCGCTTCAGCGATGCGGTTCTCATCGGAAGTCTCGACCCAGTCCTGTCGCAGGCCCAGCGAGAAGCGCCATTTATCCATCTCGATCAGGTCTTGCAGATACACACCGGTCTGCTCCAGACGACGCAGATAGCTGGTCTCGCCGTACATATCGATCGCCGAGTTGCCGTACACCGGGTTGAACGCATTGATCGGCGCGAGTCCGCCGCTGGTCCAGTCGACCACAGTTTTACGCCGCTGGTAATCCGCACCCATCAACACGGTGTGCTTGGTCGCGCCGGTGAAAAATTCGGCCTGAAGCATGTTGTCGACGATGAACGCATGCAGGCGCTCATCACCGCCGGTGTAGTAGCGGTTCAGCTCGTTGCTGGTCGGCGTCGTCCAGCCATAGGCGTAGACCTGATCCATGTTCACTTTCGAATCGAGGTAGCGGAAGTTCTGTCGCGCGGTGAAGACATCATTGAAGCGATGTTCGAACTGATAACCGAATGACTGCTGATCACGCGAGTAACCGTCGATACCCGGCTCGCCCTCGAAGAAGTGTGGGGAGATCCGGTTGCCGTTGCGCTGATGGATCGTGCCGTCCGCCGGCACGCCGCCGTGGTAGCCGCCATCCGGATCGTGTTGCAGATACGCCTGCAAGGTCAGCGACGTGTCTTCATTGAAATCGATGCTGACGGTTGGCGACAGCGCAAAGCGTTTTTCCTTGTTGTGGTCGAACTGCGTGTCGGACTGATCCGTTAACCCGATCAGACGATAGGCAATGCGCTTGTCGTCATCGACCGGGCCGCTGAAGTCAAAACCGACCCCGCGCTGACCTTGCGTACCGACGGTGGCTTGCACCTGATGATAAGCCTCGTAGAGCGGCTTTTTACTGGTCAGTGCCACCAGGCCGCCCGGCGAACTGCGGCCGTACAGAACCGACGACGGCCCCTTGAGAATGTCCACGCGTTCCAGGAAATACGGGTCGACCTGCATGGTGCTGTAAGTGCCGCTGTCGCCCATCGACTTGAGGCCGTCGAGGTAGATGTTATCCACCGAGCCGTCGTTGAAACCGCGCATCGCCACGTAGTCATAACGATGGGTCGCGCCATACGGATTGGTCAGCACACCCGGGGTGTAGCGCATGGTTTGCGAGACGGTTTGCGAACCTTGGTCGTCCATTTGCTCGCGAGTGACTACCGACACGCTCTGCGAGGTTTCCAGCAATGCGGTACTGGTTTTGGTGGCGATCTGGCTGTGCGTGGCGTTGTAGCCATCCATGCTGCCCAGCGCGTTGCCGAGTGCGAAGCCTTTGATGTCGGTGGTCGGCAGGGCCAGCGCTTCGGTCTCGGCGATCGGGCGCAGGACGTAGCTGCTGCCATCCTGACTGACCGCTTCCAGACCGGATCCGCCAAGCAAATGGCTCAGCGCCTGATCGGTCGAATATTCACCCTGTACACCCGGCGATTGCCGGCCCTGAGTTTGCTGCGGCGTCATCGACAAGGTGATGCCGGCCTGACGTGCGAACTGATTCAGCGCTTCGCCCAGCGGTCCGGCAGCGACGTTGTAGCGCTGGCCGACTTCACTGTTAACGGTGTCTGCCGCCACGCTGACGCTTGGCAGCACGGCGACGCCCAGCGCGGTGGAAAACAGCGCCGCCCGAATGGCGTGGCGCAACAGGCCCGATTCGCATGTGAAATTCAGAGGGTTCTTACAGGTGGCGCGGACAGTCATTGTAGGTTTCCGTAGGAAGTCGCAAACGCTTGAATTGAAGTGCTTACTGACTAAGCCGGACTTGCCACAAAAACCCGCCAAAATAATTTCAGACCACACGTTCCAGAGTTACCCACCAGCGTGTGCGATAGCGCAATTGCACCGGCAAGGTCTGCGGCAGGATGGCCAGCAACATGTCGGTGTTTTCGAGGCGGAACACGCCGGACAGGCGCAAATCGGAAACCTCTGACGCGCAATTCAGAAAACCCTGACGATAGCGGCCGACTTCCTTGAGGAAATCGCCCAGACGCATGTTGCGGGTAACGATCAAGCCGTCGACCCACGCGCCCGCATCCATATCCAGCGCCGGTGCCGGACGCACTTGATAGGGATCGATCAGATAACTTTGTCCGGCCAGCGCTTCGATAACAGTCCCGGCAGAATGAATGGCCACCTGCCCGTGGGTGACGCTCAGCCGCGTGCAATCGCTGTCCTGACGCAGGATGAACCGCGCATTCTGCGGCTCGTAGGATCCGTCACGACTATGCACGCGCAGCGGCCGCTCGAAGTCGGCGCCTTCATCGGCGCCACCACAGGTGACGATGATTTCGCCGCGCGTCAGTTTGATCAGCCGTTGTTGCGCGGTGTAATCCAGATCCACCGCGCTGGCGGTGTTGAGCTCGATCCGCGTGCCGTCCGGTAACTGGAAACCACGCCGCTCGCCGGTGGCCGTGGCGTAATCGGCGCTCCATTGCTGCCACGCGGCCGTGTCTTTGGCCAGCCATGCGGCGGAGCCCATCAACACTGCGCCAGACAACAGCTTCAACGCCTGCCGACGATTCAGTCCCTGCGCGCTGTTCTCCAGGGTATTGAATGCCACTTGTGCGCCCGGCACCGCGCGCAGGTTGTTGCTCAACTCGGCGTGCAGCGACTGCACGCGTTGCCAGGCCAATTCATGCTCATGATGCTCGGCGCGCCACTGTTCGCACTGGCGATTCAGGCGCGCATTGCCATGGTTATTACGCAGACGCAGCAGCCAGTGAATGGCTTGCTTCACTGCTTTTTGCGGAGGTTCGGCGCGACGGCCGAGGGACAAGTTATCCACAGCCATCAGCTTTCGTACCGCAGCACGTAGCAGTGATACAGCGCATCGGCGACGTAACGTTCCACCGAGCGCAGCGACAAACCCATCTGTTCGGCGATCTGCTTGTGGGTCAAACCTTCGCACTGCGCCAGGAGAAATGCCTGACGCACTTTCGGCTTCAATCCTTCAAGCATGCGCGCGATGCTTTCGAGCAATTCGATCACCAGCGCACGGGCTTCGGCACTCGGCGTTTCGGCTTCGGGCAGATGGGCGATGGTTTCCAGGTAGGCGCGTTCGATTTCCTCGCGGCGCCAGTGGTCGATCACCAGACCACGGGCGATAGTTCGCAAAAAGGCGCGGGGCGCTTTCAGTTCGAGGCGTTCGGTGCGTTGCAGCAGGCGCACGAAGGTGTCCTGCGCCAGATCCGCCGCATCCGCTGCGTTGCCCAGCCGTGCGCGCAGCCAGGCGTTGAGCCAGCCGTGATGACTACTGTAAAGCGCCTGAACGGCGAACTCGGGTGAGGACATGAACGCGGCTGCCAAAACGTCACAAATGATAATTAGTCGCATTGTTATCAAGGGTTACAGGTTTTGCAACCGCCGCTCGAACATCCGTCCTAAAAAATTTTGCTGCGCAGGCTCTAGCACGCCGTTCGGCGGGAATCCGAGGCAAAAGCCGTCCATTTCCCACGCAACCCTAAGATTTCTCCTTCACGTGCCGACAGACTGGTGAGACATGCGTGCACCAAAGTAGAGCGACCGGCAGAACGTTGCCTACCCGTCACTGGAAATCAGAGCGGCTGAACCTCAGCGCTACTGAACATCGGAGCTACATGGAATGTTGCATCTGGAACGCATCCCCACCTTCGGCATAAGAAGTCCCATGAAATGAATCTCAAGTTCAGCCATAAAATTTTGTTGGCCGCCTCGGGCGTCGTGGTCCTGGCTTTCGCGTTATTCACCCTCTACAACGATTATCTGCAGCGAAACACCATTCGCCAGAACCTCCAATCCTCCGTACAGCAGGCCGGCGATCTAACCGCCAGCAGCGTGCAGAACTGGATGAGCGGGCGGATTCTGGTGCTGGAAAACCTCGCGCAGAATGTCGCTCATCAAGGCAAAGACGCCGACTTCCCGGGGCTGGTCGACCAACCAGCCTTCACCCAGAACTTCCAGTTCACCTACGTCGGTCAGGCCAACGGTGTCTTCACCCAGCGCCCTGACGCGAAGATGCCGGACGGTTACGATCCGCGTCAGCGCCCTTGGTACAAACAAGCGGTCGCCGCCGATAAAACCATGCTCACCCCGCCGTACATGGCCGCTGTCGGTGGCCTGGTGGTGACCATCGCCATGCCGGTGAAACACAACGGCGAATTGCTCGGTGTGGTTGGCGGTGACCTGAGCCTGGAAACCCTGGTGAAGATCATCAACTCGGTGGACTTCGGTGGCCTCGGCCATGCGTTTCTGGTCAGCGCTGACGGTCAGGTGATCGTCAGCCCGGACAAAGATCAGGTGATGAAAAACCTCAAGGACATCTACCCGAACAGCAACGTGCGCATCGAAAAGGGCAACCAGAATGTGCTGCTCAACGGCGAGGAACGCATTCTGTCGTTCACCCCGGTCAGCGACCTGCCGAATGCGCAGTGGTACATCGGTCTGTCGATCGATCGCGACAAAGCCTACGCCGCACTCAGCCAATTCCGCACCTCGGCGCTGATCGCGATGTTCGTTGCCGTGGGCGCTATTGCCTTGCTGCTGAGCCTGTTGATCAACGTGTTGATGCGTCCGCTGACCACCATGGGTCGTGCGATGCAGGACATTGCGCAGGGCGAGGGTGATTTGACCCGCCGTCTGGTCGTGGAAAGCAAAGACGAATTCGGCGAACTGGGCAGCGCCTTCAACCAGTTCGTTGAACGCATTCACGCGTCGATTTCCGAAGTGTCCTCGGCAACGCGTCAGGTGCATGACTTGTCGCAACGAGTGATGGCGTCGTCCAATGCCTCGATCGTCGGTTCCGACGAACAAAGTGCGCGCACCAACAGCGTCGCGGCGGCGATCAACGAATTGGGCGCCGCCACGCAGGAAATCGCGCGCAATGCCGCCGATGCTTCGCAGCACGCCAGCGGCGCGAGCGAGCAGGCCGACGATGGTCGTCAGGTGGTGGAACAAACCATTCTGGCAATGACCGAGTTGTCGCAGAAAATCAGCCTGTCGTGCACGCAGATCGAAACCCTGAATGCGAGTACCGACAACATCGGCCACATCCTCGATGTGATCAAAGGCATCTCGCAGCAGACCAACCTGTTGGCGTTGAACGCGGCGATTGAAGCGGCGCGTGCCGGTGAGGCCGGGCGTGGTTTTGCCGTGGTCGCGGATGAGGTGCGTAACCTTGCCCATCGCACCCAGGAATCGGCGGAAGAGATCCACAAGATGATCACTTCCTTGCAAGTCGGTTCGCGTGAAGCGGTGAGTACGATGAACGCCAGTCAGGCATCCAGCGAGCAGAGCGTGGAAGTGGCCAATCAGGCCGGTTTGCGTCTGGTCAGCGTGACCCAGCGCATCGGTGAAATCGACGGCATGAACCAGTCGGTGGCAGCGGCGACGGAAGAGCAGACGGCGGTGGTGGAAACCCTCAATGTCGACGTTAACCAGATCAACATGCTGAACCAGCAGAGCGTGGCCAACCTCAATGAAACGTTGAAGGATTGCGATGCGTTGTCGCAGCAGGCGAATCGGTTGAAGCAGTTGGTCGACAGTTTCAAAATCTGACCGCACGTCAGACCGAGTTATCGTTCATCGCGAGCAGGCTCACTCCTACAAATAAATCGCGTTCCTTCTGGAGAAATGCGATCAACTGTAGGAGTGAGCCTGCTCGCGATAGCGGTCTAAAACTCACCGCAAAGCTAAAGCCTTAAACAAACAGCCTCAAAACATTCCCCATCGCATCATCGGCAAACCCCTGCACAAAATCCTTGAACCCCGGCAGCGCCTCTTCGCCACCGCCGGCAGGCTCGGCAATGATCGTCCATGTCGCGCGGGATTTGCCCGTGCCCAGCGCTTCCACATTCATCGCCGCCCACAGATTCGCCACGCCCAGCGTGTTGTAAATCGTCGTCCAGGTCATGCTCAACGCTTGGTCGTCGCGGGAGTTGAGTTGCTCGACCACCACGTTGCCATCCTTGAAAAATTTCTTGCGCAGCGAGGACACGCCCTCGCCGGTCATTTCGATGTGCGACAGCGCCGGAATGAAGCGGTCGAAACCGCCGAAATTGCCGACCACCGCCCAGACCTGCGCCGCGTCGACCGGCACTTCCACCGAAGACACAACGTGGCAGCCATGCGGGTTTTTGATCAGGGTGTCGGGTTGCAGAATGCTCATGGTGTTGCTCCTTGTTGTTGGATCAGATGAAGTTGATTTCTTTCAGGTAAGCGCAGCCGCGACGCAGCAGCGCCGGGGATTTCTGCGGGTAGTGCGCACCCATCTGCTGCACGCCGGCTTCAGCGTTGGCGTGGCCGATCAGGGAGATGTCGCCGATGTCTTCTTCAAAGCCGTTGAGGTAGAAACCGAGCACGCCGAACAGCGCGTTATCGGCGTCGACGCGGCCGAGTTGCTGCTGCCAGTCGGCGACGCTGACCAGTGAGAATTCGCTGCCGGTTTCGCGGAAGGAAGCAACGTAGGCATCCCAGCTCAGCGGCTCTGGGTTATGCAGGTTGAACACCGCGTGATCGGGCGAATATCGGCTGGCATGGAAAGCGATAAACCGCGCGAGAAAATCCACCGGCATCAGGTCGAAATTCAACGCGAAGGCCGGCACCTGGCCGAGCTGAATCGAACCTTTGAGCATCAGCATCAAACGGTTTTTGTGCGGCTGACATACGCCGCTCAGGCTGTTGAAACTGATGTTGCCGGGTCGATACAGATTGACCCGTACGCCGCGTTCCCGCGCGCGTTCGAGGATGCGTTCGCCGACCCATTTCGACAGGTTGTAGCCGTTGCGAATGTAGATCGGCGGCGTCAGTGCGGCGGGCAATTCCAGCACCTGGCCGGCGTCGTCGACGGTGCTGGACGCCGACAGCGTCGAGACAAAATTGAAGACCTTTTTGCTCTGCCCTTCGCACAGATGCAGCAGGGCGAAAATCGGCTCGACGTTGTCCGCCGCCAGTGACTCGTAGTCGAGCACGTGATTGACGTTGGCGGCGTTGTGCACCAACGCGCCGAACTCGCGATCGAGACGCTGATAATCGTCGTTGGCCAAGCCCAATTGCGGGCGAGTGATATCTGCCGCGTAAACCCGCACCCGACTCAGATCCAGATGCTCCAGCCGGTTTTCGCGCAGTGACTGCGCAAAGCGCTGCACTGCCGTTTGCCCGCCGCCGTCACGCACCAGACACGCGACCTCGCTGGCGCCCCAACCGAGCAGCGCCTCGACGATGTGCACACCGACAAAACTGTTGGCGCCAGTGACGATGACCTTGTGCACATCGCCCATGCGGCTGATCGGCAGCGGCTCGATTTCCAGCACACGTTCGGCGTCGGCCATCGCTTGAGCGCTGAGTACCGCGCTGTCATCGGTGCCGCGCACCAGCGTCGCGAGTTTGATGATGGTCGGCAGTTCGATGAAGCGATTGATCGAGATGCTGCGACCGAACTCCTCTCGCAAGCGCAGCAACATCCGCGACAACAGAATCGAATGGCCGCCGAGATTGAAAAAGCTTTCGTCGGTGGAGATATCGCTGACGGGCAGCTCCAACAACTCGGCCCAGATCTCCAGCAACAACGCTTCATCAGCATTCGCCGGCAGGCATTTCGGGCCGTTGTCCTGCACGCTCACCGGCAATTCCAGCAACGCTTTGCGGTCGACTTTGCCGTTGCTGGCGAACGGCATGCTCGGCAGTTCAGTCCACGCCACCGGTTGCATGTAGTCCGGTAAAAACTGTTGGGCGTGGGCTTTCAGTGCATCGCGGGAATCGTTGGATTGTGGCTGGGCAAGGAACGCCAGAATCCGCCGCTGAGGATCAATCACCACGGCTATTTGTCGATACAGCTGGCTCTCGCGCAGGCAGCGTTCGATCTCTTCCGGCTCGACCCGGAAACCACGAATCTTCACCTGATTATCGCGGCGTCCGCACAGCTCGATGCCGTGCTCGCCCCACTTGGCCATGTCGCCGCTGCGGTAAGCGCGCAGGGTTTCGCCATCGGGCAATTGCAGGTTCAGATAACGCTCGGCAGTCTGCTGCGGATTGTTCAGATAGCCGAGGCAAACGCCGGGGCCGACGATGAACAACTCGCCGACGGTGTGCTCGGGCACCGGTTGCAGATCGTCATCGAGAATCAGCACCTGGCTGTTGGCAATCGGCGCGCCGAGGCTGCGGTTGCTGTCGCCGGGTGTGAGTTGTCGCGCAGTGATCAACACCGTGGCTTCGGTCGGGCCGTAGAGGTTGTGCAGCGTGCCTTGGCGGGTCAGTTGTTCAATGACGAACGGCTCGCAGACATCGCCGCCGGTCATCACTTGCACGCCTTCCAGTTGTTCCAGCGGCAGGATGCTCAATAGTGCTGGCGGCAGGAAGGCGTGGGTCAGTTGCCGACGACGGATCAACGCGACCAGTTGCAGCGGATCGCGGCGTTGCGTGTCGTCCGGCACCACCAGTTCGGCGCCTGTGAGCAGGGTTGGGAAGATGTCGATCAGCGACGAATCGAAGCTCAGCGAAGAGAACTGCAACACCCGACTCTCGGCGTGCAATTGCACGTAGTCGGCGTACCACGCGGTGAAGTGCGCGAGGTTGTGCTGACTGAGCAATACGCCTTTCGGATGCCCGGTGGTGCCCGAGGTGTAGAGCGCCATGCAGGGCGCATCGAGTGCGGGGCGCTGGCGCATCAACGCTTGGCTGAGATCTGCTTGGGCGCTGTCGATGCGACTGACGTCCAGCCCTGCCATGGTTGCGCTGAGCGGATGCTCGCCGTCATGCAGCAACAGCAGCGCGCCGGCGTTGTGCAGGATGTATTGCTGGCGCTGCAGCGGATGGCTCGGCTCCAGTGGCAGATACACCGCACCGCTGCCGAGAATCGCCAGAATTGAAGCGAACAGCGCCGGGCTTTTCGGCAGACAGATGCCGACCACCCACGGCTGCGGATGCTGTTCAAGAATCGGCAGCAAACGCTGTTGAATTGCGCGGCTGTGGGCGTGCAATTGGCGGTAGCTGATGGAACGTTCGCCGAGGTGCAGCGCCGGACGTTCGGCATGCTCGATCAGGCTCTGTTGCAGCCGCTCGATCAGCGGGATTTGCGCCTGTTTCAGCAGCGCCGGATTCGCCGTGTGGTTGAGGCGATGGACGTATGCCAGGCTGTCGAGAAACAGCAGGTTTTCCATCCGCTCGAAATCTGGCGCAGTCACCGTTGAAGCCTGCTGCAGATAGTCCGCATCACGGGAGAAGCGGCTGACCAGCAAGGCCACTTCGTCCACCACGTGCGTCAGCACCCGCTGGCGCAATGCCTGGCCGTTGCCGGAAGGCTCGTCGCCAATCGGCACACGGCTGATCAAAGACGAGCCGAGAAAGCACAGCAAATCGAGTGTCGGCAAACCCGCAGCGCTTTGCGCTCCAATACCTAAGCGCAGATGCAAATGCGGGATCGCGCAGAAATCACCGGCGCCGATGAAGCCATCGTCGATGATCAAATCCACCGTCGATTGTGCGGCGCCGCTGCGCGTCAATGCGTGACCGTGTTGCTCCAGTTCCTGCGCCAGGTCGGTCATGGCCTGGCTGGCGCCAATCAGCAAAATGTCGAGACGTTTCATGTCGGCCTCCTCAAACCAGGTAGTCGCGCAGGGCGTGCTGCACGCAAGGCGTGTCCAGCAGCGAACTGTTGTGGAAGAACTTGACGATGTTGCCCACCAGCGGGTGGTGGCGATTGATCGGGAAGGCCAGCCCGGCGATTTCGTCCTTGAGTGATCGCTTTGTGATCTGGCTGACCGGCAGGGCATCGATCAGGCGCAGATCAAAGGATTTCTGGATGTCGTTGGTCAGGTAATGGCCGATGAACACCGGCAGAATCTGCGCGATGGTTTCGCGATCAGCGTCGCTCGCGGTGTGCCAATAGATGCGCACCATCCGCGCCCAGAAACTCGAGTGGCGACCCTCGTCGAGCAAGTGGTCGGCCATCAGGCCTTTGATCGACGGCTTGACCGTGTCGTCCCGGGCGAACGCGGCGACGTCGCCAGTCACGGTGTTTTCGGCGATGGCCACGCAGATCAATTCCACTGCGCTGCGCAAGTGTTCCGGGGCCAATGCGACGGCGGCGGGAATCGCTCGGCTGAGTTCGATTTCATCGGGCAACTGGATCGGTTCGATGCCGGTCATCGCCACCGTCTGCTGCATGAAATCCATTGCTACCAACGCGTGGTAGTCCTCGTCGACCACCACGGTCATCGCGTCATACCGACAGGCGAACGGAAAGGCCACGGCGAAGCGATTTTTGGCGATGCTGCGCGCGGTCTTGTCGACGATTTCCGTCTCGAAAATCACTACATCGTTGATGAATTTGTACAAGGTCTGCACCAACGCAAAATCACGCTGCTGCGGGCACTCACGCAGGAAGGTTTCGCTGAGCACCAGCGGTTGCCGACTGAGCGGATAGATCAGGCGCTCATCGTTTTCCAGTACGCGACGCGGGCGGGTGCGGATGGTCGCGCGGCTTTCCCAAGTGTCGGCGAACGATTGATAGTCGGCGGCATTCATTGCGCGACCTCCGCCAACGGTTCGCGCATGCTCAGGCGCAGGCCGTCCCACAAGGCGATGCGGCTTTCGACAGCGGCGACGGCGCTGGCGTAGACCTCGGCTTCGCGCTGCGGATCGCCATCGACCAGACGCTCGAGCAGTTGCTCTGCGGCGGGGCCGTGGTCTTCGGAGTCGACTTCGATGTGCCGTTCCAGGTAGTAGCGAAAGGTCGGTGCTTGCTCGATGCCGATGCCCCAGTCGTCGAGGATGCGCTGGAACATGGTCGGGATCACGCTTTCGCGACCGTGCAGAAACGCGGCGGCAACGCTGTGCCCCGGCGCATGGAGGGCGGTGCGCAGGGTGTCGCGGACAAACTGCGCGGCGGCCGGATCGACGTCGATGCTTTGCAGCGCAACGTCGTAGCTCACGCCTTCCTGTTGCAGCGCGACGAAGCGCTCCACTGCCGTGGTACTCGCGCCGATTTCGCGCATTGCATCCAGGTACAACTCGAAATGGCTGTAGTGACCGTGGGCCAGACGATCGTCCGATTCTTCACCGAGGACGATTTCGTTGATCAGCCGTGCCGCGCGAGGATCACGCGGCGGTAGCCACGGCAAACGCGTGCAGGTCAGTTCCTGCTGCAGGCGTTTGGTCAGCGACATGAAATCCCACACGGCAAACACGTGGGTTTCCATAAAGCGGCGCAAGACCGATAACGAGGTAATCTCGGAAAAGATCGGGTGAATGCTAAGTTCGGCTTTCTTCAGGGCGAGTTGGTGCTTAGTGGGCATCATGATGTCCTTTATCATTGATTATGGAATGGCACTTTTGTTTCAGCTGCGCAATCAGTGGAGCGAAGGCTTACTTGTAACTTGTCGACCGGCGACAAAGACTTTCAGACGGAAGTTGTTGTACTGAATGTACTGGCGATTAAAGCCTGCGGCCTGCTGGAGGGCCGCTGTTGTCATGGGTGTGGCATATCGCTTGTGCCGAAGTTTGCAGCGAAGTTCAAACTCGGCGAGAGAAAAGTAATACACGGCAAAAGCATTTAACAAGTGTAATTTTAATTATTTTAAGTTGGATGTTTTTCAAATATGAGTGCCCCCGATAAAACTTGCGGGTTAAGTTTTATTTGGGCGTAGTTACTCCTTTCAGCCAATAACGGCCAAAATTGATCGACAAGAGTGAATGCCTCACTCGAAGCAACTTTCTAATGAAAAAGATTGGTGTGGTTTGAGGGATGAAAGTTGGCCGGAAACGGCGCCATGACTTTCCTTTTCCCGTGACAAGGCTCCTTCCGTAGGTTCCTGTTGCGGGGGCTGCACCACCAGGCGATGCGCCTCCGTTCTTTATTGGGATTGGCCGTTCAAGAGTGCGGGTAAATGGCCGCGACGGCTATTACCGTTTGGTTATTGCCACGGTGGCAATTTCGTTCGCACAGGCGCAGGGAGGTTAGAGCGAAGACGCCGATCCGCCACAGTGTTTGTGCGCGACCGGTTGAGGGGATTTGTAAGCGGGTTATTCGCCGGGCGGACGCGATGGTCCGCGTCCGGCGTGAAGGCTTTAGCGCAGTGCTTTGCGATTTTGCGCGGCGGGGCTGGCGAGGTAGCGGGTAATCACCTCGACACCACGGTTGAGGTGCTGCTCAAGCAGCATCACCGAGCGTTCAACGTCGCGCTCGATCGCGGCTTGCAGCAGGGCGCGGTGGTCGTCCTGGGAAATCTTGCCCAGGCCCATGGCTTCAAGGTTGAAACGCAGAAAGCGTTCTTCTTCATTGAGACCGTCCTCGACCAGACGCAGCAGGCGCTTGTTCGGCGCCTTGGCGTACAGCGCCATGTGGAACAGGCGATTGAGCCGACCGATTTCGTTGTAGTCGTGTTGGGTTTCGAGTTCGCGGATGTAGCCGGCGGCGAGCTCGTGATCGGCTGCTGTCAGCAACGGAATCGACTGCCGCAGCGCTTCGCCCTCAAGCAGAATGCGCAATTCGTAGGTTTCCGTGGCGTCGCCCTGAATCAGCGCGGCGACCACCGCGCCTTTGTGCGTGGTCACGCTCAGCAGTTCTTGCGCTTCGAGCTGGCGCAACGCTTCGCGCACCGGCATGCGGCTGACCCCGAACAAATCGGCCAAATCCTGCTGGCGCAGAGCGGTGCCGCACGGCAGGCGACCATCGAGAATGGCTGCGCGCAGGGTTTCTTCGATGATCGAGCGGGCCAGGTGTGCAGGAATCGGCCCATCGACTTTAATGCTGTGTAGCGGCTTGGGCTTCTGTGTCACGACTACGCACCCTGTAGGTCGGCTGAATTTGGATCCAAATGACACTAGTGATTGCCCTACAAGTTGTCAAACCGTGTAGAGGAATACTTGGCAAACAGTTTAGCGCGATGCCGATGATCTCATCGTGCCATTGTCTTTTAACGGGCTAAGCTTCACCATCAAACGCTTTCCTTCCTGCCCCCCGGAAACCTGCTGTGGCGGTACGTTTCGCGATCCCTCGGACTCTGCGCTGGCTAGGCTGCGCACTGCTGCTGGCCAGTCTTATGCTGGGCGGTCTGCATGCCGATTGGGATTTTTCCGCGATCAGCCGCAAAGCCACAGCCCTGTACGGGCCGCTCGGTGCCGGGCAGCAGCGCATCGATGCCTGGCAGAATCTGTTGGCGACGCAGCAACAGGCCAGCGAAACGGAGAAGCTGAAAGTGGTGAACCTGTTTTTCAACAAACAGGTGCGCTACGTCGAAGACATCGACCTGTGGCACGAGGTCGATTATTGGGAAACGCCGATCGAGGCGCTGTGGAAGGGCGCTGGCGACTGCGAAGACTATGCGATCGCCAAGTATTTCAGCCTGCGCCATCTCGGCGTTTCCAGTGACAAGCTGCGCATCACTTACGTCAAGGCACTGCGCCAGAATCGCGCGCACATGGTGCTGACGTACTATTCCACCCCCGACGCCATGCCGCTGGTGCTCGACAGCCTGATCGATCAGATTCAGCCGGCGTCGCAGCGAACCGATTTGCTGCCGGTCTACTCTTTCAATGCTGAAGGGTTGTATTTGCCGGGCGCCAAGGGCAACAAGAAGGTCGGTGATACCAAACGCCTGTCACGCTGGCAGGATGTGTTGAAGAAAATGCAGGCCGAAGGTTTTCCGGTCGAGACGACTAACTAGGAGCACGCGCTCAGATGTCTTTGTTCAAACAGCTGTTGATCGCTATCTGTCTGTTCCTGGTGGTCGCCTTCACCGGCAGCTTCATGGTCAGTCTGGAAAGCTCGCGTACCCAGTACGTCAACCAGTTGCGCTCGCACGCCCAGGACGCCGCGACGGCGCTGGCCTTGTCGCTGACGCCGAACATCGACGACCCGGCGATGGTCGAGTTGCTGGTCAGTTCGATTTTCGACAGCGGGTATTACGCGAGCATTCGTGTGGTTGATGTGAAGACCGACAAAACCATGGTCGAGCGCAGCGGCAGCCCGGCGGTCACCAACGTGCCGGACTGGTTCGTCAAACTGATCGGCCTCGAACCCGCCGGTGGCGATGCGCTGGTCAGCCGTGGCTGGGAGCAGGCGGCGCGGGTCGAGGTGGTCAGCCACCCGATGTTCGCTGTGGCCAAGCTGTGGCAGAGCGCGTTGGGCAGCCTTGGCTGGCTACTGGTCTGTGGCGCGGTGAGTGCGGTGCTTGGCGCGCTGCTGTTGCGCCGGCAATTGAAACCGCTGGATTACATGGTCAAGCAATCCCACGCCATCGCCCGCCGCGAATTCCTCAGCCTGCCGGACTTGCCGCGCACGCCGGAATTGCGCCGCGTGGTGCTGGCGATGAATCAGATGGTCGAAAAACTCAAGGCGCTGTTTCAGGAGCAGGCCGAGCGCAGTGAAAAACTGCGTGCCGAGTCGTATCAGGACAACCTCACCGGGCTGGCCAACCGGCGTTATTTCGAGATGCAGCTGAACAACCGCGTGAGCAATGCCGAGCAGGCCAGCTCCGGTTATCTTCTGCTGCTGCGGGTCAAGGATCTGGCCGGGCTTAACCAGCGTCTGGGCGGTCAGCGTACTGATGAATTGTTGAAAGCGGTGGGCGAGCAATTGTCCCGCGAGTGCGCCAAATACCCGGAAACCCAGAACCTCGTCACGCGTATTCGCGGTGGTGAATTCGCGGTGTTGGCGCCGGGCCTGGTGCGTGAGGAAGCGCTGCAACTGGCGCAGAATCTTGACGCCGCGCTGAGCAGTTTGCACGCCACCGGCGCTACCGATGTTGAGGCCGTGGCATCGATTGGTCTGGCGCCGTTCGCTCACGGTGATTCGCCGCAATCGGTGTTGAGCCTTGGCGATCAGGCGTTGGCGCAAGCCGAAGGGCAGGGCGAGCAGAACTGGGCGTGTCTCGATCAGAGCCTGACCGCCGACGTTGGCGACGATCACCATGCCTGGCACCGCTTGCTCGATCAGGCGCTGACTCAGCAGCGATTCGAGCTGTATTTCCAACCGGTGGTGGCGGCGCAGGAAACGCAACTGGTGCTGCATTACAAAGTGCTCTCGCGCTTGCTCGATGAGCACGGCCAGACCATTCCTGCCGGGCGTTTCCTGCCATGGCTGGAGCGCTTCGGCTGGACGGCGCGACTGGATCGCCTGATGCTTGAGCGCGTGCTGGAGCAGATGAAAGGGCATGAAGATTCGCTGGCGCTGAACTTGTCGTCAGCGACGCTGGCGGATCCGCAGGCGCTGAATAAAGTCTTTGAGATTCTGCGTACGCATTCCAATCTTGGCCCGCGTTTGACCCTGGAAATCGGTGAGGAACAGTTGCCGGATCAGGCTGTGCTGGAGCAGTTGACCCGTCGTCTGCGTGAGTTGGGCTTCTCGCTGAGCCTGCAGCGCTTTGGTGGGCGCTTCAGCATGATCGGCAACCTGGCGCGGCTTGGGTTGGCGTATCTGAAGATCGATGGCAGCTACATTCGGGCGATCGATCAGGAGAGCGACAAGCGTCTGTTTATCGAGGCGATTCAGCGCGCGGCGCACAGTATTGATCTGCCGCTGATTGCCGAGCGGGTCGAGACGGAAGGGGAGTTGTCGGTGATTCGCGAGATGGGTTTGTATGGGGTTCAGGGGCAGTTGTTGGGTGAGCCGAAGCCTTGGGGGTGAGTCGTGAATTGCCCTCACCCTAGCCCTCTCCCAGAGGGAGAGGGGACTGATTGGGGGATATTTGAGAGGTACGCCGACGTGAATGATTTTCGCTGAATCCATAATCGACTCGATTTTTCAGGTCGATGCAAAAACGCCAGACACCTCGGTCGGCCACCTAACCCTCACCCTAGCCCTCTCCCAGAGGGAGAGGGGACTGATTGGGGGATTTTCGAGAACTACGCCGACTTGAACATCCTGCAGTGAATCCATAATCGCCAAGATTTTGCAGGTCGATGGATGACGCCAGACACCTCGGTCGGCCCCCTCTCCCTCCGGGAGAGGGCTGGGGTGAGGGTAGGCTTTTGATTCCAGAAAGGAATCAGATCAGCCCGCTCTCATCTTCATCAATCAGCTGGCTCAACCCGCCCAACGCCTCACGTGCCTGGTTACGATCCAGCAGTTTGGCCTGGGCCGCTGGCGGCAGGTCGGTGACGCGGATCACGCCTTTGCTGGTCAGCACTTGAATCAGGTCGTCGAGTACCCGAATCATTTCAAAGTCGCTCTGCTTGAGCTGTTTGAGGCTGTTTTCCACCGCAGCGTTGGCGAACCACGCCTGGATTTCATGGTTGTCGGCCGGCAGCGTTTCCGTGGCTTCGGCGTAAGCCGCCGCTTCCACGCGCGTCAACACACCTTGCGCATCGCGTTGCACGTAAAACATTGAGCATCCCTCAGAAATGAACCAGCGTCATGCTGTCAGCAGCATAGCCAACTGCGCGCGAGTATGCGGTGCGGCGACGCAATCGTCACCGTGACGATTGGCGTAAACGTGACGGCCGCCCCATCAGGGCGGCCGTTTTGTTCATGCATCAGCTGTTGTTGTGGTCGACCTTGATGGTCGGGTCGCTACCAGCAATCAGGTTATGAATGTTGGCGCTCGACCAGTTGTTGCCTTCCAGTTTGATCGTCACGTCCGGCGTGGCCGCAGCCGCATCGCCCGAGTTGAACTTGCCTGCCGAGCTGACTTGCAGCGACGACGTGCCGTCGACCGTGGTGATCTTCAGGAAGTTGTCGATGGTGCTGCCGGTCTCGCCCTGCAGCAAATCGCGCAGGTCGATGCGGTCACCGTCGGCTGCCTTGAAGTCCTTGATCACGTCGTTGCCGGTGTCGCCCGATTTCCAGACGAAGGTGTCGGCACCTGAACCACCAATAAGGATGTCGTTGCCCGAACCGCCGATCAGCGTGTCGTTGCCAGTACCACCGAGCAGGATGTCATTACCTTTGCCGCCGTCGAGCGTGTCGTTACCGCCCGAGCCGAACAGGATGTCATTGCCCGCGCCACCCAACAGCGTGTCGTTGCCGTCATGCGCGCCGGACACATCGAACGCTTGATAGTGCTCGGTGATGTACTGGTGCACGTTGCTGGTGGTGACTTTGCTGACGTCGACCCCGGTTTCCTTGGCCACGAACGCCTGCATCGCCTGATAACCCTCGCCGGCAATGCCGTTGAAGCTCACCAGATCGCCGAACAGGATGTCATTGCCGTCGCCACCGTTGACCGTGTCGTTGCCCGGCAGGGTCGCTTCGGTGTGGCCGATGATCGAGTTGGCGAGATCCTTCGGATCGATGTTGGTTTGTGGCGTTTTGTCCGAGTCGTATGGTTTCAGGTCATTAAGGCTGACACCGCTGTTGAGGCCGATGGCTTCAACGCTCGATAGACCGCTGAGCAACGAGAAGCTGCTGGTCGAGTTGCTGGTGGTGTAAGAGTCGGTGCTGTTACCGCTACCGGCCAGTGTCGACAACTCGTAAGTGCCGTCGCCCTGAGCGTGAACGGTGCCAAGGTTTGTTGTGCTCCAGCCGTAGCGGTTGGTGTAAGTCTGCAACTGGGCGAAACCGCTGGCGTTGATGCTCAGGTAATGCGTGTTGTCGATGTAGGTGCTGAAGGTGTCCCCCAGCTTGTAATTGCTGGTCGTCACCACGCTGTCGAACTTCACGCTGTTGTACAGCGTCGGGTTGGTCTGCTCTCCGCTCTGGTAGTAGGTCGGCTGCCCGTCGGTGATGAAGTACGTGAGGTTCTTCGCCCCGGTGTTGGCCACGGCGTCAGCGCTCTGGAACCAGTTGGCCGTGGTTTTGAACACGTCCTCGTAGTTGGTACCGCCGCCGGACGCCATCGAGTCGAGTACGGCTTTGAGCTGCGTCAGCGCGTTCGGGTCGTTGAGGTTCACCGACACCGACTTGTTCACCTGGGTGTCGAAGTCAGCGAGGAAGATGTTCACCGTACCCGAGTTGTTGCCACCGAGGCTCTGCTTGAGGGTGTTGAACACCGACGTCAGCGAGTCCTTGGCCGCGTTGATCGACGACGTGCTCATGCTGCCCGAGCTGTCGACCATGAACGCGATGTTGTAGTTGGTGCCCGGCACCACGGTCAGACCGCCGATGTCAGCGACCATGATGTCGTTGCCGTCGGTGCCGCTGAAGGTGTCATCGCCCGAAGTGCCGACGATGGCGTTATAGACCGCCGGCACCACGGTGACCGGAATGGTCGCGGTGGTGCTGGCCGAACCGCCCAGCGCTTCGGTCGAGGTCGACGTCACGGTCAGGTTGAACTGGCCGTTGTAGTAGGTCGGCGGGGTCACGGTCAGGGTGCCGAGGCTCCAGCCAGTGACGTTGGCGTCGCCACTGGTCGCGGTGACGGTGAAGCTGTGGCCCGCGCCGTCGGTGAGTACCGAGCCGACCGGTGCGCCGCTGATCTTCACGCTCAGGGTTTCCGAGCCGTCGGTGTCGGTCAGGCCCGTGGTCACGGCCGACAACTTGACGCTGGTGCCTTCGGCGCCGGTGTTGAGCTTGTAGCCGTCGTAATAGCCTTCGCCGTTGCTGCCATGCAGATCGGAAACGGTCACGCCGGAGTTCACCAGATCCTGCACGCCGGTGTAGATCGGCACGCCAGCGCTGCTCAGGTCGATCGCCGTGCCGCCGTTGACCGACAGGTTGACGTCATAGCTGCCCGGGCCGCTCTGGTTGTGGTGGTAGATGTCCAGGGTGTAATAGCCGCTGGTGGTCGGGGTGAACGAGCCGTTGAGGTTGCCGCCCACGCCCCACGTGGTCGAGGCCACGGTTTTTCCGCCAATGGTCACCAGCAGGCTGTCATCACCGATACCGGTGAAGGTGTAGCTCTTGCCGGCTTCCAGATAAATCAGGCCGGAAGTTTTCGATGCGGTACCGGCGGTCACGCTGCCGTCGGACTGCACGTTGGTCACGTTGGTGCTGGAGTTCGGTTTGCCGGCGGCGTCGATGACGTTTTTCAACGTCGTCGCATCGGCGCCGTTGCCGTTGGTGCCGAGGCCCGACAGGCCCGTCCAGACTTCTTTGATCAGGCCGGTGGACTTCACGCTGTTGTCGGCCACGCTCACGGTCGGTGCATCAGCCACTGGCGTGATGTCGATCTTGATCGTGCCGGTGCTGCCCAGCAGTTGGCCGTCGGTTGGCTGGAATTGCAGCTGTGCGTAATCAGCCTTCTGATCGCCAATGCCCGCAGCATTGCCGTTCGCGCCCGACTCGTTGGTATCCGGCATGAAGCGCAGCTTGCCCGCGTCGATGTCGGCCTTGCTGAAGGTCTGGTTGTTGGCGACGTCTTTCCACGTCGAACCGTCCAGATACTGCAGTTTGCCTTCGCCCGGCAGCTGGGTGATTTTCACCCCGAGGCTGCTCGCCGGGCTGTCGACATCCGTCACACCGAAGGTCGACCAGCCGAGGATCAGCGGCGTGTCTTCCGTGCCGGTGACGTTGCTCGGTGCGGCGATCGGCGCATCGTTGACCGCCACCACGTTGACCGTGGTGGTCGCGGTGTTGGAGTAGTTGCCGCCATCGGTCACGGTGACGGTGATGATGCGCGGCACGGTGCTCGGGTCTTCACTGTTGTTGGTGAAGCTGATGTTCTTGATGGCCTGCATGTAGTCGGCCAGCGTCGCATTACCCGACAAGGTCAGGGTCACGGTGCCGTTGGTGCTGTTGGCATTGATGGTGATGCCGTTGACGCTGTTGCCCAGGTTCAGCGCATCGCCGTCCTGACGGTTAGTCAGTACCACGGTCGCGCCGGTGAGCATGGTGCTATCCGGGTCGGTGATCTTGATATCGGTGTCGGCAATCGACACACCCGCGCCCGGGGTGTTCTCGGTGAAGGTCACCTTGTAATCGGCACCGGTGGCGCCGCTGGAATTGTTGGCATCCAGGTCAATGACCGGCGGTGCGTCGTTGTCGATGATCGAGGTGCTGACGCTGCCATTGGTGGCGCTGACCGCGAGGTTCTCGAAGTTGCCGCCCGTGGCCGAGTCGATCTTGACCACGAAGTTCTCGGTGCCTTCGGTGATCTTGTCATCAATGGTGGCGACGTTGAACTGCGCGCTGCTCGCACCTGCCGGGATCTTCACGGTGTACACACCGGTGAAGTCCGAACCGTCAGCGGCGGTACCGCTGTAGACGATTTTCAGGGTCACGTCGGTTTGCGCCGGGTGGTTCAGGCTGACCGTGTAGCTGGCGGTCTGGCCTTCGGTCACCGAGCTGCTGCCGGTGATGCTGACGGTAGTGGTGTCGATGGTGTCGGTGACGCTGGTCACGGCTGGCGTGTTGCTGGTCACCAGGTTTTCGAAGCTGCCACCGGTGGCGTTGCTGATCGTTGCCTGCACGTTGCCGGCGTCTTTGTAGACGTCGTCGGCTGGCGCCGGCACGGTCACGGTGCCGGAGGTTTTGCCTGCGTCGATGGTGATCACCGAGCCGTTGCTCAGGGTAACGGTGACTGGCGAGCCAGCGGCGTTGGTCAGGGTTGCGGTGTAGGTGATCTGGCCACCTTCGGCCACGGTGCCGGTCGCGGACAGCGACAGGTTGGTGGTGTCCACGGTGTCGGTCACGGTGGTGCTGACCGGGGTTTTGTCGGCGACCAGATTTTCGTAGTTGCCGCCGCTGACGTTGGTGATCGCGTTGGTCAGTGGGGTGTGGCCAGTCAGCGCATCGTTCGGTGCGGTGGAGGTCACGGTGCCGGTGGTTTTGCCGATGTCGATGGTGATGGTCTGACCGTTGGCCAGGGTGACCACGACAGGCGCGTTGGTTACCGCCGCACCGACTGTCGCGGTGTAGACGACGTTGCCACCTTCGGCCGCTGTCGCAGTGGCCGTCAGTTTCACGGTCGTGGTGTCGATGGTGTCGGTGACGCTGGTCACGGCTGGCGCAGTGCTGGTCACCAGATTTTCGAAACTGCCACCGGTGGCGGTTTTGATGGTTGCCTGCACATTGCCGGCGTCTTTGTAGACGTCGTCAGCTGGAGCAGCGACGGTGACGGAGCCAGTGGTTTTGCCTGCGTCGATGGTGATCACCGAGCCGTTGCTCAGGGTCACGGTGACTGGCGAGCCAGCGGCGTTGGTCAATGTTGCTGTGTAGGTGATCTGGCCACCTTCGGCCACGGTGCCGGTCGCGGACAGCGACAGGTTGGTGGTGTCGATGGTGTCGGTCACGGTGGTGCTGACCGGGGTTTTGTCGGCGACCAGATTTTCGTAGTTGCCGCCGGTTACGTTGGTGATCGAGTTGGTCAGCGGCGCGTGGCCAGTCAGCGCATCGTTCGGTGCGACGGTGGTCACGGTGCCGGTGGTTTTGCCGATGTCGATGGTGATGGTTTGACCGTTGGCCAAAGTCACTACTACTGGCGAATTGGTAACCGGAGCACCGACAGTCGCGGTGTATACGACGTTGCCGCCTTCTGCAGCTGTCGCCGTTGCCGTCAACTTCACAGTGGTGGTGTCGATGGTATCGGTGACGCTGGTCACGGCTGGCGTCGTGCTCGGTACCAGGCTTTCGAAGTTGCCACCGGTGGCGTTGCTGATGGTTGCTTGCACGGTGCCGGCGTCTTTATAGACGTCGTCCGCCGGAGCAGCGACGGTCACGGTGCCGGTGGTTTTACCGGCTTCGATGTTGATCACAGCGCCGTTCGACAAGGTCACCGTCACTGGCGAGCCAGCGGCGTTGGTCAATGTCGCGGTGTAAACGATCGAGCCACCTTCGGCGACTGAGTTCGTAGCGCTGAGTGACAGGTTTGTCGTGTCGACGGTGTCGGTCACGGTGGTGCTGACCGGAGTTTTGTCTGCCACGAGGTTTTCGTAGTTGCCGCCGGTTACGTTGGTGATCGAGTTGGTCAGTGGCGCATGGCCGGTCAACACGTCGTTTGGTGCGGTGGTGGTTGCGGTGCCAGTGGTTTGACCTACAGCGATGGTGATCGTCTGACCGTTGGCCAAGGTCACGGTGACTGGCGAGCCGGTTACCGGAGCACCGACGGTTGCCGTGTAAACGACGTTGCCACCCTCGGCTGCGGTTGTAGTCGCAGTGAGTTTCACGGTGGTGGTGTCGATGGTATCGGTCACGCTGGTGATCGCTGGAGCAGTGCTTGGTACCAGGTTCTCGAAGTTGCCACCGGTGGCGCTGCTGATGGTTGCCTGCACAGTGCCGGCGTCTTTGTAGACGTCATCGGCTGGCGCTGGAACCGTCGCAGTGCCGGTGGTTTTACCGGCGTCGATGGTGATTACCGCACCGTTGGACAGCGTCACGGTGACAGGCGAGCCAGCGGCGTTAGTCAGGGTTGCGGTGTAGACAATCGAGCCACCTTCAGCGACCGAATTGGTAGCGCTGAGTGACAGGTTCGTCGTATCGACGGTGTCGGTCACGGTGGTGCTGACCGGAGTTTTGTCGGCTACGAGGTTTTCGTAGTTGCCGCCAGTTACGTTGGTGATCGAGTTGGTCAGTGGTGCATGGCCGGTCAACACGTCGTTTGGCGCAGTGGTGGTTGCGGTGCCAGTGGTTTGACCCACAGCGATGGTGATCGTCTGACCGTTGGCCAGGGTCACGGTGACTGGCGAACCGGTTACCGGAGCACCGACGGTTGCCGTGTAGACGACGTTGCCACCCTCGGCTGCGGTTGTAGTCGCAGTGAGTTTCACGGTGGTGGTGTCGATGGTATCGGTCACGCTGGTGATCGCTGGAGCAGTGCTTGGTACCAGGTTCTCGAAGTTGCCACCGGTGGCGCTGCTGATGGTTGCCTGCACAGTGCCGGCGTCTTTGTAGACGTCATCGGCTGGCGCTGGAACCGTCGCAGTGCCGGTGGTTTTACCGGCGTCGATGGTGATTACCGCACCGTTGGACAGCGTCACGGTGACAGGCGAGCCAGCGGCGTTAGTCAGGGTTGCGGTGTAGACAATCGAGCCACCTTCAGCGACCGAATTGGTAGCGCTGAGCGACAGGTTCGTCGTATCGACAGTGTCGGTCACGGTGGTGCTGACTGGCGTCTTGTCGGCGACGAGGTTCTCGAAGTTGCCGCCGCTGACGTTGGTGATCGAGTTGGTCAGCGGTGCATGGCCAGTCAGTGCGTCGTTTGGCGCAGTGGTGGTTGCAGTGCCCGTGGTCTGGCCCACGCCGATGGTGATGGTCTGACCGTTAGCCAGCGTTACGACCACAGGCGAATTGGTTACCGGAGCACCAACAGTGGCGGTGTAGACGACGTTGCCATCTTCGGCTGCTGTCGCGGTGGCTGTCAGTTTCACGGTCGTGGTGTCGATGGTGTCGGTGACGCTGGTCACGGCTGGCGCGGTGCTGGTCACCAGATTTTCGAAACTGCCACCTGTGGCGGTTTTGATGGTTGCCTGTACGTTGCCGGCGTCTTTGTAAACGTCGTCAGCTGGAGCCGCGACGGTGACGGTGCCGGTGGTTTTACCTGCTTCGATATTGATGACTGCGCCGTTCGACAGGGTCACGGACACTGGCGAGCCAGCGGCGTTGGTCAATGTCGCGGTGTAAACAATCGAGCCACCCTCGGCGACAGAGCCGGTCGCGGATAGCGACAAATTGGTGGTGTCGACAGTGTCAGTCACATTGGTCGAAACCGGAGTTTTGTCGGCCACGAGATTTTCGTAGTTGCCGCCGGTTACGCCAGTGATCGCGTTGGTTAGCGGAGCATGGCCAGTCAGCGCATCGTTCGGTGCGGTGAAGGTCACAGTGCCGGTGGTTTTGCCGACTTCGATGGTGATGCTCTGGCCGTTGGACAGGCTTACGGTGACCGGCGAACCAGTAACCGGAGCGCCGACGGTGGCGGTATAGGTGACGTTGCCGCCTTCAGCGACCGAAGTATCGGCCGTCAGTTTGACGGTCGAAGTGTCGATGGTGTCGGTGACGCTGGTCACGGCTGGTGCGGTGCTGGTTACCAGGTTTTCGAAATTGCCACCGGTGGCGGTTTTGATGGTGGCCTGCACGTTGCCGGCGTCTTTGTAGACGTCGTCAGCAGGAGCCGCGACGGTGACGTTGCCCGAAGTTTTGCCGGCTTCGATGGTGATCACGGCACCGTTCGACAGGGTCACGGTGACTGGCGAGCCAGCAGGGTTGGTCAGGGTTGCGGTGTAGATGATCGAACCACCTTCAGCCACGGAGCCAGTCGCGGACAGCGACAGATTGGTGGTGTCGACGGTGTCGGTAACGTTGGTCGAAACCGGAGTTTTGTCGGCTACGAGATTTTCGTAGTTGCCGCCAGTCACACCGGTAATTGCGTTGGTGATTGGAGCATGACCAGTCAGCGCATCATTCGGCGCAGTGAAGGTCACGGTGCCAGTGGTTTTACCCACTTCAATCGTGATGTTCTGGCCGTTGGCCAGAGTGACGACGACAGGCGAACCGGTCACTGGCGCACCGACAGTCGCGGTGTAGGTGACGGTGCCACCCTCGGCAGCTGTTTCGGAGGCGCTGAGTTTCACGGTCGAGGCGTCGATCGTGTCGGTTACTTCGGTAATGGCTGGAGCGGTGCTCGGCACCAGATTTTCGAAGTTGCCACCGGTTGCGGTGGAAATCGTCGCTTCCACTTTACCGGCGTCTTTGTAGACGTCATCGGCTGGCGCTGGAACAGACACGGTGCCGGAAGTTTTGCCCGCTTCGATGGTGATCACGGCACCGTTCGACAGGGTCACGGTGACTGGCGAGCCAGCAGCGTTGGTCAGTGTCGCGGTGTAAACAATCGAGCCACCTTCAGCCACGGAACCGGTCGCGGACAGCGACAGGTTAGTGGTGTCGACAGTGTCAGTCACATTGGTCGAAACAGGCGTCTTGTCAGCCACCAGATTTTCGTAGTTGCCGCCAGTCACGTCAGTGATCGCGTTGGTGATCGGCGCGTGGCCGGTCAACGCATCGTTTGGCGCAATGAAGGTCACGGTGCCGGTGGTTTTACCCACTTCAATCGTGATGTTCTGGCCGTTGGCCAAGGTCACGACAACCGGCGAGCCAGTCACAGGCGCACCAACGGTCGCGGTGTAGACAACCGAGCCACCTTCAGCAGCGGTCTCGGTCGCCGTCAATTTCACGGTCGAGGTGTCGATCGTGTCAGTCACTTCGGTAACAGCTGGAACAGTGCTCGGTACCAGTTTTTCGAAGTCGCCACCGGTTGCGGTAGAAATGGTCGCTTCGACTTTTCCAGCATCTTTGTAAACGTCATCGGCAGGCGCCGCGACGGTCACGTTACCGCTGGTTTTGCCAGCTTCGATAGTGATCACGGCGCCGTTCGACAGAGTCACTGTGACTGGCGAGCCAGCAGCGTTAGTCAGTGTAGCGGTGTAAACAATCGAGCCACCTTCAGCCACGGAACCGGTCGCGGACAACGACAGGTTAGTGGTGTCGACGGTGTCGGTCACATTGGTCGAAACCGGCGTCTTATCGGCCACCAGATTTTCGTAGTTGCCGCCGGAAACGTCGGTAATTGCATTGGTCAGCGCAGCATGACCGGTCAACGCATCGTTCGGCGCAGTGGTGGTCACGGTACCAGTGGTTTTGCCCACTTCAATCGTGATGTTCTGACCATTGGCCAAGGTCACCACAACCGGCGAACCGGTCACTGGCGCACCCACAGTCGCGGTGTAAGTAACGTTGCCACCCTCAGCCGCCGACTCGGTCGCGGTCAGTTTGACGGTGGTGGTGTCGATGGTGTCGGTGACGTTGGTCACGGCCGGAACGGTGCTCGGCACCAGGTTCTCGAAGTTGCCGCCAGTCGCCGTCGAAATGGTTGCTTCGACTTTGCCAGCGTCCTTGTAAACGTCATCCGCCGGAGCCGCAACGGTCACGGTGCCGCTGGTTTTGCCTGCTTCGATGGTGATCACTGCGCCGTTCGACAGGGTCACGGTCACCGGCGTACCGGCGGCGTTGGTCAGGGTCGCGGTGTAAACGATCGAACCACCTTCAGCCACCGAGTCGGTCGCGGTCAGGTTCAGGTTGGTGGTGTCGTTGGTGTCCGACACGGCGGTGTCGGCGGACTTGCCGTCGACCGCGAGTTTTTCGTAGTTGCCGCCAGTGGCGCCATCGATGGTCACGCTCAGCGAGCTGCCGCCGGCCAATGGGCTGTTCGGCGCAACGTAGTTCACCGTGCCGGTGGTTTCACCGACGGCGATGGTGATGGTCTGGCCGTTGGACAGGTTGACGACAACCGGTGAGCCAGTTACGGGCGCAGTTACGGTCGCGGTGTAGACCACGGTTTCGCCTTCGGCGACGTTGGCGGTGGCGGTCAGCGACACGGTGGAGGTGTCGATGGTGTCGTTGACGGTGGTGACGGCCGGGGCAGTGCTGGTGACGAGGTTTTCGAAATCGCCACCGGTTGCGCCTTTGATGGTCGCTTCAACGGTGCCGGCGTCTTTGTAGACGTCATCTTTCGGCGCGTCGACGGTCACGGTGCCGGTGGTTTTGCCAGCGTCGATGGTGATCACCGAGCCGTTGCTCAGGGTCACGGTTACCGGGCTGCCAGCAGCGTTGGTCAGGGTTGCGGTGTAGGTGATCTGGCCGCCTTCATCCACAGAACCGGTGGCGCTGAGCGACAGGTTGGTGGTGTCGGTGGTGTCGGTTACGGTGGTGCTGACCGGGGTTTTGTCGGCAACGAGGTTCTCGTAGTTGCCGCCGGACACGTTGGTGATCGAGTTGGTCAGCGGAGCATGACCGGTCAACGCATCGTTCGGCGCGGTAGTGCTCACGGTGCCGGTGGTTTTACCCACTTCGATGGTGATGTTCTGACCATTGGCTAGGGTGACTACAACCGGCGAGCCGGTGACTGGCGCGCCGACAGTTGCGGTGTAAGTGACGGTGCCGCCTTCAGCAGCAGTTTCGGTGGCAGTCAGTTTGACGGTCGAGGTGTCGATTGTGTCGGTGACTTCGGTCACCGCTGGCGTGGTGCTCGGAACGAGGTTCTCGAAGTTGCCGCCGGTGGCGTCCTTGATGGTCACTTCGACTTTGCCGGCGTCTTTGTAGACGTCATCGGCTGGCGCTGCAACGGTCACGGTGCCCGTGGTTTTGCCCGCTTCGATGGTGATGGTCGAACCGTTCGACAAGGTCACTGTCACCGGCGTGCCGGCCGGGTTGGTCAGCGTCGCGGTGTAAACAATCGAACCGCCCTCGGCGACGGTGCCGGTCGCGCTCAGCGTCAGATCGGTGGTGTCGACGGTGTCGGTGACGGTGGTCGAAACCGGGGTTTTGTCGGCGACCAGATTTTCGTAGTTACCGCCACTCACGTCGGTGATCGCGTTGGTCAGCGGCGTGTGGCCGTTCAGCGCGTCGTTCGGTGCGGTGGTGGTGACGGTGCCGGTGGTTTTGCCGATTTCGATGGTGATGTTCTGACCGTTGGCCAGGGTCACGACAACCGGCGAACCGGTCACTGGTGCGCCGACGGTCGCGGTGTAGGTGACGGTACCGCCTTCAGCAGCAGACTCGGTGGCGGTCAGTTTGACCGTCGAGGTGTCGATGGTGTCGGTGACTTCGGTCACGGCTGGTGTGGTGCTCGGCACCAGGTTTTCAAAGTTGCCGCCGGTGGCGTCCTTGATAGTCACTTCGACTTTGCCGGCGTCTTTGTAGACGTCATCGGCTGGCGCTGCAACGGTCACGGTGCCGGTGGTTTTACCGGCCTCGATGGTGATCACCGAACCGTTCGACAAGGTCACGGTGACAGGCGAGCCTGCAGCGTTGGTCAGGGTCGCGGTGTAGATGATCGAACCACCCTCGGCCACGGAACCGGTGGCGCTGAGCGACAGGTTGGTGGTGTCGGTGGTGTCGGTCACGGTGGTGGTGATCGGGGGTTTGTCGGCGACCAGATTTTCGTAGTTGCCGCCGGTCACGCCGGTGATCGAGTTGGTTAGTGAAGCCTGACCGGTCAGCGCATCGTTCGGTGCGGTGAAGGTCACGGTGCCGGTGGTTTTGCCGACTTCGATGGTGATGCTTTGGCCGTTTGCCAGGTTCACCACGACTGGCGAACCGGTGACCGGCGCGCCGACAGTGGCGGTGTAAGTGACGGTGCCGCCTTCAGCCACGGTGGTGTCGGCCGTCAGTTTCACGGTCGAGGTGTCGATGGTGTCAGTGACGTCGGTCACCGCTGGCGTGGTGCTCGGCACCAGGTTTTCAAAGTTGCCGCCGGTGGCGTCCTTGATAGTCACTTCGACTTTGCCGGCGTCTTTGTAGACGTCATCGGCAGGCGCGGCAACGGTCACGGAACCGGTGGTTTTGCCCGCTTCGATGGTGATGGTCGAACCGTTCGACAAGTTCACGGTGACTGGCGTGCCAGCCGGATTGGTCAGGGTTGCGGTGTAGACGATCGAACCGCCCTCAGCCACGGTGCCGGTCGCGCTCAGCGACAGGTTGGTGGTGTCGACGGTGTCGGTCACCGACGTTACGGCCGGGGTTTTGTCTGCGACGAGGTTTTCGTAGTTGCCGCCGCTGGTGCCGTCGATTTTCACGCTCAGCGTGTTGCCGCCAGCCAGTGCATCGTTCGGTGCGGTGAAGTTGACGCTGCCGCTGCTGGCGCCGACCGGAATGGTGATGGTCTGGCCGTTGGACAGGGTCACGACAACCGGCGCGCCGGTAACCGGAGCGGTCACGGAAGCGGTGTAAACCACCACGCCGCCTTCAACGGTGGCGGCGGTGGCGGTCAGCGAAACGGTGCTGTTGTCGATGGTGTCGGTGACGTCGGTGACCGCTGGAGTCTTGTCGACCACCAGGTTCTCGAAGTTACCGCCCGTGGTTTTGGTGATGCTCGCGTCGACTTTGCCGGCGTCCTTGTAGACGTCATCGCCCGGTGCGGCGACGGTGGCAGTGCCAGAGGTCGCGCCTTTGGCGATGTTGATCACCGCGCCGTTGCTCAGGGTCACGGTCATGGCCGTGCCGGCCGCGTTGGTCAGGCTTGCGGTGTAGACGATCGAGCCGCCCTCGGCGACCGAACCGGTGGCGCTCAGGCTGATATTGGTGGTGTCGACGGTGTCGGTGACGGTGGTGACCACCGCCGAACGGTTGGCATCGACCTGCTCGAAGTTGCCGCCGCTGTGGCTGGCAATCGCGGTCTGTACTTTGCCGCCGTCGATGTACGGGGTATTGGCAGGCGCGGCGAAATTCACCGAACCGCTGGTGGCGCCGGCAGCGATGTTGATCACCGCGCCGTTGGCCAGGGTCACGGTCATGGCGGTGCCGGCCGGATTGCTCAGGGTCGCGGTGTAGGTGATCTGGCCACCTTCGCTGACGGTGTCGCTGGCGCTGAGGGTCAGCGTGGTTTTGTCGACGGTGTCATTGACGGTGGTGCTGACCGGGGTCTTGCTGACGTCGAGTTTTTCGAAGTTGCCGCCGGTGGCATCGGTCATGGTCACGGTGAGCTTGCTGACGTCTTTGTACACGTCGTCGCTCGGCGCGGCGATGGTCACCGAACCGCTGGTTTTGCCAGCCTCGATGGTGATGGTCTGGCCGTTGCTCAGGTTGACGGTCACCGGCGTTTGCGCAGCGTTGGTCAGGGTCGCGGTGTAGGTGATCGAGGTGCCTTCGAGCACATAGCTTTCAGCGCTGAGGGTCAGGTGCGTGGTGTTGATGGTGTCGGCGACGTTGGTCACCGCTGGTGTCGGATTGGCCACCAGGCTTTCGAAGTTACCGCCGTCGGTGCCCTTGATGGTCACTTCGACTTTGCCGGCGTCTTTGTAGACGTCATCGGCTGGCGCAGGAACGGTCACGGTGCCGGTGGTCTTGCCGGCGTCGATGGTGATGGTCGAACCGTTGCTCAGGGTCACGGTCACCGGGGTGCCGGCCGGGTTGGTCAGCGTCGCGGTGTAGACGATCGAACCGCCTTCGTTGACGTTGCCGGTGGCGGTCAGCGAAACAGTGGTGGTGTCGACAGTGTCGGTCACGGTGGTGCTGACCGGGGTTTTGTCGGCGACCAGGTTTTCGTAGTTGCCGCCGCTGACATTGGTGATCGAGTTGGTCAGCGGCGCGTGGCCGGCCAGCACGTCGTTCGGTGCGGTGGTCGACACGGTGCCGGTGGTTTGGCCGACAGCGATAGTGATGCTCTGACCGTTAGCCAGGGTCACGACGACAGGCGAGCCGGTCACTGGCGCACCAACAGTCGCGGTGTAAGTGACGGTGCCGCCTTCAGCAGCGGTTTCGGTGGCGGTCAGTTTCACCGTCGAAGTGTCGATGGTATCAGTGACGTCGGTCACGGCTGCAACGGTGCTTGGCACCAGGTTCTCGAAGTCGCCGCCAGTGGCTTCCTTGATGGTCACTTCGACTTTGCCGGCGTCTTTATAGACGTCATCGGCAGGCGCCGCGACGGTCACGGTGCCGGTGGTTTTGCCAGCTTCGATGGTGATTACCGAGCCGTTGCTCAGGGTCACGGTGACTGGCGAGCCGGCAGCGTTGGTCAGGGTCGCGGTGTAAACGATCGAACCGCCTTCAGCCACGGTACCGGTGGCGCTGAGCGTCAGGTTGGTGGTGTCAGTGGTGTCGGTCACGGTGGTGCTGACCGGGGTTTTGTCAGCCACCAGATTTTCGTAGTTGCCGCCGCTGACTTCAGTGATCGAGTTGGTCAGAGGCGCGTGACCGGTCAACGCATCGTTCGGTGCGATGGCGGTCGCGGTGCCGGTGGTTTGGCCGACAGCGATGGTGATGGTCTGACCGTTGGCCAGGGTCACGATCACCGGCGAACCGGTGACTGGCGCGCCGACGGTCGCGGTGTAAGTGACGGTGCCGCCTTCAGCAGCGGTCTCGGTCGCGGTCAATTTCACGGTCGAGGTGTCGATGGTGTCGGTCACGTCGGTGACGGCTGGCGTGGTGCTCGGAACGAGGTTCTCGAAGTCGCCGCCGGTGGCGTCCTTGATGGTCACTTCGACTTTGCCGGCGTCTTTGTAGACGTCATCGGCAGGCGCAGCGACGGTCACGGTGCCGGTGGTTTTACCAGCCTCGATGGTGATCACGGCGCCGTTCGACAAGGTTACGGTGACGGGCGAGCCGGCAGCGTTGGTCAGGGTCGCGGTGTAAACGATCGAACCGCCTTCAGCCACAGTGCCGGTGGCGCTGAGGGACAGATTGGTGGTGTCGGTAGTGTCGGTGACGGTGGTGCTGACAGGAGTTTTGTCAGCCACCAGATTTTCGTAGTTACCGCCGGAAACCTCAGTGATCGACGTGGTCAGCGGCGCATGGCCGGTCAACGCATCGTTCGGTGCAGTGGCGGTTACGGTGCCGGTGGTCTGGCCGACCGCGATGGTGATGGTTTGGCCATTGGCCAAGGTCACGACGACAGGCGAACCGGTGACCGGCGCGCCAACGGTCGCGGTGTAGGTGACGGTGCCGCCTTCAGCCACGGTGGTGTCAGCGGTCAGTTTGACGGTCGACGTGTCGAGGGTGTCGGTCACTTCGGTGACAGCCGGAACAGTGCTCGGCACCAGATTCTCGAAGTTGCCGCCAGTGGCGTTGTCGATGCTGACTTCGACTTTGCCGGCGTCTTTATAGACGTCATCGGCAGGCGCAGCGACGGTCACGGTGCCGGTGGTTTTGCCCGCTTCGATGGTGATCACCGAGCCGTTCGACAGGGTCACGGTCACCGGTGTGCCGGCCGGGTTGGTCAGGGTTGCGGTGTAAACGATCGAACCGCCTTCAGCCACAGAACCGGTGGCGCTGAGCGACAGGTTGGTGGTGTCGGCAACATCGGTGACGTTAGTGGAGACCGGAGTTTTGTCGGCGACCAGATTTTCGTAATTGCCCCCGCTCACATTGGTGATCGAGTTGCTCAGCGGCGCGTTGCCGGCCAGCGCGTCGTTCGGCGCGGTGGTGGTCACGGTGCCGGTGGTTTGGCCGACGGCGATGGTGATGTTCTGGCCGTTGGCCAAGGTCACGACAACCGGCGAGCCGGTGACTGGCGCGCCAACGGTTGCGGTGTAAGTGACGGTGCCGCCTTCAGCCACCGAGGTGTCAGCCGTCAGTTTCACGGTCGAGGTGTCGACGGTGTCGGTCACTTCGGTGACGGCCGGAACGGTGCTCGGCACCAGGTTCTCGAAATTGCCGCCAGTGACGTTATTGATGCTGACTTCGACTTGGCCGGCGTCTTTATAAACGTCATCCGCCGGTGCCGCGACGGTCACGGTGCCGGTGGTCTTGCCGGCGTCGATGGTGATCACCGAGCCGTTGCTCAGGGTCACGGTGACTGGCGTGCCGGCTGGATTGGTCAGGGTTGCGGTGTAAACGATCGAACCGCCTTCAGCAACGGTGCCGGTCGCGGACAGCGACAGATTGGTGGTGTCGATCGAATCGGTAATCGTGGTGGTCGCTGGCGTGGTGTTCGGCACCAGGTTTTCGAAGTTGCCACCGGTAGCGCCGGTAATCGTGGTGCTGACCGTGCTGCCATTGTTGTAGACGTCGTTGGCCGCTGTCGGCACGTTGACGCTGCCGGTGGTTTTGCCGGCTTCAATGGTGATGGTCGAACCGTTCGACAGGGTGATCGTCACCGGCGTTTGCGCGGCGTTGGTCAGGGTCGCGGTGTAGGTGATCTGGCCACCTTCAACGACGGTGCCGGTGGCGGTGAGGCTGACGTTGGTGGTGTCGACCGAATCAGTGATGGTGGTTACTGCTGGCGTCGGATTTGGCACCAGGTTTTCAAAGTTGCCACCGGTTGCACTGGTGATGGTGGTAGTTACGGTGCTGCCATTGTTGTAGACGTCGTTGGCCGGGGTCGGCACGTTGACGACGCCCGTGGTCTGGCCGGCTTCGATGGTGATGGTTGAGCCGTTCGACAGGGTGACGGTTACCGGCGTCTGCGCCGGGTTGGTCAGGGTCGCGGTGTAGGTGATCTGTCCGCCTTCGGTGACGCTCGAGCCAGCGGTCAGGGTGACCGTGGTGGTGTCGATCGAATCGGTGATGGTGGTCACTGCCGGCGTCGGGTTCGGCACCAGATTTTCGAAGTTGCCACCGGTGGCACCAGTGATGGTGGTGGTGACGGTGCTGCCGTTGTTGTAGACGTCATTGGCCGCTGTCGGCACGTTGACGACGCCAGTGGTCTGGCCAGCTTCGATGGTGATCGTCGAGCCGTTCGACAGAGTGACGGTGACCGGGGTTTGCGCCGGGTTGGTCAGGGTCGCGGTGTAAGTGATCTGACCGCCTTCGGTGACGCTCGAGCCAGCGGTCAGGGTGACCGTGGTGGTGTCGATCGAATCGGTGATGGTGGTTACTGCTGGCGTCGGATTCGGCACCAGATTTTCGAAGTTGCCACCGGTGGCACCAGTGATTGTGGTGGTGACGGTGCTGCCGTTGTTGTAGACGTCATTGGCCGCTGTCGGCACGTTGACGACGCCCGTGGTCTGGCCGGCTTCGATGGTGATGGTCGAGCCGTTCGACAGAGTGACGGTCACCGGGGTCTGCGCCGGGTTGGTCAGGGTCGCGGTGTAAGTGATCTGGCCGCCTTCAGTGACGGTCGAGCCAGCAGTCAGCGTGACCGTGGTGGTGTCCACCGAATCAGTAATGGTGGTGGTCGCTGGCGTCGGGTTCGGCACCAGATTTTCGAAGTTGCCACCGGTGGTGCCGGTAATCGTGGTGCTGACAGTGCTGCCGTTGTTGTAGACGTCATTGGCCGGGGCCGGCACGTTGACGACGCCAGTGGTCTGGCCAGCTTCGATGGTAATGGTCGAGCCGTTCGACAGGGTGACGGTGACCGGGGTTTGCGCCGGGTTGGTCAGGGTCGCGGTGTAAGTGATCTGGCCGCCTTCAGTGACGGTCGAGCCAGCGGTCAGAGTGACCGTAGTGGTGTCGATCGAATCGGTGATGGTGGTCACTGCCGGCGTCGGGTTCGGCACCAGATTTTCGAAGTTGCCACCGGTGGCACCAGTGATGGTCGTGGTGACGGTGCTGCCATTGTTATAGACGTCGTTCGGCGGCGTTGGCACGTTGACGGTGCCGGTGGTCTGGCCCGCGCCAATGGTGATGGTCGAGCCGTTCGACAGGGTGACGGTCACCGGGGTTTGCGCCGGGTTCGTCAGGGTCGCGGTGTAGGTGATCTGGCCGCCTTCGGTGACGTTCGTGCCCGCCGTCAGGGTGACGGTGGTGGTGTCGATGGTGTCGGTGACCTGGGTCGTGGCCGGGACGGTTGGCGGGGTCACGTTGATGCCGTTGCCGCCGGTGGTGCCGGTGACGGTCACGTCGATCTGGGTCGAGTCGTTATAAACAGTGTCGTTCGGCGCCAGCGGTACGTTGACGGTGCCCGTGGTCGAACCGGCCGGAACCACAATCACCGCGCCGTTGGACAGGGTGATGGTCAGGTCGGTCAGCGGCGCCTGAGTCAGGGTCGCGGTGTACACCAGCACGCCACCGGCTTCGGTGATGGTCGGTGTGGCGCTGACGCTCAGGGTCGAATCGCGCAAAGCATTCGTGGTGGTGTCGGTGGTCTGTCCGCCGGTGATGTCTTGCGTGGTCTGACCGGCAGAATTGATGCCTGCGGTCGGGAAGCCAATCGTCGGGTCAACGCGGCCAGCGGTGGCGTCGAGCATCACGAAACTGTGGCCACCACCGGCAGCACCGCCAGTGCCTGCGGCGCTTGGGCCGGCAGCGGTGGCGTCGAGGGCAGTCGTCGGGTCGACACCGGCGGCGATGGCTTGCTGCAATTCTTCTACAGAAGGCGCTGCCTGCGCGGTGGCTTCAGCCAGGTCAGTGCTGGAGTCGGGCGCGTTGGCGCTCCACTGCGTTTCGCGACCGAGGTCGAGGGTGCGGCCATCTGCCAATTCAAGCGACACGGCGCCGGAGAGGCCGGTGTCGATCTGGTCGCCGACAAACAGGCGATCGCCTTCAACGAGTACGCGACGCACGCCCTCTGGTGACACCACGAATACCTGACCAACAATGCTTTTGACGATGGCAACAACACTGCTCATTGAAGACTCTCCGGGTGTCACGTTCAGTTGACTTCCATGGACCTGATGGCATGGGCGCCGATTCAGTCTGGACGTACTTTTAAATTTTGCGTAGCAAGTTTGACGCGTCTAGTCGTCAATAATTTGGCTAGATTCTTTCGCTATTAACTTTATGCCAAACTATTGACCTTCTGGGTGCCATCCTAAACAATCGCCCCAGTAATGTCACATTGATATTTCCGCGGCGACCCGTCCTTCAGCGTGTGATCCAGTTCCTGTTTTGAACTTTCCGACATACGGTCAATCTGGTTGCCATCATCCGACGCAGCGCCCCGTTTTTGCTGTGATTCAAGACAAGAAGTTCTGGGAAATTCCTACCATGCGTTCGCCCCTGCTTTTCGCCGTACCCTTCGCTCTCGCCGCCTCTTTTGTACAAGCACAATCCTTACCAGAAGCCATGCAGCAGGCATTGGATGTCCATCCGGAGATCCAGGCAGGGGTGAACAGTCGTTTGGCGGCGGATTATCAATTAAGAGCAGCGAAAGGTGGATACCTGCCGAAGGTCGATCTGCTGGGTGGTTATGGCCGTGAGGGCACCGACAGCGTGACCACACGCGCCGATTCCGGTAACCACTACGAAACCCTGAACCGCAGCGAGTCAAGTTTACGTCTCTCGCAAATGGTTTTTGACGGTTTTGCCACTTCTAGCGAAGTCGGGCGTCAACAAGCCACCGTTAACTCCCGCGCTTACTCGTTGCTCGGCACTTCCGAGCGCACCGCGTTGACCGTCGCCCAGGTTTATCTGGACGTGCTGACCCGCCGCGAGTTCGTGCGTCTGGCCGAAGAAAACCTCAAGAGCCACCAGCGCATCTACGATCAGATCCAGTTGCGCACTCAGCGCGGCGTCGGCAGCGGCGCCGACCTTGATCAGGCCGAAGCGCGTATGGCTCAGGCCCGCAACAACCTGATCACCGAGCAAACCAACCTCGCCGATTCGGAAACCAACTTTCTCAGCGCCGTCGGCCAGATGCCTGACCAACTGGAGCGCCCGGCGCCGTTCATCGCGATGATGCCGGCCAACCTCAATGAAGCGCGCACGCAGATGGTCGAAAACAGCCCGATCCTGCGTTCGGCCGAGTCCGACATCGCCGCTGCCGAGAAGCAGTATGAGACCGCCAAGTCGACCTTCTACCCGCGTTTCGACGCTGAACTGGGCCGCACCGCCGACAACGATATCGATGGCCAGAACGGTCACAACAACGAGTGGCAAGCCATGCTGCGCATGCGCTTCAACCTCTATTCCGGTGGCAGCAACAAGGCTGATCTGGAATCGAAGTCGTACCTGTCGAACCAGGCGTTGGACATCCGCAACAACGCCCTGCGTCAGTTGAACGAAGAGCTGGGCCTGGCCTGGAACGCTTTGAACAACGCCAACGCGCAGGTGCCGATCGCGCAGCAATACGTCGATCACAGCACCGCCGTGCGCACTGCTTACCAGCGTCAATTCAGCCTCGGCGAACGCACCCTGCTCGATTTGCTCGACAGCGAAAACGAGCTGTTCACCGCATCGCGGCGTCTGGCTGAAATCAAAAACATTCAGTTATTTACTCAGTACCGAATCAAGGCGACCATGGGCGAGTTGCTCAGAAGCCAGGGAGTGGTCGCGCCGTTGGCATCCGTTGTGCAGAACGACGTGAAGCCCAAGGTTCAGCTGCCTGGGATGAATTGAGTTATCCCTTTCAACTGTTAAAGAGTGTCGAGCGTGGAATCAGAAGTCAGTCGAGTTCATCTCAGTCATGATCCACGCGCGTTGCACGACGATCCGTTACTGGATGGTCTGCTCGCCCTTTGCATGCTCCATCAGAAGCCTGCCAGCGCGGCGATGCTGACCACCGGCCTGCCACTGCCCAAACAACGTTTGAGTGTCGAGTTGCTGCCCCGCGCGGCGGCTCGCGCCGGCCTGCAAGGGCGGGTGTTGCAGCGCAAACTGGAAGAAATTCCGGCGATCGCCATGCCCGCGCTGTTGCTGCTCAAGGATGGCCGCAGCGCCGTCCTGTTGGGCTGGCAAGGTGAAGATGAAGCGCGGGTGCTGCTCAGCGAAAGCGACGGCGGCGAATCCGTGGTCAGTCGCGAACTGCTCGCCGACGATTACACCGGCAAAGTCTTCTTCGCCCAGCCGCAACACAAATTCGACGTCAACCACGGCACGCTGATTCCGCGTGCGCGCTCGTGGTTCCGCGACACCCTCAAGCGCTCGCGCTGGCTGTACGCCGATGCGATTGCCGCAAGTTTCCTGATCAACATCATTGCGATGGCCGCGCCGCTGTTTGTGATGAACGTCTACGACCGCGTGGTGCCGAACCAGGCCGAAGCGACCCTGTGGGTCTTGGCCCTCGGGATTACCGGCGCTTACCTGTTCGACCTGATCCTCAAGAGCCTGCGCAGTTTGTGCCTGGATCTGGCCGGCAAGAAAACCGACCTGATCATCTCGGCGACGCTGTTCGAGCGCATCGTCGGCATGTCGATGAAGTATCGCCCGGCCCGAGTCGGCAGCTTTGCGCAGAACATTCATGAGTTTCAGAGCCTGCGCGATTTCCTCGCCTCGCTGACCCTGACCAGCCTGATCGACCTGCCGTTCACCATCCTGATCTTCATCGTCATCGCCATTCTTGGCGGGCATCTGGTGTGGATTCCGGTGCTGGCGTTCCCGATTGCCTTGCTGATCGGCTACGCCTTGCAGAAGCCGCTGGTGGCCACCATGGAACGCACCATGGCCCTCGGCGCCGAGCGTCAATCGAGCCTGATCGAAACCCTCGCCGGTCTCGACGCGGTCAAGGTCAACAACGCCGAAAGCGAACGCCAATACCAGTGGGAACAGACCATCGGCACCCTCAGCCGCCTCGAACTGCGGGTGAAAATGCTCTCCGGTCTGGCGATGAACATCACCCTGCTGATCCAGCAACTGGCCGGGGTGATCATGATCGTCTTCGGCGTGTACCAGATCATCGACGGGCATCTGAGCATGGGCGGTCTGATCGCTTGCTACATGCTCAGCGGTCGCGCGCTGAGCCCGCTGGCCTCGCTGTCCGGTCTGCTCACGCGCTATCAACAGGCGCGGGTGACCATGACCTCGGTCGATCAAATGATGGAGCTGCCGCAAGAGCGCAACTTCGAAGAGCGCCCTCTGAGCCGCAAGGTTTTGCAAGGTGCCATCGAGTGCCGCCAACTCAACTTCACCTACCCGGAACAACAGAACCCGGCGCTGAAGAACATCAACCTGGTGGTTCGTCCCGGCGAAAAAATCGGCATCATCGGTCGCAGCGGCTCGGGCAAAAGCTCCCTGGCTAAACTGCTGGTCGGCCTCTATCAGCCGGACGATGGCGCCTTGCTGGTCGACGGTGTGGACATCCGCCAGATCGACGTCAGCGAGCTGCGCTACAACATCGGCTATGTGCCACAAGACATCCAACTGCTGGCCGGCACCCTGCGTGACAACCTGGTTTCCGGTGCGCGTTATGTAGAAGACGAACTGGTGCTGCAAGCCGCCGAACTGGCCGGCGTCCACGAATTCGCCCGTCTGCACCCGCAAGGCTATGAGCTGCAAGTCGGCGAGCGCGGGCAGAACCTCTCCGGCGGCCAACGACAGAACGTCGCCCTGGCCCGCGCGCTGTTGCTCAATCCGCCGATTTTGCTGATGGATGAACCCACCAGCGCGATGGACAACACCGGCGAAGAACGCCTCAAGCAACGCCTCGCGGCAGTGATTGAAAACAAGACCGTGATTCTGGTCACGCACCGGGCTTCACTGTTGTCGCTGGTCGATCGCCTGTTGGTGGTCGACCGTGGTCAGATTCTCGCCGATGGCCCGAAAGCCGCCGTGATGGAAGCGTTGAAGAAGGGGCAGATCAGTGTTGCTTAAGTCGGGTTTCAAGGATTCGATCCGTCGCTACTTCAAGGGCTCGGCATCGTTGCAGGGCCAGCCGCTGCCAGAGGTCAACAAGGCGCTGATCGAGGACGCCCCGCGCGTCGTGCGCCTGACCATTTGGGCGATCATCGGCTTCTTCGTTTTTCTTATGCTCTGGGCCAATTTCGCCGTGATCGACGAAGTGACCAAGGGCGACGGCAAGGCGATTCCGTCGTCGAAGATCCAGAAAATCCAGAACCTTGAGGGCGGGATCGTCTCCGAGCTGTTCGTCAAGGAAGGCCAGATCGTTGAGGCCGGCGCACCGCTCATTCGTCTCGACGACACGCGTTTTGCCTCCAACGTCGGCGAAACCGAGGCCGATCGTCTGTCGATGCTGCTGCGCGTGGAGCGTCTGAGCGCCGAAGTCGATGACCGTCCGCTGAATTTTCCTGAGGACGTGCTGAAAGCCGTGCCGGGCCAGGCGAAAAGCGAAGAGTCGCTGTACATCAGCCGCCGCCAGCAACTGCACGACGAGATCGGCGGTTTGCAGGAGCAGTTGATTCAGCGTCAGCAAGAGCTTCGCGAATTTGGCTCCAAGCAGGGCCAATACCGCCAGCAACTCGGCTTGCAGCGTCAGGAAATCAACATGTCGGAGCCGCTGGTGGCGCAGGGTGCAGTGTCCCCGGTGGAAGTGCTGCGCCTGAAGCGTGCCGAGGTGGAAACCCGTGGTCAGCTCGATGCCACAACTTTGGCGATTCCGCGTGCCGAATCGGCGATCAAGGAAGTGCAGCGCAAGATCGACGAGACGCGCGGCAAATTCCGCAGTGAAGCGCTGACCCAGCTCAACGAAGCGCGTACCGACCTGAACAAGGCCAGCGCTACCGGCAAGGCGCTGGAAGATCGCGTCAGCCGTACGCTGGTCACCTCGCCCGTGCGGGGCATCGTCAACAAGTTGCTGGTCAACACCATCGGCGGCGTGATCCAGCCGGGCAGCGATTTGGTGGAGATTGTGCCGCTGGACGACACCTTGCTGGTCGAAGCAAAAATCCGCCCGCAGGACATCGCATTCCTGCATCCGGGCCAGGAAGCCACGGTGAAATTCACCGCGTACGACTACACCATTTATGGTGGCCTGAAAGCCAAGCTTGAGCAGATCGGTGCCGACACCATTACCGATGAAGACAAGAAGACCACGTACTACGTGATCAAGGTGCGTACGGAGCGCAGTCATCTGGGTACGGATGACAAGCCGTTGCTGATCATTCCGGGGATGGTCGCGTCGGTGGATATCATTACCGGCAAGAAATCGGTGTTGAGCTACCTGCTCAAGCCGATCATCCGCGCGCGGGCTGAGGCACTACACGAGCGTTGATTCTATGGTGGCTTCGCTGGCCTCATCGCGAGCAGGCTCACTCCTACAGGAATCGCATTTCTCCAGATGAAATGCGATCCCTGTAGGAGTGAGCCTGCTCGCGATAGCGTCAGCCGAAACGCCACATCTCTGTCAGCAAGTGACAAAAATCGTCACTCACCACCCAGTCCATTCCTCACCATTCGCCATATCGTTATTCATTAACGGTATTTAATTTCAGATTCTTATAGCTATAAAGTCACTCCCCTGCGTACCTGCCGACCAATCGGCGCGCCGCACGACCTGAACCGACACGCAATCCAGCGTGAGTGTCTGATCGACGAGCGCGCCCATGAGCGCGCCGTGCGTGGGAGATTGAAAGATGTCCGCAGCTACTGCTACCCCAAGCGCCGCGAGCGCCGCGCCGCAAACCTTCGAAATTCGCCCGTTCAGCGGTGCCGTTGGCGCCGAGATCGTTGGCCTCGACCTCACCCGGCCGATCAATGATCAAGACTTTGCGCGCATCCATCGCGCGCACCTCGACCACCACGTCGTGGTATTCCGCGATCAGCAAATCACCCCGCAACAGCAGATCGACTTCAGCCGCCGCTTCGGTGTGTTGCAGATTCACGTACTCAAACAGTTCCTGCTGGCCAATCACCCGGAAATTCTCATCGTTTCCAACATCGTCGAAAACGGCCAAAACATCGGCCTCGGCGACGCCGGCAAATTCTGGCACTCGGACCTTTCCTATAAAGAGCTGCCGAGCCTTGGCTCGATGTTGCATGCGCAAGAGCTGCCTTCCGAGGGCGGCGACACCTTGTTCGCCGACATGCACAAAGCCTGGGACAACCTGCCCGCTGAGCTGCGTAAAGCAGTCGAAGGGCGCAGCGCCGCGCATTCCTACACCGCGCGTTACAGCGAAACCAAATTCGAAGGCAACTGGCGCCCGACGCTGACCCCGGAGCAACTCGCTCAGGTCGCGGAAGTGGTGCACCCGGTGGTGCGCACGCACCCGGAAAACGGCCGCAAGGCGCTGTTCGTCAGCGAAGGTTTCACCACGCGCATCGTTGGTCTGCCGGACGACGAGAGCCAGCAACTGCTGAGCGAGCTCTACGCCCACAGCGTGTTGCCGCAAAACATCTACCGCCATCAGTGGCAGCCCCACGACCTGGTGTTCTGGGACAACCGTTCGCTGATCCACCTCGCCGCCGGCTGCCCCGCGCACCTGCGCCGCAAGCTGTATCGCACGACCATTCAGGGCGACGCGCCTTTCTGATTTGCCGGAGATTCGATCATGTCCAAACGACTTCCATTTGCCCCGCTGGCCGCCGCCATCGGCCTCGGTTTCAGCCTGATTGCCGGCAGCCTGGTCGCACCGACCGTGGCCCACGCCGAAGGTGAAATTCGCATCGCCGAACAGTTCGGCATCGTCTATTTATTGCTCAACGTGGTGCGCGATCAGGGCCTGATCGAGAAGTACGGCAAGCAGGAAGGCATCGACATCAAGGTCGACTGGACGCAGCTCTCGGGCGGCGCTGCGGTCAATGATGCGCTGTTGTCCGGTTCCATCGACATTGCCGGTGCCGGCGTCGGGCCGCTGCTGACCATTTGGGATCGCACCCACGGCAAGCAAAACGTCAAAGCCGTCGCCTCGCTGGGCAACTTCCCTTACTACTTGGTGAGCAACAATCCGAAGGTCAAAACCATCGCCGATTTCACCGAGAAGGATCGCATCGCAGTGCCAGCGGTTGGCGTGTCGGTACAGTCGCGCTTCCTGCAGTACGCGGCGGCCAAGCAGTGGGGCGACAAGGAATTCAATCGCCTCGACAAATACACCATCGCCGTTCCGCACCCGGACGCCACGGCTGCGTTGATCGCCGGCGGCACCGAGCTGACCGGGCATTTCTCCAACCCGCCGTTCCAGGATCAGGCGTTGGAAAACCCTAACGTTCACGTCGTGCTCAACTCGTATGACGTGCTCGGCCCGAACTCGCCGACGGTGCTGTTCGCCACCGAGAAATTCCGCGAGGAAAACCCGAAAACCTACAAAGCCTTCGTTGAAGCACTGACCGAGGCGGCGCAATTTGCGCAGAACGATAAGGGCGCGGCGGCCGACACCTACATCCGCGTGACCAAAGCGAAAATCGACCGCGCAGCGTTGCTGAAAATCATCGACAACCCGCAGTTCGAATTCAGCGTGACGCCGAAAAATACGTATCCACTAGCCGAATTCCTCTACCGCGTCGGCGCGATCAAAAACAAACCTGAATCGTGGAAGGACTATTTCTTCCAGGACGCCAAACCGCTGCAAGGGAGCTGACCGAGATGAACGCCCCTTTGCAAGGCCACGCGGCCAGCAACCTGATCGTCAACCGCGAAGCGCTGTTGGCGGTCGATCATGTCAGCCTCGAATACCGCACGCCGCAACGTGTGGTGCGCGCCACGCACCAGGTCAGTTTTGAAATCGACCCGGCCGATCGCTACGTGCTGCTCGGCCCGTCCGGTTGCGGCAAGTCCACCTTGCTCAAAGCGGTCGCCGGGTTCATTCAACCGTGCGAAGGCGAGATCCGTCTGCAAGGCCAGCGCGTCGACGCGCCAGGGCCAGACCGGATTGTGGTATTCCAGGAATTCGATCAACTGCCGCCGTGGAAAACCGTCAAACAGAACGTGATGTTTCCGCTGCTGGCGTCGCGCACGCTGAAGAAAAAAGAAGCCGAAGAACGCGCGCTGCACTATCTGGATAAGGTCGGGCTGGCGGCGTTTGCCGATGCCTATCCGCACACGTTGTCCGGCGGCATGAAAGCGCGCGTGGCGATTGCCCGGGCGTTGGCGATGCAGCCGAAAATTCTTTTGATGGACGAACCGTTCGCCGCGCTGGACGCGCTGACCCGCCGCAAGATGCAGGAAGAGTTGCTGCTGCTCTGGGAAGAAGTGCGCTTCACCCTGTTGTTCGTCACGCACTCGATTGAAGAGGCGCTGGTGGTCGGCAATCGCATCCTTTTGCTGTCGCCGCATCCGGGGCGGGTGCGCGCCGAAGTGCACAGCCATCAATACGATCTGCACAGCCTCGGTGGCGTGGCGTTTCAGGAATCGGCGCGGCGCATTCATCGTCTGCTGTTCGACGAAGGCCAGTCGCCGGAAACCGAGCGTGACCACGACTTCAACGACATTCGCATCGCCTATTGAGCGGCCAGGAGGATCAACCCGATGAGCCAGTCATCATCTGTGCGTGAAGAATTCGAAATTGTATTAGAGCCACTGACGGAAGTGCCGGTCGAACGCGAACTGTCCCTCGGTACTCGGCTGTGGCAACAGGGTTGGCTGCGCAAAAGCCTGATCCTGATATTGCTCGCGGTGCTTTGGGAAATCGTCGCGCGGGTGCAGAACAACGATCTGTTGCTGCCGAGTTTTCTGCAGACCAGCCATGCGTTGTACGACGGCCTGCTCAGCGGCGAGTTGTTGAGCAAGGTGTGGATATCCTTGGTGGTGCTGCTCAAGGGTTATCTGATCGGCATCGTTCTGGCGTTTGCCCTGACGACACTGGCGGTGTCGACCCAGTTTGGGCGCGATCTGCTGAGTACACTGACCTCGATGTTTAACCCGTTACCGGCGATTGCCCTGCTGCCATTGGCGTTGCTGTGGTTTGGGTTGGGGCAGAACAGCCTGATTTTTGTGCTGGTGCATTCGGTGTTGTGGGCGTTGGCGCTGAATACTTATGCGGGGTTTCTCGGGGTGTCCGAGACGCTGCGCATGGCTGGGCGCAATTATGGTTTGAAGGGATTGCGGCTGGTGCTGTTCATCCTCATTCCTGCGGCGCTGCCGTCGATTCTGGCCGGGCTCAAAATTGGCTGGGCGTTTGCCTGGCGCACGTTGATCGCGGCGGAATTGGTGTTCGGTGCGACCAGTGGCAAGGGTGGTTTGGGCTGGTAAATCTTTCAGAATCGTAATGAGCTGTACACCGACAAGGTGTTTGCCGGGTTGGCGGTGGTGATTCTGATTGGTTTGCTGGTGGAGAATCTGGTGTTTGACACGCTGGAGCGGGTGACCGTGAAGCGCTGGGGTATGCAGCGCTGACCTGAAAAGATCGCAGCCTTCGGCAGCTCCTACATGGAATGGGATCCCCGTAGGAGATGCCGAAGGCTGCGATGTTTTGATCTGCTAGGATTGCACGCAGATCAATCCTGATTCGCCACGAGTGCTCGCCATGCAGCTCCCGGACATGAACCTTCTGGTCGCCCTCGACGCTTTGCTCGACGAGGGCAGTGTGGTCGGCGCCGCGCGGCGGATGAACCTCAGCCCCGCCGCGATGAGCCGCACCCTCACGCGTATCCGCGAAGCCATCGGCGATCCGATCCTCGTGCGCGCCGGCCGTGGCCTGGTGCCAACCCCCAAAGCACTGGAATTACGTGAGCAGGTGCGCGACGTCGTCGAACAAGCCGCGCTGCTGTTCCGCTCCGCTGACACGGTGGAATTGGGCACGCTGCGCCGGCGCTTCAGCATCCGCGCCAATGACTTTTTCATCGGCGTCTACGGCGGCAAGCTGTTCGACACCCTCGACCAACAAGCACCGCACTGCGAGCTGCGTTTTGTCCCCGAGGGCGATGGCGATGATGAAGCGTTGCGCGAAGGACGGATCGACCTCAGCGTCAGCAACACCCGGCCGGTCAGCCCTGAAGTGAAAGTGCAGAATCTGTTTTCTACGCATTTCGTTGGGCTGGTTCGTGAAGATCATCCGCTGCTCGACGGTGAAATAACTGCCGAACGCTACGCTGGTTTTTCCCATATCAGCATGTCGCGCCGTGGTATCGCTCGCGGCCCGATTGATACGGCGCTGAACGCGTTGGGGCTGGAGCGGCGGGTGGCGGTGATTGCGCCGAGTTTTCATGCGGCGATGTTTGCCTTGCCGGATTCCGATCTGATTCTGCCGGTGCCCAAGGAAGCGCTGCTCAGCGTGCGGCGATTGGGTTTGAAGCTGCGCTCGTTCGACCTGCCGATTCCGTTGCCGACCTTGATGCTGACACAAGCCTGGCACCCGCGTTTTGACAAGGATCCGGCGCACCGCTGGCTGCGTGAAACCCTGAAAACCTGCTGCGACGAAACCTGGCTGGCCGCGCAACCTTAACAACAGATCAAAAGATCGCAGCCTTCGGCAGCTCCTACATTGGAATGCAATCCCTGTAGGAGCTGCCGAAGGCTGCGATCTTTTGCGTTTAATCATTGTGTCTGGCGCACTTATAACCTGCCAATAAGTCAATTTTCGTCAGCGATAAGCCCCACTAAAATGCTCCGGTATTTCCCACCCCCGGAGTTTTCATTCATGACATCCCTGACGGTCTCGGCGCCCCTCGCTGCGGCCAGCCCGGCGACGGCGGCCGCGCCTCCGGTGTTCGGGGCGCGGATCATCACCGGTCTGGTCGGCGTGCTGCTGGCGGTGCTGGTGTCGGGCCTCAACGAGATGGTCACCAAAGTGGCCCTCGCCGACATCCGTGGCGCGCTGCACATCGGTTACGACGAAGGCACCTGGCTGGTCGCCAGTTACACCGCCACCTCGGTCGCGGCCATGGCGTTTGCGCCGTGGTGCTCGGTGACCTTCTCGCTGCGCCGTTTCACCCTCTGCGCAATCGGCCTGTTCACCGTGCTCGGCGTGCTGTGCCCGTTCGCGCCGAATTACGAAAGTCTGCTGTTGATGCGCATCCTGCAAGGCCTGGCCGGCGGCGCGCTGCCGCCGATGCTGATGACCGTGGCCCTGCGCTTCTTGCCGGCAAATATCAAACTCTACGGTCTGGCCGGTTACGCGCTGACCGCGACTTTCGGCCCCGGCCTCGGTACGCCGCTCGCCGGTTTGTGGACGGAATACGTCGGCTGGCAATGGACGTTCTGGCAAATCATCGTGCCGTGCCTGATCGCCATGGCGATGGTGGCTTACGGCATTCCGCAGGATCCGCTACGACTGGAACGCCTCAAGGCATTCAACTGGAAAGGCCTGCTGCTGGGCTTCCCGGCGATCTGCATGTTGGTGATCGGTTTGCTGCAGGGCAATCGACTGGACTGGTTCGAATCGAGCCTGATCTGCGGCTTGCTCGGCGCTGGTTCGCTGTTGCTGGTAGCGTTTTTGATCAATGAATGGTCGCAGCCGATTCCGTTTTTCAAATTGCAGATGCTCGGTATTCGCAACCTGTCATTCGCGCTGATGACCCTGGCCGGTGTGTTGGTGATTTTGCTGGCAGTGGTGTTGATTCCGTCGAGTTATCTGGCACAGGTGCAGGGTTATCGCCCGGTGCAGACCGCGCCGATCATGCTGCTCGCTGCGTTGCCGCAGTTGATCGCGCTGCCGCTGGTGGCGGCGCTGTGCAATCTGCGTTGGGTCGATTGTCGCTGGGTGCTCGGGATCGGTTTGAGCATGTTGGCGCTGTCGTGCCTCGGTGGTTCGCAACTGACGTCGGCGTGGATTCGCGACGATTTTTATGTCCTGCAATGGCTGCAGATTTTCGGTCAGCCGATGGCGGTGTTGCCGTTGTTGATGCTTTCGACCGGGAGCATTTCGCCGCTGGAAGGGCCGTTCGCGTCGGCGTGGTTCAACACGGTGAAAGGCCTGTCGGCCGTGGTCGCCACCGGGGTGATCGAAGCGCTGACCACGTCGCGTCTGCATTTCCATTCGAACATGTTGATCGACAGCCTCGGCAATTCGCCGCTGGCCGATCGCAGCGATCCGGGCCTCGCTCATCGCCTGCACGAACAGGCCGTGGTGCTGACTTCTTCCGATCTCTATGTGTGCATGGCTGGCGTCGCGGTGATGCTGATCCTGCTGATTTTCTGGCTGCCGACGCGGATCTTTCCACCGCGCGCGCCGACCTGATTGCTGCACTGAACAATGAAGGTTTTTATGACGACTCAAGCAAAGCAAAAACTCGCCGTGGCCGTGGCCGCCGCGCTGGCCGTGGGCGTGTTGGTGTATCTGGCGATGCCCGGCCTGTTTGGTAAACGCACCCAGCAAAATACCAACGACGCGTTCGTCTCCGCCGACTACACCCTGGTGGTGCCGCGTGTGGCCGGGTTTATCAAAGAAGTGCTGGTCGAAGACAACCAGCGCGTCAAGGCCGGGCAGTTGCTGGCGCTGATTGATGATCGCGATTTGCGTGCGTCCGCCGAAGCGGCGGACGCGCAGACACTGGTGGCGCGGGCGCAGTTGCAGAACGCCAAGGCGACGCTGGAACGGCAGACCTCGGTGATCGCTCAGGCGCAGGCGTCGGTGGTGTCGGCCAAAGCAGAAATGGCCTTTGCCCAGCAGGAATTAAATCGCTACAACCACCTGGCCGGCGTCGGTGCCGGCACTGTGCAGAACGCGCAACAGGCGCGCACGCGCATCGATCAAGCGACGGCGCACCTCGACACCGCCACCGCGAAACTGGCGGCGGAGCGCAAGCAAGTCGATATCCTCACCGCCCAACGTGATGCCGCCGAAGGCAGCCTGAAGCACGCGCAAGCGGCGCTGGAAATCGCCAGTTTCGAACTCTCCTACACACGTATCACCGCGCCGCAGGACGGCATGATCGGCGAGCGCGCGGTGCGCGTCGGCGCCTATGTAACGCCGGGCAGCAAGTTGCTAGCGGTGGTGCCGTTGCAGCAGGCGTATGTGGTGGCGAATTTTCAGGAAACTCAACTGACGGATGTGCAGCCGGGGCAGGAGGTGCAGGTGCGTGTCGACAGTCTGGGCGGTGAAGCCTTGAGCGGTCGCGTCGAAAGCATTGCGCCGGCCACGGGTGTGACGTTTGCAGCAGTGAAGCCGGACAACGCCACGGGTAACTTCACCAAGGTCGTGCAGCGGATTCCGGTGAAGATCATGCTCGAACCGGGTCAGCCGTTGGCTGAGCGGTTGCGGGTGGGCATGTCAGTGGAGGCGCGGATTGATACCGCGAGTTCGGCGAAGTCTGTGCGTGAGGTGACTCAGCGATGAACAGTGTTGACCGCACCGACGCCTTCGCGAGCAGGCTCGCTCCCACAGGGAAAACGCAATCCAAAATGTGGGAGCGAGCCTGCTCGCGAAGAGGCCAGTTGCAGCAACTCACTCTAAGTGCCTTGCTTATGGCCAGTCTCACCGCCTGCACCGTCGGCCCAGACTTCCAAAAACCCCAAGCCACACAAATCAGCGACTGGGCCAAACCCGCCAAATCCGCCCCGAGCCAAGCCGTCAGCGAACCCCTCAACGAACGCTGGTGGGAAGTCTTCCACGACCCGCAACTTTCCACGCTGACCCAACGTGCGGTGAAGAGCAACCTCGACCTGCAACTGGCCAGCAGCCGTCTGCAACAAAGCCGCGCCGCCCGCCAGGTCATCAGCGCCGACCGCTACCCGAACACCGCCGCCACCGGCAGTTACGGCCGCGAACGCAACAGCGGCAAAGGCCTCAGCGATCCATCCGGACTCGACGGTGATTCCGCCTTCAACCTGTGGGACGCCGGTTTCTCCGCCTCGTGGGAGCTGGATTTCTGGGGGCGCGTGCGCCGCGAAACCGAAGCCGCCGACGCCAACCTCGAAGTCGCCGAAAACGACCGTCGCGGCGTGCTGCTGGCCGTGCTCGCCGACACCGCGCAAAACTACATTCAGTTGCGCGGCGTACAAAACACCCGCGCCGTCACCGAGCAAAACCTCGACGTCGCCCGACACAGCCTGAACCTCTCGCAGCTGCGTCTGGCCGACGGCGTCGCGACTGATCTGGACGTCGCCGAAGCCGCCGCGCAAGTCGCCGCCATCGAATCGCGCTTGCCGGCGCTGGAACAACGCCAATCGCAACTGATCAACGCGATCAGCTTGTTGATGGGTGAACCACCGCAAGCCTTGGCCAAAGAGTTATCCACAGATGCTGCCGTGCCGCAGTCGCCGCTGCAAGTCGCCATCGGTCTGCCGTCGCAACTGGCCGAACGCCGTCCGGACATCCGTCAGGCCGAGTCGCGCCTGCACGCGGCCACCGCCAATATCGGCGTCGCCAAAGGCGATTTCTACCCGCGCATCACCTTGTCCGGCAACCTCAGCTCGCAAGCCATGCAGCTCAGTGACTTCGGCTCGTGGGGCTCGCGCGCGTTCGGCATCGGCCCGCAATTCAGCTTGCCGCTGTTCGACGGCGGTCGCCTGCGCGGCGTGCTGCAACTGCGCGAGGCCCAGCAACAGGAAGCGGCCATCGCCTATCAGCAAACCGTGCTGCGCGCCTGGCACGAAATCGACGATCAACTCACCGCCTACAACGCCAGCCAGCGCCGCCGCGACAGCCTCGCCGAAGCCGTTCGGCAAAACCAGATCGCCCTGCGCACCGCGCAACAGCAATACGTCGAAGGCGTGGTCGATTTTGTCAACGTCCTGACGGTGCAGGGTGCTTTGTTGGCGACGCAGGAACAGTGGGTGGAAAGCTCGACCGGCGTTTCGTTGGCGATGGTCGGGTTGTACAAAGCGTTGGGTGGGGGCTGGGAGTCGGTGTATCCGGCGGGGGAAGTGGCCGCCGCATCGCCGGGTGTCGTGAAACGCTAAACCTTCATCGACGGTTGCGCTGTGGCTGACCTAAAGTGAGAGGCAGGTTTCGACGCCATATTTTCGTGGTGCCGTGGCGTGGCATGAGGAAGCAATGGCGGCTAACAGAGTCACGCCGGTCGGCGACACCCAAGACCCCTTTGCCGCACCCGGCTCCTGGTTCGGCACGCGGTGGCTGGTGCGCTGGGTCAAAGAACACTGGCTGTGGCCACTGCTGGCGCTGGCCGCGTTCGTGCGATTTTATGATCTGACAGCGGCGGCGATCTGGGGCGATGAAGGTTCCAGCCTGTTGCTGGCGCGCTATTCGCTGAGCGAGATCTGGAAGCACGCGGCCTTCGATGTGCATCCGCCGTTGTATTTCATGCTGCTGCATGGCTGGATCGAACTGTTCGGTGACGGCATTTTCGCGATCCGCTGTCTGAGTGCACTGGCGGGCATCGCCGCGGTCGGGATGGGCATCTGGCTGGTTGATCGTCTGGCCACTCGCCGCGCCGCTTTCGTCGCCGGTTTGTTGTTGGCGCTGCTGCCGACAGCGGTGCGCTACAGCCAGGAAGTGCGCATGTATGCGCTGCTTGGCCTGTTGCTGATCGCCGCGAGTGTGGCGCTGGTCTACTGGATCCGACGCCCGCAACGGCACCGCTATCTGGTGATTTACGCGCTGTTGATGAGCGCGGCGTTGTACACCCATTACTTCGCCGTGCTCGCGGCGTTGTGTCACTGGCTTTACCTGATCGTGATTCGCGTCCAGCGCGGTTACCGGTTCCGGCATATCCAGCGCTGGAACTGGTGGCTGGCGAATCTGGCGATCGTCGCGTTGTACCTGCCCTGGCTGCCCAATCTGCTCGACTTGATGCAGCACATGGAACAACTCAAGGCGGGCGGCGATGTGGGCTGGGAGCCGGCGGTCACCCTGAGTTCTCTGCCGTCGATGATCTGGTCGTGGCTGATTCAGGACAATGGCGAGAACCTGCCGATGTTGGTTTTCGTCGCGCTGCCGATGGCGTTGTTGGCGCTGGCGGTTGTCGCGGTGATGCGCGACCGCAGTGTGTCGCGCGGAAGTATTCTCCTGGCGTTGTACACCGGACTGCCGCTAATGCTGGTGTTCGCGGTGTCGCTCATCACCCCGGTGTTCATCGAGCGCTACCTGACGGCGTACGCCCTCGGTTTGCCGATGCTGGCGGCAATGGCCGTTGACCGCTTGTACAGTCGCGCACGGTTGTTTGCACTGGCGGTGCTGGTTTCATTGATCGGCGTGGAGCTGGTCGGTCTCAGTAACAACGCCAATGTCGACAGCGATGATCAGCTCGATCGCGTCGTAAATTACGTCAATCAACATTTCCTGCCGGGTGACCGGATCATCACCAGCGACATGCTCTGGTACCTGAGTTACGTCTACTACGACCGCACCGGCGCGCAGATCCGCCTCTACACGCCACCGACAGCAGATGGCCAGACGACGCGGCCTAACGAGTACGGCTTCGGCACGTTGGTCAATCGGGATGTATATCTGGACAGCCTCGCGGAACTGCAAGGTCAAGGCCGGGTGTGGCTGATCGGAACCTTCGACGGCCCGGAAGAATTTTCACCGCTGCCGACGACCTGGCAGCCCAGTGCTGAAATCCACGCTGGAGGCATAAAAGCGCGCCTGTTCACCCCCAAACCCCCCGCAGGCTAATCCTGTAGGAGCTGCCGCAGGCTGCGATCTTTCGCTCCTCAAGATTTCCCCGACAAATCCGCCATCCCCTTGAGCAACTCAATCGGCAACGGAAAAACAATCGTCGAACTCTTGTCGCCGGCAATCGAGCTCAGCGTCTGCATATACCGCAACTGCATCGCCCCAGGCTGACGGCCAAGCATTTCCGCAGCCTGCATCAGTTTTTCCGACGCCTGCAATTCGCCCTCGGCGTGGATCACCTTGGCCCGCCGTTCCCGCTCGGCTTCGGCCTGTTTGGCGATGGCGCGCACCATCGATTCATTAAGGTCGACGTGTTTGATTTCGACGTTGGCGACCTTGATTCCCCACGCATCGGTCTGCGCATCGAGCACTTGCTGGATGTCGATGTTCAACTGCTCACGTTCGGCCAGCAATTCATCCAGTTCATGTTTCCCCAGCACCGCGCGCAACGTCGTCTGCGCCAACTGACTGGTGGCCGAGAGAAAATCCTCGACCTGAATAATCGCCTTCTGCGGATCGAGTACGCGGAAATACAACACCGCGTTGACCTTCACCGACACGTTGTCGCGAGTGATCACGTCCTGCGGCGGTACATCGAGGACGACGGTGCGTAGATCGACCCGAACCATTTGCTGCACCACCGGAATCAGCAGGATCAGGCCCGGGCCTTTGACCTGCCAGAAACGTCCGAGCTGGAACACCACACCGCGCTCGTATTCACGCAGGATGCGGAACGTCGAGCCGGCGAGGGCAATCACCAACAACAGCAGCGCAACAAAACCGATTTGCAGACCCATGATCACTCTCCGAGCGGCGCCGCGTCAGTCGCGGCCACTTCCAGCATCAATCCCTTGCGACCCACCACACGCACCGATTGCCCGGTGTGCAGCGGAGTCGCGCTGAGCACTTGCCAGCGTTCGCCTTGCAGTTGAATCCAGCCGTTACGCGCATCGCCCGGTTGTACGTTGGTGATCGCGGTGACGCTGCCGAGCAGTCCGGCATCGCCACTGACGGCGTGGCGTGGGCGGGTTTTCAGCGCGCGTATCAGCAAAGCGATCAACAGCACAGCGCTGATCAAACCGAGGCCGATCATCATCGGCACCGGCAGTTCGGCGTTGCTCAGAATCAGCGCACCGATAACGAACATGATGATCCCGCCCAGACCGATCACCCCGTAGTTGGGCAATGCGGCTTCGGCGATCAGGAACACGATGCCCAGCGTGATCAGCCACAGACCGACCGGGCTCATCGCTGGCAATGAGGTGTCGGCGGCGAAGGCGGATGCGCTTGTCAGCAGGAGCAAGGCGAAGGCACAACATCGGCTGTTCACGTGACTCTCCATGAGCGTCAGTGGCGGGTTCTTTCAGTCTAGTTGAGGGTTGCTCTGGATGAATTTTGATCAATGTGCGGATGTGTCCGGTGAGCGGATTTCCCTTCGTCAGCGGCCCGTCGAACTAGACTCAAAACACAGCAACCACCTTCCGCGCGACACCGAGGTGCATCATGCGAATGGCAAAAAAGGTGCAAAGCAGCCTGACCCGGGCGCATTGCGAATATGACGTCGTTGCTCATCGACATTCATCGAGCAGCCTGGAAACCGCGCGCGTCGCCGGCGTGCCAGCGGAGCGGGTGGCCAAATCGATCATCCTCGACGACCACCACGGGCATTACCTGATGGCCGTGCTGCCGGCCAGTCGTCATCTGGACTTGAGCAAAGTGCGCAACAGCGGCGAATGGCAACTGACCCGCGAAAGCAACCTGGCGCACATCTTCGACGACTGCGAACGCGGCGCGGTGCCGCCGCTGGGTGACTCGTACGGGCTGGACATGGTCATCGACCCGTTGCTGACGCGGCAGAAAGATATTTATCTGGAGGCGGGCAACCACAATTATCTGCTGCACATGAGCATGCCGGAGTTTCTGAAAATGGTGCCGCATGCCGAGGTGCGGGAGTTGAGTCATTAGGATTTTGCGGCGTTTTCATTGACGCCTTCGCGGGCAAGCCTTGCTCCTACAACGGTTTTGGGTGTCCAGTGATTGTGTGGCCGCCACAGCCTTTGTAGGAGCAAGGCTTGCCCGCGAATGATCTTCCATTCACCGCTAATTCCAAGGATCACTGCAATGGAAAACCCAAATCACAGCCTCCCATCCTTGTTCAAACAACTCGGCCTGGACAACGACCCGGTCAGCATCGACCAATTCATCGCCACCCATTCCCCGCTTAAACCCAAGCTGCACTTGGCCGATGCGTTCTTCTGGACGGAGAGCCAGTCGCAGTTTTTGCGTGACGAGATTCTGGATGATGCCGATTGGGCGGAGGTGGTGGATCAGTTGAATGTGATGTTGCGCAAGGGACGCCAGGGCTAGTTCCGGTGACCTCTGGTCATTCAACACAAAGCCATGGTTGTTGCAGTTAAAAAAATAGACCAAAATCACGACCTCAATTGAGGTCTTTTATTATGCAAAGTGTTCTCGCCGACATGGCTGTCAGTGTTTCCGAGTTAAAGAAAAACCCTTCTGCCGTTCTGAACGGCGCGCATGGCGGAGCTGTGGCGGTTCTCAACCACAATCGCGTTATGGGCTACATGGTTCCAGCGGATGTGTACGAAGCAATGATGGAGCGGCTTGATGATCTGGAGCTTGCTGAAATCGTTCGCGCCCGCAGTCACGAGACGCCTATTTCGGTAAGCCTGGATGACTTATAAGCTCGAATTTCTGCCATCTGCTCACAAAGAATGGAACAAGTTGGGTCATACGCTACGAGAGCAATTCAAAAAGAAGCTGGGCGAACGCTTGAATCTGCCTAGAGTCCCTGCCGATGCGCTGCATGGGATGCCGGACTGTTACAAAATCAAATTGAAGGCTTCCGGCTATCGCTTGGTTTATCAAGTGATCGACGAGCGCGTGGTCGTTTCCGTTGTTGCGGTCGGCAAACGGGAGCGCAGTAGCGTTTATGAGAATGCTAAAAAACGCTGAATGACTTTCGGAAAGATTTTCTCCGCCGAATAGGCAATTTGTTTCAAAACTTGACTGAAATTCCCCTCCAATGCGATATTGATAGTTAGCAAACTAACAGTGTGCATTTTCTCGTGCCGAACGATCTCGACGCTCTCCAGATGAACATCAGCAGTGCCATGGTGGTGGCCGCCAGGCATTGGCGGAAGATCTGCCAGACCACGCTGGTCAATTATGGAATCTCCGAAGCCTGCGCCGTGCCGCTCTTGATGATCGGCCGTTTGGGCGAGGGTGTACGGCAGGTGCAGGTGGCGCAGGCGGCCGGGATGGAGAGTCCGTCGCTGGTGCGTCTGCTCGATCAGTTGTGTCATTCGGGTTACGTCTGCCGTACCGAAGATGCCCATGATCGCCGCGCCAAGTGCCTCAGCCTGACCGATACCGGCCGTGAACTGGTGCAAGCGGTGGAGATCGAACTGGTGCGTCTGCGTCATGAAGTGCTTGAGGGCATCGACCAGAGCGATCTGGAAGCTACGCTTCGGGTACTCAGAGCTTTTGAGGCGGCCAACCCGCCATTGGTGGTTAATTCTTGAACGGTTTTTTCTCCGGCATTCCGCCGGCCCGGGACTGGTTCTACGGGGTGCGGACTTTTGCAGCGTCGATGATCGCGCTGTACATCGCCTTGCTTATGCAAATGCCGCGTCCGTATTGGGCGATGGCGACGGTGTACATCGTCTCCAGCCCGTTCCTCGGCCCGACCAGCTCGAAAGCGTTATACCGTGCGATTGGCACTTTTCTCGGTGCGGCGGCGGCAGTGTTTTTCGTGCCGATGTTCGTGCAGAGCCCGTATGTGCTGGTGGTGGTCATCGCGCTGTGGACGGGCATTCTGTTGTTCATGTCCCTGCATTTGCGCACCGCCAACAGCTACGCGTTGATGCTCGCCGGTTACACGTTGCCGCTGATTGCCTTGCCGGTGGTGGATAACCCGCTGGCGGTGTGGGACGTGGCCGAGGCGCGTACTGAGGAAATTTTCCTCGGCATCGCCGTCGCCGCCGTGGTCGGCGCAATGTTCTGGCCGCGCCGCTTGGCGCCGGTGTTCAACGATGCCGTGAGCAAGTGGTTCGCCGACGCGACAACCTACAGCCTGAAATTCCTCAGTCGCGACGTGCAGCCCGAAGAAGTCACCGCGCTGCGCATGGCCATGGTCGCCAACTTCAACAGCCTCGAATTGATGATCGGCCAGTTGCCCCACGAAGGCTCGCGACCGCAAACCGTGCGCAACACCAAAGAATTGCGCGGGCGCATGATTCATCTATTACCGGTGATCGATGCGCTGGAAGACTCGCTCTACGCCCTCGAACGGCGCACGCCTGAGCTGGTGGAAAAATTCGAACCGCTGCTGGCCGCGACCCGCGAATGGCTCGGTCATGAAGACGCCGATCTCGACCGCTGGCAAGCGCTGAAAGATCAGCTCGAAGCCCTGCAACCGAGTGCCGAAGCACTGGAAGATCGCCGGCAACTGCTGTTCTCCAACTCGATTTATCGCCTCGGCGAATTCATCGATTTGTGGCAGGACTGCCGCAGCCTGCAGGACGCGATTGTCTGCGAGCGCCAAGACAACTGGCGCGCGGTTTACCGGCATTGGCGATTGGGTCGGCTGACGCCGTTTATCGACCGTGGGCTGATGCTCTACTCGGTGGCCTCGACCATTCTGGCGATCATCACCGCCTCGGTGCTGTGGATTCTGCTCGGCTGGCCGGACGGCGGCAGCGCGGTGATTCTGGCGGCGGTGGCGTGCAGTTTCTTCGCCTCGATGGACGACCCGGCGCCGCAGATTTACCGGTTCTTTTTCTGGACCGGCATGTCGGTACTGTTCGCCAGCCTTTATCTGTTTTTGATTCTGCCCAACCTGCACGACTTCCCGATGCTGGTGCTGGCGTTTTCCATCCCGTTTATCTGCGTCGGCACGCTGACGGTGCAGCCGCGCTTCTACCTTGGCATGCTGCTGACGCTGGTCAACACCTCGTCGTTCATCAGTATTCAGGGCGCTTACGATGCGGACTTTTTCGCTTTCGTGAACTCCAACCTGGCGGGGCCGATCGGTCTGCTGTTCGCGTTTATCTGGACGCTGGTGGCGCGGCCGTTTGGTGCCGAATTGGCAGCGAAACGCCTGACCCGTTTCAGTTGGAAAGACATCGTCCACATGACCGAGCCGGCCAACCTCGCCAAGCACCGCAAATTGGGTGTGCAGTTGCTCGATCGACTGATGCAGCACCTGCCGCGTCTGGCTCTCACCGGGCAGGACACCGGCATCGCCATGCGCGAAGTGCGCGTCGGTCTGAACCTGCTCGATTTGCTCGCCTACACGCCACGGGTGACTGGCGCGCCGAACGCTTTGTTGCAGCAGGTGGTCAGTGAAGTCGGTGAGTATTTCCGCGCTTGCCTCAAGGCCGGCGAACGCTTGCCGGCGCCGGCCCCGCTGCTGATGACTCTGGATCGCACCCGCCGCGCACTCAATGGCCACGGCGATGATGAAACCCGGCTAAACCTGTTGCACGCCTTGAGCGGTTTGCGTCTGGCGTTGCTGCCCGGCGTCGAATTCGTTTCCAGCGCCGAGCCCGAAGAACCGCTGCCAGATGGAGCGCCCCTATGATTGGTGATCTGGACATCAGCGGCATTTTCCTGCCGACCTTGCTGGTGTTGATGGGCATCACTTATGTGCTGTTTTTGTTGGTGCATGCCGTGCTTACGCGCGTGCACTTTTACCGTCTGGTCTGGCACCGGGCATTGTTCAACGTGGCGCTCTACGCGGTACTTCTGTACGGCGTGGACTCACTCAGTCGATACCTGATGACATGAAAAAACCGTTTTTGACCATCGGTCGCGTGGTACTGACCCTGCTGATCGTGACTTTTGCCGTTGTCCTCGTCTGGCGCATGGTGATGTATTACATGTTCGCGCCGTGGACCCGTGACGGCCACATTCGCGCCGACATCATCCAGATCGCCCCGGACGTGTCCGGGCTGATCCAGCAGGTTGAAGTGAAAGACAACCAGTTGATCAAGCGCGGCCAGGTGCTGTTCAGCATCGACCAGGATCGCTTCAAACTGGCCCTGCGTCAGGCCAAAGCGGCTGTGGCTGATCGCGAAGAAACCCTCGCTCAGGCTCAGCGCGAAGCCAAACGTAACCGTGGCCTCGGTAACCTGGTGCCGGCCGAGCAACTGGAAGAAAGCCAGTCGCGTGTGGCCCGTGCGCAATCGGCACTGGCCGAAGCCACAGTTGCGGTGGACAGCGCTCAGCTCAACCTCGACCGTTCGGTGATTCGCAGCCCGGTCGACGGTTACGTCAACGACCGCGCGCCGCGTCCGCAGGAATTCGTCACCGCCGGGCGCCCGGTGTTGTCGGTGGTCGACAGCAACTCGTTCCACATCGACGGTTATTTCGAAGAGACCAAACTCGACGGCATTCATGTCGGCCAGTCGGTGGATATCCGTGTGATCGGCGACCGTGCGAAATTGCGCGGACATGTCGAAAGCATCGTCGCCGGCATCGAAGATCGCGACCGCACCAGCGGCAGCAACCTGCTGCCGAACGTCAATCCGGCATTCAGTTGGGTACGGCTGGCGCAGCGGATTCCAGTGCGGATCGCTTTTGATGACGTGCCGGAAGATTTCCGCATGATCGCCGGGCGCACTGCCACGGTATCGATCATCGAAGACTCAAAGGTCGACGATAAAAAGCAGGAGCCCGCGCAATGAGCAGGGCCCTGATGATCGTCGGGTTGGGCGTGATGTTGTCGGCTTGTCAGATGGTCGGGCCGGACTATCACGTGCCTGAGAATTCGGCGGTTCAGCGCAAGGACTTTCAGGGCGAACTGGCCGTCGACGGTAAGCCTGTGGTCTCGGCGCCGGTGCCGGCGGATTGGTGGCGACTGTATAAAGACCCGCGCCTCGATCAGCTGGTGCAGCAAGCGATGGCGTCCAACACCGATCTGCGTGTTGCGGCGGCTAATTTGCAACGCGCCCGCGCTCAGGTCGATGAAGCCGAAGCGGCCGGTGGCTGGAGCGCTGGCGTGAAAATGGGCGCCGAGCGTTTGCAGGAATCCGGACAGGCGTTTTTGCTGCCGGAAAAAGTCCCGGTGGCCAATATCGGCGACATCGGCATCAGCGCTTCTTACCAATTCGATCTGTGGGGCACCTTGCAGCGCGGCATAGAAGGCGCCAAGGCCAACGCCGACGCAACGCAAGCCGCCGCTGACACCGCACGCATCACCTTGGTCGCGGACGTGGTTCGCGCTTACACGCAAGTCTGCGCGGCCAACGAAGAACGCGAAATCGCTCAGCATTCCCTCGACCTGCAATCGCAAGGCACCACGCTGATCCAGCGTCTGCGCGACGCCGGCCGTGGCGACGAAACCCAGGTCACCCGTTCGCAAACCCAATTCAAATCCCTGCGCGCCGACATGCCGCGCTATGAAGCGGCGCGTCAGGCCGGGTTGTTCCGACTGTCGATGCTGCTGGCGAAACCGGTCGATCAATTGCCGGCAGGCACTGCGACCTGCGCCGAACTGCCGAAAATCGCTCAATTGGTGCCGGTCGGTGATGGCGCCGCACTGCTCAAGCGTCGTCCGGACATTCGTCAGGCTGAACGACGTCTGGCCGCCGCGACTGCCGGAATCGGCGTCGCCACTGGCGAGTTGTACCCGGACATCAGCATCGGCGCGACCATCGGCACCGTCGGCATCATCGACGACCTCGGTGATCCGTCGACCAATCGCTGGGGTTTCGGCCCGTCGCTGAGCTGGAAAGTGCCGACCAACGGCGCCCGTGCGCGCATCCGTGAAGCCGAAGCGACCACCCAAGGCGCGCTGGCGCACTTCGACGGCGTGGTGCTCAACGCCATTCGCGAAACCCAGACCGGCCTCGCGCAGTACAGCGCGCTGCTGCAACGCCGCGATGCGCTGGCCGATGCCGAGCAGTCGGCGAAACTCGCCGCCGACCAGACGCACCGCTTCTTCCAGGCCGGCCGCGAGTCGTTCCTGGCGGATCTGCAAGCGACCCGCACCTACACCGATGTCACCGCGCAACTGGCCGCCGCCAACACTCAAGTTGCGATGAGCCAGATCGATTTGTTCCTCGCCCTCGGCGGCGGTTGGGAAAGCGGACGAACGCACGCTCCAAGCCCCGGCAAACCCTGAGGCCGTTGCTATGCTTTGAAGTGTTGGAAGGGCGCCCCGTGCAAAGCACCCTTCCAGCGCACATTGCTAGCGCTGGTCTAGGGGAAACCAATAATGAAAAACCCTTACGCTCTCGGCTTCTGGTGCGCCCTTGCAGCGCTGGTGCTGCTGTCGGCCACCTATTTCTACGGCATCATGCTGGCCCATCAGATCGACAAGGCCATGATCTTTCTCGACAGCGTGACGGCGCTGATCGCGGTCATGGCGATCGTCGGTGTGGCGTGGGCGTCGATACAGGTTCAGCGGGTGAAAAAACGCCAGCTGGAACGTGGCAAGACCTTGGTGCAGATCTGGGACACCAAAGTCGCCCTGCGCCGGGTCGAAACCGTGTTCGACCGGTATTTCTGGGGCAGCTACTGGCAACCGGGCCGAACGTTCGCCGAAGTCATGGGCGAACTCACCGGCACGCCGCTGGAAAAAAGCCTCGAAGCGCTGAAAAAACAGTGCCTGGAACTCGACAAGCAGATTGATGGCGAGGGCTGGCACTGGCTCAACAACGCCCGCGAACTCTCCGATGTCGCCACGGCCATGGCCCGTGAGCGTTATCAGCTGGATTTCTGCGACCCACGCGCCGATGGGCCGGGTGGGGCGGTGATTGATCGGGATTTTGAAGTGCTCGTTTATACCTGGACGGCGCGGCTGAAGAGCTTTGATCATCAGTTGGATGAGATTGAGGTTCAGTATTCCTGAACAGCAAAAGATCGCAGCCTGCGGCAGCTCCTACATTGGAACGCGTTTCCCTGTAGGAGCTGCCGCAGGCTGCGATCTTTTTGCTTTCCCGAGTGTCCATAGACACTCTTTCACCTTTAATCATTGGGTCACTTCCCGCGCCCGGTGCTAATCTCCACCGCTGAATTAAGCGGAGTCGAGCCGCAACCCGGTCACGGGTTCAGGGAAGACGACCACACTCACAGCCACGGAAATCGATCAGGTCATTCATGAATAAATCAGCAGGCGTGCTTCTCGGAATTGTTGTTGCCATCGGCGCGATCAGCGTAGGCGGGGCCTGGTACACCGGGACCAAAATCGAAGGCGTGTTGAACGACGCCGTCAGCAACGCCAACAAAGAACTGCAAACCGCCATGGCCGGCTCCAACGGCACCGCGTCGCTGGAACTGGTGTCGCTGGATCGCCACACCTTCACCAGCACCGCGCACTATCGCCTGAAAGGCGAAGGCGAGATGTTCGGCGACGCGCCGGTCGAGTTGCTCTTCGTTGACCACATCGAACACGGCCCGCTGCCGTTCTCGCGTCTGCTGTCGCTGAAATGGCTGCCGGTCATGGCCACCAGCAACTACGAGCTGGAAAAAAACGCCGCCACCGAAAAATGGTTTGCCGCCACCAAAGGCGCCGCGCCGCTCAAAGGCGTGACCAGCATCGGCTACGACGAATCGACCAACAGCACCCTCGAACTGGTGCCGTTTGAAACCGCGCTGGACGACAAATCGAGCCTGAAATTCTCCGGCCTGAACATGGACATCGCCGCCAACGCCAAGGCGCAGAAGGTCAAGGCCAACGGCTACATGGACAACCTGAAACTGGTGACCGTGGCTGAAGATCAGGCGCCGGTACAGATCGAGCTCAACGGTCTGACCCTGGCCAGCAACCTCGCCAAAAGCACCTACGGCTACTACACCGGCGAAAACACCATCGAGCTGACCAGCAGCAAATCGACCTTCGGACCGAAGCAGTCGGTGCTCGGCGTGAAGAACTTCGAAATGAAGAACCTCACCGAAGAAAACGGCAGCAACGCCTCCGGTCGCGCCGACTACAAGATTGGCGAAGTGTCGTTCAACGACAAGAAAATCGGCTCGGCGAACCTGGCCATGAGCCTGAAAAACCTCGACATCCCGTCGACCCTGTCGTTGATGCAGATCTACCAGACCAAGCTGCAGCCGTACGAAAAAGCCGCCGCCGAGGCTGCCGCGCAAGGCTTGCCAGCGCCAGAGCTGAACCTGACCGAAGCGGAAGACGCGCAAGTCAAAGCCGATCTGCAAAAACTGCTGGCTGCCGGCCCGCAATTTGCGCTGGAAAACCTCTCGTTCAATACCGCCAACGGTGAGAGCAAGGCCAATCTGGTCATCGACCTGACCAAGCCGCAATCGATGGATCTGCCACCGGATCAACTGGCCAAACAACTGATCGCGCTGCTCGACCTGAACATTCAGGTGTCGAAGCCGATGCTGATCGATCTGCTCAGCGTGCAGGCGCAACTCGACGGCCAGACCGATGCTAAAGCGATCGTTGATCAGTCCAAGGAAGCGGCCGACATGTTCGCCGGCATGGCGGTCGGTTCGCAGTTGGCCGTCGTCGACGGCAGCAACGTCGTGACCAAGCTGCATTACGCGGCCAATCAGGTCGAATTCAACGGCCAGAACATGACCGTTGAGCAGTTTGTCGGCTTCCTGATGAGCAAGTTCGGCGGCGTCACGCAAGTGCAGTAATTCTGCGCGCTTAATAGCAACGCCCGGCCTCTGTACCGCACAGACGCCGGGCGTTTTGCTGTCTGGGGTTTGGGTTTTTGACTTTTCGGCAGAACCGCCATAGCGATTCTGAACAATTATTGTGTTCTCGATACTGGTCTACACTTGCGTGCAAGACTGCCTGACTAAGCTTGGCCGAGGCTGTCAGTTTCGGCCACCGTTACGAATGGGCAAGGAGGGCATTGCGACCCGGCTGGCCATGTAAGGATGCTGACGAATGCCGCGTATTGATGTTCCCGTATTGCATCGTGGTTTACGCCCGTTGTTCCGTGTCGCGCTGTGCAGCCAATTGCTTTGGCCGGTCATGGCGTTTGCCGACACACCTTATGATCAGATGGTGCGCGATGCCCGGGCCGGGCAGTACACGCCTGCGCTGACGGTGTTGCGTCAGGTGCCGGCGGGTCAGTCGACCACCGGGCAGATCAGCGATCACTTGCAAATCGCCAGTTGGGCCGGGCTCGACGCTGAAGTTGTGCAAGTCTATGAAACCCACGGCCGCGACCGCGTGCTGCCGGTGCAGGCACTGACCGCCACCGCGCGTGCCTATCGCAATCTCAAGCGTTGGGATCAGGCCACTCAGGTCTACAACAAGGCCCTCGCGCTGGAGCCGGATAACGCCGACCTGCAACTGGGCCTGGCGCTGACGCAAGCGGATGGCGGTAAACCCGACCAAGCCGTGACGCGCGCCCAAGCGCTGGTGGCTGCCAAACCCGATGACCCTGCACGCCGCCTCGCGCTGGGCTACGCACTCGATCGCGCGGGCAAACAGTACGACGCGCTGTTCGAATACGATCAGGCTTTTATTCGCGCCGGCAACAAACCGGAAGTTGCCCGTGAATATGTGGTCGCGCTGCAAAAGGCCCGTCTGCCAGAGCCCGCGCTGCGCCTGGCCAATCAACGTCCGGGACTGATTGATCCGGTCACGCTGCGTCGCCTCGAAGGTGATCTTGCCGCTGAGCGTGTACGCCTCGCCGAAATGGCCAGTCGCAGTGAAAAGGAACGCTACGTCATCGCCGATCGTGCGCTGGCTGACTACGACAAACTCCTCGCCACCTGGACGCCGGACGCCAGCGCCAAGGAAGACGTGACCCGCTGGCGCATCGACCGCATGGGCGCGCTCAAGGCCCGCGCGCGCACCGCCGACGTCATCGCTGAATATCAAAAGCTGCAAGCCGAAGGCGTGCAGATCCCGACCTACGCATTGCGTTGGGTCGCGGCGTCTTATCTCGATCAGCGTGAGCCGGAAATCGCCACCGACCTGTATCGCCAAGTGCTCGCCGCGCCGGACGCCGACGTCGGCAACCGCCTCGAAGACAGCACCGCGCTGTATTACGCGTTGCTGGAAAGTGACCGTGCCGACGAGGCGCGCAAAGTCGCCGAAGACGCCGCCAAATCGCAGCGTCCGCGCATCGAGCTAAAGGGCTTGCCAGTCGGCAACCCGAACGATGAATGGATGGACGCGCAACAACTCGCAGCGCAGGCCGGCACCTACAGTTCCGATCTGCCCCACGGCGAACAAAGCCTTCAAACATTGGTCGATCAGGCGCCGGGCAATACCGGTTTGCGTCTGGCCCAGGCCGATTTGTACCTGGCCCGCAACTGGCCACGCCGCGCAGAAATGCAGCTCAAGGAAACCGAGAGCATGGTGCCGCGCGACATGGGCCTGGAAATCGGTCAGGCCCACACCGCGATGGAATTGCAGGAATGGCGGCAGATGGATGCGCTGACCGATGACGTCGTCGCACGTTATCCGGACAACCGCCAGGTGCAGCGTCTGGCCCGTGAACGTGAAGTTCACGACATGTCCGAACTGCGTGTCGAAGCCTACGGCGGCAAGGCCAACGGTGGCGGCAGCAGCGGTGCAGGCGCCGTCAGTGGCAGCCGCGACTTCGGTATTCAAAGCACGATTTACAGCCCGCCGATTGATGAGGATTGGCGTGTGTTTGCGGGCGTCGGTTACGCCACCGGTGATTTTGCTGAAGGCACCGGCAACCATCGCTTCCAGCGTGTCGGTCTGGAACGGCGCACCCGCGACATGACCCTCGAAGCCGAAGTCTCCAATCACGATTACGGCTACGGCGACAAACAGGGCGCGCGTCTGGCGATCGCCCGCGACATCAACGACCACTGGCAGTACGGCGGCAGTCTCGAATACCTCTCGGCTGAAACACCGCTGCGCGCGCTCAACAGCGACATCAAGGCCAACGGCGGCAGCGGTTTTATTCGCTGGCGCGCCAACGAAAGCCGCGAGTGGCGCCTGTCGGTGAGCCCGTCGCACTTCAGCGACGGCAACGACCGTGTCGAAGCCTTGCTCACCGGCCGCGAAGGCGTTTACAGCGCGCCGAACATTCAGGTCGATGCCGGTCTGGAAGTCGGCACCAGCCACAACTCGAAGTCCGATGACGTGCCGTACTTCAACCCGAAATCCGACTTCAGCGTGATGCCGCTGGTCAACGTCAATCACGTCCTCTACCACCGCTACGAAACGTCCTGGAGTCAGCAATTCCAGGCCGGCGCGGGGACGTACAGCCAGCGTGATCACGGCACCGGCGGCATGGCCTTGCTCGGCTACGGCCAACGCTATGCCTGGAACGACGTGTTCGAGGTGGGCGGTTTGTTCAGTGTGATCAACCGGCCCTACGACGGTGATCGGGAGACCGATCTGCGTCTGCTCGTCGACCTCACTTTCCGCTTCTAGAAGAGTTTGAAGATGCCTTTGATTTCGCGTTTCATCCTTCTGCTGGGAGTGCTGTTGATCAGCGCTTGCGCCCAGCAAGCTCCGGCCTTCGCGCCGCCGTCCGAGCGTCCGGTGGCGGCCAGCGAAAAACCGTGGCCGAAAAACCACGTACTCGGTATTGCCTACCACGATATCGAGGATCGCGATCCCGATCAGGCCGTGGTGGCCGTGCGCACCGAGCGCATGATCGAGCAACTCGCCTGGCTGCGTGAGAACGGCTACAAACCGGTCACGGTCGACCAGATCATGGCTGCGCGCAAGGGCGGCCCGGAGCTGCCGGCGAAAGCGATTCTGCTCAGCTTCGACGATGGTTATTCGAGCTTCTACACCCGCGTGCTGCCGGTGTTGCGCGCCTATAACTGGCATGCGCTGCTGGCGCCAGTCGGCAGCTGGATCGACACGCCGCTGAACCAGCCGGTGGATTTCGCCGGCACACCGCGTGCGCGTTCCGACTTCCTCACCTGGGATCAGGTGCGCGAAATCTCGAAATCCGGTCTGGTCGAAATCGCTGCGCACACCGACGCCAACCACAAAGGCATTCTGGCCAACCCGCAGGGCAACATGCAGCCTGCCGCCGCGACCCGTCGCTACGATCCGGTGATCAAACGTTATGAATCCGAGGCCGATTTCCAGGCGCGGATCCGCACCGACGTAACCAACATCTCGGAGAAAATCCGCAAGGTCACCGGCAAGAAACCACGGGTCTGGGTCTGGCCGTACGGCACGGCGGACGGTACTTCGCTGACCGTGGTCGGTGAGCAGGGCTATGAAATGGCCCTGACCCTCGATGACGGCCTCGATACCCTCGACAACCTGATGAGCAGCCCGCGCTTCCTCGTCGCCTCCGATCCTGACGGCGAGCATTTCGCCAACAGCGTCGTCGCGGTGCAGTCCGATTTCGCCATGCGCGTGGTGCACGTCGATCTGGACAACGTCTACGACCCGGATCCGGCGCAACAGGACATCAACCTCGGCAAACTGGTGCAGCGCATGGCTGACCTCGGGGCCAACACGGTGTTCCTGCAAGCCTTTGCCGATCCGAAGGGCGATGGCCTGGTGCATTCACTGTACTTCCCCAACCGTCATTTGCCAGTGCGCGCCGACCTGTTCGACCGCGTCGCCTGGCAACTGCGTACTCGCGCTCACGTGAAAGTCTTTGCGTGGATGCCAGTGCTGAGTTTTGGCCTCGATTCGAAGCTGCCGCGCGTGACGCGCTGGGATCCGAAAACCGGCACCACGTCGGTCGATCCGGATCAGTACAAACGCCTTTCGCCGTTCGATCCGGAAGTGCGGCGGATCATTGGTGAAATCTACGAAGACGTGGCGCGACTGACCTCGGTCGACGGCATTATTTATCACGACGATGCGGTGCTCTCGGATTTCGAAGACGCCGGCCCGCAGGCGCTGAAGGTTTACGCCGCCAACGGTCTGCCGGGTTCGATCGCCGCACTTCGCGATGATCCGGCGGCGATGCAGCGCTGGACGCGTTTCAAGAGCAAATACCTTATCGATTTCACCAACGAGCTGACTGCCAAAGTCCGCGCCATTCGTGGCCCGCAAGTGCAGACCGCGCGCAATATTTTCGCCGAGCCGATGATCAATCCGGCCAGCGAAGCGTGGTTCGCGCAGAACCTCGACGACTTCCTCGCGACCTACGACTGGACGGCGCCAATGGCCATGCCGTTGATGGAAAAACAGACGCAGGCGCAGTCCGGGCCGTGGCTGGAAGCGCTGGTCGAAATCGTCAAAAAACGTCCCGGGGCACTGGATCGCACGGTGTTCGAATTGCAGGCACGGGACTGGACGAAAAAGGATCAGGCCGACATTGACGCAGCGGTGATGGCGGACTGGATGGGCCGTCTCAAGCGTCAGGGCGCGACCAGTTTCGGTTACTACCCGGACAACTTCCTCGACAACCTGCCAGACCTGAAAATCGTAAGGCCTGCACTCTCCAACAAATGGAATCCATAACATGCTGGATAGACTGTTAGCCCTGCTTGTTCTGGCGATCGTCCTCGGCGTTCCGCTGGGGCTGATCTTCCTGGTGACCGGGCAGTTCCTGATGGACTTCGTGTTCTTCTACCCGTTGTTCATGTCCGGGTTGTGGATTGCCGGTGGCCTGTATTTCTGGCTGCACTGGGAACGCCACTGGCCGTGGAAGGACGACACCCTGCCGCCGCCACTGGAAGGCGAGCCGCTGATCTCGATCCTGATCCCTTGCTACAACGAAGGTGAGAACGCCGCCGACACGATCCACGCGGCGCTGGCTCAGCATTATCCGAACATCGAAGTCATCGCGATCAACGACGGCTCCAAGGACAACACCGCGCAAGTGCTCGACGCGTTGGCCAAGGAAGATCCGCGCCTGCGTGTTCTTCACCTGGCGGAAAACCAGGGCAAGGCTGTCGCCCTGCGCATGGGCGCAATTGCCGCGCGCAGTGAATATCTGGTGTGCATTGACGGTGACGCGCTGTTGGCGCCGAACACCGCGGCCTATCTGGTTGCGCCGATGCTGGACAACGCACGCCTTGGCGCGGTCACCGGCAACCCACGGATCCGCACACGTTCGACGCTGGTCGGGCGAGTGCAGGTTGGCGAGTTCTCTTCGATTATCGGTTTGATCAAACGCACGCAACGGGTGTTCGGGCGGATCTTCACCGTGTCCGGTGTGATCGTCGCGTTCCGCCGTACCGCGCTGAACCGGGTGGGCTACTGGAGCCCGGACATGATCACCGAAGACATCGACATCAGCTGGAAGCTGCAACTCGATCACTGGAGCATCTTTTACGAGCCGCGCGCGCTGTGCTGGATTCTCATGCCGGAAACCCTCGGCGGCTTGTGGAAGCAACGTCTGCGTTGGGCTCAGGGCGGCGCAGAAGTGCTGTTCAAAAACATTCGCGGCATCTGGCAGTACCGCCATCGTTACCTGTGGCCGCTGCTGTTCGAATACTGCCTGTCGACCGGTTGGGCGTTCACCTTTCTGCTGTCGGTGATTTTCTGGGGCGTTGGCAAATTCGTGGTCATGCCGGAAGCCATCGCGGTGGATCACCTGATGCCGCCGGCGTTCACCGGTTTGCTGTTGGCTTTCGTCTGCCTGGTGCAGTTCGCAGTCAGCATCATCATCGACCGCCGCTATGAGCCGGGTCTGGGCAAGACCATGTTCTGGGTGGTCTGGTATCCATTGGTGTTCTGGCTCATCAGCCTGCTGACCACGCTGGTCAGTTTTCCGAAAGTACTGTTCGGCCAACATCAGAAACGTGCGCGTTGGGTCAGCCCTGACCGGGGCATCAAACCGCTCGGCGACGACGAAGAAGAGGTCATCAAATGAAAATCATCCGGACTCGCCAGCGGCCATTCCTGGTAGTGATCGACGTGATCCTCACCGTGTTGGCGTGGGTTGGCCTGCTGTATCTGCTGATTCGCGGATTGTGGCCGTTGATCGAGACGCATGCGGGCGCGCCGCGTATCGACAACTCGGCGTTCGATGCGCTGGGCACGTTGCAGATCTACATGTGGATTGCGTTGGTCAACGCGGTGGTGCTGATTTCCTGGGCGCGCTATCAACAGCGTAAAAGTCGCAGCTTCGCCCAGCGTCGTTTGCCGTCGCCGGTGATTGACGATGAAGGGCTGAGCAAGAGCTTCAAGCTGTGCGATGACCGTTTCCAAAAATTGCGCACACCGGGTGTGATGACCATTCACAACGATCAGGATGGCGACATCAGCCATGTGGTGACGCATTTCTGGCCAGTCAAACAGGCCGAATTGCCAGCGCCGCTGGCACCGTTGGAGCACCCCCGGGTGATCTTTCTGCATGCCGAAGATGACGACAATCGCGAGCCTTTGACCCGGTAACCCAGTGCTTCGATCGTTCCCACGCTGGAGCGTGGGAATGCCTCTTGGGACGCTCCGCGTCCAGTGACGCGGAGCGTCACGGGCTGCATACCCACGCTGGAGCGTGGGAACGATCAAAGCTCGAAGCACCTGTAGGAGCTGCCGAAGGCTGCGATCTTTTGATTTTAAAGATCAAAAGATCGCAGCCTTCGGCAGCTCCTACACGGGACACGGGATCGGTGATCAGATCTGGATGAGGGCCCAAGCTTCTTCCATCATCAGCGGTTGTTTCATGCGTTCGGCGAGCATTGCCATCGCTCGTTCCTTTTCGCAAGCCACCGCGGCGACCAGAATGCCGTTTCTGCCGAACAACCCAATAAACGGCGGATGCTCCGGCTCGCCAAGAAACTCGACTTCATCCCAATGCTCGGCGTGTCCGAGGTAGTCGTAATTCTTGCCGAAATGCCACGTCCAGAAAAACGGCACGTCCAGATAATGCTCCTCGCCGCCAAGCATATTGGCCGCCGCGATGCGCGCATGTTGCTGAGCCAGGCGCCAGTGTTCGATGCGTTGTGGCTGGCCGTGCAGCGGGAAGGTGGCGATGTCGCCAATCGCCCACAGTCCTTCGGTAACGCGCATGCCGTCATCAACGCGCAAAGATTTATCCTTTTCCCTCGGCAGTGACGCGAACGCCTCGGTCGCCGGGTGCACGCCAATACCCGCCAGTACCAGATCGGCTGAAATGCGCAGTCCGTTGTCCAGCAGCACCGCCTCGACTTTGCCGTCGCCAATAATCTCTGTCGCCTCATGATCGGTGATGAATTTCACGCCTTTTTCTTCATGCAGCGCGCGGATCGCTTTGCCCACCGCCTCGCCGAATTGCGCCGCGAAAGGTATCTCGTGGCGCGCCAGCACCGTGACGTCGAGACCGTGCTGGCGCAGGGCCGAGGCGCATTCGAGGGCGATAAAGCTGTCGCCGATGATTACCGCGCGTTGATCGGGGCTGACCGCTTTCATGATCTGTTCGGCCTGGGCTTTTGAGCGCAGGACGAAAACTTGTGGCAGGTCAGCGCCGGGCAATTCCAGTGGATTGGGTTCGCCGCCAGTGGCCAATACTGCGGCGTCGTAACTCAACGTTTGGCCGTCATTGAGGTGCAGTGTTTTAGTCCCGGCATTTATGTCAGTGATTTCGCTTTGCAGACGTTCGATGCGCTGCTCTTTATAGAAAATTTCATCACGCAGCGGCGGTGTTTCTTCCGGCGGCATGTCCCCGGCGAGGACAAATTTGCTCAGCACGGTGCGGTCGTAACCGGCGTCGGGTACGCGGTCGATCATCACGATGCGGCCACCAAAACCCTTTTCCCTCAAAGCCGCCGCACACGCGGTGCCTGCTGCCCCCGCGCCGACAATCACGAAAGTGCGCGCATCGTCGGCCGGCGGCGTGTGCGGATCAGCCAGCGCTTGGTCATCGACCCAAACCTCATCGCCACGCAATTCCAATGGATAACGCTTGAGACTGTCGAGCGCTGGTGGCTCGCACAACGCGCCGTCCTCCGCGCGAAAAGCGGCCTTGTGCCACGGGCAAATCAGCCGTCCGTGACACAACGCGCCGTCAGCCAGCGGCGCGCCGGCGTGTGGGCATTCGCCCTGAAACGCGCGTAGCTGGCCTCCGGCACGCAGCAAAACGATCTTGCAGTCGCCGATTTCAACTTGCAGGCCACGGTCTTCAGGGACATCGGCGAAGCGGGCGACACGGTGCA
>NZ_JBIUVN010000027.1:0-73524 GCF_044742965.1 Pseudomonas sp. NPDC087804 | reverse complement strand
CACCGTCATGAACGACTCGTACCAGCAGCCAGCCATGCCGCCCGGAGCCGAAGAAGGCATCAAGAAAGGCATGTACCTGCTCGAAGAAGACACCCGCGATGCGGCGCACCACGTACAGCTGATGGGCTCCGGCACCATCCTGCGTGAAGTCCGTGAAGCGGCGAAGATCCTGCGTGAAGAGTTCAACGTTGGCGCTGACGTGTGGAGCGTTACCAGCTTCAACGAACTGCGTCGCGACGGCCTCGCTGTCGAGCGCAGCAACCGTCTGAAGCCGGGCCAGAAGCCTAAGCTGAGCTACGTCGAAGAGTGCCTGAACGGCCGTAAAGGTCCGGTCATCGCCTCTACCGACTACATGAAGCTGTTCGCCGAGCAGATCCGTCAGTGGGTACCGTCGAAGGAATTCAAAGTCCTCGGCACCGACGGTTTCGGCCGCAGCGACAGCCGCAAGAAACTGCGTCATTTCTTCGAAGTTGACCGTCATTTCGTGGTGTTGGCAGCCCTGGAAGCACTGGCTGACCGTGGTGATATCGAACCTAAGGTTGTGGCTGAAGCCATCACCAAGTTCGGCATCGACCCGGAAAAACGCAACCCACTGGACTGCTGAGGAGACATTTTGTGAGCGAACTCATTCGCGTACCTGACATCGGCAGCGGTGAAGGTGAAGTAATTGAACTGTTTGTGAAGGTCGGCGACCGTATCGAAGCCGACCAGAGCATCCTGACCCTGGAATCGGACAAGGCCAGCATGGAAGTGCCGGCCCCGAAAGCCGGCGTCATCAAAAGCCTGAAAGTGAAGCTGGGCGACCGTCTGAAAGAAGGCGACGAACTGCTTGAGCTGGAAGTCGAGGGCGCCGCTGAAGCGGCCCCTGCTCCGGCTGCTGCACCGGCTAAAAAGGCTGAAGAAAAACCGGCCGCCGCTCCTGCTGCTGCCGCGCCAGCCGCTGCCCCTGCTGCCGCTTCGGTTCAGCAAGTGCACGTGCCGGACATCGGTTCTTCGGGCAAGGCACAGATCATCGAGATTCAGGTCAAGGTCGGCGACACCGTCGAAGCTGACCAATCGCTGATCACGCTGGAATCCGACAAGGCGAGCATGGAAATCCCGTCGCCTGCCGCTGGCGTGGTCAAGGCCATCAGCGTCAAGCTCAACGACGAAGTCGGCACTGGCGACCTGATTCTGGATCTGGAAGTGGCGGGTGCTGCGGCCCCTGCTGCGGCCGCTCCGGCTCAGGCTGCTGCTCCGGCCGCTGCCGCAGCGCCTGCTCCGGCAGCCGCGCCAGCAGCTCCGGTTGCTGACAGCGTTCAGGACATCCACGTTCCGGACATCGGCTCGGCTGGCAAAGCCAAGATCATCGAAGTGTTGGTCAAGGCTGGCGACAGCGTTGAAGCCGACCAGTCGCTGATCACCCTGGAATCCGACAAGGCGAGCATGGAAATTCCATCGCCTGCCGCTGGCGTGGTGGAAAGCGTTTCCATCAAGCTGGATGACGAAGTCGGTACCGGCGACCTGATTCTGAAGCTGAAAGTCAAAGGCGCGGCCCCTGCTGCTGCTCCGGCGCCAGCTGCCGCCGCTGCTGCTCCGAGCGCTCCGGCACCTGCTGCTCCGGCTGCCGCTGCACCTGCTGCAGCTCCAGCCGCCGCACCGGCCAAGCCGGGCGCGAAAGTTCACGCCGGCCCAGCCGTGCGTCAACTGGCCCGTGAGTTCGGCGTCGAGCTGAACGCTGTCGGCGCCAGTGGCCCGCACGGTCGTATCTTGAAAGAAGACGTGCAGGTTTACGTCAAAGCGATGATGCAGAAGGCCAAGGAAGCCCCGGCCGCTGCAGCGGGCGCAACCGGTGGCGCGGGCATCCCGCCGATTCCGGTCGTCGACTTCAGCCGTTTCGGCGAAATCGAAGAAGTGCCGATGACTCGCCTGATGCAGATCGGCGCGTCGAGCCTGCACCGCAGCTGGCTGAACATCCCGCACGTGACTCAGTTCGATTCGGCTGATATCACCGAGCTGGAAGCGTTCCGCGTGGCGCAGAAAGCCGTTGCAGAGAAGGCTGGCGTCAAGCTGACCATCCTGCCGCTGCTGCTCAAGTCGTGCGCGCACATGCTCAAGGAGCTGCCGGACTTCAACAGTTCGCTGGCACCAAGCGGCAAAGCGATCATCCGCAAGAAGTACATCAACATCGGCTTCGCCGTCGACACCCCGGATGGCCTGCTGGTACCGGTCATCAAGAACGTCGACCAGAAGAGCCTGCTGCAACTGGCAGCCGAAGCCGCTGCGCTGGCCGCCAAAGCCCGCGACAAGAAGCTCACCGCTGACGACATGCAAGGCGCCTGCTTCACCATTTCCAGCCTCGGCCACATTGGCGGCACCGGCTTCACGCCGATCGTCAACGCGCCGGAAGTGGCGATTCTCGGTGTTTCCAAGGCAACCATTCAGCCAGTCTGGGACGGCAAAGCCTTCCAGCCGAAACTGATGCTGCCGCTGTCGTTGTCCTACGATCACCGTGTGATCAACGGCGCCGCTGCCGCACGCTTCACCCAGCGCCTGGGCAGCCTGCTGGCGGACATCCGCACCATCCTGCTGTAATCCCAAGTGGCCCTCCAGCAATGGAGGGCCGCTTGTGTTTCACGTTTTCGAGCGCCACACGCTCGTACCTCAACCCCGTCAGTTTGACGGGGCTTTTTTTTGCCTGAAATTCGTCTCTTATACTTTTCCCACACATTGCGCTGACATCGGCTACAGCCCGAGTCAGCTTAGTGCCGATCTTTTTATCCAAACGCCAACTAGTCTTGGCACAGCACAGCACAGTCAAAATACCTTTTAGTTTTATCTGACACTCATTCGAATGGATTCGAACATGTTAAAACCGACTATCGGCCCGATTATTGGCCACGTTACAACTAACCAGGCGCGGATATTTATTCGCGGCGAGTTTCAAAAAGATCTTCAGGTGTTCGCCGGCATTCGTTATCGGGCCAGCGACACGCCACAATGGACTAAAGGCATTTTTGCCAAACTCGACGAATCTCGCGACATGTCCAATGTGATCGCACTTCACAACTTACTTGAAAACACCGAGTACGAATATCAAACCGGCTGGTTCAGCCCGATGAGTCCGGTACACACCGTCGACAGTGTCGCCGAACTGCCGCTGCAGTGGCCACGCGAGACTCACCGTTTTCGCACCCGCTCCGGCGAACCATTGCAGCCGCGCGCCTACATCGTTGGTTCGTGCCGTTACCTGCGCATGACGGCAGGGGTTGCGGTATTACCGCAGTTCGGTGACCGGATCTTTGCTTCAATCCGTCAATTGATTGAGGGGATACAACCACCCATCAGTGCAATGTTGATGACCGGCGATCAGATCTATGTCGACGATCTCAACTTGATTGCGCCTGATCACGAATACAAAGATATTCTCGCAAAGTACCGCGCAGCGTTTTCGCAACCCAACATAAAGCGCTTAATGTCGGAAACTTCGACGTATATGATTCTCGATGACCATGAAATCGAGGACAACTGGCCGGCGAATGCCGAAGCAGGTGACGACGCGTTATATAACAACGCCACCAAAGCCTATGAACTGTATCAAGCCAGCCATAGCCCGGTCTGTTCTTCGGCAACTAACGGCCAAGTTGATCATTCATCTATCCAGCATTACTGGTATCAATTCAGCGACGGCGATCTCGAATGGTTTGTCACCGATAGCCGCACCCGACGCAACTTGTCGGCCAATGATCGACGCATCCTCGACGACGAACAGGAGCAAGCGCTGCTGGACTGGCTGATCAACAGCACGGCGCGGGTCAAATTCGTGGTCACCAGCGTGATGTTCTACCCGGACGGCAAAGGCCTTGGCGAAGATGCATGGAAAGCTTTTCCGGAGCAGCGTCTGCGCTTGCTGGAAACCATTCGTACCCGGCGGATCAGCAATGTCATCTTCATTTCCGGCGACGTGCACGGCTCGATGACTGCGCGCCTGACCCACAGTGAAGATCCTGATTTCGAAGTGCACACCGTGGTGTCATCGCCGCTGTGCAACAGCAAACTGCTGCCGTATGCCAAGGCATCCACTTTCATCCTCGATCAGCCGCTGGTGCGCACGGCGGCGGGCGATTATGTGCATGAGTTGACCAGCGAGGTGATCAGTCAGGATAACTTCGCGCACATGGTGGTCGAGGCTGAGCGGATTGTGGTGAATTACCATGATCGCGATGGGAAGCCGTTGCAGTCGATTGCGATTGATCTGCGCTAAACCTTAAAAGATCGCAGCCTTCGGCAGCTCCTACAGGGATCGTATTTCCCTGCAAATGCGTACGCTGGCTGCGATCTTTTGCTGTTTTCAAATAGACGCTGGAGAAATGTTCACTCCAGCCGACATATTCTTATAGCACTTGGCCTTCATCACTCTTGTCAGTCAGTGCTGCAATGATGCAACCTTGCCGCAGGCAACGTTTAAGAGGGCGAGAGCCCGGCGCGTTCAGCATATTTCCAAGCGAGTTCCTTTCATGAAGAGCCAACCCGATGCCGCCAGCCGTATGGTGGCCGAGGTAGTGACGCAGTTGCCTGTGCCCTCGCGGCTCGGCATGCTGCGTTTCGAGCGCTTGAATGAAGCCAGTTGGGCGATGCTCTTTCTCGATCCGAATTGCGAACGCCAGTTCGGCCAGCCTGCTGTCGAGCTGTGCGCTCTGGTCGGCTCGCCTTACGCCAGCCTGATGGAGCCGGAAGCGCGCTATCAACTGCACGACGCGATCCAGCAACAACTCGGCGCCAGCCCGCATTATCTGGTGCGTTACACCCTTCACACCCCGGCCGGCGCGCTGAATATTCTTGAACTGGGCGAAGCCTACAAACAACACAATCGTCACCTGCTGCGCGGCTATCTGCTGGCGGTCGATGACGTCTTCGACGATGCGCCGCTGCAACCCTCGGTCGATCTCGAAACCCAGAACTCGCGCCTGCAAATCGCCCTCGAACTGAACCAGCGCGCGCAGCAGGAACAACTGCTGCATCTGGAGCGTGTCCGCGCCCAGCAGGATTTGATTTTGCTGCTCGCCCGTCAGCGCTACAGCACGCACAATTCCTTGCAGGAAGCCGCCGAACTGATCACCCGCTGCGCCTGCGATATCTATGAAATCGACTGCGCCAGCCTGTGGAACCTCGAAGGCCAGCAACTGGTGCCGATCTCGGCGTACCACCGTACGACGCAGGAATACATCCTGCCGGACGTGATCGACGTCAGCACCTTCCCCGATTACATGGAAGCGTTGCAGAGCAGCCGCGCCATCGATGCGCACAACGCGATGCGTGACCCGCGTACCCGCGAAATGGCCGAAGCCCTGCGCCCGCGCGACGTCAACGCGATGCTCGACGCCAGCATTCGTGTCGATGGCCAGGTCGTCGGCGTGTTATGCCTGGAGCAGACCGGCGTCACTCGCGCCTGGCAGTCCGATGAAATCGCTTTCGCCGGCGAGTTGGCCGACCAGTTCGCGCAAGTCATCAACAACCACAACCGCCGCACCGCCACCAGCGCCCTGCACCTGTTCCAGCGTGCGGTCGAGCAAAGCGCCAACGCGTTTTTGCTGGTCAATTGCGACGGCGTGGTCGAGTACGTCAACCCGAGCTTCACCGCGATCACCCAGTACACCACCGAGGAAGTCCACGGCCAGCGACTGTCCGAGCTGCCAGCCTTGGAAAACCTTAGCGAGCTGCTGTTCGATGCCCCTTCCGCACTGGCCAAGAGCAACAGTTGGCAGGGCGAATTCAAGAGCCGCCGGAAAAACCTCGAACCGTACTGGGGCCAGTTGTCGATCTCCAAGGTCTACGGCGACAACCGTGAGCTGACCCACTACATCGGCATTTACGAAGACATCACCCAGACCAAGCTCGCGCAACAGCGCATCGAGCGCCTGGCCTACACCGACAACCTGACCAACCTCGGTAACCGCCCGGCGTTTATCCGCAATCTGGACGAACGCTTCGCCCGGGATAGCGATACCCCGATCAGCCTGTTGCTGGTCGACATCGACAACTTCAAGCGCATCAACGACAGCCTCGGCCACCAGACCGGCGACAAACTGCTGATCAGTCTGGCCCGGCGTCTGCGCAACAGCTTGAGCCCGAGTGGCAGCCTCGCGCGATTCGCCAGTAACGAATTTGCCGTACTGCTCGACGACACCGATCTGGCGACCGGTCAGCAGATCGCCAACCAATTGTTGGCGACGCTGGATAAACCGATGTTCGTCGACAACCAGTTGATCAGCGTCACCGGCTCGGTCGGTCTGGCTTGCGCGCCGTTGCACGGCCGCGACCCGCAAACCCTGATGCGTAACGCCGGTCTTGCTCTGCATAAGGCCAAGGCCAACGGCAAACACCAGGTGCAAGTCTTCACCGAAGCGCTGAATGCCGAGGCCAGCTACAAACTGTTCGTCGAGAACAACCTGCGCCGCGCCCTCACCCAGAACGAGCTGGACGTGTTCTACCAGCCCAAGTTGTGCCTGCGCAGCGGTCGCTTGCTGGGCATGGAAGCGCTTCTGCGCTGGAATCACCCGGAACGCGGGATGATCCGCCCGGATCAGTTCATCAGCGTTGCCGAAGAGACCGGCCTGATCATTCCGATCGGCAAGTGGATCGCGCGTCAGGCTTGCCGCATGAGCAAAGCGCTGACCGCTGCCGGCATGGGCAATCTGCAAGTGGCGATCAACCTCTCGCCGAAACAGTTTTCTGACCCGGATCTGGTCGCCTCCATCGCCAACATCCTCAAGGAAGAAGCGCTGCCGGCCCATCTGCTCGAACTGGAACTGACCGAAGGTTTGCTGCTGGAAGCCACTGAAGACACACACTTGCAGCTCGATCAGCTCAAGCGTCTGGGCCTGACCTTGGCCATGGATGACTTCGGTACTGGTTATTCGTCGCTGAGCTATTTGAAGAAATTCCCGATCGACATCATCAAGATCGATCGCAGCTTTATCCACGAAATCCCCGACAACCAGGACGACATGGAAATCACCTCAGCGGTGATCGCCATGGCGCACAACCTGAAACTCAAGGTTGTGGCGGAAGGCATCGAGACCGCCGAGCAACTGGCGTTTCTCCGTCGCCATCGCTGCGACGTTGGTCAGGGTTACCTGTTCGACCGCCCGATCCCCGGCGGCGAACTGATCCAGGCGCTCAAGCGCTACCCGCGCGGCCCGCTCGCCCTCTAACCCCCGCCACCCTCTCTATGGATGAATTCCTCCTGTGGGAGCGGGCTTGCTCGCGAATGCGTTGCATCAGTCAATATTTCTCTAACCTGACACACCGCCTTCGCGAGCAAGCCCGCTCCCACAGTTTTGATAGTGCGAAGTCGGGCATCATTGGGCACACTGGCGGTCTGACTTTTTACATCCAACCTGACTGAGAGGACTGATCATGGTTCTGCGCTCGGAAATTCTGGTGAACAAAAACGTGCTTCCAACCAAAGAACAAGCTCTGCCCGGCCGCGAAACCGCGATGACCCTGCCTGAAAAACACTTCGTGTTTGAAGACACCCCGCTGCTCGGCCCGTTTTTCCAGGACGTCGATTTTGCGATCTTCGGTCTCGGTTGCTTCTGGGGTGCAGAACGCCGTTTCTGGCAGCGCGAAGGCGTGGTTAGCACGGTCGTCGGTTACGCTGGCGGCTTCACCCCGAACCCGACTTACGAAGAAGTCTGCTCGGGCCTGACCGGCCACTCCGAAGTGGTGCTGGTGGTGTTCGACAAGGATAAAGTCAGCTACGAAGAGCTGCTGGCGATGTTTTGGGAACTGCACAACCCGACGCAAGGCATGCGTCAGGGCAACGACATCGGCACACAGTACCGCTCGGTGATCTACGCGACTTCGCCAGAGCATCTGGACGCGGCGCTGAAGAGCAAAGCGGTCTATCAGGCTGAATTGTCGAAGGCTGGCCTGGGTGAAATCAGCACCGAGATCGAACAGGCGCCGACCGTGTACTTCGCCGAGACGTATCACCAGCAGTATCTGGCGAAGAATCCTGAGGGTTACTGCGGGATTGGCGGCACCGGCGTGTGCATGCCACCAAGTTTGGCGGGTAATTAAAGCCTGAAAGCAAAAGATCGCAGCCTTCGGCAGCTCCTACAGGAGATCAGTGATCGTCCGCACATTTGTGGACGACCCCACCCCCTGTAGGAGCTGCCGCAGGCTGCGATCTTTTGATCTTGCCGTTGATCAGCTCTCGGCAATCAACCAATCCATCTGCCAGCCACCCTGAGTCTGCCCCAGTTTCTTCGACAACCACGGCAGCAACTCACGCAATTCTTCCTCCAGCCCCCACGGCGGATTGGCAATCGCCATTCCGGAGCCGTTCAGACTGTTCGGCGTATCCAGCGGATGCACCAGCAACTCCACACGCAACAGCTTCGGCGCGCCGCTCCCGGCCAGATCCTGATAGAAACGACGCAGCGCACGCTGGTCTTTCACCGGATACCAGATAGCCGCCACCGTTTGGCGCATGCGGCCAATGGCCTCTTTCAACGACGCCGCGCAACGCTGCATCTCATCAAGCTGTTCGAACGGCGGATCAATCAGCATCACCGCGCGCTTCTCCTGCACCGGCAACATCGCCCGCGCCACATGCCAACCCTCGCCGAGGTGTACTTTCACCCGACGATCACCGGCCATGTTGTCCTTGAGCAGCACGCCGTCTTCCGGGTGCTTCTCGTTGAGCATCACCCGATCCTGCGGCCGCGTCAGACGCCGCGCCAGCTCCGGCGAACCCGGGTAGTAGCGCAACTGGCCATCCGGATTCATCTCGTGCAGCACTTTCATGTAGTCGGCGGTCAGCGCCGGCAGATCCGGCTGATCCCACAAGCGCGCGATGCCTTCCAGGTACTCGCCGGTGCGATTCGCCTGATCGCCCTGCAAGTCATACAGACCAATGCCGGCGTGGCTGTCGAGATAGGCAAACGGCTGCTCCTTGCGCGACATCAGGGCGATGAGGCGGGTCAAAGTCAGGTGTTTGAACACATCGGCGTGATTGCCGGCATGGAAGGCGTGACGATAATTCATGGCTGCTCCTGCGAAGGGCGCAAAGTTTACCTTTTACCGCGCGGCAAGTCAGGGGTTGGCGGCTGAGCGGACAAATGCGCGCCCTCACCCTAGCCCTCTCCCAGAGGTAGAGGGGACTGATTAAGGTGATCTTGCGGCTTATGTCGACCTGAAAGATCAGCGCGAACTCAGGCTTGGCCAAGCCAGGTTCATCACTGAAGTCGCAAATCGGCGTACCTCACCCGGCCGACTCGGTCAGTCCCCTGTAAGAACAACTCGTATCCAGGCTTGGCCAAGCCAAATTCGCCGCTGAAGGCGCAAGTCGGCGTAGATCACCCAGCCGACTCGGTCAGTCCCCTCTCCCTTTGGGAGAGGGCTAGGGTGAGGGGCTTTGATTTTAAGACCCCGCACTCAACCGCTTACCGATGACATCCAGCACATCACAGCCATCACGTAGCGGAATCACACACAGCATGGCGAAATCGCTGAGGATGACGGAGTCGCACTCGATCGAGCCGCGCATGCACATGTTTTCCAGCACTTGGGCGACGGCGCGGAGGCGGTAGTTGGCGGCGTCCATGAGGATGTCGAGCGGCGCATGAGTGTCGACGAACAGCGTGGGCATGTCGCTGCAGTTGCTGGTCAGGGCCATGAAGCGGTTGTCGGGATGGGGAGTGATTTTTTTGTAGGGTGGATCGGGTTTTAAATTTTTCAATGGACTGACTCCTAACGTATGAACTGGAGCCGCCACTTTTACTTCCACGCAATAGGTGGCGGCTGTACGCAGGTGTGGAAGACCGGGACGTTAGGCACCCGGCGCACTCGAAAGCGCCCCGCGCACAGCCACCATAAAAACAGAGAGCAAAGAATGCCTGCCTGGTGGTGCTTCATGCGCCTAACGATAAAAAGGCTTCCACGCCCTGCCACCGAATTTGCGGTGACAGCCAAAAGACTATCCCTGCAACCCACCGCCCACCAGTTCATGGAAACCGCCGCAACTCGAAGGAAACGTCCGACGCCTTCGCCCGGAAATTTTACTTATCTTCGTCCCGCAAATAGGCCAACAATGCTAATTGCGACGAATCTTCCGACACCGAAACCTGAAAAAACTGCCTGACCTTGCAACGCAAAACCGGCTCGGGAAACGCTTCGAAAATTGGCGGATGCTCCTCGCTCAGCCACTGCAGAGTATTGCTGACCCTGACTTCGTCACCCGTCGAAACCAACACCGAATCCGGCACCTTCCACCAAGGAAAAACCCGTCCAGAAAACTGCGCCACGCCACCGATATCAAAGGCCTGACCATTGATCAAACCGCGTGAGATTACGGGCAACAGTTGTGCCGAATCCACTGCCTCAGACTGCAGAATCGGCAACAGAAAACGTCCATCCCAGAATCGAAAAAACACCGTTTTCCCGTTCGGCATCAGTACCTGAGTCAAGCTGCGAAAATGCTCAACCACCACTTCAAGGCTCGCCGAAGAAACCGCCAGCCAGCCCCAATCAAGAGACTCAGTAGTCGCCACCCAATCCAGAAACTCACTGTCCGCAGCGACAATTCCCACATAAGGCATCACCACGTCCCACTCGGCGTAAATAGTGTCCGCCCAGATCGGGTTCGGTGCTTGAGCTTTCGCTGATACCTGCCAAGCCTTGAGCGGCTCGGAATCGCTCGCGTTGCTGAAAATGGCAAAGAGTTTCTCGGTGCTGTTAAGAGGGTGGATTTGTAGCCATTCTTTGCTGCTATTGCCCTGCATAAAGTCGCCTCTAGCCCCAGTTCACCAATACATCACATCCAATAGAGTTCGATCCCAAACAAATATCTATGCACTTAATCAATCAAATTCAAAACAGAGGAACCCGTCTCTTTCTTCAGTTTTACAAAATCATTCAATCCAACCCATATACTTACAACCAGCCAAAAGCACAATCATTGCTCCACCTCCCCCGAGCGCAGAAAGATAACAAATACGAACAGCCATCATTAATTCACGGGGAAAATTCAGATAGTCGTCCTTATCCAAAGCGCCACCCCTAATGGCCAAAGATGGAAAGAGCATGAAAGAACCTATACAAATCAAGACAAAATAAGCACCGAAAAATGAAAAAGACTTAGTGACCCAAACTCCACTGGATCTACCAAGAAGATCCAGAATTCTCTGCATCTTAAAAAAATACAAACAAACGTGACCAAAAAAAGATACAAGCCCCAGTCCTAAAAATAAAGCACCAAACGTCAAGACAAACCAAATTTCGTCATCATCAGTCATGTGTAAAAGTCAGCGATACAAAACATACATAACCACCATAAGCGCAGCCAGCAACCACATAGAATAGTTACAAAATCTGATTAATGCCTTCAAACCGCGTGGAAACCGTTCGTAATCTCGAGCGTTCAGGATCTGCTTTCTTATTGAGCGACGAGGAATGATTAGCATCATGCTGATATGCCCGAGGAGTGCCAATCGCGAGAGTGGATCAAGACTCAAACGCATTGATCTACCGATTACAGCAGGAGAATTATTTAAATAGCCCAATATCTCTTTAATTCGACAATATGCAAGATAGAACATCAGAGCCAAGCATAAGACAAACAATGCAGCCAATGCCAAAACCACACATACATAAACTTCATTCAGTGCTATTTTCATTGCGCAGTCTCATATAACAATTCACCCACCCACTCACCGAATAGAGCACCACCCTCGCCCCCGGCCAATGCACCCACGCCTGTCAAAGCGAGACCACAAGCAACTCCACCGACCCCGACAGTACCTATACCGATGACTGCGCAAGCGGAGCCACCTATCATTGCGCCGCCCCATCCACCGGCAACATTACCGCCCAATTTCCCGGCCTCAGTGAACTTGGCCCTCCTGCATGCCTCCTCCGTTCCTGCGCGACAAGTATCTTTAATCTTGAACCCGGCAGCACCCGCACCTAAACCAATTCCAATCCAGCCACCCAGTTTCATAACCTTGCTAGCCTTGCTGACGCCATCAATATGCGTCGCATATCCAGGAATCCCGGCTGAAGTACCAGCCTTGCTCCAGTGATGGACGAGGCTGCGACTAGAAATACCTAGCGCACTCCTCAGACTCGGATGATTGGGCAAACCGACTGTTTTACGCACCAAGGGACTTAAACTGTTATCAAGTTGCGTCATCAACTGTTTGCGCGTGGCAAAGAAATCCGCCCCCTGCAGCTTGCCATGCTTGTCGAACGTCTGTTTATGCAAAACCTCCAACTCACCCAAAGTCTCGGCGAGTTTCTTAAGATGACTACCAAACATCGCCGAACCGATCCCCACCCCAGTCGAACCCTGCGATAAAAACGACTCAATCTCCCCATGATGCCGAGCCATAAACTCGGCCTCCGAGTCACTCATTGGCGCCAACGCTGCATCAACTTTCTGCGCCGCCTCCATCAATAACGCCTCTTCCCGAGTGCATTGCGTATTACGCGGATCGCTCAGAACGATCAGTTGCCCAGGTTTGGCGTATTGGCTGAGCTGCGGATTCAGACTGCGGAATTTCTCCAGCACGGCCGGATCCGGCTGCGGGAACAGTGTCGATTCCAGTGCAGACCGAGACATTCCCTGTTCAACAATATGAAAGCCCGGCTCAACGCTGGAAGGCGCCGGCCGGGCTGAGGACTTTGGGGATTGGGTCAACCCACTTGGTGTCGGGCAGATGCCATCCTTGCACCGCTCACACTCTTCGCAGAATGGCGCATCACCTTTCAGGCTCATGATTTGCGCCGCCGTGAGCATCGCCGCCGACGCTGCGGCCAGTTTCTCCGGCAGTCCCGGCACGACCGGTGCTGCACTCATCGCCGCCATCGGCGCGCCACCCACGACAATCGGCACGCTGCTGAAAATCCCGCCGGGGCCGATGTTGATCCACTGCCCGCCCGCCTGAATCGTTGCACTCGCGCCGCCATCAATGACCACTTGCTGGCCAGCGCTGATGTGGATTAGCGCACTGGCGTTAAGCGCCTGACTGCTCACGCGAACATGCTGATCACCGATCACGGTCAGGTGATCATCCTGCTTCACCTCGATCTGGCGCTGTCCGTGGGTGATGCGCTGCTCATCGGCTTTCAACTCATGGCGAGCAAGGCCGGTGACGACGATGCTGCGCTGGTTATCCACTTGCACTTGTTGATCGTGCAGCACGTGCTGCGTCCAATTGCGCTGGGCGCGCAGGTAGATTTCCTCGGCGCCTTTGCGATCCTCGATGCGCAGCTCGTTGTAGCCGCCACCACCGGGACTGCTCTGGCTGCGGAAGATGCTGCGGGTTTTGTCGGCGGGCAGATCCAGCGGTACTGGCGTCGCAGCATTTGGCAGGCAACCCATAACCAACGGTTTGTCTGCATCGGCGTCGATGAAACCGACCAACACCTCCATGCCGACTCGCGGAATCAGCACGCTGCCATAACCGTCGTGGGCCCAGCCGCTGGCGACACGCAGCCAGCAACTGGAATGCTCGTTCAACTCACCATCACGATCCCAGGCCAGTTGCACCTTGACCCGACCGTACTCGTCGCAATGGATTTCCATGTCTTTCGGGCCGGTGACGACGGCCGGTTGATAACCGGGCATGCGCGGTTTTTCCGGGCCCAGCGCCGGACGAAAGAACACGTCCCACGGCGTGGCGAGAAAGGTATTACGGTAACCCTGGAAACCTTCCCCATCGCTGGTCGCCGTTTCTTCCAGCACTTGCGGCTGTCGGCCATGGTGCTCGACGGCAGTCAGCAACCACAGGTCATTCCAGTCTTGGCGCGGATGGTCGGCCAGTTGCAGGAAATGTCCGCACACCAAGGAGGATTCGTCGCTAAGGCCCTCAGCCTGACGGTAGTCGGCGACATGCCGTTCAAGTGCGCGCTGGGCGAGGTGTTTGCCGGTTTCACGATCTTTGAATTGGCCGGGAAAGTGATAATCCTCCAACACCGGGCGCTGCTCACTGTCGATACGACTTTCCAGTTGCAGACGCGGTTTTACGAAGTTGTAGTCGCGCCGGGTGACCACGCTGGTACGGGTTTCCACGCGAACGTTGAAACGCTTGATCGCCGGCGCCGCACCGAGCATGCCGCTGCCGGGCAGATACAAGGTCGGCTCGGCGAGCTTGGGGAAAACGGTCTGGTCGTCACCGAACACCAACAAGTGCCCTTCGAGGCTGTGCTGAAAGTGATAATGGATGCCGACTTCCGCACACAGACGCTGGATGAACGCCAGATCACTCTCACCGTACTGCACGCAATACTCACGCACCGGGTAATCGCTGCCGAGGCGAAATTCGAAGGCATCGCGCAGGATCGAGTGATCCTTGAGGATTTGCTCAACGATTTGCGGAACGCTGAGATGCTGAAAAATACGCTGATTGATCCGGTGCCCGAGGTACGTCAGACGCGGGACCAGGCTGAGGTGATAGCGCGTCAGACGTTTCTCGGAATCGCCCTGCCCGACCTGATAAATCTGACCGTGAACGCCGGAACCGTCAGCGTCAAAGCTCAGAAACGCCTGACAGTGCAGCAGGCTTTCGAGATCCAGATCGGGTCGTTCACTGACCAGTTCCAGCTCAAAACGAAAGGGTTGGCTGATGGCTTCCTTGCCCGTGAACTCAAGGACTTTGAGGTCAATTTGGGCGCCTTCGAGGGTCAACGTGAAACGCGGTTGATTGGCAGGCGCGAACATCCGATGTGTCTCTGCAGAGTGAGGGCGGGCGATTCTGCATGAGGGGCAAGGGGTGTTGAGTGGGGGACGGAAAAATCAGATTTGCCCTACTTCTGTTGTCGAAAAACCCACAGAAAATTGGCGCAAACGACTACAGACAAATCCCTCAACCCCACAGCAGATCCCTGTAGGAGTGAGCCTGCTCGCGATGGCGTTGTGTCATATGACATCAATGTTGAATGTCAGACCGCTATCGCGAGCAGGCTCACTCCTACAGGGACTGCGGTGAATGAGGAATCACAGGCACAAAAAAACGGCCCGTCTCCTGTAGGAAACGGGCCGTTTTCAGGTGAGCCGTAGCTCAGCGCATTACTTGTTCAGATTGAAATCTTTTTCCGCTGCTTCGAAGCGCTCAACCATGCCGCGAGTCGGTTCGCCCGCTTTGCTGACAAAGTAGATGGCCAGGCTGGCGAAGATGAAACCCGGGATGATTTCGTACAGACCCAGCAGTTCGAAATGCTTCCAGACCACCACGGTGACGGCCCCAACCACGATGCCGGCCAGTGCACCGTTGCGGGTCATGTCTTTCCAGATCACCGAGATCAGCACAACCGGACCGAACGCAGCACCGAAACCGGCCCAAGCGTAGGACACCAGGCCCAGTACGCGGTTTTCCGGGTTGGCCGCCAGTGCGATGGCGATCAACGCAACCAGCAGCACCATGGCGCGACCGACCCAGACCAGCTCCAGTTGCGAGGCCGATTTACGCAGGAAGGTTTTGTAGAAGTCTTCGGTCAGGGCGCTCGAGCACACCAGCAACTGGCAGCTCAGGGTGCTCATCACCGCAGCCAGAATGGCCGACAGCAGTACACCGGCAATCCACGGATTGAAGAGGATTTTCGCCAGCTCGATGAACACACGCTCGTGGTTCTCGGTGACAGGGCCGGCCAGTTCCGGGTGCGCCGAGAAGTACGCGATACCGAAGAAGCCGACGGCCACGGTGCCGCCCAGGCACAGGATCATCCAGGTCATGGAAATGCGACGCGCCTTGGCGATCGATTTCACCGAATCCGCCGCCATGAAACGCGCGAGGATGTGCGGCTGGCCGAAGTAGCCCAGACCCCAGCCCATCAGCGAGATGATGCCGATGAAAGTGGTGCCTTTGAGCATGTCGAAGTTGCTTGGATCTTGCGCTTCGATGGCCAGGAACGTGGTGTCGACGCCGCCGGTGGCCAGCAGCACGATGATCGGCGTGAGGATCAGCGCGAAAATCATCAGGGTCGCTTGAACGGTGTCAGTCCAGCTTACCGCGAGGAAACCACCGATAAAGGTGTAGGCAATCGTCGCCGCAGCACCGGCCCACAGCGCCGTCTCGTAGGACATGCCGAAGGTGCTTTCGAACAGACGGGCGCCGGCAACGATGCCGGAAGCGCAATAGATGGTGAAGAACACCAGAATCACGATCGCCGAGATAATCCGCAGCAGGCCGCTTTTGTCTTCGAAACGGCTGGCGAAGTAGTCTGGCAGGGTCAGGGCGTCGCCGTTGTGCTCGGTCTGCACACGCAGACGGCCGGCAACGAACAGCCAGTTCAGGTAAGCACCGACGATCAGGCCGATGGCGATCCAGCTTTCGGACAAACCGGACATGTAGATGGCGCCTGGCAGGCCCATCAACAACCAGCCACTCATGTCGGACGCACCGGCGGATAGCGCGGTGACGACGCTGCCCAGGCTGCGGCCGCCCAGAATATAGTCAGAAAGGTTGTTGGTGGAGCGATAGGCCATCAAGCCGATCAGCACCATTGCTGCGATGTAGATCACGAACGTGATCAAGGTTGGATTGCTAACGCTCATTAAGTTACGCCCTGGCTTTGTTTTTATGTAGCGGCGGTGATGAACCGCGCGCAAACGACGACGTTTGGCAGACGATTCGGGATCCCGCGCATTTAGGACTGATGTTTCCCCAGGAAAGCCATCAGCCGATACACCGGACTATTTTCCCGGTTGCACCTTGGGCGCGAATCCTATGCAACAAAGCAAAAGAGGTGCAACCAGTTTCGTGAGAATAAGTTGCACCTAGTCGGTTTTATCGACAATCACCGCGTTTTTGCTCCCTTTTGTGGCAGTCATGGCCATTTGCTAGAAGCAAAAGCACCAAGCAGGAGCAGTACTTTCGTACCAGAAAATAATTCCTGACGAGCTGCTTATTATTCCGGCAAAAAAAGGGTTGCACCCGGTTGCACCTCTTTCGGCGCACGGCTAATCTTGCGGCCAGCTGATGCCACGCAACTGTGGCAACCATGAGGATAAAAATATGGCTACCACCACCCTTGGGGTCAAACTCGATGACCCGACCCGCGAGCGCCTGAAGGCTGCCGCGACCTCGATTGATCGCACACCGCACTGGCTGATCAAGCAGGCAATTTTCAATTACCTGGAGAAACTCGAGGGTGGTGCAACCTTGACCGAGCTGAACGGTTTGACCGCCAAGGACGCCGATGAGGCGGGCGAAGTCCACAACGATCACGCTCACCAGTGCTTCCTTGAATTCGCTGAAAGCATCCTGCCGCAGTCCGTTCTGCGCGCTTCGATCACTGCCGCTTACCGTCGCCCTGAGCCGGAAGTCGTGCCGATGCTGATCGAGCAGGCTCGCCTGCCAGTCGCCATGGCTGAAGCCACCAACAAACTCGCCGCCTCCATCGCGGAAAAACTGCGTAACCAGAAAAGCGCTGGCGGTCGTGCAGGCATTGTTCAGGGTCTGCTGCAGGAATTTTCCCTGTCGTCCCAGGAAGGCGTGGCACTGATGTGCCTGGCCGAAGCGCTGCTGCGTATCCCGGACAAGGGCACTCGTGATGCGCTGATCCGCGACAAGATCAGCACCGGCAACTGGCATCCACATTTGGGCAACAGCCCGTCGCTGTTCGTCAACGCCGCCACTTGGGGTCTGCTGCTGACCGGCAAACTGGTCTCGACCCACAACGAAGCCGGCCTGACCTCGTCGCTGAGCCGCATCATCGGCAAGAGCGGCGAACCGATGATCCGCAAGGGCGTCGACATGGCCATGCGCCTGATGGGCGAGCAGTTCGTCACCGGCGAAACCATCGCCGAAGCGCTGGCCAATGCGAGCAAGTTCGAAGCCAAGGGCTTCCGTTATTCCTACGACATGCTCGGTGAAGCGGCGCTGACCGAACACGATGCGCAGAAGTACCTGGCGTCGTACGAACAAGCCATTCACTCGATCGGCAAAGCGTCCCACGGTCGTGGGATTTATGAAGGCCCGGGCATCTCCATCAAGCTGTCGGCATTGCACCCGCGTTACAGCCGCGCGCAATACGAGCGTGTGATGGACGAGTTGTACCCGCGCCTGCTGTCGCTGACCCTGCTGGCCAAGCAATACGACATCGGCCTGAACATCGACGCCGAAGAAGCCGACCGTCTCGAACTGTCGCTGGATCTGCTTGAGCGCCTGTGCTTCGAGCCGCAACTGACTGGCTGGAACGGCATTGGTTTCGTCATCCAGGCTTATCAGAAGCGTTGCCCGTATGTGATCGACTACGTGATTGATCTGGCCCGTCGCAGCCGTCATCGCCTGATGATCCGCCTGGTGAAAGGCGCGTACTGGGACAGCGAAATCAAACGTGCTCAGGTCGAAGGCCTGGAAGGCTATCCGGTCTACACCCGCAAGGTGTACACCGACGTTTCCTACATCGCTTGCGCACGCAAATTGCTGTCGGTGCCGGAAGTCATCTACCCGCAGTTCGCCACGCACAACGCCCACACCTTGTCGGCGATTTACCACATTGCCGGTCAGAACTATTACCCCGGCCAGTACGAATTCCAGTGCCTGCACGGCATGGGCGAACCGCTCTACGAGCAGGTTGTAGGTAAAGTTTCCGACGGCAAGCTGAACCGTCCGTGCCGCGTGTACGCACCGGTCGGTACTCACGAAACATTGCTGGCGTACCTCGTACGTCGCTTGCTGGAAAACGGCGCGAACACCTCGTTCGTCAACCGCATCGCCGATCAGTCGATTTCGATTCAGGAGCTTGTGGCCGATCCAGTGGCGCAGATCGAGCAGATGGCGACCGTGGAAGGTGGTTTCGGCCTGCCGCACCCGCGCATTCCACTGCCGCGCGATCTGTACGGTGCCGAGCGCGCCAACTCCAGCGGCATCGACATGGCCAACGAACATCGTCTGGCTTCGCTGTCCTGCGCCCTGCTCGCCACTGCCCACACCGACTGGAAAGCTGCGCCGATGCTCGGTTGCGCTTCCAGCACTGAAACCCCGGCAGCCGTGCTGAACCCGGCGGATCACCGCGATGTGGTCGGTCACGTTCAGGAAGCCACCGTCGAAGACGTCGACAACGCGATTCAATGCGCGCTGAACGCAGCACCGATCTGGCAGGCCACCCCGCCCGCCGAACGTGCGGCGATTCTGGAACGTGCCGCTGATTTGATGGAAGGTGAAATCCAGCCTCTGATGGGCCTGTTGGCTCGCGAAGCCGGCAAGACTTTCGCCAACGCCATCGCCGAAGTCCGCGAAGCCGTCGACTTCCTGCGTTATTACGCGGTGCAAGCGCGCAACGATTTCAGCAACGACGCCCACCGTCCATTGGGCCCGGTTGTGTGCATCAGCCCGTGGAACTTCCCGCTGGCGATCTTCAGCGGTCAAGTCGCTGCGGCATTGGCTGCCGGTAACCCGGTATTGGCCAAACCTGCCGAGCAAACTCCGCTGGTGGCGGCTCAAGCCGTGCGCTTGCTGCTCGAAGCCGGGATCCCGGAAGGCGTGCTGCAACTGCTGCCGGGGCGCGGTGAAACTGTCGGTGCCGGTCTGGTCGGTGATGAGCGCGTCAAAGGCGTGATGTTCACCGGTTCCACCGAAGTCGCGCGCCTGCTGCAACGCAACATTGCTGGCCGTCTCGACAGCCAGGGCCGTCCGATTCCACTGATCGCCGAAACCGGCGGGCAGAACGCGATGATCGTCGACTCCTCGGCACTGACCGAACAAGTCGTGATCGACGTGGTGTCGTCGGCGTTCGACAGCGCTGGCCAGCGTTGCTCGGCGCTGCGGGTACTGTGCTTGCAGGAAGATTCCGCGGATCGTGTCATCGAAATGCTCAAAGGTGCCATGGCGGAAAGCCGTCTCGGCAACCCGGAGCGCCTGTCCGTGGACATCGGCCCGGTGATCGACGCCGAAGCCAAGGCTGGCATCGACAAGCACATCCAGGGCATGCGCGACAAAGGTCGCAATGTTTACCAGGTGGCGATCGCCGACACCGAAGAGGTCAAACGCGGCACCTTCGTCATGCCGACCCTGATCGAACTGGAAAGCTTCGACGAGCTGCAACGCGAGATCTTCGGCCCGGTGCTGCACGTGGTGCGCTACAAGCGTAAAGAGATCGATCAACTGATCGCTCAGATCAACGCTTCCGGTTATGGCCTGACGCTGGGCGTGCACACCCGGATCGACGAGACCATCGCCAAGGTGATCGACAACGTCAACGCCGGTAACGTCTACGTTAACCGCAACATCGTCGGTGCCGTGGTCGGCGTGCAGCCATTCGGCGGCGAAGGCCTGTCGGGTACTGGCCCGAAAGCCGGTGGCCCGCTGTACCTGTACCGTTTGCTGGCAACACGTCCTACGGACGCCATCGAACAATCCTTCGCTCGCGGTGATGCGGTTATCGCCCCGGACGTTCGTTTGCGCGACGCTATGAGCAAACCGCTGAACGCCCTGAAAGCCTGGGCTGAAAGCAACAAGTACGCCGACCTGAGCACCCTGTGCGTGCAGTACGCGGCGCAATCGCAGAGCGGCATCACTCGCGTGCTGGCCGGCCCGACCGGCGAGAAAAACAGCTACGCGATCCTGCCGCGCGAGCACGTGCTGTGCCTGGCCGAGGTTGAAGGTGATTTGCTGACGCAACTGGCGGCGGTGCTGGCGGTAGGCGGTTCGGCGGTATGGCCGGAGTCCGACATCAGCAAGGCATTGTTCGCACGCTTGCCGAAGGAGATTCAGACGCGTATCAAGCTGGTAGCTGACTGGAATAAAGACGAAGTGGTGTTTGATGCGGTTCTGCATCACGGCCATTCCGACCAGTTGCGCGGCGTTTGCCAGCAGATTGCCAAGCGTGCCGGCGCGATTGTTGGGGTTCAGGGCTTGTCTCAGGGCGAGACCAACATTGCCCTGGAGCGTCTGGTGATTGAACGCGCGTTGAGCGTTAACACTGCGGCGGCGGGTGGTAATGCCAGCTTGATGACTATCGGCTAAACCGCTGTAAATCCGGGCGGCCGCAATGGTCGCCTGGAATGAAATCCCCTGTAGGAGTGAGCCTGCTCGCGATAGCTATCTATCAGACACATTTGTTTGACTGACACACCGCTATCGCGAGCAGGCTCACTCCTACAAAAGATCAAAAGATCAAAAGATCGCAGCCTTCGGCAGCTCCTACAGAAGGCTGCGATCTTTTGCTTCTGTATCACGCCCATCAATCATCCTGTTCAGCCTTTATCAGCACGCCTAGACTCGGCCCAACCCCAATTTCAGGTAGGCCGCCATGTCCGAGACGCTGCTCAGTTCCCGCAATCTGGCTTTCGAGCTGTATGAAGTCCTCGATGCCGAGGGCCTGACCCGGCGTGAGCGCTTTGCCGAACACAACCGCGAGACCTTCGACGCTGCTATCGGCACCGCGCGCAATATCGCCGAGAAGTACTTCGCCCCGCACAACCGCAAGGGCGACGAAAACGAGCCGCGCTATGAAGACGGTCAGGCGATTCTGATTCCCGAAGTGAAACCGGCGGTGGATGCCTTCCTTGAAGCCGGATTCCTCAACGCCGCGAGAAGTTTCGACGCCGGCGGCATGCAACTTCCTACATTGCTGTCGCAAGCCTGCTTCGCGCATTTCCAGTCGGCCAACGCTGCTTCGACCTCGTACCCGTTCCTGACCATGGGCGCGGCGAACCTGATCGAAAGCTTCGGCACCGAAGAGCAAAAAAAGCGCTTCCTGCAACCGATGATCGACGGCCGCTTCTTCGGCACCATGGCTTTGACCGAACCCCACGCCGGCTCATCGCTGTCGGATATTCGTACACGCGCCGAGCCAGCGTCTGACGGCACCTATCGCCTCAAGGGCAACAAGATCTTTATATCCGGCGGCGATCACCCGCTCTCGGAAAACATCGTGCACATGGTCTTGGCCAAACTGCCGGACGCGCCGCCGGGGGTGAAAGGCATTTCGCTGTTCATCGTGCCAAAGTTTCTGGTCAACGATGACGGCACTCTCGGCCCACGCAACGACGTGCTGCTGGCCGGGTTGTTCCACAAGATGGGCTGGCGCGGCACCACCTCCACCGCACTGAATTTCGGCGATAACGGCGAGTGTGTCGGCTATCTGGTCGGCGAACCACATCGCGGCTTGAGCTACATGTTCCAGATGATGAACGAGGCGCGGATCGGCGTCGGCATGGGCGCAGTGATGCTTGGTTATGCCGGTTATCTGTACTCGCTGGAGTACGCCCGCGAACGTCCGCAAGGTCGAGTGCCGGACAGCAAGGATCCGACTACCGCGCCCGTGGCGATCATTCAGCATGCTGATGTAAGACGCATGCTGCTGACGCAAAAATCCTACGTCGAAGGGGCATTTGACCTCGGCTTGTATGCCGCTCGCCTGTTCGATGACACCACGACGCTTGAAAGCGAAACCGAGCGTAAACAAGCGCAGGAATTGCTGGATTTGCTAACGCCAATCGTCAAATCCTGGCCATCGGAGTTCTGCCTGAAAGCCAACGAACTGGCGATCCAGATTCTTGGCGGTCACGGTTACACCCGCGAGTATCCAGTCGAGCAGTACTACCGCGACAACCGTCTGAACCCGATCCATGAAGGCACCCACGGCATTCAGTCGCTGGACTTGCTTGGGCGTAAGTTGGCGCAGAACGGCGGCGCGGGGCTGAAGCAGCTGATTCGCCTGATTGCCAATACGGCCGAACGCTCGACTGCGCACGATTCGCTGACAGCACTGCGTGAGCCACTGGAAAAACTGGTGGCACGCCTGCAAACCGTGACCATTGGTTTGCTGACGGATCTGGCGCAGGGCAAGGTCAACAGCAGCCTGGCGAACTCGGCGCTGTACCTGAAGGTATTTGGGCACGCGGTAATTGGCTGGCGCTGGCTGGAACAGGCGATTCGTGCGGAGGAAGGCTTGGCCAAGGGCAATGCGGCCGATGCTGACTTCTATAAAGGCAAGTTGCAGGCGGCGCGGTATTTTCTGACGTGGGAAGTGCCGGGATGCCACCATGAATTGGCGTTGCTGGAGGCGCGGGATGATACGTGCCTGGCGATGCAGGATGCGTGGTTCTGAAAAGCTACCCTCACCCCAGCCCTCTCCCGGAGGGAGAGGGGGCCGACCGGGGGATGGTTGATACTCCATCGACCTGAAAGAGGCTCACCGAATCCATAATCGACTGGCGTTTTCAGGTCGATGTATAGCAAAAGACACCTCGGTCAGTCCCCTCTCCCTCCGGGAGAGGGCTAGGGTGAGGGGCTTTTCTGGCTCAACACTCAACTCAACCTGAACCCACCCATCTGCCGCGCCAGATCATCCGCCAGTTTCTGCAACATCTGACAATCCTCACGACAAGCGCGAACCTCCCCCGCCGTCGCCCGCGCCAGATCGGAAATCCCCTGCACGTTGCGGTTGATCTCCTCCGTCACCGCCGACTGCTCCTCGGTCGCCGTCGCCACCTGATGGTTCATGTCGCTGATGCGCTCGACCTGCCCGGTAATCGCGGTCAAAGAAGCGCCCGTACGCTGACTCGACTCAACCCCGGTACCCGTCGCCGCTTGCCCGGTACGCATTGACGACACAGCGTTTTCCGCACCCTGCTTGAGGCTGCCGATCATTTGCTGAATCTCGTCAGTGGAGGCCTGAGTCCGCCGCGCCAACGTGCGCACTTCATCAGCAACAACGGCAAACCCACGCCCCATATCCCCGGCACGCGCCGCTTCAATCGCCGCATTGAGCGCCAGCAAATTCGTCTGCTCAGACACCCCGCGAATCACCGCCAACACCGAGTCAATCGATGCCACTTGATGCGCCAGTTCACCCACTGCGCCCGCCGCCAGGCCAATTTCGTCCGACATGCTTTCGATATGCCGGATCGACCCGCCAACATCTTCCCGCGCCTGCATCGCTTCATCCCGCGCAGTCTGCGATGCGAGCGCCGCGTTGCCGGCGTTCTGCGCAATTTCCTGAACCGTCAGGCCCATTTCGTGAACCGCGGTGGCAACCATGTCAGTCATTTCCTGCTGACGACCGGAGCGCTCGGCAGTGTTCTCAACCACTTTCGCCACTTGCCCCACCGCCGTGCGCAGACGCTCGCTGGTGGTCAGCACTTCCGCGATCATTCCGCGCTGACTGTCGAGGAAGCGGTTGAAGCCGCGCGCCAGATCACCTAGCTCATCGGCGCGACTGGAATCTAACCGATGGGTCAAATCTCCCCCGCCGCTACCGATTGCTACCAGCGCCGCTGTTACCTGACGAATCGGTCGCACCAGCCCGCGCGCCAGCCACACCACCAAGGCCAGGCACACCAGCGCTACAGCCAGACCGATGCCGCCACTCATCCACATCGCTTTGCGCGCTTCGGCGTAGATTTGCGATTGCGGCACTTCGGCCACCAGCGTCCAGCCCAGATCACGCAACGGCAGGCTGAAGGCCAGATAGTCTTCGCCATCACGCTGGAAGCTACTGTTCGTGGCAATTTTTTGACCCATGACCGCTTGCGCTGCCGCAGCACCAATCTGCTCCGTAAGCGTGCGTTTGCCACTGAACTGCGCTTCAGGATGCACCTGAATCAAACCGTCGGAACGCACGAGATAGACCTTGCCGCGCTCGCCGAAGCTGAAGTTGTGAATCAGCTCCGACAGCTCTTTCATGCTCAGCCCGAGACCGGCCACACCGACCACTTTGCCGGCCTGCTCCACCTTCAAATCGATAAACAGTGCCAATTCTCCGGTGGCGCCATCGTTGTCGATATTGAGGGTGCGCGACTGGTTGCTGTCGAGGAAGGAATAGAACCAGGCATCGGCCGGCTTGCTTCGACTGAGGGTGCGATCCAGGCCTTTTTCGGTGATGTAATGATTGGATTCGGTGCCGATGATCAAAGCCGTAAAAGCCTTGTGTTCGGCGCGGATGCCTTCCAGATACTGCGCGAAGCCCGCCGTTTTGCTGCTGTCTTCGCCAGACGCCAACCAGTCACGCACCATGGTGTTGCTGGCGATGTCTTTGGCAGCGGTGAGGGGCTGGACGAGGATGCGTTCGATGTCGTTGCGCGTCGCTTCGATGCTCGACGGCAAGGCTTGTTCGACCAGATAGCTCTGGGCGAGACGGTTGACCACCAGGGTATAAATGCCAACCACGATCAGGATACTGACCAGCAGAGCAGTGCCCATGCTGAGGATCAGTTGCCATTGGATACTGCGTCGCCACAACTGCATGGAGCACCCCCAAAGAATAAGTGGCGGAAGCAATGCAACAGCCGTGCCGATTGTATACAACCCGATCGACAATCTATTCTTTGGTTGTGCGCAACGCCGTCAACCCTGATTGATGGTCTTGGCGATGGTGTCGACCGTGGCGCTGACTTGCTCTTGGTAACGGTCGAGTTCTTCCTGATGCTGCTTCTTCATGTCGATCTGCTGCGAGCACAGATTCATCGCGGCCAGCACCAGCAAGCGGTCACCGATCAGCGTCGGGTATTTGCGTTTGGTGTCGGCCAAAGCGGCTTTAAGCATCAATGCTGCGTCCAGCAGGGTCTGTTCTTCCCCGGCCGGTGCCTTGATCGAATAGTCCTCCCCGAGAATGGAGATGACTTTTACCCCTGCTGTGCCGTGGTTCATGCGCTGACGGGACCGGCGTTGACGCGATCAACCAGCGCCTGAATGCGGGCGGCGGTGGTGCCGTGCTTTTCTTCCTGTTCCATCAGGCTCAGTTGCAGGCTTTCGTTTTCATCCTTGGCCTGAGCCAGTTCGGTGGACAGGTTCTGATTGGTTTGCGCGAGGGTCTGGTTCTGCTGCACCAGGTCGCTGACGAGCTGTTCCAATTGGCTGAGGGATGCTTCCAACATTTTGATCTTCCAGGCATTTTCAAAGGGCGCGTACGATAAAGAAAAGTCACCACGGATGCCAGGGTTAAACCGGCGCAAGGCCTTGATTTTCCTGGCGGGCGAGCGTTCCCGCGAGCTTTAAAGACTGTGATTTGCCGATCTTGTTCCTGCACTTCGTCGCCGAGCGCCCTCTGCGACAAATACGCGCAGCCCCTCAAGACTTTAGTCGCATGACCGATAAGTCATCCATTCAGCAGTTTTAGCCCGCATGGATGCGGCCCTTCTCGGTACCCTCCATGTCCCTTCGCAATATGAACATCGCCCCACGGGCGTTCACCGGTTTCGCCCTGATTGGCGCATTGATGTTGATCCTCGGCGTATTCGCGCTCAATCAGATGAGCAAAATTCGCGGCGCCACCGAAGACATCACCAACAGCAGCGTGCCGAGCATCAAGAGCCTCGACGAATTCACCCAACTGACCCTGCGCCTGCGTGTGCTGTCGTACCGTTTGCTGGTCAACCGCGAACCGGACGTGCAGCAGAAAACCATGGACTTGCTGGACATGCGCAACCAGCAGATCCGCAAGGCCCAGAGCGATTACGAGCCGTTTATCAGCAGCCCCGACGAACGTGCGGCGTACGATCAATATGTGCAGTTGCTGAGCCAGTACCGCCAGATCGAAGACCGGATGAGAACCCTGTCGCGCAACAATCAGGTGGATGAACTGCGCAACCTGCTCAACACCGACTTGCTGACCAACTCCGAAGCGGTCAACACCGTGCTCAACCGTTTGCTGGAGATCAATACCCGGCAAACCGTCGACACCAATCAGCAAGCGGCGGATCAATATTCTTCGGCGTTCGACCTGGTTGTCACCCTGCTGGTGATTGCGACTGGGCTGACGTTGTTGTTCGCCTGGTTGCTGACCGCCAGCATTACCAAGCCAATCGCCAAGGCACTGGAAGCCGCAGAAACCATCGCTGAAGGCAACCTGACGCAGCCGATTCAGGTCGATGGCAGCGACGAAGCCGGGCGCTTGCTGGCAGCGATGGCGAAGATGCAATCGAAGCTGCGCGACACTTTGCAGCGGATTTCCGGGTCGGCCACGCAACTGGCGTCGGCAGCGGAAGAACTCAACAGCGTCACCGACGAAAGTGCGCGCGGCCTGGTGCAGCAGAACAACGAAATCGAACAAGCGGCCACCGCGGTCAACGAAATGACCAGCGCCGTGGAAGAAGTTGCGCGCAACGCGGTGAGCACCTCGGAAGCCTCGAAGAACGCCACGACCTCGGCCGGCGATGGTCGTGATCTGGTGCAGGAAACCGTCAGCGCCATCGAACGCATGAGCGCCGATGTGCAGAGCACAGCATCGTTGATCGGTGATCTGGCCAATGAATCCCGAGACATCGGCAAGGTGCTGGATGTGATTCGTGGTCTGGCGGATCAGACCAACCTGCTGGCGCTGAACGCGGCGATTGAAGCGGCGCGCGCCGGTGAAGCCGGTCGTGGTTTTGCGGTGGTGGCCGATGAAGTGCGCGCCTTGGCGCATCGCACGCAGCAGTCGACCAGCGAAATCGAGCGGATGATCGGCAGCATTCAGAGCGGCACCGAACACGCGGTGGATTCGATGCGCAACAGCACCGAACGCGCGGAGTCGACGTTGAACATTGCTCGCGGCGCGGGGATGTCGCTGGATACGATCAACACTGCCATTGTTGAAATTAACGAGCGCAACCTGGTGATCGCCAGCGCGGCGGAAGAGCAGGCGCAGGTGGCGCGCGAGGTAGATCGTAACCTGGTGAATATTCGGGATTTGTCGGTGCAATCAGCGACCGGGGCCAATCAGACGAGCGCGGCGAGTAATGAGCTGTCGCGGTTGGCGCTGGATCTGAACAACATGGTTGGGCGGTTTAGCCTCTGAAAAAGCAAAAGATCGCAGCCTGCGGCAGCTCCTACACGGTATTGATGTGCACCCTGTAGGAGCTGCCGCAGGCTGCGATCCTTTGATCTTGAAAAAAGCTTTTTGACAGCATCACATTTCAACAGGTTAGAATCGCTGGCACGCAGACTGCATGGTCAGTTTGTGCCCGTCTTTACGCTTCTGGAGTACTGCCTTTGAATGCGACGACCATCAACAGCCTGTTCTTGATCGGCGCGTTGCTGGTAGGTGCAAGCATTCTCGTCAGCTCACTCTCCTCCCGTCTCGGCATCCCGATTCTGGTCATTATCCTCGCAGTCGGCATGGCCGCCGGGGTTGATGGCGGCGGGATTATTTTCGATAACTACCCAACGGCCTATCTGGTCGGCAACCTCGCACTGGCGGTGATCCTCCTCGACGGCGGCTTGCGCACACGGGTCTCGAGTTTCCGCGTGGCGTTGTGGCCGGCGTTATCGCTGGCGACGGTCGGGGTGTTGATCACCACCGGGCTGACCGGCATGGCCGCCGCATGGCTGTTCGACCTGAACCTGATCCAAGGCCTGCTCATCGGCGCCATCGTCGGCTCGACGGACGCCGCAGCGGTGTTCTCCTTGCTCGGCGGCAAAGGCCTGAACGAACGGGTTACGGCCAGCCTGGAAATCGAATCCGGCAGCAACGATCCGATGGCGGTGTTTCTCACCGTGACCCTGATCGACATGCTCGCCAGCGGCCAGACCGGTTTGCACTGGAGCCTGCTGACACATCTGATCCGTGAGTTCGGCATCGGCGGCGTGATCGGTCTCGGCGGCGGTTGGGTCATGCTGCAATTGGTCAACCGCATCAATCTGGCCAACGGTCTCTATCCGATTCTGGTCATTGCCGGCGGTCTGGTGGTGTTCGCCCTGACCAACGCCTTGCACGGTAGCGGTTTCCTCGCGGTATATCTGTGCGGTCTGGTCATCGGCAACCGCCCGGTGCGCAGCCGTCACGGCATTCTGCACATGCTCGACGGCATGGCGTGGCTGGCGCAGATCGGCATGTTCCTTGTGCTGGGGCTGCTGGTGACGCCGCATGATTTGCTGCCGATCGCCCTGCCCGCTCTGGGTCTGGCGCTGTGGATGATTCTGTTCGCGCGACCGCTGTCGGTGATGGTCGGTCTGCTGCCGTTCAAGGCCTTCCATGGCCGCGAAAAAGCCTTTATTTCCTGGGTCGGCCTGCGCGGCGCGGTACCGATCATTCTGGCGGTGTTCCCGCTGATGGCCGGGCTGCCGAATGCGCAGCTGTACTTCAACCTCGCCTTCTTTATCGTGCTGGTGTCGCTGTTGGTGCAGGGCACAAGCCTGCCGTGGGTCGCTAAATTGTTGAAGGTGACGGTGCCGCCGGAGCCTGCGCCGATTTCCCGGGCGGCGCTGGAAGTCCATGTCACCAGCGAATGGGAGCTGTTCGTTTATAAGCTCGGCGCGGAGAAATGGTGCATCGGTTCACCCCTGCGTGAGCTGAAAATGCCCGAAGGCACCCGCATCGCTGCCCTGTTTCGGGGTCAGCAACTGCTCCATCCGTCGGGTAGTACGGTGCTGGAAGTCGATGATTTGCTGTGTGTTATCGGCCATGAACACAACTTGCCGGCCCTCGGAAAACTGTTCAGCCAGGCGCCACAACGCGGCCTCGATTTGCGTTTCTTCGGCGACTTTGTGCTCGAAGGAGACGCCCAGCTTAAAGCGGTTGCAGCGCTGTATGGCCTGCCGGCCGAGGGCATCGATCCGGACATGACCCTGGGCGCCTTCATCGCGCAGAAAGTCGGCGGCGCACCGATCGTTGGCGACCAGGTCGAGTGGAACAACACCCACTGGACGGTTGCGGTCATGGACGGGAACAAGATCGGCAAAGTGGGCGTCAGATTCCCCGAAGGAAGTCGCCCGGGCCCCGGACTCTTCCTCTAAACTGCGTCCACTATCACTTGCTTGACCGGTCTCTATGCCTACCCTGCGCTCCTTTTTCGCCGCGGCCCTGCTGGGCCTGAGTCTTACTGTCGGCCCGCTGTATGCCGCCGAACCACCGTCCAGCGATGCCGTCCAGGCCAGCCTGGACAAACTTGCCGACAGCAAACTGCCGGATGCCGACAAAAAGACCCTGCAAACCGTCCTGCAGAACACGCTCAATCAGCTGAACAATCAGCGTGATTACGAGCAGAAGCTGATCGACCTCAAGCAGCAACTGGCGACCGCGCCCAAGCAGACCATCGAAAACGCCCGCGAACTGACGCGCCTCAAAGCCACGACCGTGGTGCCGGTGGCGCAGCGCTTCCCCCGCGAATCGATCACGCAACTGGAGCAGATCCTTACCGACCGCTCCACTCAGCAAAGTGACCTGCAAAAAGCCCTGGCCGACGCCAACAGCCTGATCATCACCGCGCAGACGCGCCCGGAGCGCGCTCAGGCGGAAATCTCCGCCAGCCAGACGCGCATTCAGCAGATCAACAACATCCTCAAGTCCGGCAAGGACGCGGGCAAATCCGTCAGCGCCGAGCAGCGCGACCAGTTGAACGCCGAACTCGCCGCGCTGAACGCGCTGATCCCGTTGCGCCGTCAGGAGCTGGCCGGCAACAGCCAGTTGCAGGATCTCGGCAACGCCCAGCATGACTTGCTCTCGGAAAAATCTGACCGCCTCGACCGCGAGATTCAGGAGCTGCAGACCCTGATCAACCAGAAGCGTCTGGCGCAGTCGCAGGAAACCGTGACCCAGCAATCGATCGAAGCGCAGAAGGCCGGCGGCAGCAGCCTGCTCGCCAGCGAAAGCACGGCCAACCTCAAGCTCTCCGACTACCTGCTGAAAAGCACCGACCGCCTCAACGAAGTCACCCAGCAGAATCTGCAGACCAAACAACAACTCGACAGCCTGACCCAAAGCGATTCCGCCCTCGACGAGCAGATCAACGTGCTCAAGGGCAGCCTGCTGCTGTCGAAGATTCTCTATAAACAGAAACAAGCGCTGCCGCGCCTGAAGGTCGACCGCGACCTGGCCGATCAGATCGCTGACATTCGTCTGTATCAGTTTGAAGTCAGCCAGCAGCGCGAACTGCTCAGCAGTCCGACCACCTACGTCGACAATCTGCTCGCCACCCAGCCGCCGGAACAAGTCACCCCGCAACTGCGCAAAAGCCTGCTGGATCTGGCCAACACCCGCGCCGACCTGCTGGAGCGGCTGAACCGCGAACTGAGCGCGGTGCTTAACGAATCGATCACCCTGCAACTCAATCAGAAACAACTGCTGAGCACCGCGCAAAGTCTGCGCGCGACCCTCGACGAGCAGATGTTCTGGATTCCGAGCAACAAACCGCTGGATCTGGAGTGGATGCGCAGCGTGCCGGAGCGCCTCAAGCGTCAGGTCGACACGCTGCCGTGGGCTTCAAGCCTCAGCGAATTGACTGATGGTCTGACCCAGCGACCACTGCTGTTCCTGCCGTTGGCGCTGCTGATCGGTGCCTTGTTGTGGCGCCGCAAAAGTCTCTACGGGCGCCTGAACAAGGTTCACCAGGACATCGGTCACTTCAAACGCGACAGCCAGTGGCACACGCCGCAGGCGATTCTGATCAACATTCTGTTGGCGATGCCGGTTGCACTGGCGCTGGCCCTGTGTGGTCTGGCCTTGCAGATCGACGCACGCGGACAGAACGCCAACATGGGCGCGGCGCTGCTGCAAATGGCGCAGGCGTGGCTGGTGTTTTACACCGCGTACCGGATTCTCGCGCCGGCCGGCGTGGCTGAACTGCATTTCCGTTGGGAGAAACCGCAGGTTGAATTCCTGCGCGGCTGGATCCGCCGGCTCGGTCTGGTGGTCATGGCATTGGTAACGATTGTCGCTGTTGCCGAATTGCAACCCGCGGCACTCGCCGACGACGTGCTCGGCATGCCGGTGGTACTGACCTGCTACGCCTTGATGGCGTGGTTGCTCAGCCGCCTGCTGATCAGCAGCCCGGCCCACGAAAACACTTCGCTGTTCCGCAAAGCCGTCGGCGTGATGTTCACGGTGCTGCCGATCGCCCTGTTCGTCGCGGTGTGCTTCGGCTACTACTACACCGCGCTGAAACTCAGCGACCGCTTGATCAACACCCTGTATTTGCTGATGTTCTGGCTGGTGATCGAAGCCACTTTCGTTCGCGGCCTGAGCGTTGCTGCACGGCGTCTGGCCTACCAGCGCGCACTGGCCAAACGGCAGGCGGCGAAAGAGGCTGGCGACGGCGAAGCGGTGATCGAAGAGCCGACGCTGGACATCGAAAAGGTCAACGAACAGTCGCTGCGCCTGATCCGTCTGGCCCTGCTCGGCGGCTTTATTGCGGCGCTGTACTGGGTCTGGTCGGATCTGATTTCGGTGTTCTCGTACCTCGACAACATCACCCTCTACGAATACACCAGCGGCACCGGTGCCAACATGAGCATGGTGCCGATCAGCATCGGCGACATGCTCGGCGCGTTGATCATCATCGGCATTACCTTCGCCCTCGCGCGCAACTTGCCGGGCTTGCTCGAAGTGTTCGTGCTGTCCAAGCTCAATCTGGCGCAGGGCAGCGCGTACGCGACCACGACGCTGCTGTCCTACGTGATCGCCGGTGTCGGTTTCGTCTCGACGCTGTCGACCCTCGGCGTCAGTTGGGACAAGTTGCAATGGCTGGTGGCGGCGCTGTCGGTCGGTCTCGGTTTCGGTATGCAGGAGATCTTTGCGAACTTCATCTCCGGCATCATGATCCTCTTCGAACGCCCGGTGCGGATCGGTGACACCATCACCATCGGCAACCTGTCGGGCACGGTGAGCAAGATCCGCATCCGCGCCACGACCATCACCGACTTCGACCGCAAGGACATCATTGTCCCGAACAAGACGTTCATTACCGGGCAGTTGATCAACTGGTCGCTGACCGACACCATCACCCGCGTGACGCTGAAACTCGGCGTCGATTACGGCTCCGATCTCGATCTGGTCAAGGAATTGCTGCTCAAGGCTGCCCGCGAGAACCCGCGCGTGCTCAAGGAACCCGAGCCGCACGTGTACTTCCTCAACTTCGGCGAAAGCACCCTCGACCACGAGTTGCGCATGCATGTGCGCGACCTCGGCGACCGCAACCCGGTGCTCGATGAGGTCAACCGCTTCATCAACCGCGAGTTCAAGAAGCAGCACATCAACATCTCGTTCCGGCAGATGGAGGTGTACCTGAAGAATCTGCACGGTCAGGAATACAAGATGGTGCCGATCGAGCCGGAGACGAAAACCATCGTGCCGGTCGCCGACGATCAGAAACCGCTGCAAGAGCCGCCGCCGGCCAAACTCGACTAACCGGTCTATTCCCAGCAGAATGCTCGGACATTCTGCTGGAGCAGGCCCTTGAAAGCCCTCGACGAACTGACCTTCGACAATCGCTTCGCCCGCCTCGGTGACGCGTTTTCCGCCCACGTGCTGCCCGAGCCGATCGACAATCCGCGTCTGGTCGTTGCCAGCCCGGCGGCGCTGGCGTTGCTGGATCTCGATCCAGCCACCGCCGAAACCGAGGAATTTGCCGAACTGTTTGGCGGCCACAAGCTGTGGGCCGATGCCGAGCCGCGCGCGATGGTCTATTCCGGGCATCAATTCGGCGGCTACACGCCGCAACTGGGCGATGGTCGCGGACTGCTGCTGGGCGAGGTCTACAATGCAGCGGGCGAGCATTGGGACTTGCACCTCAAGGGCGCTGGTCAGACGCCGTTTTCGCGTATGGGCGATGGTCGCGCGGTGCTGCGCTCGTCGATCCGCGAGTTCCTCGCCTCTGAAGCGCTGTTCGGGCTGAATATTCCATCCTCGCGCGCAGCCTGCGTGATCGGCTCCGACACCCCGGTCTGGCGCGAAAAACAGGAACGCGCGGCGATGGTGCTGCGTCTGGCGCCGAGCCATATCCGCTTCGGCCACTTCGAATATTTCTATTACACCAAACGCCCCGAACAGCAGAAAGCACTCGGCGAGCACGTGCTGGCCATGCATTTCCCTGAATGCCTTGAGCAGCCGGAACCGTATCTGGCGATGTTCCGCGAGATCGTCGAGCGCAACGCCGAACTGATCGCCAAATGGCAAGCCTACGGCTTCTGCCACGGCGTAATGAACACCGACAACATGTCGATCCTCGGCATCACCTTCGACTTCGGCCCGTTCGCCTTCCTCGACGACTTCGACGCCAACTTCATCTGCAACCACTCGGATGATCAGGGCCGCTACTCGTTCAGCAATCAAGTGCCGGTCGGCCAGTGGAACCTCAGCGCGCTGGCCCAGGCACTGACGCCATTCATCAGCGTCGAAGCCCTGCGCGAAACCCTCGGCTTGTACCTGCCACTGTTCCAGGCCCACTACCTCGACCTGATGCGCCGCCGCTTCGGCTTCACCAGCGCCGAAGACGACGACCAGAAACTGCTCGAAGATCTGCTGCAATTGATGCAAAACAGCGGCGTCGACTACACGCTGTTCTTCCGCCGACTCGGCGAAGACTCACCTCAGCAGGCTGTCGCTCAGTTGCGCGACGACTTCGTCGACATCAAAGGCTTCGACGCCTGGGGCGAACGCTACATCGCCCGGGTTGCTCGCGATGGCGTTCCTGATCAAGAACAGCGCCGCGCGCGGATGCACGCGGTTAACCCGCTGTACATCCTGCGTAATTATTTGGCGCAAAAAGCTATCGACGCGGCGGAGCAAGGGGATTACTCAGAGGTACGCCGGCTGCACGCGGTGCTGAGCAAACCGTTTGAAGAGCAGCCGGGGATGGAAGGTTATGCCGAGCGGCCTCCGGAGTGGGGGAAGCATTTGGAGATTAGTTGTTCTTCGTGAGGCAAGCTAGATAAAGACGTCTACAGGCACCTTGAAGTGGTCCGCCAACCAGCGGACCTGCCGCAGGTTCAACTTGCGCTTACCGTTCAGAATTTCGGAAACGACAGATTGGGTACCGACACCCGGCAGGTCGCTCTGGGTCAGTCCATGTTCGCGCATCATGTAGCCGAGGACCTCTTCGCCACTTGCCTCGGCCATGGGGTGATGCGTGCGATCCCATTCCGCAATCCAGTCAGTGATGATATCCACCAGACTCGTGAGTGGATGCGACTCGTCATCGCCGGTTATTTCGAGGATCTCGTCGACTGCCAGCACCAACGCATCGTAATCCTCTTCGTTCTTCGGTTTGCGAAGCAATGGAGAGACAAACTCCCAGTGCTCAGCAACCGTCTTGATCAAACTACTCATGGTTTTCCCTCTTTCCATTTGCCCCGATCGTATTCTCGATGGTCCAACACATGCTTGATGTAGAGCCTCTGAGATCGATAACTGACAAAGGCGATAAGCCTCAGTTTGTTGCCTCCAATGTCGAACACATGGAGATCACCGACCTTGTCGGTCGCAGGAAATATCGACTTCATTGCCGCGAAGTCCTTTGGATAACTTCTGCTTGCCAAACGAAACCACTGCGCTAGCGCGCTTGCCGCCTGAGGCCATTTTTCCCTGGCCACTCGAATGGGTTTTTCACTAAACACATGCATGCAACATCCTTATCGCATTCTGCTATGGGGAGTTAATCACAAACCAAAAATATCGCAAGTTGCGATACAGCTGAGCAGACCAGCGGGCTCGCCTGGTCGCTTTCAGCCTAGGCACAACGCGAGAGTCTGCACGATTGAAAATATGAGCAAACGTCTCCAACTAGGTGTTATCAGCTCACTTGCGGAATTCACTCATGACCAGCCCACTCCTCATCCCCTGCCCCGCCTGCAACGGCCTCAACCGCATCCCTGCCGAGCGCCTCAACGACCACCCGAAGTGCGGGCGCTGCAAATCCGAGGTGCTGCTGAACAAGCCGTTCGAACTCAAGCAAGGCGATTACGCCAGTCAGATCAAGGGTGATCTGCCGCTACTGGTAGATGTCTGGGCGGAGTGGTGCGGGCCGTGCAAGTCGTTTGCGCCGGTGTTCGAGCAGGCGGCGGTGCAGTTGGCGGGCAAGTGTCGGTTGGCCAAGCTGGATAGCGAGGCGAATCAGCAGTTGTCGGCGCAGTTGGGGATTCGCTCGATTCCGAGTTTGATTCTGTTCAAGAACGGCAAAGAGCTGGCACGGCAGAGTGGCGCGTTGCCGCTGCCGCAGTTGCTGGCGTGGCTGCGTAGCCAGGGTATCTGACCCACCACAAATCCAACTGTAGGAGTGAGCCTGCTCGCGATAGCGTTCGTCCAGCCAACATCTATGTGACTGACACACCGCTATCGCGAGCAGGCTCACTCCCACAGGGGATTTGTGTGGTTCTGGGGATCAGTGGCCTTCGATCAGGTTGTGCAGTTCGACAAATTGCTGGGTCAGTTTGTGTCGCGGATCGAGGTGGATCAGCGGCGTGCTGGCCTGATGGGATTCGCGCATGCGCACCGAGCTGGTCAAGTACACCGGCAGCACCGGCAATCCCTCTGCAATCAACTCATCGAGAATCTGCTGCGGCAGGCTGGCCCGGGCCTGGAACTGGTTGACCACGATGCCTTCAACTTCCAGACCTTCGTTGTGATCCTCTTTCAACTCTTCGATTTCCGCGATCAGTCCATACAAGGCCTGACGCGAGAAGCTGTCGCAATCGAAGGGAATCAGCACACGATCAGCGGCAATCAGCGCTGATACCGCGTAAAAGTTCAACGCCGGCGGCGTATCAAGGTAGATCCGGTCGTAATCCTCGGACAGCTCATCAAGCAACTTACGCAGCTTGTTGATCTTGTGCTTGGCCTCAAGTTTGGGCTGCAAATCGGCCAGTTCGGCGGTGGCGGTGATGATGTGCAGGTTGTCGAACGGGGTTTCGTAGATATCCGCCTGGTTTTTCTTCGAGAACGGCCCGGAAGACAGCGTCTGCTTGAAGAAATCGGCAATGCCCATCGGGATGTCGTCGCCGGTAAGCCCGGTCAGATACTGAGTGGAGTTGGCCTGGGCATCGAGATCCACCAACAACGTGCGATAACCCTCGCTGGCACTGACCGCCGCCAGATTGCAGGCAATGCTGGATTTGCCTACACCACCTTTCTGATTGAACACCACGCGCCGCATGACAAAACCTCCGTGTATCAAAGAATGACCGAGTGTAGATGCGCGCGGCCTCGCTTCGCTACCTCATCGGACATGGACTACACAGTCAGGTGCAAACTTCCGTCTGCAGTCTCAGTAAAAACTGCCGACGATTGACGAGATCCCCGACAGACAGGCCCTCGCCAATCTGGATAATGGCCAAATGACAGTTTTACCGCGAACCAGCCAGTACATTTCATTGCGCAAAATGTAACCAGCATTTGCTACACGCCCGTCGCACCGGGATAATGCGCGCCACCCGGCGCCAAGCGCCACGCCAAGTCCGCTGCGGCTTTGGTGGCTAAATGCGTCAACAAAAGCCCGCAGGGGCGGGATGAATGTCCGTGATCAACTTCAACATCGCCCAATGGCGCGCGTGGGCTCCCGGGCTCGACAGCGTGGACGCCTGGCAGGCCTGGAGCCGACAACCGGTCGTGCTTCAGAGCAGTGATGCCGCGCCCGATGTGTCGTTTTTACCGGCCATGCAGCGGCGCCGTCTCAGTCGACTGGCGCGGATGGCGTTCAGCGTTGGCTGGCCACTGGCCGACGGGCGGGAAAACCTGCCGCTGGTGTTTGTCTCGCGCCACGGCGAAACCCCACGTACGTACGAAATTCTCAGCGATCTGGCCACCGACCAGCCGCTATCCCCCACCCAGTTCAGCCTGTCAGTGCATAACGCGATCATCGGTCTGTGGTCGATCATGCGCGGCGAAACCAGCGAAATGACCGCCCTCGCCGCAGCGGGCGACGGCCTCGAACACGGCATGCTCGAAGCGGCGGCACTGCTGAATGAAGGCGCCCCGGCCGTGTTGCTGGTGATCACCGAGGAGCAACCGCCGCAAGCCTATTCGCAGTGGATTGATGACGTGCCGTTCCCTTACGCGCTGGGTCTGTTGCTAACCCCCGGTACCGACTGGCGGCTGACCCTGAACAGCACCCCGCAAGCACTGTCCAAATCGGACTGGCCCCACGCGCTCAATCTGTTGCGTACCCTGCTCGGCCAGCAAACCCTTTGCCAACATGCCTGGAAAAATCGTGTATGGACCTGGCAACGCAACCCGTGACCGAGAAAAACCGCGACGTCTATTACTGGCGGTTGCTGGCCACCGCCGCAAGCTTCGCCCTGTTCGGGCTCGGCGGGCTGTGCCTGCGCCTGGTGGTATTCCCGATTCTCGGCTGCCTGCCCGGCGACGCGCTGGTTCATCGCCAACGCGCGCGGCAGATGGTCAGTCGGCTGTTCTGGTTTTTTGTGCAGTTCATGGCCCGCACCGGCGTGCTGACCTACGACATTCAAGGCGCCGAACGCCTCGGCCGACCGGGGCAAATGATCATCGCCAACCATCCGTCGCTGATCGACGTGGTGTTTCTGATCGGTCTGGTACGCCAGGCCAATTGCGTGGTGAAGAAAAGCCTGTGGGAAAACCCCTTCACCCGAGGCCCGCTGCGCCGCACCGAATACATCAGTAATGACGGCAGCATGGACATGCTCGACGCCGCCGCAGAATCTTTGCAAAGCGGCCAGAGCCTGATCATTTTCCCCGAAGGCACCCGCACTCAGCCGGGACAGCCGCCAGCCTTTCATCGGGGCGCCGCAGCCATTGCCCTGCGCGGTGCGAAAATCCTCACACCCGTGATCATCAAGGTCAACCCGACCACCCTGACCAAAGCCGAGCCGTGGTATCGCATCCCGCGCCGCCGTGTGCACTTCAGTTTTCGGGTCGGGGCCGATATAGATCCACAGACCTTCGCCGCGCAGGGGCCCGCCCCGCAAGCCTCGCGCAAGCTCAACGATTATTTGCATTCTTACTTTATCAAGGAGCTCGCCGAAGATGAGCGAACTGAACACCCCTATCCTGGTGCGTGACATCAAACTGCTGATCATCGACGCCCTCGGCCTCGAAGACATCAGCGCCGACGACATCGGTGACGAACAAACGCTGTTCGGTGAAGGCCTGGGCCTGGATTCCGTCGACGCGCTGGAATTGGGTCTGGCGATCCAGAAAAAGTACGGCATCAAAATCGACGCCGACGCCAAAGACACCCGCAACCATTTCACCAACGTGGCGAGCCTTGCGGCCTTCGTCACGGCAAAACAGGCAGCTTGAGACCGGACCATGCAAACTCGTGACGACATTTTCAACACCCTGCGCGATGCCTTGGTCGAGCTGTTCGAACTGGATCCGGCCCGCGTAAGCCTGGATTCCAACCTGTATCAGGATCTGGAAATCGACAGCATCGACGCGGTCGATCTGATCGATCACATCAAACGCCAGACCGGCAAGAAAATCGCCGCCGAAGAGTTCAAGACCGTGCGCACCGTCGGTGACGTGGTCGAGGCGGTTTACCGTCTGGTTCAACCGGCCGCATGAGCCGATTGATCGGCCTGGGCCTGCTGCTGGCCGGTCTGCTGTACCCCTTTGCGGTGTATTTCGGCATGGAGCACTTCGCCCCGTGGCAGTTCGGTCTGCTGCTGGGCGGCTTGTGGCTCGCGCGCGCCCTGACCGGCGAGCGCAAACCCGGCAGCCTGTGGATGGCTTGCGTGGCGATCGTGTTCTGCCTGTTGCTGGCGCTGTTCGACAGCCCGCTGTTGCTGCGCTGGTACCCGGTGCTGATCAGCGGTTTCATGCTGGTGCTATTCAGCCTGAGCCTGAAATACGGGCCGCCGATGGTCGAGCGACTGGCGCGGTTGCGTGAGCCAGAGCTGCCGGACATCGCGATTCGCTACACACGCAAGGTCACCGTGGCCTGGAGCGTGTTTTTCTTTTGCAACGGTTTGTGCGCCGCCCTCCTGACCCTGTGGGCGCCGCTGAATTGGTGGATGTTGTACACCGGCCTGATCTCCTACGGATTGATCGGCCTGATGTTTGCCATTGAATGGCTGATACGACAACGGGTAAGAGGCCGTACATGAACTGGATAAAACTTGAGCAGTTATTGCTCAAGGCCCTGCCGGCGCGGGCAATTTGCGCTGCGCCGGCACTCGATCACGCGCAACTGTGCGAACAGGCGCTGAGCGTTGCCGCCGGCCTGCAAGCGCAGGGCGTTAAGCACCTCGCCGTGCATCTGGAGGATGCCGCTGATCTCGCCATCGCCCTGCTCGGAGCGTGGCGCGCCGGCGTCAGCGTGTTGTTGCCGTCGGACTTGCAGCCGCAAACTCGCCAGCGCTGGTCGAGCGAAGTCGATCTGTGGCTGACCGATCACGCCGAAGACGCGCACCTGACTGACTTTCAGCAGCCGGCATTGCCCGCTGCGGTGTTGAATCTCGATCAATGTCAGCTGAGCCTGTGTACCTCCGGCTCCAGCGGCGAACCCAAGCGCATCGACAAAACCCTGCGCCAACTGGCGAATGAAGTTGAAGCGCTGGAGCAACTGTGGGGCGCGGATCTTGGTAAAGCCGGCATCATCGGCAGCGTCGCCACTCAACACATCTATGGTTTGCTGTTTCGCGTGCTGTGGCCGCTGTGCGCCGGGCGCCCGTTTGTGCGCAAGCAACTGGCCTTCCCGGAAGACATGCAGCGCGCCAGCCGCGAACATCCGACCTTCGCCTGGGTCGCGAGCCCGGCGCTGCTCAAACGCATGGGCGACAACCTTGATTGGCCTGCATTGAGCGCGGTGCGGCGGGTATTTTCCTCGGGTGGCGCGTTGCCGCTTGAGGCTGCGCAAAGTCTGCAACAACGCTTGCAGCAATGGCCCACGGAAATTCTTGGCAGCTCGGAAACCGGCGGCATTGCCTGGCGTCAGGGTGAACAACTGTGGCAACCGTTCGCCGGTGTCCAATTGAGCCAGGACAGCGAGGGCGCGCTGTTGATCGCTTCGCCTTATCTGCCTGCCGGCCATGTCGAACACACCGCCGACGCGGCGCGCATTGCTGCCGATGGTCGTTTCGAGTTGTTGGGACGGCTGGATCGCATCGTCAAACTCGAAGAAAAACGTATTTCTTTGCCGATGCTGGAACAGGCCTTGGTCGCTCACGACTGGGTTGCCGAAGCGCGGCTTGGCGTGGTGCAGGAAAACCGCGCGTCCCTTGGCGCCCTGCTGGTGCTCAGCGATTCGGGGTTGTTTGCGTTGCGTGAACATGGCCGCCGCAGCCTCACCGAAACTTTGCGCCAGCATTTGCGCCAACACTGTGAAGCTCTGGCCCTGCCGCGACGCTGGCGGTTGGTGCGGCAATTGCCGCTGAACAGCCAGGGCAAACTGCCCCAGGCCGAGGTTGAAGCACTGTTGATGGCGCCGCGTCCGAAAGCGCCGGAAGTGCTGTCGCAGGTCGAGATTGAGGGTGAATGGAGTTTGCAACTGAGCGTGCCGCCGGATCTGGCTTATTTCAGTGGTCACTTCCCCAAGGCACCGGTGTTGCCGGGCGTGGTGCAGGTGGAATGGGCACTGAACCTTGGGCGGCAGTTGCTGAATCTGAGCGGGCCGTTTGCCGGGATGGAAGTGCTGAAGTTCCAGCAACTGGTGCGGCCGGGGGATGAAATTCAGCTGCACCTGCGTTTTGATCCGGAGCGCAGCAAGGTGTATTTCGCTTATCGCAATGACACGGCGACGTGCTCCAGTGGGCGGATTCTTTTGGGTGTAGAGCATGATTGACCTTGGTGAGTGCTGCGCACTCAATCGCGAGCAGGCTCGCTCCTACAGGGATCGCGGTTTTCCAATGGAGAACTGTTATGCATAACCCTTGCGCCGTGATCCCGGTTTATAACCACGAATCTGCGATAGGCACCGTGGTCGATGCTCTGCTTGCGCAAGATCTGCCATGCATTCTGGTCGACGACGCCAGCAAGCCCTCCTGCGCAAAAGTCCTCGATGCTCTGGCCGAACGCGACAACGTGCATCTGGTGCGCCTGACCGCTAACCAAGGCAAGGGCGGTGCGGTGATGACCGGTCTGCGTGAAGCCGCGCTGCTGAGTTTCACCCATGCCTTGCAGGTCGACGCCGACGGCCAGCACGACTTGCACGACGTCGCCCGCTTCGTTGAAGAATCCCGCGCACATCCCAACGCCATGATCTGCGGCTATCCACTGTTCGACGAAAGCGTGCCCAAGGGCCGGTTGTACGCGCGCTACCTGACCCACGTCATGGTGTGGATCAATACGCTGTCGCTGCAAATCCGCGACTCGATGTGCGGCTTTCGCGTCTATCCGCTGACCCCGACGCTGGCGGTGATCGACTCAAGAAAAGTCGGCAAACGCATGGATTTCGACTCGGATATTCTCGTCCGCCTGGCCTGGCGGAATCAGCCGATGCGTTGGCTGCAAACCAGCGTGCATTACCCGCTGGACGGCGTGTCGCACTTCCGCCTGTTCCACGACAACGCGCTGATTTCGAGCATGCACACACGGCTGTTCTTCGGCATGTTGCTGCGCTTTCCCGTGATCCTCTGGCGACGGTGGCGCGCATGACCGGCGAAACCGACAAGAAGCACTGGGCCGACCGCGAAGAACGCGGCAGCTTCCTGCTGATGAAACTCACCGCGTTCGCCGCCAAAGTCCTCGGTCGACGCCTGCTCAGCCCGTTGCTCTACGGCATCGTTTTGTACTTTTTCCTGTTCGGTCGCACCGCGCGGCGCAGTGCCTGGCAATTCCAGCAACGTCTGGCCGAGTGGAGCCAGCGCGATGACTTGCGCCCGAGCCACTGGCGCGTGTTCAGTCAGTTCATGGCGTTCGCCGACTCCATGCTCGACAAACTCGACGTGTGGAACGGCAAGCTCAGCATTGAACAGATCGAAATCATCGACCCGGCCCTGCTGCGCACGCAGTTGCGTGGCACTCGCGGGCAACTGCTGGTTGGCGCGCATCTGGGCAATCTCGAAGTCTGCCGCGCACTGGCGGAGATCGGCGAAAAGGTCACCATGAACGTGCTGGTGCACACCAAGCACGCCGAGCAATTCAACCGTTTGCTCGGTGAGGCTGGAGCGACCAATCTGCGCCTGATTCAGGTCAGCGAACTCGACCCGGTGATCATGCTGCAACTGCACGAACGTCTTGAGCGCGGCGAGTGGCTGGCGATTGCCGGCGACCGCGTGCCGCTGCACGGCGGGCGCAGCGTGACCGTGGATTTTCTCGGTCACCCGGCGCCGTTTCCGCAAGGCCCGTGGCTGCTGGCCGGCCTGCTGAAATGCCCGGTCAATCTGCTGATGTGCCTGAAACAAGCGGACGGTCACTATCGCCTGACCCTCGAACCGTTCGCCGACGCGGTAACGTGGAAGCGCAGCGAGCGCGAGCAGGTCATTCATCAGTGGGCCACCCGCTATGCCCAGCGCCTGAGTCACTATTGCCTCGAAGCACCGCGCCAATGGTTCAACTTTTACCCTTTCTGGAAGACCGATGACGACGCCAACCCATGAGCCGGTAACCTTCGGCGAACGCCCTTTGCGCATCGAAGACGTGCTGGCCCTGGCCAATCGTCAGGCGCCCGTGCAGTTGCAGAGCGACGCCGAGTATCGCGAGCGCATCGCCAAAGGCGCGCGATTCCTCGATTCGCTGCTGGACAAGGAAGGCGTGATTTACGGCGTGACCACCGGTTACGGTGATTCCTGCGTGGTCGCGGTGCCGCTGCATCACGTCGAAGCGTTGCCGCGTCACCTCTACACCTTTCACGGTTGCGGCCTCGGCAAACTGCTCGACGCGCAAGCCACCCGCGCGGTGTTGGCGGCGCGTTTGCAGTCGTTGTGTCACGGCGTTTCCGGGGTGCGCGTGGAACTGCTCGAGCGTCTGCACGCGTTCCTCGAATACGACATCCTGCCGCTGATTCCTGAAGAAGGTTCGGTCGGCGCCAGCGGCGATCTGACCCCTCTGTCCTACGTTGCCGCGACACTTTCCGGCGAGCGTGAAGTGATGTTCCGTGGCGAACGCCGCCAGGCTGCCGATGTGCATCGCGAACTCGGCTGGACACCTTTGGTGCTGCGCCCGAAAGAAGCCTTGGCGCTGATGAACGGCACCGCCGTGATGACCGGCCTCGCCTGCCTCGCCTTCGCCCGCGCCGATTATCTGCTGAAACTGGCTACACGCATCACCGCGCTCAATGTCGTCGCGTTGCAGGGCAATCCCGAGCATTTTGACGAACGTCTGTTCGCCGCCAAACCGCATCCGGGACAAATGCAGGTTGCCGCGTGGTTGCGCAAGGATCTGGCGATCGACGCACCGACCGCGCCACTGCATCGCTTGCAGGATCGCTACTCGCTGCGCTGCGCCCCGCACGTGCTCGGCGTGTTGGCCGACAGCCTGAACTGGCTGCGGTCGTTCATTGAAATCGAACTGAACAGCGCCAACGACAACCCGATCATCGACGCCGAAGCCGAGCGCGTTTTGCACGGCGGGCACTTCTACGGCGGCCACATCGCGTTCGCCATGGACAGCCTGAAAAACCTCGTGGCCAACGTCGCCGACCTGCTCGACCGGCAACTCGCGCTGTTGGTCGACGAGCGCTACAACCACGGTTTGCCGAGCAACCTGTCCGGCGCGCCGGCAGATCGCGCGATGATCAACCACGGCTTCAAAGCCGTGCAGATCGGCACCAGCGCCTGGACTGCCGAAGCGCTGAAAAACACCATGCCGGCCAGCGTGTTCTCGCGTTCCACTGAGTGCCATAACCAAGACAAAGTGAGCATGGGCACCATCGCCGCCCGCGATGCGATTCGCGTGCTGGAGCTGACCGAACAAGTCGCCGCCGCCACCCTGCTCGCCGCCAATCAAGGCGTGTGGCTACGCGGTCAGGCCGAAGACGCACGACCGCTGCCACCGTCGCTGGCGGCAATGCACGAAGAGTTGGCCAAAGACTTCCCGCCGGTCATCGAGGATCGTGCGCTGGAAGGCGAACTGCGCCTGTGCCTGCAACGCATCGCCGCTCAACACTGGAGGCTGCATGCGTAGCGCCGGAGTGCTTCACGCCGACACCGAAATCCTCGTGCCGTTTTTTGACGTCGACACCATGCACGTGGTTTGGCACGGGCATTACGTCAAGTATCTGGAAGTCGCGCGCTGTGCGCTGCTGGACAAAATCGGCCACAACTACACGCACATGGTCGAGTCCGGTTTCGCCTGGCCGATTATCGACCTGCAACTGCGCTACGTGCGCGGCGCGGTGTTTGGTCAGCGCCTGAATGTGCGCGCCAGTCTGGTCGAATGGGAAAACCGTCTGAAGATCAATTACCTGATCACCGACCTGCACAGCGGCGAACGCCTGACCCGCGCCAGCTCGGTGCAGGTCGCCGTCGAAGTCAGCAGCCGCGAAATGCAGCTGGCTTCACCGAAAGTCTTCACCGACGCCGTGGAAAGGATGCTGCGATGAATGTTTTTGTGAAAAGCCTGAGCGTAATGGCGCTGCTGACCATGTCAGCGCTGGCCAACGCCTTCGACCTGCAACAACTCAGCGCACAACTGGCGAAACCGGACGTGATCCACGGCCAGTTCATTCAGGAAAAACACCTGCGCGCCCTGCCGCAACCGCTGATCAGCAAAGGCAGTTTTGTGCTGGCGAAGAATCACGGCCTGCTCTGGCTACTGAAAACCCCGCTGCAGCAGGACTACCGCATCACCGCCAACGGCATCGCTCGCCGCGACGATAATGGCTGGCAAATGCTGCCGAACAAGAGCGCCGGGGCCGATCAGAACCGGCTGTTTCTCGCGGTGCTGCAAGGTGACAGCAGCGGCCTGCAACGGGATTTCGAACTGGCCCTGAGCGGCGACGCGCAGCAGTGGAAACTGTCACTGACCCCGCGTTCGCTGCTGCTCAAGCAAGTGTTCAAACAGATCAACATCGACGGCGGCGCCTTGGTGCAATCCATCGAACTGCTGGAAACCCAGGGCGACAGCACCGTGCTGCGCATGCAGGACAGCAGCGCCGCCCAACCGCTGAGCGACACGGAGCAACATGACTTTGCCGAGTGAACGCAGGCTGCCCTGGCTGTTTCTGATGCTGCTGCTGGTAGTCGTTGCGCTGGCCGGTTGGCAGTGGCGCGACGGTGCGCCGCTGTCGGCAAACCTGATGGAGCTGGTGCCCGGCACTAACCCGGACGCCCTCGAACTGCGCGCCGAACAGCGCATGCAGGAGCCCTTGAATCGCGAAATGCTGGTGCTGGTCGGCCACGCCGATCGCCAGCAAGCGGTCAACATGGCGCAGAAGCTCGGCGAGCAATGGCAGGCCAGCGGTCTGTTCGAGAAAGTGCAGTGGAACCTGCAAGCGGATCTGCCGGCGCTGCGCACGCAGTTGCTGCAAGGACGCCTGGCGATGCTCTCGGCGGACGATCAGCAACTGCTCACCGAACATCCCGATGTGTTTATTCATCAGCGGGTGCAGGCGCTGTTCGATCCGTTCAGCGGTTTCAGCCTGGTGCCGAGTCCGGACGATTGGCTGGGCCTGACCGGACGTATCCAGAACAGCCAGCCGCAACACGGTTCGGTGCAACTCGACATCGGCAGCGGCGCGTTGATTGCCGATGCCGACGGCAAGAGCTGGGTGCTGCTGCGCGCGCGCACCACTGGCGATGCTTTTGACATGAACCTGCCGCTGAAAGTCGCGGATCTGCTGCAGCACAGCCGTGAACAAGCGGCGACAAATGACGTGCAATTACTGGCCGCCAGCGGTCTGCTTTACGCGGCCAACGGTCAGCAACAAGCGACGCGCGAAATGACCTGGGTTGGCGGCGGTGCAACGGTCGGCATTCTGCTGTTGCTGCTGCTGGCGTTTCGTCGCTGGCGAGTGCTGCTGGCATTTGTGCCGGTGTTGGTCGGCATGCTTTTCGGGGCTGTCGCGTGCGTGGCGCTGTTCGGTCATATGCATGTGATGACGCTGGTGCTCGGCTCCAGTCTGATCGGCGTGGCGGTGGATTATCCGCTGCACTACCTGTCGAAGAGCTGGAGCCTGAAGCCGTGGCGCAGTTGGCCGGCCTTGCGCCTGACCCTGTCCGGGCTGACCTTGAGCCTGATCACCAGCGCCATCGGTTATCTCGCGCTGGCGTGGACGCCATTCCCGGCGCTGACGCAAATCGCTGTGTTCTCCGCGGCCGGGTTGCTCGGTGCTTATCTGTCAGCGGTGTGCCTGCTGCCGGCGCTGCTCAACAACCTCGAGTTACGCCCGGCGCAGTGGCCGCTGACGCTCGCTGAGCGCTTGATCACGCTGCGGGAAAAACTCCTCGAATGCGTGCGCACGCCAGTGCTGTTGGCGCTGTTGATCGCCTTCTGTGTTGGCGGTCTGGTGCAGCTGCAAAGCAAGAACGACATTCGCCAATGGGTCGGCGCGCCGCAGCGTCTGACCGATGAGGCGCAGACCATCGCGCGCATCACCGGTTATCAGCCGACCAGCCAGTTTTTCCTCGTACGCGCCGCCAATCAGCAGCAATTGCTCGAGCGACAGGCAGCGCTGAGCGAGCGTCTGGAGCAACTGGTCAACCTCGACAAGCTGCAAGGCTATCTGGCCCTCGATCAACTGGTCAGCCCGCCGAGCGAGCAGGAAAAAGTCCGCCAGGCGCTGAACCAACTGCCGCAATACTGGCAGCCGCTGCTCGACCTCGGCGTGCCGCTCGCTGCGCTGCAAAGCGAACTGCAACAACTGCAAACCGTGCCGGCCGAAGACATCGACACCGCCCTAGCCGGCCCGCTCGGCGAACCTTATCGCACGCTCTGGCTCGGCCCGACCGAAGACGGCGTGGCGGCGATGACCAGCCTGCAAGGCCTGAACAATCCGGCACTGTTGCGCGTGCAGGCGCTGGATCTGCCGGGGGTGCAACTGGTCGATCGCCTCGGTGAATTGAACGACGTTTTCGCCGCCACGCAGATCAGCGCCGCGGAGCTGAAACTCGCCTCCTGCGCATTGATCGTGCTGGTGCTGATGCTGCCGTTCGGCCTCGGCGGTGCGCTGCGCATCGTCGCCCTGCCCTTGCTCGCGGCGCTGTGCAGTCTGGCCAGTCTTGGCTGGCTCGGTCAGCCGCTGACCCTGTTCAGCCTGTTCGGCCTGTTGCTGGTGACGGCGATCAGCGTCGATTACGCGATCCTTATGCGTGAACAGGTTGGCGGCGCCGCAGTGAGCCTGCTCGGCACCTTGCTGGCAGCGCTGACGACGTGGCTGTCGTTCGGTTTGCTCGCGGTCTCCAGCACCCCGGCGGTGAGCAATTTCGGTTTGTCGGTCAGCCTTGGGCTGGCCTTCAGTTTCATGCTCGCACCGTGGGCCGGGCGTCACGCCCACACGGCAACCGTCGCGGAGTCGGCAGCGTGATGGTCGTCGGCTTTTGGCTGCTGGCCTTGGCGCTGTTCGCCGTGGCCACCCGTGTCGGTCGATATTTCGGCCTGATCCCGATTGTCAGCCAGTTGCTGCTGGCGAGCTTCGGCCTGCCGCTGCTGATGTACTTCTGGATCGAACCGGGCTGGCAACTGAGCGGTGCGGAACTGATCGCGCCGGAGTGGCTGAAAAACCTCTACAGCCTGAGTTTTGCCTTGCTGCTCGGGCATATCCTCAGCGATGTGATCGATCTGAAACTGGATCGCCAGAGCGTGAAAATCGCCCTGCCGAGTTTTCTCGTGCCATTCGTCTGCGGGCTGGCGGCGGCTTATTGGTTGCTGCCGACGCAACCGTGGCTCAACTCGCTGGCGATCGGCCTGGTGTTCGCAATTACTGCGATTCCGGTGCTGTACCTGTACTTGCGCCATATCGATTACCCGCCCGCCGCCACTCGGCGTCTGGTGCAAACCGCGATCCTCATCGATCTGACTTGCTGGACACTGTTCGGCCTCGCCCAAGGCAGTCTGCATTTGAGCAGTCTTTTGCTGCCGCTGGGGCTCGCTGGTGTGCCGTTGGTGCTGCGCCTGTTCGGCGTGCGCCGACCGTTGACCTACAGCCTTGGTTTCTTCGCGCTGCTGGTGATGGCCGAGCATTACAAACTCAACGCGCTGATTTTCGGCATCGGTTATTTGCTGTGCATGGCGGCGCTGAAAATCCCGTTGGTGCTGCCGTTGCCGGCGCGCTGGATGAACCGTTTGCAGACGTGGATCGCGATCCCGCTGATCCTCACCTTTGGCATTGTGCAGATCGACGTGCACAGCGCCCTCGCCAGCCTCGGCCCGCTGCAATGGGCGGCGCTGCTGCTGTTGCCGATTGCCAGTAAACTGCTCGGCAACTGGCTCGGCCTCGGCTGGGCCGGCGCCTCGTTTGAAGGCGCCAGCCGCTGGCGTGAAAGCGTACTGCTGAACATTCGCGGCCTGAGCGAGATCGTCTTTCTCAATTTGCTCTTGCAACAACAGCTCATCACCCCGGCGCTGTACTTCGCGCTGATGCTGATGGGCCTGATGGCGACGCTGCTGCCGGCGCTGATCGGCCTGCACCGTGCACCGCTGGACATCAAAAACCACCTGCCCCGGAGTCCACGTGCCAATCGTTGAAATGGAATCCCGTCAGGTCGTGATCATCGGCGCCGGCCCGTCCGGCGCCATCGCTGCTGCCCTGCTCAAACGCCAGGGCCACGATGTGCTGGTGATCGAACGCCAGCACTTTCCGCGTTTCTCCATCGGCGAAAGCCTGCTGTGCCACTGCCTCGATTTTGTCGAAGAAGCGGGCATGCTTGATGCGGTAAATGCCGCCGGATTTCAGCGTAAAAACGGCGCTGCTTTCGCGTGGGGCGAGCGCTACAGCGCTTTCGACTTTGGCGACACCTTTACCAACGGCAAGCCCACCACGTTCCAGGTGCAGCGCGCCGACTTTGACAAGTTGCTGGCCGACCAAGCCGCGCTGCAAGGTGTGGAAATCCGTTACGGCGATGCCATCGTCAGTGTCGATTTCGACCGGCCGAAACCGCAACTCGACGTGCGTCGCGAGGACGGCCGTGAATACCGCGTCGAAGCGGATTTCGTCCTTGATGCCAGCGGCTATGGCCGTGTCCTGTCGCGACTGCTGGATCTGGAAGCTCCGTCGAATTTTCCGGTGCGCCAAGCGGTGTTCACCCACGTCGAAGATCACATCGACAACCCGGCCTTCGACCGCGAAAAAATCCTCGTCACCACCCATCCCGAACATCGCGATGTCTGGTTCTGGACGATCCCGTTCAGCAACGGCCGCTGCTCGGTGGGCGTGGTCGCGGCCGAAGCACACTTCAAGGGCCGTGACAGCGATCTCGACGCCTGCCTGCGCAGCTTCATCGCTGAAACCCCAAGCCTTGCCGGCGTGCTGAACAACGCCGTATGGGACACCCCGGCGCGCACCCTCGGCGGCTACGCGGCGAATGTGAAAACCCTGCACGGGCCGGGTTTTGCCTTGCTCGGCAATGCCGCCGAATTTCTCGACCCGGTGTTCTCTTCCGGCGTGACCATCGCCATGCGTTCGGCGAGCATGGCCGCCGCCGTGCTGCACCGTCAGTTGCAAGGTGAAGCGGTCGATTGGCAACGCGAGTTCGCCGAACCGCTGAAACGCGGCGTCGATACGTTCCGCTGCTACGTTGAGGGCTGGTACGCCGGCACCTTTCAGGACGTGATTTTTTATGAAGACAGCCAGGCCGACATCCGCCGCATGATCAGCTCGATCCTCGCCGGTTACGCCTGGGACGAACGCAACCCGTTCGTCAGTGAAGCCCGCCGCCGCTTGAAGATGATTTCCGAACTCTGTGCAAAGGACGCCACATGAATTACTTGAGCGACAGCTACGTCGAGGAAACCCGCTTCGGTTTCTGGTTCCTGCGCAGCCACACCTGGCAGCACCATGTGTTGCGCGTGGCGATCAATGATTTGCGCGGACTGTTCAGCGAAGCGCTGCCGGAGCATCCGGTGCTGCTCGACGCCGGTTGCGGTCAGGGCAAGTCGTTCGGCCACCTGCGCCAGACCTTCGCGCCGCAGCGTTTGATCGGTGTTGACGCCGATCCGCACAGCCTGGAGTTGAGCGGCGAAGAAGCTGCGCGTCTGGGCCTCGATGTTGAGCTGATCGGCAGCGATTGCGCGACGCTGAATGTGCCGGACGCGAGTGTTGATCTGCTGTTCTGTCATCAGACCTTTCATCATCTGGTTGAACAGGAAAAAGCGCTGGCCGAGTTTTATCGCGTGTTGAAACCGGGCGGTTATCTGCTATTTGCCGAATCGACCGAGGCTTACATTGATACCTGGGTGATTCGCTGGCTGTTCCGCCATCCGATGCATGTGCAGAAGAGTGCGGCGCAGTATTTAGAGATGATTCGCGGGCAAGGGTTTGAGTTTGCCGAGCGCAATGTGTCGTACCCGTATTTGTGGTGGAGCCGGTCGAAGGATTTTGGCTTGCTGGAGCGGTTTGGGGTGCTCAAACCGAAACCGTTCGGGCAGCGTGAAGAGACGTTGGTGAACGTTGTTGCGCGTAAGCCATTGGCAGAGGCTTCCTGATGTACCCCATTACCTGTAGGAGTGAGCCTGCTCGCGATAGCGGTGGGTCAGCTAACCTTTATTTTGAATGTATGACCGCTATCGCGAGCAGGCTCACTCCTACAGTTTCCGCAGTGCTGCGGATGGTGATGGTCGGCGCAATATTTTTGTTAAGCGGTTGCGCCAGCCAGGCGCCGCTGCCGGCGGGCAACCCGACGTTGCCGCTGCCGTTGCAACTGCACATCGAGCGCCAGCAAGCCGAGCAACGCCAGGACTGGCTGCTGGTGATCCAGCGCGAAGGCCCGGGTATTCGCTGGTCGATGATGGATCCGCTGGGTATTCCCCAGGCGCGTCAGCAATTGATCGACGGTCGCTGGCAGGCCGATGGTCTGCTGCCGCCGAACCCGGAGGCCCGCGAGCTGTTCGCCGCGCTATTGTTCGCCCTGACCCCGTCCGCCGAGCTGCTGCGCAATTACCCTTCTGCCCAACAGCAGACCGGGCAACGTTCCCTGCCAGCGCGCTGGGACATCCGTTATTCACAACCGTTGAGCTTCGAATTGAACCTGCCCCAAGGCCCGCACTATCGCGTTTCTCCGCTCGGTGAATCGACGCCATGACCGCTTACCTGAATGCCCTCGGCGTGATTTGCGCGCTGGGTCGCGACAAGGCCGAAGTCGCGCGCAACCTGTTCGCCGGCGACTGCTCGGGCATGCGCCGCGAATCCGGCTGGGTGGCGGAGCGTGAATTGCCGGTGGCCGCTGTACACGGTGAATTGGCGCCGATCCCGCCAGCACTTGCCGATCAAAGCAGCCGCAACAATCAGTTGTTGCTGGAAGCGGCGCTACAGATTCGCGATGACATCGATCAAGCGATCCAGACCTACGGCCGCGACCGCATCGGTGTGGTGCTCGGCACCAGCACCTCGGGCATCGACGAGGCCAGCCGTGGCCTGGCGCACTACATTCGCGAGCAGCAGTTCCCGGCCGAATACGATTACCGTCAGCAGGAACTCGGCGCGCCAGCGAATTTCCTCGCCGACTGGCTGCAACTGAGCGGCCCGGCGTACGTGATTTCCACCGCTTGCACCTCCAGTGCCCGCGCCTTGATGAGCGCCCAGCGTCTGCTTGATCTGGGCTTGTGCGACGCGGTGTTGTGCGGCGGCGTCGACAGTTTGTGCAAGCTGACGTTGAACGGTTTTTCGTCGCTGGAAGCAGTGTCGGACGAACGCTGCAATCCGTTCTCGGCCAACCGCAACGGCATCAATATCGGCGAAGCAGCGGTGTTGTTCGTCATGAGCAAACAGGCTCACGACGGCCCGTCGATCGCCCTGCTCGGCGCCGGTGCCAGCTCGGACGCGCACCATATTTCCGCGCCGGAGCCGAGCGGTCGCGGCGCTCTGCAAGCGATGCAGAAAGCCCTGAGCCGCGCGCATTTGCAAACCTCGCAAATCAGCTATCTGAACCTGCACGGCACCGCCACCCAACACAACGACGCCATGGAAAGTCTGGCCGTCGCCACGCTTTTTCCCGAAGGCGTCGCCTGTTCGTCGACCAAACCGATGACCGGCCACACCCTCGGCGCGGCCGGTGCGCTGGAAGCGGCGTTTTGCTGGCTGAGCCTGAGCGCCAACAACCCTGATCACGCGTTGCCGCCGCACGTCTGGGACGGTCATGCCGATCCCGCGCTGCCAGCGCTGAAGTGGGTGACCGCCAGCGAACGCCTGACGTCCATTGCTCCCCGCTACCTGATGAGCAATTCGTTTGCCTTCGGCGGCAACAACGTCAGCCTGATTCTCGGAGACGCCCCATGACCGACTGGCCGCTCGCCGAACTGCTGCCCCATGCCGGCGACATGATTCTGATCGACGCCATTGAGTGCTTCGACGATGAACAGATTTTTACCCGCCTGACGGTGAAGTCCGAAGGCCTGTTCAACCTGCCCAACGGCAGCCTGCCGGCGTGGGTCGGCGTCGAACTGATGGCGCAAAGCGTCGCCGCGTTTGCCGGTTGCCACGCGCGACAAAAAGGTAATCCGGTGGAGCTGGGTTTTCTGCTCGGCACACGCAAATTCGAGTGCAATGTCGAAGCGTTTCCTGCCGGTACCGAGCTGTCCATTCATGGCCTGCGCTCGCTGGAAGACGACAACGGCATGGGCGTTTTCGAATGCCATATCCACGGCGACGGCATCCATGCCAGCGCCCGGCTCAACGTGTTCCGCCCGCCCGAAGCCACTCAATATCTGCAACAGACAAAGGAGTCGAACGATGACTGAATTCGTACTGGTCACCGGCTCCAGCCGTGGCATCGGCCGCGCCATTGCCTTGCGCCTCGCGCAGGCCGGGCACGACATCGTCTTGCATTGCCGCAGCGGCGTGACCGAGGCGCAAGGCGTTCAAGCTGAAATCGAAGCGCTGGGCCGTAAGGCGCGCATCCTGCAATTCGACGTCGCCGACCGCGAAACCTGCAAAGCCATTCTCGAAGCCGACGTCGAAACCCACGGTGCCTATTACGGCGTGGTGCTGAATGCCGGCCTGACCCGCGACGGCGCGTTCCCGGCGCTGAGCGATGATGATTGGGACGTGGTGCTGCGCACCAACCTCGACGGTTTCTACAACGTTCTGCACCCGGTGATGATGCCGATGATCCGCCGCCGCGCCGCCGGTCGCATTGTCTGCATCACCTCGGTGTCGGGGCTGATCGGCAACCGTGGCCAGGTCAATTACAGCGCTTCCAAGGCTGGCGTGATCGGCGCTGCAAAGGCGTTGGCGATCGAGCTGGGCAAGCGCAAAATCACCGTTAACTGTGTCGCGCCGGGCCTGATCGATACGGCGATGCTCGACGAAAACGTGCCGCTGGAAGAACTGATGAAAATGATCCCCGCGCAACGCATGGGCACCCCTGAAGAGGTGGCCAGTGCGGTGAATTTCCTGATGTCGGCGGAAGCCTCGTACATCACCCGCCAGGTGCTGGCGGTCAACGGAGGCTTGTGCTGATGAAGCGCGTCGTCGTCACCGGCATGGCCGGCATCACTTCGCTGGGCAGCGACTGGCAGACCATCGCCGGTAATTTCGCGGCCAACCGCAGCGGCATTCGCCGGATGGACGAGTGGGATCGCTTCAGCGAACTCAACACGCGTCTGGCCGGGCCAATCGATGATTTCGTTGTGCCGGCGCACTGGACGCGCAAGCAGCTGCGCAGCATGGGCCGGGTTTCGCGACTGGCGGTCGGCGCGGCGGAAAAAGCCTTGGCCGATGCCGGCCTGCTCGGCGACGCAATGATCAAGGACGGCCGGATGGGCGTCGCTTGCGGCTCGTCGACCGGCAGCACCGACGAGATCAAAGCATTCGGCAACATGCTGCTCAACTCGGTGGCCGAGGGCCTTAACGCCAACTCCTACGTGCGGATGATGCCGCACACCACCGCCGCGAATATCAGCATCTTCTTCGGCCTCACCGGGCGCCTGATCCCGACGTCCAGCGCCTGCACCAGCGGCAGCCAGGGCATCGGTTATGCCTACGAGGCGATCAAGTTTGGCCGTTTGCCGCTGATGCTTGCCGGCGGTGCCGAAGAACTTTGCCCGACCGAAGCGATGGTCTTCGACGCGCTCTACGCCACCAGCCTGAAAAACGACGCACCGCAGACCAGTCCGCGCCCGTATGACAAGGGCCGCGACGGTCTGGTGATCGGCGAGGGCGGCGGCATGCTGGTGCTTGAGGAACTGGAACACGCCCTCGCACGCGGTGCGCACATCCACGCCGAGATCGTCGGTTTCGGCAGCAACGCCGACGGCCAGCACACCACCCGCCCCGAGCAAGTGACCATGCGCCGCGCCATGGAGCTGGCGCTGGAAGACGCCGGGCTGACACCGGACGCCATCGGTTATGTAAATGGTCACGGTACCGCTACAGAACAGGGCGACATTGCCGAAACAATAGCGACCAGCAGTTTGTTCGGCGAACGCATGCCGATCAGCTCGCAGAAAAGCTTCCTCGGTCACACGCTGGGGGCCTGCGGGGCGCTGGAGTCGTGGTTCAGCATCGAAATGCTCAACCGCGACCAGTACGTGCACACGCTCAACCTCGACGAGGTCGATCCGCACTGCGGCAAGCTCGATTACCTGCGCGGCGAATTCCGCCAGATGCACCACGAGTTCGTGATGAACAACAATTTCGCTTTTGGTGGCGTCAACACCTCGTTGATTTTCCGCCGCTGGCACTGACCGCAATACGTTTGGAGTAAAGGGAATGACTCAGTTTCACCGCATCGCCGCACTGCTGGCCCTGGCCTTTGTGCTCGGCGGTTGCACCAGCAAACCGGTGTACAACGCTAAAGAAGAGTTTTCGCCGAACCTCGGTTTCACCCAGCAACAGATGAGCCGCGCCATTGTCACCGCGCTGAACGATCGTCAGTGGGTCGTGCAATCGGTGCGCCCGGGCATGATCAAAGCGGCGATCACCGTACGCGGTCGCCATCACGCCGAAGTCGATATCCCGTTCACCCCGACCTCGTTCGAAATCGACTACCGCAGCAGCTACGGCCTCGACGCCAAGGACGGCAAGATCCACGGCAACTACAACCGCTGGGTCAACCGTCTGCGCGACAACGTGCTCAAAGAGCTGTCGATCAACCCGGACATCGAAGCGGTCAACAATCTCGGCATCATCAAACAAGGCGCTGACGAACCGACTTACCTGAGCTTTCGCGAAGGCGTCAAACGCGCCACCGACGCCGGCCTGCTCGACGGCAGCGTCAAGTTCTACCTCGCTGGCGAAACCCTGCCCAAGCAAGTGCGAAAACTCGACACCGTGAGCAGCAGCCGCAAAACCAACGGCTCAAACAAATCCGACGAAGATGCCTGCTTCTGGGCCCTGCAATCGGCACTGGCCACCCTGCAGAACGCCGCGAAAAAAGCCGACGCCAACGCGGTGATCAACATCGCCAGCGTGGATCAGCGGGATCTGTACAAAGACACCGAGAAGTTTCAGTGCCGTGCGGGGATGGTGGTGTCGAGCGTGGCGTTGAGGGGTGACCTTGCTCACGTCGACTGACTGAGTGAGTGGCTCAGTGGCTCAGTGGCTGAACGGCTGGGTGGCTGAATGAATGCAGTCCTGTGGTGAGGGGATTTATCCCCGATGGGTCGCTAGCGGCCCAAAAACCTGAGAACTCGGAGCATCAGACATACCGAATTCACTGGTTTGGGGACTGCTTTGCAGTCCATCGGGGATAAATCCCCTCGCCACAGGGGTGCACTTTCACAAACAGGTGGACTCCCTCAATGGCTGGTTGCCCAGAGAAAGTCCTTGAGTATTACTCGACTGTGGCGAGGGAGCTCCCGCTCGGCTCCGCAGCAGTCGCAAAACCTGCTGACGCGGACTAACTGAAAAACCGCGAGCGCAGGATTCAGGGCCACTTCGTGCCCCAGCGGGAGCAAGCTCCCTCGCCACAAGGGGCACAGCGCTCCTTCAGCATCTACACTCGTTCTCGCAGGCCTTCGCATCGCGCCTGCCAGAACGGCGGGCCCGGTCGGTCGAGCACTCGCGGTTCTCTTTCATCGTCAAGGAGATGACCATGCAAGTGAAAGCCATGATCGCCGCCGCGCTTTTCGGCCTGCTGCCCAGCGCCAGCCATGCCACCAACCTCATGTACATGCCGTTCGAAACCGTGCTTTCGGATGCGATTCGCGCCGGGCGGCTGGATGGCAGTGTGAAGTTTTATCTGGTCGGTAATGGGCCGCAGGGCACTCAGCAGTTGCTGCGCCGGGGTGTGGTCAGTGATTTGAGCACCAACGGTTTCAACAAGAGTGATCACGATTCCTGCGAGTGGGTGTTGCAGTCGAATCTGATCAAGCTGCAGGCCGATGCCAAGCGGGTCGGGGCGAATGCGGTGACCAATATCGTCAGTAATTACGACCAGCATGTGCGCAAGGATTTGAATACTTATGAGTGTCGGGCGGGGATTTTTGTGACGCGGGTGGCGTTGAAGGGGGATTTGGTGCGGTTGCCCTGACAAATCTGGTGTTTGAGCGGACGCCATCGCGGGCAAGCCTTGCTCCTACAAAATCTGTAGGAGCAGAGCTTGCTCGCGAAGAGGCCGGCAGCCATCACCCATTCAATGGCTCAACCTTACGCGTCAGCAGTTCAACAAACGCCTTGGCCATCGGCGACTTCTGATCCTTGCGCTGCACCAGCCACACCGCCGTCACCGCTTCCGGATCGAGCAACGGCCGATAGACCACGCCGTCAATGCGCATGCGCTGGTACGACGCCGGCATCACCGACACGCCCAACCCCGCCGCCACCAGGCCGATGATGGTCATCGCCTCACCCGCCTCCTGCGCAAAATGCGGGCTGAACCCCGCGTCACGCGCCAGGCTCAATAACTGCGCATACAAACCACTGCCGTAACTGCGCGGAAAGAACACAAACGGCTCCTGCGCCAATGCGGCCAAAAACAAACCCTCCTCCGAGCCCTGCGCCAGTGGATGCTTTGAACTGAGCACCGCGACCAATGGTTCGCGCATCAACTCGACCACGCTCAGCGAATCCGGCAATCCGAGCGGGCGCATGATGCCGACTTCAATCGACTCATCGACCAACGCATCGGCAACCATCGTGCTGCTCATCTCGCGCAGGTTCAGGTGCACTGCCGGAAAACGCTGCCGAAAGGAAAAGATCGCCTGCGGAATCGTCGAGTTGAACGGTGCCGACGAGGTGAAGCCAATCTTCAATTCGCCCAGTTCACCGAGTTGTGCACGTCGGGCAACATCCGCTGCCTTATCGACCTGCGCCAGCACCAACCGCGCCTCTTCGAGAAACAATCTCCCAGCCTCACTCAGCTCGACCCGACGATTGGTACGTTCGAACAACCGCGCGCCGACTTCCTGTTCCAGCGCCTGAATCTGCTGACTCAGCGGCGGCTGCGAGATGCCCAACACCTGTGCGGCGCGGCCAAAGTGCAGTTCTTCGGCGACGGCGATGAAGTAGCGCAGATGACGCAATTCCATGAAAACCCCATTAGGTCGTAAAAGCTATCAAACAGGTCGAACAATATATTGGATAGAAACATTAGCCAGCTATATGATTTTTTCATTGCCTGCCTGGCCGTGCCCTCCGAGGTCTGAAGTGAAAACTGCTGTCGCGCCCCTTGCCCATGAAGTCCCGCCTGCTGCTGCAGCCGACGATGTCGTCGCCGAGCTGCAAGAGATCTACATCGAAAAAGGCACGCCGATGTTCATGCGCACGGTGCTGGCGCTGTTCAGCGGCGGCTTCGCGACCTTTGCGCTGTTGTATTGCGTGCAGCCGATGATGCCGCTGCTGTCCCACGAATATTCGATCAACGCCGCGCAGAGCAGCCTGATCCTTTCGGTCGCCACCGGCATGCTCGCCATCGGTCTGCTGATCACCGGGCCGATTTCTGATCGGGTCGGGCGCAAACCGGTGATGGTGACTGCGCTTTTCGCCGCAGCGATTTGCACCATGGCCAGTGCAATGATGCCGAGTTGGGAAGGCGTGCTGATCATGCGCGCGCTGATCGGCCTGTCGCTGAGTGGCCTGGCGGCGGTGGCAATGACTTATCTGAGTGAAGAGATTCACCCGCAGCACATCGGCCTGGCGATGGGTTTGTACATCGGCGGCAACGCGATTGGCGGGATGAGCGGGCGCTTGATCACCGGCGTGTTGATCGACTTCGTCAGCTGGCACACGGCGATGCTGGTGATCGGCGGTCTGGCGATGATTGCCGCAGCGGTGTTCTGGAAGATTCTTCCGGAGTCGCGCAATTTTCGCTCGCGCTCGCTGCACCCGCGCAGCCTGCTCGACGGTTTCACCATGCACTTTCGCGACGCTGGTCTGCCGCTGCTGTTTCTCGAAGCGTTCGTGTTGATGGGCGCGTTTGTCACGCTGTTCAACTACATCGGTTATCGCTTGCTGGCGGCGCCGTACAGCCTTGATCAAGTCTTTGTGGGTTTGCTCTCGGTGGTGTACCTGTCGGGCATCTACAGCTCGGCGAAAATCGGTTCGCTGGCCGACAAACTTGGCCGTCGCAAAGTGCTCTGGGCGACCATTGCGCTGATGTTCGTCGGCCTCGCGTTGACCCTGTTCACGCCGTTGCCGCTGGTGATTGTCGGCATGCTGATTTTCACTTTCGGTTTCTTCGGTGCGCACTCGGTGGCCAGCAGCTGGATCGGCCGCCGCGCGCTCAAAGCCAAAGGCCAGGCGTCGTCGCTGTACCTGTTCAGCTACTACGCCGGCTCGAGCATCGCAGGTACTGCGGGCGGCGTGTTCTGGCACCTTGGTGGCTGGAACGGCATCGGGTTGTTCATCGGCGCGCTATTGCTGATCGCGCTGTTGGTGGCATTGAAACTGGCGAAACTGCCGCCCCTGACTGGCGCGACTATCTGAGCTGTAGCCGCGCTTCCAGCAGATTGTCGCGCGGCTCCAGGCTCAGCGATTGCACCACCACGCCGTCACGTTCAAGCCTGTCCAGCCAGAGCAACAATGGCTCGGGCGGGCCGCTAAGGGTCAGACGGATCTGCTCGTTATCGCTGTCCATTTGCTGCACCTCAAGCCCGGTCGAGTTGAGGCTTTCGCTGATCCTTAACGACAACGGCTGAGTCGCGTCGAACGCCGAACTGCTTGGTGGTTGGGCGCGATCCAATTGAATTGCAAAAGCCTGTTGCTGACGATGTTGGCGCTCGAGCGCTTCCAGCCGTTCCACGTTCGGCTGCCAGATCCAGATGAACACCGCACCACCCAGCAACCCCGCCATCAGCAGCAGGATCAACCCACGCTCACGGCGCGACAAACGCCGCCAACGCTGAACATAATCATCAGACTTCATACGCCCGCCTCCCACGTCAGCGTCGCCGTCACCCGATCGCCTATCTTGCTCGCGCCATCAATCTTGATCGCCAGACCTTGCTGACGCCCGCGTTCACGCAACTGCTCAAGCTCGGCAAAACTGTTGGCCGTCAGTTGCACTTTCCAGCCATCGACCTCGGCAAAATCGATGCGCTTGACCTCGACCTGACTCGCGCCAATCACCTGCTCGATCAACCTGACCAGCGCCGCAACCTGAGTGTCGCGAGACTGCGCTGGCAAACCCTGAATCGCCCGCATCTGCACGGTCAGATCGACGATTTGCCCGTGCTGTGGATACAGCGTTTTGAAGCGCAGTTCATTGTGCTCGGCGAGGCGCCGGGTTTCGCCGTCAAGGAAACGGAACCGCGTTTCGCTGGCGCCTACGCCCAGCAACAAAAAGGTCAGCAGCACCGCCGCCAGCGAACGCCAAGGCAACGGCGAATGCCGTGGCGCAAACTCACCATGACGCAGATTGATCGCTTGTCGAAAACCTTCCGCCAGCAATGCCTGTTCATCCGGCTCATCGACCCAGACCATGTCCTCGGGCAACACACCTTTCAGCGCGGCCAAACCCTCGTCCGTGACTGCGAGCCGCGCCGGCAACGCCCCGCCCAGCAACCAGCGTCCGAACCAGCGGGTGCCGATCGGCTGATCCGTGGGCAACAAGTCGGCATCGACAAACACCGAGCGCACTTGCAGACCACTTTCACCGAGCAGCGACAACACCGCGGCCAGGCGCTCACGAGCGATGACCATCAGCGGATAACGTCGCTCTGCGTCCACTTTACCAACGCTCAAATGCACAGTGTCGAGCGCTTCGCCAAGCTGTTCCTCCACAGCAAATGCCAGCGCCTGCGCGGCGGGCGCACGGCGCCCGGGCCAAGGTTCGCTGCGCAGCCAACTGCAGGATTCGATGGGCAGCAGCAGGTCGATTTTTTGTCCGCGCAGTACTTGTGCGGCTTGATGCAGCGGCATCGATTGACGTTCGCCGGTGTGCGACCACAGGCAACATGGCCAGTCAGACGACAGGTCTGCAAGCCCTTCGGCGGTCAGGTAAAGCCAGTTTTTCATTGCGTTATCTCGAGGCCGCGGGAGGAAAGTAAACGACGTCGCAGGACTTTCAGCTGGGCGGTTTTTACGACGAACTCGACGTCAGTGCTCAGCGTCAGCACGTGCTGGTCTTGCACCACGCGCACGGTGATGCGATGCCAGCGACTGTCGACGCCGAGACCATGGGTATTGATTCCGGTATCGGCGATTAACGGGTCGGCGCTGAAGGCTTGAACGCTGTGCCATGAGGTTGTCGAACGCTGGTGAACGAGGGCGTCAGTTATGTCCGGTTCGATCTCAAGCACGTGCAGCAACAGCGCCGGTACCGTGTTGATATTCAGCGCTGCATCCGTGGGCAGCAGCGAAACCCATGGTTCTAGGCGTCGTAGCGTTGCCGCATCGAAACCCGGCAGCAGTCGCAATTGGCTCACCTCGGATAACAATCCGACCTGACTGGGTCGCAGCGCGGGCAGCTCCAGCAATTCGAGCAACCGCGTCCAGCGCTTAAGCGTCACCACATCAATCTGCCCCTGATGCAGCAATGCATTGAGATTGAAACGCGCCGACAGGTCTTCGATCTGCACCTCGACTTGCGCCTCTTCGCTACCCAGTTCAGGAATGATTTGCGGCCAGTCGCGGAGCATCTCGGCGTGGTTCTGCTGTTCAACAAAAGCCTTGTGCAAACGCCGTAGCGCCCAGATTTCTCCGCCCACCGCCAACTGACGCAAATGCAAGGTTTGCAGCTGTTGCGCGCTGCTCTGCAAGGCCAGTCGATGACTGCGCAATAGGCCGCTGGTGATCAGCAAAGCGAGGCTCAACACCAGCATCACACTGATCAGCGCCAACCCCTGTTGCCGGTGTTTCATGGCAAGGCTCCCGGCAACAGCAGCACCCGGCGAATGCCCTCATAGCGTCGGGTCGAGAGCTGAAACTCCATCGCAGAATCATCAAGCAGCCGCCAGCGCAGATCGACGACTTCCTCCAGCAACTTCTGCCGCTGCATCGTCAGCGAGCCCTCGGCACGGCTCTCACGCCACAACACGTCGCCGAGCAAGCGATACGTCAGCTCCTGACGTTCGCTGCGCGGTTGATCCAGTGGATTGCGCCAGTTGCTGCGCTGCACGCTCAGTTGCCCGGCGTTCAAGACCAGTGGCTGCTCGGTGATGTGCAGCAGATCGCGTTCGATCACCGCCACCGCGCGTTGCAGACTTCTGAAAGCGCGCTCATGACTCGCCGTCGTCTGCTGCACGCGCACCACGCTGTCGAACAGGCGCCAACTGGCGAGACCGAGTACGGCGAAAATCGCCATCGCGATCACCAGTTCCAGCAAGGTGAATCCGCGCTGGTTATTCATGGCGGCCTTGCAACCGCGCAATCGTGCGATACAACGGTTGATCGCTGTCGGCGAGACTGACTTCCAGTTCCACCGTGAACAGCCCCGATACATCGCCCTCGCGCAGATGCTGACGTAACCGCCATTCGCGGCGATCCATGTGCACGATCTGTTGCTGTTGTCCGGCGACCCACGTGTGTTGCAGGCGCAATTCGTTCAAATGGTTATCCGCCAGCCACGCGGCAAACAACCGTTGCTCAGCCGCACCACTCTGCTGCACCACGTAACGGCTTGCCGAAAGAATCGCTGCTGCGAGTACGGCGAAAACCGTCAGCGCGACCATGACTTCCAGCAGCGTGAAACCTCGCATGCGCTTGATCAGCGGTCGGTCACTCATCAAGCGAGACCTCGCTCAAACCGTCCGAAGACAGACCCGCCCAAACCCGCTCACGGCTTACCAACTTCAAAGTAAACGCGCTGATTTCATCGCTGCTCAGAATCAACAATTGCGGCATTTCTGCGCTGCTCGCCAAGCGTACCGGCAGGCCTTCCAAGGCAAGTCGCGGCTGCAGCTCCGGCGGCCATGTTTGCAAAGCCATTAAAGGCGACCAACCCCGCTCGCCAAGCTGCAGAACGCGATAACCCTCCTGGCTAAACCCCACACCAAACTCGCGCCCTTCCAGCACCGCCCGTTCGCGAAACTGCTCGATCACCCGCGCAATCCGGCTCGCCTCCTGCCGCGCCACTTGCGCCGGATTGCTGCCGCCCACCAGGCTGACCAAACCCAGCAGCACGCCGATCAGCACCATGACCACCATCAACTCCAGCAAGGTGAAACCCCGGCAGCGCTGGCGCATCAATCGATGGTCCAGTTGCCGATATCGGCAGCGTGGCCGTCACCGCCGCTGACGCCATCGGAGCCCAGCGAATACAAGTCATAACCGCCACCCACCGCACGGGTGCCGGGGTTGAGGTATTGATACGGCGTGCCCCACGGATCGCGCGCCAGACTTTTCAGATATCCCGCAGGATTCCAGTTGCGCGCCGCCGGGGTGCCGCTCGGGCGTTTCACCAACGCTTCCAGCCCCTGCTGCGTGGTCGGATACCGCGCGTTGTCGAGGCGATACATCTCCAGCGCCGTGGCGATCGCCTGAATGTCGATCTTCGCCGCGGTGGTTTTCGCCTGATCCGGCCGGCTCATGAATTGCGGCACAACAATCGCGCCGAGGATGCCGATGATCACCACCACGACCATGATTTCGATCAGGGTAAAACCGCGCTGCGCGGTCGCTGTTTTTCTGTGCAGAAGAGCCATGGATCAATTCACCAATTGGTTGAGACTGAGGATCGGAAGGAGGATGGCGAGGACAATCAGCAACACCACCGCGCCCATCACCAGCAGCATCGCCGGCTCGAACAAACTCACCATCAACGCGATGCGCGCAGCGAGGCTGGCTTCCTGTTGTTCGGCGGCGCGGGCGAGCATGGCGTCGAGCTCGCCGGCGCGTTCACCGCTGGCGATCATGTGCAGCATCATCGGCGGGATATCGCCACTGCGTTCCAGGCTGCGGGTCAGCGTCGAGCCTTCGCGCACCGAGCGGGCGACCTCGCTCATGCGTGCGCGGATGGTTTGGTTGCCGATGACGGCGGCGGCGATTTCCAGTGCATCGACCAAGGGCACGGCGCTCTTGCCGAGGATCGCCAGAGTGCTGGCGAATCGCGCCGCTTCCATGGCGCGTAGAAGCGTGCCGATCAGCGGAATATTCAACGCCAGCGCATGCCAGCGCAGTCGCCAGAGCGGTTGACGCAAACTCCAGCGCCAGCCACTAAACAGCGCCAGCGCGCCACCAAAAAACACCAGACCGAACTGACGTACACCGTCGCTGAGGCTGATCAATGCGCGGGTCAGCCAAGGCAACGGCTGGCCGCTGTCGACGAAAATGTTCACCACGTCCGGCACCACGTAGCCGAGTAGAAAACCAACGATGGCTACGCTGGCGAACATCAGAATCGACGGATAGATCAGCGCCATCTGAATCTTTTGTCGCGACGCCTGCCGCGCCTGGGTGTAAGCGGCCAGTTGCTCCAGCACATGACCGAGATGGCCCGAACGCTCACTCGCCGCTACCGTGGCGCGGAACAATTCGGGAAATGCCGCAGGAAACTGGCTTAACGCGACGGCCAGCGCATGGCCTTCCATGACTCGACCACGCACCGCCCACAACAATCCGGCAACGCGTCGTTTGCCGGTTTGTCGGGCGACCACTTCCAGCGCTTCTTCCAGCGGCAAACTGGCCTGCACCAGCGTCGACAGCTGCAACGTCAGCAGCGCCAGATCACTAGCGCTCAAACGGCCGGCACGCCTTGCACCCTGTTCACCGCGCAGTTCTTTGAGTTGAAACGGCCACAGTCCCCGCTCCCGCAACAGCTGTCGCGCATGCCGAGGGTTTTCGGCTTCGAGCCGGCCTCGGCAGCGATGGCCCTGAGCGTTTTCGGCGCGGTAATCGAAGGTCGGCATCGCTTAGTCCTCCTGCGTCACGCGCAGCCACTCATCGACGCTGGTGACGCCATCGAGCACACGTTGCCGACCGGCCTCAAACAGACTGCGCGAATCCTTGCGCGTGGCGTCGATCAGTTCGCGCTCGCTGGCGCCTCGATGAATCAACGCTGCCACCGGTTCGGTGATGCTGATCAATTCGTAGATGCCGATGCGTCCGCGATAACCGTGCTGGCAATGCTCACAGCCCTGCGGCCGAAACAGCGCCACGGTCTGCGTGGGTTGCAAATCCAGACGCAGGCGAGTCTCGGCGTCAGCGAAGTACGGCGCCTTGCAATGCACACACAACGTGCGCAACAAGCGTTGCGCAAGCACGCCGACCAGCGACGAGGCCAGCAAGTACGCATCCACGCCCATGTCGACCAGCCGCGTCACCGCACCGACCGCGCTGTTGGTGTGCAACGTCGACAGCACCAGATGCCCGGTCAACGAAGCCTGCACGGCGATTTGCGCGGTCTCGCGATCACGGATTTCACCGACCATCACCACGTCCGGATCCTGCCGCAGAATGGCGCGCAAGCCCCGCGCGAAAGTCATCTCGACTTTCGCATTGACCGGCATCTGGCCGATCCCCGGCAGGTGATATTCGATCGGATCCTCGACCGTAAGAATGTTGCGCGACGGATCGTTCAGGCTGCTCAACGCCGCATACAGACTGGTGGTTTTGCCGGAACCGGTCGGCCCGGTCACCAGCAAAATCCCGTGAGGTCTGGCGAGCAGGTTTTGCAGGCTGGCGAGGGTGTCGTCCGGCATGCCCAGACGTTGCAGTTCGAGGCGTCCGGCCTGCTTGTCGAGCAAGCGCAGCACCACCCGCTCGCCGTGCGCCGACGGCAGTGTCGAGACGCGCACATCGACTTCGTGCCCGGCCAGACGCAGGGCAATCCGGCCGTCCTGCGGCACACGTTTTTCGGCGATGTCGAGCCGCGCCATGACTTTGATCCGCGACACCAGCAACGTCGCCAGTTCGCGTTTGGGCCTGAGCATCTCGCGCAACTGACCGTCGACGCGCATGCGCACCGACAGGTAGTGCTCGAAGGTTTCCAGATGAACATCCGAAGCCTGCGCACGCACCGCTTCGCTGAGCAGCGCGTTGATCAGGCGGATCACCGGCGCGTCACCTTGTTGTTCGAGCAGGTCGGCGGTTTGCGGCACCTGCTCGGCGAGGCTGAGCAGATCCAGCTCATCGTCCAGCCCTTGCGCGACCTGTTGCGCAGCACTCTGACCTTCGCGATAGGTGGCCGCCAGACGCGCGGCAAAAGGCTCTGGCTCAAGCACCTCGATTGACAGTTCGCGAGCACATAAGCGACGCACTTCGGCCAATGCGGTCAGCGACGTGTCGGCGCGGATGAGCAGGCGGGAGCCCGCAGCGTCCAGCAGCACGCCAAACCGCCGGGCGAAACCGAACGGCAGGATTTCCAGTGGAGCACTCATGGCGCCACCGTCGCGGGCTCAAACAAATGCCGCGCCTCGGCCGGCAGCAACAGCGAGTTGCTCTCCCCGGCCTTGGGCTGACTGAGGTCACGCAAGGTGTCGTAACGCTGCTGACTGATCCCCGAGAGATCTTCGCGGCTGCGCACGATGGTCGGGCGCAGAAACACCATCAGATTGCTTTTGGTCTGGGTGTCGCGACTCCAGCGAAACAGCGCGCCGAGATAGGGAATGTCGCGCAGCAGCGGCACACCGCTTTTCTGCGTGCGCACGCTGTCGCGGATCAGCCCGCCGATCACAATGATTTCACCATCGTCGGCGAGAATCGTGCTTTTCAGCGCGCGCTTGTTGGTGATCAGATCCGAGGAATCAATGCCCGACACCGAAGGCGCGATGTCCGAGACTTCCTGCTCGACTTCCAGACGCAGGGTCGAGCCTTCGTTGATGTAGGGTTTGATCTTCAGGCTGATGCCGACGTCTTTGCGCTCGACCGTGGTGAACGGGTTATCCGCGCCGCTGCTGTTGGTCGAGTAGGAGCCGGTCTTGAACGGCACGTTCTGCCCGACGATGATTTCCGCTTGCTGATTGTCGAGGGTCAGCAGGCTCGGCGTGGACAGCAGATTGCTCCGCGTATTGCTCGCCAGCGCCGAAATCAACGCGCCGAAACGGTCGCCGCCCAACTGCAGAATCGCGCCGTCGGGTGCCGATTTTTTCTCGTCGAACTTCAAGCCGCCGACGATGGGAATGTCGGTGCCGGGAAAGTTGATAAAGCCCTTCGCGTCGCCCGTACTCAAGCCCCACTGCACGCCCACGGCATCAGCGATGTCGCCGGAGATTTCGACGATGGCGGCGTGGATCAGCACTTGCGCGCGGGGCTGATCGAGCTCACGGACGATGTTCTCGATGGTTCTGACCTGAGCCGGATCGGCGATCAGCACCAGCGCATTCTGACTTTCGTCGGCCTTGAGCATGAACGGCGTCGCGGCGGACGCTTCTTTGCCGCTGCCAGCTGTGGGTTGTTTGCGATTCTGGCCCATGCTTTCCAGCACCTGCGCGAGTTGCTTGGCATCGCTGTGGCGCAAACGGATGACCCGCGCGGTGTCGAGGCTGGCGGTGGCCGGCACGTCGAGTTGGCGAATCAGCTCGGTCAAACGCTGGCGCACGGCGAGCGGGCCGATGACGATCAAGCGATTGGTTCTGACGTCGGCCAGCACTTGAATCAGCGAGTCGACATTGCGCTTGCCCAGCGAGGATTCGATCACCGTGGCGACGTCGCTGGCCTGGGCAAAACGCAGCGCTACCACAGCGTGCTGATCTTGCTGACCGCCGTCGAGTTGGCGCACCACCTGGGCGATGCGTTTGACGTTGGCGCCGGTATCGGTGATCACCAAGGCATTGGCCGAAACGGACGGGCCGAGGTAGCCGTTGGCCGACACCAACGGGCGAATCAGCGCAGACAGATCGGCGGCGCTGCTGGTGTTCAGTTCGATGACTTGGGTGATGAATTGCGCGGGGGTGGCGCGCTCGCTGGCCAATTGACCGGCGCGGGTTTTCACGTCTGCCACGGGAGTGATGAGGATGCGGTCGCCCTCATCGATCACCGTGAAGTTGTGCGCGTCCAGCACCGAGTAGAACAAGCGCCGCACGCCCTCACGATCCAGCGCCTGACGGGACATGACGGTGACGCGTCCCGACACACGCGGGTCGAGCACCACGGTGGTGCCGAGGATCGCCGAGATCTCTTCGACGATGTCGCGCAGTTCGGCCTGATTCATCGCCAACTGCCAGCGCTGTTCTTCGGCGTGCACCGGGCGATTGAGGAGCGGCGTCGCCAGCACGGCGCAAACCAACAAGGTGCGCAGGGCCTGCGCGCCAATCAAGCTGTTCATCGATGAGATCACTCTGACTGCCCGTTCAGCGGGCGAAGAAAACGTGCGGAAATGTCTGCGGCGGGTGCATCGACGGACGCAGGCGAGCGCTTGAGGAATGCGCTGGCAGAGGGCGCGAGAGGCAATGCTTCCTCCCGCCCCTTGTTCCACAGCACAACGTGTTGTGCCTCGACTCGACGCAATACGCTGCCGCCCGGCAAGTCGTCGCCAACCCGATATAACCGCGCACCCTGGGCAGCGCTTATCAGGGCTTTCGACAGGCCACTGTCGACGGCGAACGTTGCTTGCAGAGTCAGCGATTCGGCGCTTGGTCGAAGTGCGCTGGGCGCGGCGAGCCCGAACACCGTTGCCACTGCGGCGGTGTTCAAAGGTGCAGGTGCCGTGGGCATCGGCACAGCGACCGGCGCTGGAAGATGTTGCGAGTTGCGAAATGCCCACTCCTGCCAAGCGAGAAACGCTGCACAGGCGAACGGCAGCGCCCACTGTCCCAACAGCAAAAAAAATCTCACCGGCGGTTCATCCGATACGCCCACAGGCCTGGCGAACGCGCGAGCGCCACGACATGCGTCGCAGCACGCGGTAACCGCGCAGCTCGTGCAGAATCACGGCGCTAATGTGCATTGCCACCAGCACTGCCAGCGCGGTGCAGGCCCAGATGTGCAGCACGAAAAAGCCGTCCGTCAGCGCTACATCGTTCAGCGGGTGCGGGAATTCGAACAGGCCGAACACAGGGATCGGTCGATCCATCATCAGCACCCCGCTCACCAGCACCACTGCCACCAGCAAATAGATCAGCCGATGGACAAACATCGCGAGCATTTTTGCCGAGGAAAACTGCGCCATGCGCTCGTGTCGCAGGTGGCTGACAAACACCACCAGCCGCCAGCAGAACACCGGGATGAACAGCGTGGTCAGCGACACGTTGACCCCGGCCACCCACTGTTTGGTGTCATTGCTCACATTGACGTTGGCCACATAAAACCCGGTGACCAACGTCCACAGAATCACCGCCGCCGATACCCAGTGCAGCAGCATTTGTTGCTTGGAATAAATTGAAAGCGTCATTCGAATCGCCCCTGAAAATCATCAGCGGTCAGACGACCTCGGTGGTCGTCTGACGCAATTACACGGGACGAGCCTTAGAGCTTGTTCCACGCCGCATGCGAGTGCTCGCCGACGCCCGGTTCGAAACCGTTCGCCTCAGGCTTGTACTGCTTGCAATAGCCGGACGCCGGGAACGGCTTGCACTCGAAGACCTCGTTGGTTTTCGGCTGCAGCACCTTGGTGCCGGCGGTGTAGTCGCTGAGACCTTCCGGGAACAGGAAGTCGTAATCGGCGCCGGCGCCTTCACCGGTGACGTTGACAGGCTGGGTGTCTTGACGGGTGGTGCGGCCATCCAGCGTGGTGCCAACCAGGGTCAGCGTGTGCGGGCCGGGGTTGCTGCGGATGTCCATGGCCAGCCAGGTTGCACCGCTGTCCGCTTGCGCGGTGGTGGTGCCGACCAGCTTGTTCTGCTCGTTGAACAGGTTGGCTTCGACGTTCATTTTGCGGTTGGACATCAGGCTGAAGTCGACTTTGGTTTTGCCTTTGTCGAGCACGTATTCGGCTTGTTGCGAGGCCACCGACAAACGCGCGCCGGCGTCTTCTTTCATCAGCAGTTGCACTTCGTAGCGGACAACGCCGCTGTCTTTTTGTGCGTACAGCGTGTTGCTGCCGCGAATTGCTTCGATGTTGCCGTTTTCATCACGAACGCCGGCGCGGATCAGGGTCTGCGACTGGTTGATCTGCTCGGCGAGTTTGAACGACCAGTTTTGCGGCTCGGCGTCTTCAGCGTTGTCGATCGAGATTTCGACGCTGTAGGAAGCACTTTCGCCCGTCGCGGTGAAGGCGCGTGCCTTGACCTTGTCGCCGGTCAGCAGTGGAGTCGATGGTGCGATGGCGCCGACCGACGACCAGCCACCGGGCAGGGACGGCTCGGCAATGATGTTTACGTCGAGGACATTGTGGAAGGCCATTTTGGTATCACTGACGCCCCAGATCGCGAGGATCACGTGCTGACCGTTTTTGTCTTCCGGGATACTGCAGCGATGCTTGGTGCCTGGCACAGGCATCTGAAAATCACCCGCGACCTCGCAAAAAGGCATGCTCTCGAACGAAGTGCGTTTCAACGCTTCATTCGGGTTCCAGCCGTTACGGGTAATGAAATATTGATGGTATTCCACCGGGTGTGGCGCTTTGTAATGCCACTGGAAATCCAGCGTGCGCTCTTTGATGTCGGTTAGCTGCCAGCGTGTGGCGGACTGCACGTCCAGAGCAGTGAACAGTTCATTGCCACCGCTAGCGATCCTGCCATCAACCGGCCCTTGGCCCGTGCCACCACCCACACCGGCCGGAAAACCCTGAAAGGTTTCGCCAACACTTTGTGGCTCGTATTGCGCACCACCACAACCGGTGTTTACACCCTTCTGGCACAGCAACGCGCGCGATGGCGGCACCTCTACATAACCATGGGCTACTGCGCCCGAAGAACCCAGCATGGCCGACAGTAAAATCAACGAAGAAGTGCACGTTGCCAACGCACTCCTTTTAAAAATTGGTGTTTTCATTGTTATTCCAGGCTCATATCAAATAAGCGAGCCTGGCATCGCGCCAGGCTCTAATACGGTGCTCGACGCCATGCCGAACACACGCCTGAAACCTTACGTGGATAGGGAAAACTTCTATGTAGGAGTAATCACCGGGTGTAGCAGGAATAGTCGCCACGGAAACTAATCCGACAACTAAGGAAAGAATTCTTACAACAAGAAACTATTCATCTAAACGTTTTTAAACGGCATAAAAAAACCTGCCCCGCATGACACGGGACAGGTTTTTTTGTACAGACGTTGCAGCGTTATTCGTGGTACTGCGCCGACAACTCATGCACCGCACGCAGGAAAGCGCCGGCGTGCTCCGGATCGACTTCCGGGGTGATGCCATGGCCAAGGTTGAACACGTGACCGCTGCCCTTGCCGTAGCTGGCCAGAATACGTCCGACTTCGGTGCGGATCGCTTCCGGTTTTGCGTAAAGCACGGTCGGATCCATGTTGCCTTGCAGCGCAACCTTGTCGCCAACGCGCGCGCGGGCGTTGCCGATGTCGCACGTCCAGTCCAGGCCCAGTGCATCGGCGCCAGCGTCAGCAATGCTTTCCAGCCACAGGCCGCCGTTTTTGGTGAAGAGGATCACCGGCACTTTGCGACCGTCGTTTTCGCGGATCAGACCGCTGACGATTTTCTTCATGTAGGCCAGCGAGAATTCCTGATACGCCGCCGCCGACAGGTTGCCGCCCCAGGTATCGAAGATCTGCACCGCTTGTGCGCCGGCCATGATCTGGCCGTTGAGGTACGAGGTCACCGACTGCGCCAGTTTATCCAGCAGCAGGTGCATGGCTTGCGGGTTGTCGTAGAGCATCGCTTTGGTCTTGCGGAAGTCTTTCGACGAGCCGCCTTCAACCATGTAGGTCGCCAAAGTCCACGGACTGCCGGAGAAGCCGATCAGCGGCACACGGCCGTTCAATTCGCGACGGATGGTGCTGACAGCGTCCATGACGTAGCCGAGGTCTTTGTGCGGATCAGGGATCGGCAGGGCTTCGATATCGGCGAGGGTGCTGACGACTTTTTTGAAGCGCGGACCTTCACCGGTCTCGAAGTACAGGCCTTGGCCCATGGCATCGGGGATGGTGAGGATGTCGGAAAACAGGATCGCCGCGTCCAGTTGTGGATAGCGGTCGAGCGGTTGCATGGTGACTTCGCAGGCGAATTCCGGATTCATGCACAGGCTCATGAAATCACCGGCCTGGGCGCGGCTGGCGCGGTATTCCGGCAAGTAGCGACCGGCCTGACGCATCATCCACACAGGGGTGACGTCTACGGGTTGCTTGAGCAGGGCGCGGAGGAAACGGTCGTTCTTCAGGGCAGTCATGTCGGCATCCGGAAAAAAAGTGCGGGCATTTTCTCAGAGCGCGACGCAAAAGGCACGGATGCAGGTCAGCCTTTTGTCTATCGGGTCAATTTATTGCGCAATGATCGTTCCCACGCTCTGCGTGGTAATGCCTCCTGTGACGCTCTGCGCCACGCTTTTGGGGACGCAGAGCGCCCCCGGCTGCATTCCCACGCAGAGCGTGGGAACGATCAAATTTGCAGCACCCAAAAACAACTGTAGGAGTGAGCCTGCTCGCGATGGCGGAGTATCAGCCAATGCATCAGGTGACTGATCTACCGCCATCGCGAGCAGGCTCACTCCTACAAGAGATTGCGTTGTTTTTTAGACGCCCAGGTAATCAAGGATCCCTTCGGCGGCGTTGCGGCCTTCGAAGATCGCCGTTACCACCAGGTCGGAACCGCGCACCATGTCGCCACCGGCAAAGATTTTCGGGTTGCTGGTCTGGTGCTTGTACTGACCTTGCTCAGGCGCAACGACGCGGCCCTGGCTGTCGGTCTGGATCTCGAACTGTTCGAACCACGGCGCCGGGCTCGGGCGGAAGCCGAACGCGATGACCACAGCATCAGCCGGGATGATCTCTTCGGAACCCGGGATCGGCTCTGGGCTGCGACGGCCACGGGCGTCCGGTTCGCCGAGACGGGTCTCGACCACTTTAACGCCTTCGACCTTGTCTTCACCGACGATAGCGATCGGCTGGCGGTTGTAGAGGAATTTCACGCCTTCTTCCTTGGCGTTTTTCACCTCTTTGCGCGAGCCGGGCATGTTCGCTTCGTCACGACGATAAGCACAGGTCACCGATTTGGCGCCCTGACGGATCGACGTGCGGTTGCAGTCCATCGCCGTGTCGCCGCCGCCGAGTACCACGACCTTTTTGCCTTTCATGTCGACGAAATCTTCCGGCGACTTTTCAAAGCCCAGGTTGCGGTTGACGTTGGCGATCAGGAAGTCCAGTGCGTCATAAACGCCCGGCAGATCCTCACCGGCAAAGCCGCCCTTCATGTAGGTGTAAGTGCCCATGCCCATGAACACCGCATCGTATTCGGCGAGCAGTTGTTCCATGGTCACGTCTTTGCCGACTTCGGTATTGAGACGGAACTCGATGCCCATGCCGGTGAAGACTTCGCGACGATTGCTCAGCACGGTCTTTTCCAGCTTGAACTCGGGGATGCCGAAGGTCAGCAAACCACCGATTTCCGGGTTCTTGTCGAACACCACCGGGGTCACGCCACCGCGTACCAGCACGTCGGCACAACCCAGGCAGCGGTGGGCCTGATCGGCCGACTGCTGGGGTTTGAACGGTTCGTAGATTTCGACGAACTCTTTCTGGCG
>NZ_JBIUVN010000026.1:0-73725 GCF_044742965.1 Pseudomonas sp. NPDC087804 | reverse complement strand
CGAACTCCGGTTTACCGGTCAATTCCATCCGCACCCGGTGCTCGTTGGAGATCAGGCGCAGGAGAAACCATTTCTGTTTCTGGCCGATGCACAGCGGTTGGCTGTGGGTACGCACCAGACGTTGCGGCAAACGATAGCGCAACCAGCCCCGAGTACAGGCCAGTATTTCAACATCTTCACGTTCCAGGCCAACTTCTTCGTTCAGCTCGCGGTACAAGGCGTCTTCCGGCGTCTCTTCAGGGTTGATTCCCCCTTGCGGAAACTGCCAGGCATCTTGATTGATACGGCGAGCCCATAGCACCTGGCCGGCGTCATTCGTCAGAATGATCCCGACATTGGGGCGGAAACCATCGGGGTCGATCACGGGCACAACCTCGCAAACGCATGTCGCCGCATTGTTCCACAAAGGTTGATGAGGCGGCAACGAAGCTTCCTACCTTATGTGCACTCTTGTGAAAAGACCGTATTCTTGTCGCCTTTTTACAGACTTATCAGCGGGTAACTGCAATGCGCCTGGCTCTATTCGATTTGGACAACACCCTTCTGGGCGGCGACAGCGATCACGCCTGGGGCGACTATCTGTGTGAACGCGGCTTCCTCGACCCGATTGCGTACAAAGCGCGCAACGACGAGTTCTATCAGGATTACCTGGCCGGCAAACTGGATAACGCCGCGTACCTGAACTTCTGCCTGGAGATCCTCGGCCGCACCGAAATGGCCGTGCTCGAGCAATGGCACAGCGATTACATGCGCGACTGCATCGAACCGATCGTGCTGCCGCAGGCGCTGGAACTGCTGAAAAAGCACCGTGATGCTGGCGATAAGCTGGTGATCATTACTGCGACCAACCGTTTCGTCACCGCGCCGATTGCTGTGCGTCTGGGCGTTGAAACCCTGATCGCCACCGAATGTGAAATGGTTGATGGCCGTTACAGCGGGCGCAGCACGGATATTCCGTGCTTCCGTGAAGGCAAGGTGACGCGCCTGAATCGTTGGCTGGAAGAGACCGGGTATTCGTTGGACGACAGCTATTTCTATAGCGATTCGATGAATGATTTGCCGTTGCTGGAGCAGGTGGCGAATCCGGTGGCTGTCGATCCGGATCCGAATCTGCGCGCCGAGGCCGAGAAGCGTGGTTGGCCGGTGATTTCGTTGCGCGACTGAAGATCAACAGATCGCAGCCTTCGGCAGCTCCTACAGGTTCGGAGTCAGATCACATTTTTTGTGATCGACAAAAATCCCGTGTAGGAGCTGCCGCAGGCTGCGATCTTTTCGCTCACACCGGTTTAGCGCCCATCAAACCGGCAATCGCTACAAAGCAGACAAAACTGAACAACGCCAAAGCAAAGCTGAACCGCCCCACCCCGCCCGGCGCCTTGCGCAACCGATTCAAACGCACAAGCAACCAAAACCACGCCAACGCCGCCACGGTGTACAGCACGCTCGACGCCAGAATCCACGTCTGCCCCAGCGGCCAGCCCACCAGATGAACCATCCACCAGCCAGTAAACGGCATGCTCAGCAGCGCCAGGCCCATCAGCAGCCAGACAAACACCCGTGGCCGCTGCAACGTACGGCTGCCCGCCGTCGCATCACCTTTGCGCTTTGCGAGAAAAACCCAGATCGCCAGACCCAGCGCACTCGCCAGCAAAACCACGGTGGCGACCACATGCGCCATTTTCAGGGCCGTTAACGTTTCCATTGTCAAAATTCCTTATTGCTTGCCCATCAGCGTAGCCGCTCAGCCGAGAAACAGCTGATAGGCGGGGTTCTCGCTTTCATCCCAGTACGGGTAGCCGATTTCCTCAAGCGCTGCCGGCACCAGATGACGCTCGTCGTGCGGCACTTGCAGGCCTGCGACCACACGGCCATCAGCAGCGCCGTGGTTGCGGTAGTGGAACATCGAGATGTTCCAGCGACCGCCGAGCTTATTAAGGAAGTTGAACAGTGCCCCCGGGCGCTCCGGGAATTCGAAGCGGAACACCACTTCATCAATCACGTGCGCCGCGTGCCCGCCAACCATGTGGCGGATGTGCAGCTTGGCCAGTTCGTTGTCGGTCAGGTCGGTGACCGGGAAACCCTGCTCGGTCAGGCTCGCCAGCAGTGCGCTGCGCGGATCGTTTTCCGGGTGGGTCTGCACGCCAACGAAAATGTGCGCTTCGCTGCCGGTGTTGTAGCGGTAGTTGAATTCGGTGATCTGGCGCTTGCCGATGGCTTCGCAGAAGTTTTTGAAGCTGCCGGCCTTCTCGGGGATGGTCACGGCGATGATTGCTTCGCGGCCTTCACCCAGTTCGGCGCGCTCGGCGACGTGGCGCAAGCGGTCGAAGTTGACGTTGGCGCCGGAGTCGATGGCGACAAAGGTCTGGCCGCTGACACCGCGTTGTTCGACGTACTTCTTGATCCCGGCTACGCCCAAGGCGCCGGCAGGTTCGGTGATCGAGCGGGTATCGTCGTAGATATCCTTGATTGCCGCACAGATCTCGTCAGTGCTGACGGTGATCACTTCATCGACGTAGTCTTTGCAGATGTCGAAGGTGTGCTGGCCGATCTGCGCCACCGCCACGCCGTCGGCAAAGATGCCCACTGTTGGCAGAACGACGCGCTCACCGGCAGCCATCGCGGCCTGCAGGCAGTTGGAGTCGTCCGGCTCGACGCCGATGACTTTGATGTCCGGGCGCAGGTATTTCACGTACGCGGCGATACCGGCGATCAGACCGCCGCCACCAACCGGGACAAAAATCGCGTCCAGCGGCTGCGGGTGCTGGCGCAGAATTTCCATCGCCACGGTGCCCTGCCCGGCGATGGTGTGCGGATCGTCGTACGGGTGAATGTAGACATAGCCTTTTTCATCGACCAGTTTCAGCGAGTAGGCCAGGGCTTCCGGGAACGAATCACCGTGCAGTACCACTTTTCCGCCACGCGAACGCACGCCTTCGACCTTGATCTCGGGGGTGGTCTTGGGCATGACGATAGTGGCTTTTACGCCCAGCACTTTCGCCGCCAGGGCCAGACCTTGCGCATGGTTGCCCGCCGACGCGGTGACCACGCCACGGGCGCGCTCTTCTTCGGTCAACTGAGTCAACTTGTTGTAGGCGCCGCGAATCTTGAACGAGAACACCGGCTGCAAGTCTTCGCGCTTGAGCCAAATGTCATTGCCCAGCCGCTCGGAGAGCTGGCGAGCGTTCTGCAGCGGGGTTTCTACGGCAACGTCATAAACGCGCGAGGTGAGGATCTTTTTGACGTACTGTTCGAGCATCGGAAAGCATCACTGAGCGGGTTGGGCAGGGCCAAGGAGTCTAACCCGGCTTTTGCCCGGGCGACCACACGAATCCAGAGGTTTTAGCCGCGCCTTAAAAGATCGCAGCCTTCGGCAGCTCCTACAGAATGCATGCGATTCCTGTAGGAGCTGCCGCAGGCTGCGATCTTTTGATCTGCCAATAGGACAATGACCTTCCCAGACATGGGGCCTATAATGCCGGCCTTTCGTTCTCCCTTCTTCGGCACCTCGGAGCCCGCATGACCCAGGATCAACTCAAACAGGCAGTGGCTCAGGCCGCCGTCGACTTCATCCTTCCGAAACTCGACGACAAGAGCATCGTTGGGGTCGGCACCGGTTCCACCGCCAACTGCTTCATCGACGCCCTGGCCCAGCACAAGGGAGCATTCGATGGCGCGGTTGCCAGCTCCGAAGCCACCGCCGCGCGCCTCAAGGGCCACGGGATTCCGGTGTATGAGCTGAACACCGTCAGCGATCTGGAGTTCTACGTCGACGGCGCCGATGAAAGCGACGCGCACCTGAACCTGATCAAGGGCGGTGGCGCCGCCCTGACCCGCGAGAAGATCGTCGCGGCCGTGGCCAAGACCTTCATCTGCATCGCCGACGCCAGCAAACTGGTGCCGGTGCTGGGCGAATTTCCGCTGCCAGTCGAAGTGATCCCGATGGCCCGCAGCCACGTTGCCCGCCAACTGGTGAAACTGGGCGGCGACCCGGTGTACCGCGAAGGCGTGCTGACCGATAACGGCAACATCATTCTGGATGTGTTCAACCTGCAGATCACCAACCCGGTGGAGCTGGAAGCGCAGATCAATGCGATTGTTGGCGTGGTGACTAACGGCTTGTTCGCGGCACGTCCGGCTGATTTGTTGTTGCTGGGTACATCTGAGGGCGTGAAAACCCTGAAGGCTGAGTAAGCCAAACTGCCCACTATTTATGGGCAAATGAAGTTCCCTTGTAGGAGTGAGCCTGCTCGCGATAGCGGTGTGTCAGTTGATATCGATGTTGACTGACACTCCGCTATCGCGAGCAGGCTCACTCCTACATTGGGTTTTGTGGTGTTGGCTAGGGCTGTGCAGGTTTTTTGAAGACGTAAAACAGGTTCGGCTCGCTCACCATGTACAGCGTGCCATCGTCGTCCATCGCAATGCCTTCCGCCTGCGGCACGGTTTTCTTCAAACCCTGACGCCCGCCACTGATGGACATCGTGCTTAACGGCCGCCCATCGACGTCCAGCTCCAGAATCAACCGCGACTCATCCGACAGTGCCAGCAAGTGGCCGCTGCGTTCGTCGTACTGCAAACTCGACAGATCACGCACAAACATCCCGGCATCGCGCTTGGGGTTGTTGATCACGTGCACCGCGTAGGATTTTTCCGGGTTGAAGTGCGGAAAACCATGCACTTCGTAGATCAGCATCGGGTCGCGCTCTTTCGCCACGAACAGGCGCTTGCCCACCGAGTCGTAAGCCAGACCTTCAAACCCCTTGTTGCCACTCATGTGCACGCCGAGGGTCATCTGCTCGGCATCCGCCGCATCGAGGAACGTGGTGCCTTCTTCCAGATGAATCTTGATCAGCCGCTGCTCACGCTCGTCGGTGATCACGTAGGTGTCGGCGCTGATGAATTCGACAGCCTCCGCATCGCCAAAGCCGATCAGCGAGATGCGCCGCAGGATCTTGCCTTCCAGCGACAGCTCAACCAGTTCGGCATTTTTGTTGGTCACGGTAAACAGGCTTTTTCGCACCGGATCGAAGGTCAGCGCTGACACATCGTCGTCCAGACCTTCGATGACCCGCGCTTCGATTTCCACACGGTATTGATCCAGACCAATGGATTCGGTGCTTTGCGGTTGCCATAAGGTGTGCAGGTTGAACCAGGCACGCTCGAACAGGCGCAGGTATTGGCCGATCGCAATCAACGCGATCAGGGCAATCACCGAGACGATGATGACCAGAGGTTTGGGACGGGCAAGTCGACGCATTCGGGCGGGCTCGGAATCAAAACAGGCGGATGAAATATCACGCCCGTCTGAACTGAAGCTTAATGGCCACTTGCCTCAAACCACAAGACAACCCTGTATTTGATCGTTCCCACGCTCTGCGTGGGAATGCCGCCGGGGACGCTCTGCGTCCGACAGTCAAAAGATCGTCCGAACGCGGCCCGAACCTTCGGCAGCTCCTACAGGATTCGATGAGGCCGTTATTTCTGTTTTTCGAAGCGGTAGAACAGGTTCGGCTCACTGACCATGTACAGCGTGCCCGCCTCGTCCATGGTCACGCCTTCGGCGCGCGGGATGGTTTTCTTGATGCCGTTGAAACCGCCGAGCAAGGTCATGAAGCTGACTTGATCGCCCTTCTCATCCAGCTCCAGCAACAAGTGCGAATCAGCGGACAGCACCAATGTGTGGCCGGTGCGCGGATCCACCGCCAGCGCCGAGAGGTTGCGGATGTCCAGCTCATCGCTGGCGAGTTTTTGCTTGTCGCCCGTCAGCGTCTGGGTGCCGTCGCTTTTCCAGGTGAACAGCGCCGGTGGCCGCTCTTCGCCCAGCAGCAGTTGCTGATTGCGCGGATCCCAGGCAATCGCTTCGAAGGCTTTGTTCTGGTCTTTCGACGGGCCGAGGTCGTATTTGGGGAAATCGGCGATGTTCAGTTCGCGGGTGTCGGCGTCGACTTTGACGATGGAGAGTATGTGCTCGCGCTCATCGACGATGGCCATCAGGCCGTTTTCCATCACGGTCAGGCCTTCTGGATTGCTCCAGCCCTTGAGCGGCATTTTGCGCAGGACGTCACCTTGCAGGCTCAGCTCGGCGAGGAATGGATTTTTGCCCATTACCGAAAACAGGGTTTTGGTCTGCGGGTTATAGGACAGGTCGGAGGCTTCGTCTTTCTCCATGCCCGGCAGCAACTTCGCGTCGATCACCGCGTGGTAGTCGGGCAACCAGACGCTTTCCTTTTGCTCGGTCGGGCTCTCGAAACGCTCCAGCACCCACAGCACGCCACGGTCATCCCAATGCATGGCGAACGCCAGGCCATAGGCGGCGGCAAGGGCCAGCGCCAGCCAGGTATACCAACGCAGGGCAAAACGTGAACGGCGGGCGGATTTGAGCTGAGTTTGAGATGACATCGAGGGACGCGTTCCGAAAATTCAGGCTATGGGTAATAGCACAAAGAGGCCGGCTCAGACGCCAGATTTTCCGGAATTATCCAGACAGGATGTGAAAAAAACGGCAAATGGCGGGATTGCCGTGTGGATTTGCAGAACTGATCACACATCTAAATGTGGAATGGGTACTGTGGTGAGGGGATTCATCCCCGATGGGCTGCGAAGCGGCCCCAAAAGCTGGGACTGCTGCGCAGTCCAACGGGGATAAATCCCCTCGCCACAAAAGCTCACACCATCAGAAAATGGTGGGTTAGCGAACGCTGCTGTTAAAGCTGCTCGCGCCCACCAGTTCCAGGACGATGTCGTCGCCCACATTCAGCGGGCCGACGCCCACTGGCGTACCAGTCAGGATCACGTCACCGGCCTGCAGCGAGAAGCAGCCGGCCATGTGCTGGATCATCGGCACGATCGGGTTGAGCATCGCACTGCTGTTGCCGTCCTGGCGGACTTCACCGTTGATGGTCAGGCGAATGCCGATGTCGGTCAGGTCAGCAAACGTGCTGCCGACCACGAACGGAGCAATCACTGCCGCGCCGTCGAACGACTTGGCGATTTCCCACGGCAGGCCCTTGGCTTTCAGCTCGGCCTGCTTGTCGCGCAGGGTCAGATCCAGCGCCGGGGCGAAACCGGAGATCGCATCGAGCACTTCTTCACGGCTCGGCTTGGTCGACAACGGCTTGCCGATCAACACGGCGATTTCCGCTTCGTAGTGCACCGAACCGCGCTCGGTCGGAATGGCGAAACCGCCTTCCAGCTCAACCACGCAACTGCCCGGTTTGATGAACAGCAACGGCTCGGTAGGCACCGGGTTGTCCAGTTCTTTGGCGTGTTCGGCGTAATTACGGCCAATGCACACGACTTTCCCGATCGGGAAGTGGATGCGCGTGCCGTCGACGTACTGGTGCTGATAGCTCATTTACCGACTCCTGCCTTCATTGATTCATCAAAGATTACAGATCAAACCGCGAAGATCTTGCCCGGGTTCATGATGCCGTTCGGGTCGAACACCGCTTTTACCGCTTTCATGTACTCGATCTCAACCGGCGAGCGGCTGTAGGTCAAATAATCACGTTTGGTCATGCCGACGCCGTGTTCGGCGGAGATCGAACCGTTGTACTTCTCGACGGTTTCGAACACCCACTTGTTGACGGTCGCGCACTTGGCGAAGAACTCGTCCTTGCTCAAGTTATCCGGCTTGAGGATGTTCAAATGCAGGTTGCCGTCGCCGATGTGGCCGAACCAGACGATTTCGAAATCCGGATAGTGTTCGCCGACGATCGCGTCGATTTCCTTTAAAAATGCCGGCACTTTCGACACGGTGACCGAGATGTCGTTTTTGTACGGCGTCCAGTGCGAGATGGTTTCGGAGATGTACTCGCGCAGCTTCCACAGGTTTTGCAGTTGGGTTTCGCTCTGGCTCATGACGCCGTCCAGCACCCAGCCCTGCTCGACGCAATGTTCAAAGGTTTCCAATGCGCTGTTGGCCACTTCTTCGGTGGTCGCTTCGAATTCCAGCAACGCGTAGAACGGGCAATCGGTTTCAAACGGCGCCGGTACGTCGCCACGACCCATGACTTTCGCCAGGGCTTTGTCGGAGAAGAATTCGAACGCGGTCAGGTCGAGTTTGCCCTGGAAGGCGTGCAGCACCGGCATGATCGAGTCGAAATCGGCTGTGCCGAGCACCATCGCGGTGAGGTTTTTCGGCGCACGATCGAGGCGCATGGTCGCTTCGACGACGAAACCCAGCGTGCCTTCAGCGCCGATGAACAGCTGGCGCAGGTCGTAACCGGTGGCGTTCTTGATCAGGTCTTTGTTCAGTTCGAGCACGTCGCCCTTGCCGGTGACGACTTTCATGCCAGCCACCCAGTTGCGGGTCATGCCATAGCGAATCACTTTGATCCCGCCGGCGTTGGTGCCGATGTTGCCGCCAATCTGGCTGGAGCCTGCCGAGGCGAAGTCGACCGGGTAGTACAGGCCTTTTTCTTCGGCGACGTTCTGTAAATGCTCGGTGACCACGCCCGGCTGACAAACGGCGGTGCGGTCAGTGAGGTTCACGTCGAGAATCTGATTCATGTAATCGAACGAGACGACCACTTCGCCATTCGCCGCCACGGCAGCGGCGGAAAGCCCGGTGCGCCCGCCCGATGGCACCAGCGCGACCTTGTGTTGATTGGCCCAACGGACAACCGCCTGCACCTGCTCAATGGTCTTGGGAAACACGATAGCGCTCGGCGCCGGGGCGAAGTGCTTGGTCCAATCCTTGCCGTACGCATTCAGGGAGTCGGCGTCGGTGAGGACTTTGCCAGGCTCAACCAGGGTCTTCAGTTCATCAATCAGGGCAGGATTGGTCATCGACAGAACTCTCGAACAATTCATGGTCATCCTGAGAACGCTTCACGTCGCAGGAATGAGTGTTTAGCGGGGAGGCTATGCTAGCATATCGACCCCGCAGGACAGTGCCTAAGGCCAGATCCGCGGAGACGACATTCTTGTCGTCCGGGTCAGCGTCTGTTGACCATTTCCTGCCATTTTTCTCCGGGATACAGGTTTACGCAGATGAGCAAGACTTCTCTCGATAAGAGCAAGATCAAGTTCCTTCTTCTCGAAGGCGTCCACCAATCGGCTGTCGACGTCCTCAAGGCGGCGGGCTACACCAGCATTGAGTACCTCACCGGTTCTCTGCCGGAAGCCCAGCTCAAGGAAAAGATTGCTGACGCTCACTTCATCGGCATTCGTTCGCGCACGCAACTGACCGAAGAGATCTTCGATCACGCGAAGAAGCTGGTAGCGGTCGGCTGTTTCTGCATCGGCACCAACCAGGTTGACCTGAGTGCTGCCCGCGAGCGCGGTATTGCCGTGTTCAACGCGCCGTACTCCAACACCCGCTCCGTTGCCGAGCTGGTGCTGGCTGAAGCGATCCTGCTGCTGCGCGGCATCCCGGAGAAAAACGCTTCCTGCCACCGTGGCGGCTGGATCAAATCCGCAGCCAACTCCTTCGAGATCCGTGGCAAGAAACTGGGCATCGTCGGCTACGGCTCGATCGGTACTCAGTTGTCGGTTCTGGCTGAAGGCCTGGGCATGCAGGTGTATTTCTACGACACCGTGACCAAGCTGCCGCTGGGCAACGCCACTCAGGTCGGTAACCTGACCGAGCTGCTGGGCATGTCCGACATCGTTACCCTGCACGTTCCGGAAACCGCTGCGACCCAGTGGATGATCGGCGAGAAGGAAATCCGCGCCATCAAGAAGGGCGGCATCCTGATCAACGCTGCTCGCGGTACCGTGGTCGAGCTGGACGCCCTGGCGGACGCGATCAAGGACAAGCACCTGATCGGCGCGGCCATCGACGTGTTCCCGGTGGAGCCACGCTCCAACGACGAAGAGTTCGAAAGCCCGCTGCGTGGCCTCGACAACGTGATCCTGACCCCGCACATCGGTGGTTCGACCGCCGAAGCGCAAGCCAACATCGGTCTGGAAGTGGCAGAGAAACTGGTCAAGTACAGCGACAACGGTACGTCGGTTTCGTCGGTCAACTTCCCGGAAGTGGCCCTGCCGGCTCACCCTGGCAAGCACCGCCTGCTGCACATCCACGAGAACATTCCGGGTGTGATGAGCGAGATCAACAAGGTCTTCGCCGAAAACGGCATCAACATCTCCGGTCAGTTCCTGCAGACCAACGAGAAGGTTGGCTACGTGGTGATCGACGTCGACGCCGAGTACTCGGATCTGGCGCAAGAGAAGCTGCAGCACATCAACGGCACTATCCGTAGCCGCGTTCTTTTCTAAGAACAGCTACAAGCCGCGAGCGACAAGCGACAAGTGATGTTCGCTTAGCTTTTGCTTGAAGCTCGTAGCTCGCAACTCGCCGCTGATAAAAAAAGGGAGCCCCGAAAGGGCTCCCTTTTTTATTCGACGTTGATGGTGATTTTCTTCGAGACGATTGGCGGGTCGAACGCCATGTGGTTCTTGTCACCCAGCTCCAGTTGCAAGGTGTGCTTGCCCGGGGCCAGTTTGATTTCAGCAAAGGTCTGGGCCTTGCCGAAGTGCATGTGGTTGGCGTCAGTCGGCACCACAGCGCCGGCCGGAACGATTTCCTTGGCGTCGATCAGCAGGTGGTGGTGACCGGTGTTGGCGGTGACGTCACCGGCCGGTGCCAGCGCGACGTCCTTGGTACCGAACTTGACCTTGAACTGCTGGGAAACCGTGGCCCCGTCCTCGGGAGAAACGATGAACACTTCGGCACCTTTTGGCGCAGGGGTGGCAGCACTGGCCAGCACCGAAACACCCATCAGCACACCGGCCAATGCTGCACGTGACATAAAGCTTTTCATTTTCTTCTCCAGTTTTTCCGTAAAATCCGCACGGTCATGACAACTTCATGACCATTCGTTGTCGAAGGCACTCGACAACCATAGCAAAGCGAGCCTGAATCAGAGCATCGCGATAATGATTTCAAAGGAGTGACCATGCGTTTTCTGCCTGGCCTGATCTGCCTGCTACCCCTTCTGAGCCCGTTGGCTCACGCCGAACTTATAGATGACGTCAATGATCGCGGTGAGCTGCGCATAGCCCTTGAGGCTAATACACCGCCCTTCAATTACAAGGACGATGGCGACAAACTCACGGGGTTCGAGGTCGAGCTGGGGCAAATGCTCGCCAACGAGCTGGATGTGCGCGCCGACTTCATCGTCACCGACGAAGCCGACCTGTACCAGGGCGTTGAAAGCGGCAAATACGACGTTGCGCTCAACCACATAGCACTGACCGCCGAACTCAAGGATCGTTTCGACGTCGAGTCTTATGGCAAGGTCGAGGCGCAGATGCTGGCGAAGAAGGATGAGCCGGCGCAGCCACAACCGATGGTGCTGGTGCAGGCGTTGACGGATGCCAAACCGAAGGCGAGCGCGCCGGTGGAATTGGCGATTCCGTTTCAAAAGGGTAACCCGGCGTTTCACGCCAGCCTTGAGAGCGCGATGCAGCGGATCAGGGCGGATGGGCGCTTGGCGGCGCTGACCGAGAAGTGGCTCACTGAACCCAAGTGAAACCTGTAGGAGCTGCGGCACGCTGCGATCTTTTGATGTTGATTCGAAAGATCAAAAAGATCAAAAGATCGCAGCGTGCCGCAGCTCCTACAGGTGATCGAGTTGGGTCAGGGCTTCTGCGGCTTGTGGGAGTTCGAGTTCGCTGAAAACCTGCACGCCATGGCGCTTGAGCAGTGCAGCCGTCACGCCTTCGCCAGTGACTTTCACGCCACTGAAAGTCCCGTCATAGGTCAGCAGGTTGCCACAGGATGGACTGTTGGCTTTCAGCACTGCCACGCGAATGCCATGCTTCTGCACGAGAGCCAGCGCCTGCCGCGCACCATCCAGAAACTGCGCACTCACATCCTCGCCCGCAGTGGTGATCACCGCAGCAGTTCCATCCAGCACCTCAGCGCCCTGCCCTCCGGGAATCTCCGCCGCCGCCCGTGGCGTCGGCAAACCGCCCGCCACTTCCGGACACAACGGCACCACGCGCCCTTCGGCAATCCACTGCTCGAGCAAATCAAACGGCCCGCTCGCGCCACCGTCGTAACGCACGCGATGACCCAGCAGGCAGCGGCTGACCAGAATCTTGTCCATCAGAACGGCTCGTTGCCACGACGGCGGAACCAACCGGTCAGCGACAAACGCTCACGGTTCGCCGGCAGCACTTCGTGCGGCACTTCACCGGAGAGAAATACCACCAGACAACCGCCAGTGGGCTGCACGTCGTGCACGCGCTCGTCGTTCAGGTACATGCGCAACTGACCTCCGTCCTCCGGCAGCCAGGCATCATTGAGGTAAACCACCACCGAGACCATGCGCTTGTCATCATCGCGAAAACGGTCGACGTGCCGGCGATAAAACGCACCGGGCGGATACAGGGCGAAATGGCATTCGAAGTCTTCAAGCCCAAGGAACAAGCCACGATTGAGCGCCTCGCGCAGGCTCTCCATCAGATTCAGGTAACGGTCGCTGGACTCAGCCTGACCGGGGTCGATCCACTGGATATGATCGCCACGAATCCCCTCGCGAATCTCTGAAAACGGCCCACGGCCAACCGCTGCCGGCGCCAGTTCACCTTCGGCCTCGCGTTTACGGCACTCGGCCGCCAACTCGCGGGTCAAACCGGCGGGCAGGAAAATGTTCTGCTGCGACCAGCCGTGATCGGCCAGGTCGTCGACAATGCGTAACAGCAGCGGGTGTTCAGAGGATATTTGCATGGCGCGCATAGTATGCCGCCGGCGAAAAATCCGACAGAGCCACGCAGCGGCTTGATACGAATTCTCGACAAGTACCGGCACCGCACGGAGAATAGTCCGCTGCTGACAGGAGTCCCTATGCGCCGTTTGCTTTTTTCACTGTTGATGTTCTGTGTTTTGCCCGCCTGGGCGGACGGCCACGATCAGCTGTACAAGGTCGCCGGCTGGCCAGAACAACGCGCGCATTTCAACGACGCCCTGACGGCCGCCCAGCAGCGCTATCAAAACAGCCTGCCGCCCGCCGTGTTTCAAGCGCTGCTGAACAACAGCAATCAGCGCTTTGCCCCGCAGGCCGTGGATCAACGCGCCGAAGCGCAACTGCGGCAGAACCTCGCCGACCCGAAACCGGCGCTGACCTTCTTTCAATCGCCACTGGGCAAAAAAATCGTCGCCGCTGAATTGCTCGCGACCCGCCGCGATCAACTGGCGAAAAACGCCAAGGGTCTGCCGAAGATGCAGGTCAGCGACAGCCGTCTGCTGATCATCGGCCACCTCGCTCAAGCCTTGCCCGCGCGTGAAGCGGGCGCCGAAGTGAGCCTGGCGATTGCCGGCGTCGCGGCAGACAGTTTGAGTTCGATGATTCCGGGATTACTTGGCGGTGGTCAAGCGCAGAGCATGTTGAACGGTCAGCGCCAGCGCCTGATGGATCAGATTGGCGCGGACATGAACAACACGCTGCTTTACGTTTATCGCGATCTGTCGGATGAAGAGCTGGAAGAGTTTGCGACGTTTGCCGAATCGGCTGAGGGCAAGGCTTATTATCAGGCGGCGCTGGCGGCGATTCGGGCGGGGTTGGCGGTTGGCCAACCCTGAAAGATCGCAGCCTTCGGCAGCTCCTACACCGATCCATGTAGGAGCTGCCGAAGGCTGCGATCTTTTGATTTTGCTCTAAAGATTCCGCCCCCTGATCCGCTTGCTCAGAAACTCGAAATACTCCTCTCGCATCTCCACCGTCTCATTCGCCAGATGATGCCGCGCCTCCGCCAGCAGCAGTATCTGCGGCCGATCAAACTTCCACTTCAACACCTGCAAATTGTGCTGCCAGTCCACCGTCATGTCCGCCTGCCCCTGAATGATCAGCGGCCGTCGCGGACTTTTTTTCGCGTGTTCAACGCGCACGATCCAGCGTGACAACGCTCCGACCCACGCCGTCGGCAAGCGCTTTGGCTGCAACGGATCTTTCAGCAGAAACGGCAGAAAATCCGGGTCATTCGAGTTCTCGCTGAAGCGCCGCGCGATGCCTCGAACAAAAGGCCTCAGCACGTAATAACTCAGCTGCGACCAACCCCACGCCCGTGGTCGCACCAGCGGCGACAACAAAATCACCTGGCCCTGCGCCGGACTGCTCTCGCCATGGTTGAGCAAATGATCGACCACAATCGCGCCGCCGGTGCTTTGCCCGCACAAATGCCACGGCTCAGGCAGGGCAATCGAACGCGCTTCGGCGAACAACGCTTGCAGGGTGTCCTGATATTCGGAGAAGTCGCGGATGCTCGCGCGCGGCCCGCTCGACAGACCATGGCCCGGCAAGTCGCAGGCGATCACGGCAAAATCCTGATCCAGCGCCCACTCGATCACATGCCGATAGAGCCCGACGTGATCGTAAAAACCGTGCAGCAGAAACAGCGTCGCCTTGACCTTCTCCGGCCACCAGCAATGGCTGACCAGTTCGTAGCCATCGACTTCGAAACGGCCCATGCCGCACCACAAATCGCGCTCGGGAAAGTCAGTCTGATAGAAGCGCTGATACGCCTTGGCCTCCTCCGACAACGGCTGCCACTCAGCCAACGGCTTGAGGCTGGCGCGTATTTGATCGGGGTCGAAAGTGGCAGGCATGCAGAGATTCCAAAACGGTAAACAGACTTTATCGGCCTGCGATATTCATCTGTCGGGGCAAGCATGGCAAGCTAGCCCACCTCTTTGGGATCGAAAACCATGCGTTCGCCCTACCGCACCGCACTGTTTGCCAGCCTGCTCGCGCTTATTTGTGCCGGGGTGCTGTGGGCGGCGTACGACTGGTTTCAGGGTCGTTACCTGCGCGCGTTCAGCGAACACACCGCGGTGTTTTCCGGTGATCCGCTGCGCCTGCCCGCTGATCTCGCCGGGCCCGGGCCGATTCGGCTGGTGCATTTCTGGGATCCGGCCTGCCCGTGCAACGTCGGCAATCAACAGCACCTGACCGAGATGGTCGAGCAATTCAGCGCCAAGGGCGTCGAGTTCTTTGCCGTGCAAAGAGCCGGCAGCCACGGCCAGTTGCCCGCCACGCTCAGCAGCTTGAAAACCCTCACGATCTTGCCCGGCTCCGAGCAAGTGCCCGCCAGCCCGGCCGTGGCGATCTGGGATCGCAGCGGCAAACTGGCGTATTTCGGCCCGTACAGCGAAGGCCTGACCTGCAACTCCAGCAACAGTTTTATCGAACCGATCCTCAACGCGCTGACCGACGATCGCCCGGTGAATGCCACGCACACTTTGGCGGTCGGCTGTTATTGCCCGTGGCCGGTGGAAGCGCAGTAAGGCATTCCGGACTTTTCGAGGACAGCACTGCACGGCACAGATGGACTGTGCTAATTGTTTGCAGCCCGACGGGCGGCAATCCCGCAAGCACAAGGAGTCACCATGAAGCGCGTGTTCACCGTACTGGCCCTGCTCATCGTTGTTCTGCTCGCCGGCGCCGGCTGGTATGTCTACAGCAAACAACCGACGCGACAGGGTCAGGTCGAACTGCGCAACCTGCAGGGTTCGGTGACCGTGCGCTACGACGAGCGCGGCGTGCCGCACATCCGCGCCGAAAATGAAACCGACCTCTACCGCGCCCTCGGTTACGTGCATGCGCAGGATCGTCTGTTCCAGATGGAAGCCATGCGCCGCCTCGCCCGTGGCGAACTGGCCGAGGTGCTCGGGCCAAAACTGCTCGACACCGACAAACTGTTCCGCAGCCTGCGCATCCGTGAGCGCGCTGCCAGTTATGTCGCCAGCCTCGATAAACAGTCGCCGTCGTGGAAGGCCCTGCAAGCCTATCTGGATGGCATCAACCAGTATCAGGACACCCACGCCGCGCCGATCGAGTTCGACGTGCTGGGCATCCCGAAACGGCCGTTCACCGCTGAAGACAGCATCAGCGTCGCCGGTTACATGGCTTACAGCTTTGCCGCCGCGTTTCGTACCGAGCCGCTGCTGACCTATGTGCGCGATCAACTCGGCGCCGATTACCTCAACGTCTTCGATCTCGACTGGCAGCCCAAAGGCGTGCTCGCCAAAGGCCACAGCAAATCGACGCCGGCTCTCGCGGCTGGCGACTGGAAAGACCTCAACGCCCTCGCCCGCCTCAGCGAACAAGCGCTGATCGACAACGGCTTGCCGCAGTTCGAAGGCAGCAACGCCTGGGTGATTGCCGGCAGCCGCAGCCAGAGCAGCAAACCGCTGCTGGCCGGAGACCCGCACATTCGTTTCTCGGTGCCGTCGGTGTGGTACGAGGCGCAATTGTCGGCGCCGGGTTTTGAGCTGTACGGCCATCATCAGGCGCTGGTGCCGTTTGCGTTTCTGGGGCACAACCTCGATTTCGGCTGGAGCCTGACCATGTTCCAGAACGACGATCTGGATCTGATCGCCGAGAAGGTCAATCCGGACAATGCCAATCAGGTCTGGTATCGCGGCCAGTGGACGGACATGGTCGTCAGCGAACAGCAGATCAACGTCAAGGGCCAATCGCCGGTGACCCTCACCCTGCGCCAATCGCCCCACGGCCCGATCGTCAACGACGCGCTCGGCACTGCAGCGGGCAAGACGCCGATCGCGATGTGGTGGGCGTTCCTCGAAACGCCGAACCCGATCCTCGAAGGTTTCTATCAGCTCAACCGCGCCGACACGTTGGCCAAGGCCCGCGCGGCTGCCGCAAAAGTGCAGGCGCCGGGGCTGAACCTGGTTTACGCCAACGCCAAGGGTGACATCGCCTGGTGGGCGTCGGCATTGCTGCCCAAGCGCCCGGCCGGGGTAAGGCCGGAATTCATTCTCGACGGCAGCAGCAATCAGGCGGACAAGGACGGTTACTACCCGTTCAGCGCCAACCCGCAGGAAGAGAACCCGGCACGCGGCTACATCGTCTCGGCCAACTTCCAGCCGCTGTCGCCGACCGGCATGGAGATTCCCGGTTACTACAACCTCGCCGACCGTGGTCAGCAACTCAATCGTCAGCTCAGCGACAAGAACATCAAGTGGACTAACGAGGCCAACCAGAAGCTGCAACTCGGCACCGCGACCGGTTACGGCCCGCGCGTGTTGGCGCCTTTGCTGCCGGTGCTGCGTGAAGTGGTGAGCGATCCAGCGCAGCTGAAACTGGTCGAGCAACTGGCGCAGTGGCCGGGTGACTATCCGCTGGACTCGGTGAGTGCGACGGTGTTTAGCCAGTTCCTCTACGACCTCGCCGATGCGGCGATGCGTGATGAATTGGGCAATGAATTTTTCGACACGTTGTTGTCGACGCGGGTGATCGATTCGGCGCTGCCACGACTGGCGGCGAACGCTGATTCGCCGTGGTGGGATAACCGCAACACGCCGGTAAAAGAGACTCGCGCCGACGTTGTGCGCACGGCGTGGCAGGCGAGCATGCAGCACTTGAAGCTGACCCTCGGCGACAACACTGCCGAGTGGAAATGGGGCGCGGCGCACACGCTGACGCATGGCCATCCGTTGGGGCAGCAGAAGCCGCTGGATCGGATTTTCAACGTCGGGCCGTTTGCGGCGCCGGGCAGTCATGAAGTGCCGAACAACCTTTCGGCGAAGATCGGCCCGGCGCCGTGGCCAGTGACGTATGGGCCGTCGACGCGGCGCTTGGTGGATTTTGCGGATCCGGCGCATGGGCTGACGATTAACCCGGTTGGGCAGAGTGGTGTGCCGTTTGATAGCCACTATGACGATCAGGCTGAGGCGTATGTTGACGGGATTTATGTGCAGGCGCACTTCAGCGAGGAAGAGGTGACGGCGAATACGCACAATACGTTGAAGCTGTTGCCGATGCGGGCTGCGCAGTAGTTCTCGATTTGCTGGGCTGGCCCTATCGCGAGCAGGCTCACTCCTACAATTGATCGCATTTCTTCTGAAAGAACGCGGTTAATTGTAGGAGTGAGCCTGCTCGCGATGAGGCACTGAAGAGCACCACACAACCTCAAACCATCAGCGCAAAATTCAGCCGAAACTGCTGCGGCGTCACGCCCAACCTGCGGTTAAACACCCCGCGCATATGCTGCGCATCGCGAAACCCGCACTGATACGCCACCGTCTTCAACGGCGCCGCCGTGCTCTCCAGCATCACCCGCGCCGCATCCACTCGCGCCCGCTCGACAAACTCCGCCGGCGTCACCTTCGCTTCCCGGGCAAACACGCGCGAGAAATTACGCGCGCTCATGTTCGCCGCGTTGGCCAGATCGGCAATGGTCAGATCGCCGGTCAGATTGGCCAGCACGTACAACTGCACCATCGCCACCGCCGACGTCGGCTCCGCGTGCGGTGTCAGAAACGGGCTGAACTGCGACTGACCGCCCGAGCGCTGAGTGAACACCACCAGCCGCTTCGCCACACTGAGCGCCACTTCAGCACCGTGATCACGCGCCAGTAAATACAGCGACAGATCAATCCCCGCCGTCACCCCCGCCGAGGTGTAGAGCGTGCCATCCTCGACGTACAAACGATCGGCGTCCACCTGCGTCGATGGACACAACTGCGCCAAGGCTTCGGCATCGTTCCAGTGCGTGGTCACGGTGCGCCCTTCCAGCAACCCGGCGCGGGCGAGCATGAAAGCGCCGTTGCAGATCGAGCCGAAACGCTGGGAGCGGGCGCAGGCGTCGCGCAGCCAGGTGTCGAACGTCGCACCGAAATCCATGAACGGCAGTTGCGGCCCGCCGGCGACCAGCAGCAGGTCATAGGCGTCCAGCGCTTCGCTGAAATGGCGATGGGCGTTGAGGATCAAGCCGTTGGAACAGGCCATCGGTGTTTTTTCCAGGCCGATCACTTCCAGCCGATAGTGATCTTCCGGCGCGAGGAAGCGGTTAGCCTCGGCGAACACATCCATGGGGCCGGTGACATCGAGCGACTGCACACCTGCGAACACCACGATGGCGACGGTTTTATTCATGTTTTCGAAGTCCCGTGTAACCCTGTGGCGAGGGGATTTATCCCCGTTGGGTTGCGAAGCAGCCCCAAGACCATACACCACGTTGTGTCAGGCAGTCCTCATGGCTGGATTTGCGACTGCTGCGCCGCCGAACGGGGATAAATCCCCTCGCCACAATGGATGGCATTCCGACCTGTGAAGGGCAGTTGGCACGATTTGCAGGTGGATTGGCAAGGATCGCAGCCATGCGCCGATTGTTCGCTTGCAGCGTCGGGAACAGACTTTCCCCATCAGCGCCACGACGGCGCTTTCAGAAAGGAAAGCACCATGAGCACGACCATCGCCGGCATCAAAATTCCCGACAGCGCCCTCGCCCGCGCCACCACCGAGTACATCCGCGACATCGAATCCGATCTGCTTTACCACCACTCGCGCCGGGTATTTCTGTTCGGCGCGCTGAGCGGTGAACGCCAGCAACTGGCCTACGATCCAGAGCTGCTCTATATCGGCGCGATGTTCCACGACCTCGGCCTGGTCGAAGGTCATCGCAGCGCTGACGAGCGTTTTGAAGTGGACGGCGCCAACGCGGCGGCGGCGTTTCTCAAGCCGTACGGTTTGAGCGATGACGACATCGAACAAGTCTGGTTATCGATCGCCCTGCACACCACGCCGGGCGTGCCGAAACACTTGCGCCCGACCGTGGCGCTGGTGACGGCGGGTGTCGAGATGGACGTGCTGGGCATGGATTACGCGGCGTTCAGCACCGTGCAGCGCGAAGCGGTGGTACATGCGCATCCACGCGGGGAAGGTTTCAATGAATGCATCATCTGCGCGTTCGCCGACGGCTTGCGCCATCGTCCGCAGACCACGTTTGGCAACGTGAAGACCGATGTGCTGAAGGATCAGGTGCCGGGGTTCAAACCGATGAACTTCGTCGAAGTCATCCGCAATTCCCCTTGGGTGAACTGAGGGCAAAATCAAAAGATCGCAGCCTGCGGCAGCTCCTACATTGGAATGTGTTCCCTGTAGGAGCTGCCGCAGGCTGCGATCTTTTGCTGTTAGGCCGCTTCCGGCGCAGGCGCGCGGCGGACGTCCGGTTGCTTCCACGAATCGGCAGCGCTTTCTTCGATGGCTTGCTGGATGGCTTTCTTGCGCGCTTCTTCGGCACGGCGGCTGAAGAACCAGACAAGGAACGTCACGATCGATACCGCCAGCAGAATCAGACTCGCCACGGCGTTGATCTCAGGCTTCACGCCCAGACGCACCGCCGAGAACACTTCCATCGGCAACGTCGTCGAACCCGGGCCGGAAACGAAGCTCGCCAGCACCAGGTCATCCAGCGACAGGGCGAAGGACATCATGCCGCCCGCCGCCAGCGATGGCGCGATCATCGGGATGGTGATCAGGAAGAACACCTTCCACGGCCGTGCGCCAAGGTCCATCGCCGCTTCTTCGATCGACAGATCGAGCTCACGCAGACGCGCCGACACCACCACCGCCACGTACGCCGCACAGAACGTCGTATGCGCGATCCAGATGGTGACAATGCCGCGTTCCTGCGGCCAGCCGATCATCTGCGCCATGGCCACAAACAGCAGCAACAGCGACAGACCGGTGATCACTTCGGGCATGACCAACGGCGCGGTCACCAGGCCGCCGAACAGCGTGCGGCCCTTGAAGTGGGTGATACGGGTCAGCACGAATGCCGCCAGCGTACCCAGTGCCACCGCTGCCACCGCCGTGTAGCAGGCGATTTCCAGCGAGCGCACCACCGAGCCCATCAGTTGGGTGTTGTCGAGCAGGCCGACGTACCACTTGATCGACCAGCCGCCCCACACCGTCACCAGTTTCGAGGCGTTGAACGAGTAGATCACGAGGATCAGCATCGGCAGGTAGATGAACAACAAACCCAGTACCAGCATCAGGCTGGAGAAACGGATGCGCTTCATTCTTTGCCCTCCATTTCTTTGGCCTGACTGCGGTTGAACAGAATGATCGGCACAATCAGGATCGCCAGCATCACCACCGCCAGCGCGGACGCCACCGGCCAGTCACGGTTGTTGAAGAACTCTTGCCAGAGCACTTTACCGATCATCAGGGTTTCCGGGCCGCCGAGCAGTTCCGGGATCACGAACTCGCCCACCACCGGGATGAACACCAGCATGCAGCCGGCAATAATCCCGTTCTTGGACAGCGGAATGGTGATTTTCCAGAAGCTGTTGAAGGTGCTCGAACCGAGGTCGGAAGCGGCTTCCAGCAGGCTGTGATCGTGCTTCACCAGGTTGGCGTACAGCGGCAGGATCATGAACGGCAGGTACGAATAGACAACACCGATGTACACCGCGAGGTTGGTGTTGAGGATCTGCAGCGGCTCGTCGATAAAGCCCATGCTCATCAGGAAACCATTGAGCAGGCCGTTGTTGCTGAGGATGCCCATCCACGCGTAAACGCGGATCAGGATCGCCGTCCAGGTCGGCATCATGATCAGCAGCACCAGCACCGTTTGCATCTCTTTACGGGCGGTGGCGATGGCATAGGCCATCGGGTAGCCGATCAACAGGCAGAGGACGGTGCTGATCAGCGCCATCTTCAACGAGCCGAGGTAGGCGGCGATGTACAACTCGTCGCCCGCCAGCATCGCGTAGTTGCCCAGGTTCAGCAGCAGTTGCAGCTTCTGTTCAACGAAGGTGTAGATCTCGGTGTACGGCGGAATCGCCACATCGGCTTCGGCGAAGCTGATCTTCAAAACGATGAAGAACGGCAACATGAAGAACAGGAACAGCCAGATGAACGGGACCCCGATGACCAGTTGCCGGCCACTGGGGATTATTCGGTTGATGCGGCGTTTGAATTTGCGCATGTTCATGAGCGAAGTACCACGCCGCTGTCGTCTTCCCAGTACACGTAAACCTGATCACCCCAGGTCGGACGTGCGCCACGGCGTTCGGCGTTGGCCACGAACGACTGCACCAGTTTGCCGCTCGGCAACTCGACGTAGAACACCGAGTGCCCACCCAGATAGGCGATGTCGTGCACCTTGCCGCTCGACCAGTTGTACTCGCAGGTCGGTTGATCGGCGGTGACCAGCAGCTTCTCCGGACGAATCGCGTAAGTCACCGATTTGTCCTGCACCGAAGTGCTGATGCCGTGGCCGACGTAGATCTGCCGATCAAGGTCTTTGCAGGTGATGGTCGCGTGGCCTTCGGCGTCGTCGATCACTTCGCCTTCGAAGATGTTGACGTTACCGATGAATTCGCAGACCAGACGGCTGGTCGGGGTTTCGTAGATGTCGATCGGGCTGCCGATCTGGGCGATCCAGCCCAGGTGCATGATCGCGATGCGCTCGGCCATGGTCATGGCCTCTTCCTGGTCGTGCGTCACCATCACGCACGTCACACCGACGCGCTCGATGATCTCGACCAGTTCCAGTTGCATTTGCGAACGCAGTTTCTTGTCGAGTGCGCCCATCGGTTCGTCGAGCAGCAGCAGCTTCGGCCGTTTGGCCAGCGAACGCGCCAGTGCCACACGCTGACGCTGACCGCCGGACAGTTGATGCGGCTTGCGCTTGGCGTACTGGCTCATCTGCACGAGCTTGAGCATTTCGGCCACGCGGGCGTCGACTTCAGCCGCCGGAATCTTGTCCTGCTTGAGGCCGAAGGCAATGTTCTGCGCCACGGTCATGTGCGGGAACAAGGCGTACGACTGGAACATCATGTTGATCGGACGTTCGTACGGCGGCATGTCGGTAATGTCGACGCCGTCGAGGAAAATGCGCCCCTCCGTGGGCCGTTCGAACCCTGCCAGCATCCGCAGCAGAGTGGATTTGCCCGATCCCGATCCGCCGAGCAGAGCGAAGATTTCGCCCTTTTTGATTTCCAGGGACACATCGTCCACGGCAATCGTCTCGTCGAACTTCTTCGTGACCCGGTCGATTTTGACCAACACCTGTTTCGGTGTCTGGTCGCCCTCGAGGGCTTTCTTATAGGCGCCGGAGGCAACTGCCATTTACGAAACTCCCAGATAAAAACAATGCAGTCCGCCCCGCAAGGCGAACCCAGGATAGTGTGTGCCTTACATCCCCGACTTGACCTTGGTCCAGCTGCGGGTCATCAGACGCTGAATGTTCGGTGGCAACTCGGTCGACACGTAGGCCTTGTCGATAACGGCCTGCGGTGGGTACACCGACTCATCGGTACGGATGGACTGTTCCATCAGTTTGTCCGACCCAGGGTTAGGGTTGGCGTAACCGACGTAATCACTGACCTGGGCAATCACCTCAGGTTTCAGCAAATAGTTGATGAAGGCGTGAGCCTCCTTCACGTTCGACGAATCCTTCGGAATCGCCAGCATGTCGAACCACAGCGCGCCGCCCTCTTTCGGCACCGAGTAGGCGATGTTCACACCTTTCTTGGCTTCGGCTGCGCGGTTCTTCGCCTGGAAAATATCGCCGGAGAAACCGATGGCCACGCAGATGTCGCCGTTGGCCAGGTCACCGATGTATTTCGAGGAGTGGAAGTAGGTCACGTAAGGACGCACCGCGAGCAGCTTGGCCGTGGCTTTTTCGTAGTCCTTGGGATTGGTGCTGTTGGCGTTCAGGCCCATGTAGTTGAGCACGGTCGGCATCATTTCATCCGCCGAATCGAGGAACGCTACGCCGCAACTTTGCAGCTTCTTGATGTTCTCTGGTTCGAACAAAACACCCCAGGAATCGATCTTGTCGACACCCAGCACAGCCTTCACTTTATCGACGTTGTAACCGATGCCGTTGGTGCCCCACAGGTACGGCACGGCGTACAAGTTGCCCGGATCGTTCTGCTCCAGACGCTTGAGCAGCGCCGGGTCGAGATTCGAATAGTTCGGCAGTTGTGAGCGGTCGAGCTTCTGGAACGCGCCTGCCTTGATCTGCTTGCCGAGGAAGTGGTTCGACGGCACGACCACGTCGTAACCGGTACGCCCGGCCAGCAGTTTGCCTTCCAGGGTTTCGTTGGAATCGAACACGTCGTAAACCGGTTTGATCCCGGTGGCTTTCTGGAAGTCAGCCAGGGTCGTCTCGCCGATGTAGTCCGACCAGTTATAAATATGCACCGTACCGGCGGCCTGGGCACCGACAGCAATCGTCAGGCCGGCAGTGGCCAGCAGGGCATTGCGCAAAGAAGAAAAAATAGGCAAGTGGAGGTCCTCTAAATTAGTTGGGCCCAAGTTGCCCCGCGCTGCATGACAGCCGTGGCTGCCCGGCAACAAAACCGGCGCGCAACTTACCCTCGAAAAACCGTTCCAGCAAAACTTTTGTCATTTAATTGATCCGCTGGCCGCCATCGCGAGGGCGACGGCCAGCGGTTATCGCTTCAAATCGGCTTATTTACCGGATTTGATCTTGGTCCAGCTGCGGGTCATGATCCGCTGAGTTGCGGCCGGCAAGTCGGCGATCGCGTACAGCTTGGCCAGTACGTCAGCCGGTGGGTAAACGCCCGGATCGCTGGTGATGTCTTTATCAACCAGTGGCGTTGCAGCGGCGTTACCGTTCGGGAAGCGTACGGCGTTGGTGATTTCAGCCATGATTTCCGGCTTCTGCAGGAAGGTCATGAACTTGTAGGCGCCTTCGACGTTTTCGGCATCTTTAGGGATGGCGACCATGTCGTAGAAGCTGCCCGCACCTTCTTTCGGAATGTTGTAGCTGACTTTCACCTTGTCACCGGCTTCAGCCGCGCGGGACTTGGCCTGGTAGATGTCACCCGAGTAACCCACGGCGACGCAGATATTGCCGTTGGCCAGGTCGGAGATGTACTTGGACGAGTGGAAGTAGGCGATCGAAGGACGCACCTTCATGATCAGCGCTTCAGCCTTGTCGATGTCTTCTTTCTTCTGGCTGTCGGTTGGCAGGCCCAGGTAGTGCAACGCCACCGGAATCATCTCGGTTGGCGAGTCGAGCAGGCTGATGCCGCAGGATTTCAGCTTGGCCGCGTTTTCCGGCTTGAAGATCAGGTCCCACGAATCGACAGGTGCGTCGGCACCCAGTGCAGCCTTGACCTTCTCGGCGTTGAAGCCAATACCGATCGAGCCCCACATGTACGGGAAAGCGTGCTCGTTGCCCGGGTCGCTGACCGACACGGCTTTGAGCAAATCGGTGTTGAGGTTTTTCCAGTTAGGCAGCTTGGACTTGTCCAGCGTCTGGTAAACACCGGCCTTGATCTGCTTGGCGAGGAAGTTGTTCGACGGTACGACGATGTCGTAGCCGGACTTGCCTGCGAGCAGTTTGGCTTCGAGGGTTTCGTTGCTGTCGAAGACGTCGTAAACGACTTTGATGCCCGACTCGTCTTCAAACTTCTTGATGGTGTCCGGAGCGATGTAGTCCGACCAGTTGTAGACGTGCAACACCTTGTCGTCCGCCTGAGCCGCAGCCGCCATGATTCCCATCAGGGACATGGCGAGCAGAGTCTTGCCAGCGAGCTTTTTGCCTAATGCCTTCATGCGTAATGCTCCAAATTTTCTTTTTTTGAACCACTTTGTTCAGCGGCCGAACCCGGACAACTGGAACCGCGGCTAGTCTGGCAAGATCCGAGGCGGTCTTTCAAGAAAAGACCAGCCTTTCTGACAGCTTTGAGCGAGAGCGCCGCGGCTCCCCCGCTCAAAGCCTAGCACTTAGCCCTGCAACGCACTGAGGGTCAGATCCAGGCACTTGCGTGCCTTTGTAACCAGTTCATCGATCTCCGCTTTGCTGATCACCAGCGGCGGCGCGATGATCATGGTGTCGCCGACAGCGCGCATGATCAGGCCGTTATCAAAGCAGAACTGACGGCAGATCATGCCGACGCCCTTGCCTTCGTAACGCTTGCGAGTGGCCTTGTCCTGCACCAGCTCGATGGCCCCCAACAGACCGACGCCGCGAACTTCACCCACCAACGGGTGATCATTCAGTTCTCGCAGACGTTTCTGCAAATACGGTGCCGTTTCGTTGTGCGCGTTCTCGATAATTTTTTCGTCGCGCAGAATGCGGATGTTTTCCAGACCCACCGCTGCCGCCACCGGGTGACCGGAGTAGGTGAAGCCGTGGTTGAAATCGCCACCTTCGTTGAGCACTGCCACCACGGTGTCGCGCACGATCAGGCCACCCATCGGGATGTAGCCGGAGGTCAGGCCTTTGGCGATGGTCATCATGTCAGGCTTGAGGTCGTAGAAATCGCTACCGAACCACTCACCGGTACGGCCGAAACCGCAGATCACTTCGTCCGCCACGAACAGGATGTCGTATTTGGCGAGAATTTCCTTGATGCGCGGCCAGTAGGTGTCTGGCGGAATGATCACGCCGCCGGCACCCTGAATCGGCTCGGCAATAAAGGCACCGACGTTGTCGACGCCGACTTCGAGAATCTTTTCTTCCAGCTGATTGGCCGCCCAGATACCGAACTCTTCCGGGGACATGTCGCCACCTTCAGCGAACCAGTACGGCTGCGCGATGTGGACGATGCCCGGGATCGGCAGGTCGCCCTGTTCGTGCATATAAGTCATGCCACCGAGGCTCGCGCCGGCCACGGTCGAACCGTGATAACCGTTCTTGCGACTGATGATGACTTTCTTGTTTGGCTGGCCTTTGATTGCCCAGTAGTGACGAACCATACGCAGCATGGTGTCGTTGCCTTCGGAGCCGGAACCGGTGAAGAACACATGGTTCATGCCCTCTGGTGCCACGTCGGCGATCGACTTGGCCAGTTCCAGTGCCGGCGGGTGCGCGGTCTGGAAGAACAGGTTGTAGTACGGCAGTTCACGCATCTGTCTGGCGGCGGCGTCGGCCAGTTCATCACGACCGTAACCGATGGCCACGCACCACAGACCGGCCATGCCGTCGAGGATCTTGTTGCCCTCGCTGTCCCACAGGTACACGCCCTTGGCGCTGGTAATGATCCGCGGACCTTTCTCTTTCAGCTGCTTGAAGTCGCTGAACGGCGCCAGGTGGTGATCATTGCTGAGTGCTTGCCACTCGCGGGTTTGCGGGTTGTTGCTGGTCATGCCAATTCTCCTTGTTATCGGTGAAGGCGCGGCGTCTGCACGCCGCGCCCGGCGTATCAGACGGCGAAGAGCAGGTACTCGCGCTCCCACGAACTGATCACGCGCTTGAAGTTTTCATGCTCGGCCCGCTTGACCGCGACGTAGCCAGTGATGAAAGTTTTGCCCAGGTACTTCTCGATGGTTGCACTGTTTTCCATACGCTCCAGTGCATCCTCGATGGTCAGCGGCAGGCGTAAGTTACGGCGTTCATAACCGCGTCCGACCACTGGCGCACTCGGGTTGAGGCCTTCGACCATGCCGATGTAACCGCAGAGCAGGCTCGCGGCAATCGCCAGGTACGGGTTGGCGTCGGCGCCCGGCAGACGGTTTTCCACGCGACGGTTCTGCGGGCCGGCGTCCGGTACACGCAGACCCACGGTGCGGTTTTCTTCGCCCCATTCCACGTTCACCGGTGCCGAGGTGTCCGGCAGGAAGCGGCGGAACGAGTTAACGTTCGGCGCGAACAACGGCAGCAGCTCAGGGATCAGTTTCTGCAAACCACCGATGTGGTGCAGGAACAGCTGGCTCATGGTGCCGTCTTCATTAGAGAAGACGTTTTTGCCGGTCTCGATGTCGATGATGCTCTGGTGCAAGTGCATCGCACTGCCCGGCTCGCCCGTCATCGGTTTGGCCATAAAGGTCGCAGCCACATCGTGCTTGAGCGCGGCCTCGCGCATGGTGCGTTTGAACACCAGAATCTGGTCGGCCAGCGACAGTGCGTCGCCGTGACGGAAGTTGATTTCCATCTGCGCCGTGCCGTCTTCGTGGATCAGCGTGTCGAGATCCAGTTCTTGCAGTTCGCACCAGTCGTAGACGTCTTCGAACAGCGGGTCGAATTCGTTCGCCGCTTCAATCGAGAACGACTGACGACCGATTTCCGGACGGCCCGAGCGACCGATTGGCGGCTGCAACGGATAGTCAGGGTCGTCGCTGCGCTTGGTCAGGTAGAACTCCATCTCCGGCGCGACGATTGGCTGCCAGCCCTTGTCGGCATAGAGTTTGAGAACTTTCTTGAGGACGTTGCGCGGCGACAGCTCGATCGGGTTGCCTTGCTTGTCGTAGGTGTCGTGGATCACCTGTGCGGTCGGCTCGATGGCCCACGGCACCATGTACACGGCGTTCTGGTCGGGACGGCAGATCATGTCGATGTCGGCCGGGTCGAGCAGTTCGTAATAGATGTCATCTTCGACGTAATCGCCGGTCACCGTCTGCAACAGAACGCTCTCTGGCAGGCGCATGCCTTTTTCGGCGATGAACTTGTTGGTCGGCGAAATCTTGCCACGGGTGATCCCGGTCAAGTCGGCGATCATGCATTCGACTTCTGTGATCTTGTGGTCTTTCAACCAATCGGTGAGCTGGTCGAGGTTGTTACTCATAAATGCCTCTGGGCTGAGTCTCCTGACGCTATGTCAGGCAAAGTTTGACGCCGGGGCGTCGCGATAAAGGGCTTGCTTGTGCGCAGTGCGGGCTTACGCCAGGCACCGCGCATAGACAATGAAAGAGGAGCTTACCTGCCCTTTACGCTGGCGTTGCATTTCCTGTGCACAGTTCAGGCGTGCAGAATCGTGAGCACGGCTTGGCAGCCGGCACAGGCTTTGAGAGTAAAAGAGATCTATATTGGAAGGGGACGCCATAAACAGAGTGCCTTGTCGTACGTCCAGAATATCGGACGCTGCCGTTTTGCCTGCTGCTGACGAGAACCTCGTCGACAGGCTGCGCGCCTTATTGGCGGAGCGTTGGACGGATTTGTCGCCACTGATGTGATAAGCATGCAGACCGGACTGTTGCGAGCAGTCGGTGATGCCGATTAACGGCAGGCGAGACATGAAGCACCCCGGTATTATTGCTGTTATGGGTTTGATCCGAGCTTAGCCTTGTTCATTTTTTTACACAACACCCCCGTAAAAAATACAACACGGCCTGCTCAAGCCCGCGGGTGGCAAGCGTCCCGGCGTCTCAAAAGCGCCCCAAAGTGCCCCATAAATGCCCTTGCAGCGCTTTTTTAGGGCAAAAAAGGCCTCGCTTGACTTCGGCAGGCCGTTCGGGTTGACTGAAACCAGAAAAGATCAATGATTGATATTTTTAACAACAAAGGTGTTGCATCATGTCGGTACCCCCGCGTGCCGTTCAGCTTAACGAAGCGAACGCGTTCCTTAAGGAACATCCTGGGTTCTGTACGTTGACCTTCTGATTGCGGATATGAATGGTGTGGTGCGCGGCAAGCGCATTGAACGCACCAGTCTCCACAAGGTTTACGAGAAAGGCATCAACCTGCCGGCCTCTCTATTTGCTCTGGACATCAACGGCTCCACGGTGGAAAGCACCGGCCTGGGTCTGGACATCGGCGACGCCGATCGAATCTGCTATCCAATCCCCGATACTCTGTGCAACGAGCCATGGCAGAAGCGCCCTACCGCGCAACTGTTGATGACCATGCACGAACTCGAAGGCGACCCTTTCTTCGCCGATCCGCGCGAAGTGCTCCGTCAAGTTGTTGCAAAGTTTGACGAGCTGGGTCTGACCATCTGCGCCGCCTTCGAACTCGAGTTCTACCTGATCGACCAGGAAAACGTGAACGGCCGTCCACAGCCGCCACGCTCGCCGATCTCCGGTAAACGCCCGCACTCGACTCAGGTCTACCTGATCGACGACCTCGACGAATACGTCGACTGCCTCCAGGACATTCTGGAAGGCGCGAAAGAGCAAGGCATCCCGGCCGACGCCATCGTCAAGGAAAGTGCCCCGGCGCAGTTCGAAGTGAACCTGCACCACGTCGCCGATCCGATCAAGGCCTGCGACTACGCGGTACTGCTCAAGCGTCTGATCAAGAACATCGCTTACGACCATGAAATGGACACCACCTTCATGGCCAAGCCGTACCCGGGCCAAGCGGGTAATGGTCTGCACGTACACATTTCGATTCTGGATAAAGAAGGCAAAAACATTTTTGCCAGCGAGGATCCCGAGCAGAACGCCGCGCTGCGTCACGCGATCGGCGGTGTGCTCGAGACCCTGCCCGCGCAGATGGCTTTCCTCTGCCCGAACGTCAACTCCTACCGTCGTTTCGGCGCACAGTTCTACGTGCCGAACTCGCCGTGCTGGGGTCTGGACAACCGCACCGTGGCGATTCGCGTACCGACCGGCTCGTCCGATGCCGTACGTATCGAACACCGCGTGGCCGGCGCCGACGCCAACCCGTACCTGCTGATGGCTTCGGTACTGGCCGGCGTGCACCACGGTCTGACCAACAAGATCGAGCCGGGCGCGCCTGTCGAAGGCAACAGCTACGAGCAGAACGAACAAAGCCTGCCGAACAACTTGCGCGATGCCCTGCGCGAGCTGGACGACAGCGAGGTGATGGCCAAGTACATCGATCCGAAGTACATCGATATCTTCGTCGCCTGCAAGGAAAGCGAGCTGGAGGAGTTCGAACACTCCATCTCCGACCTTGAGTACAACTGGTATCTGCATACCGTTTAAGCGGTTGTAGCACCAAAAAAAACGCCGTCGGCTGATTCAGCCAACGGCGTTTTTTTATGGCCGAACACAAACCTGTGGCGAGGGGATTTATCCCCGATCGGCTGCGCAGCAGTCGTAAACCCTGAGAGCCGGATACTCCTGACACACCGAGTGGGATGGCTTTGGGGCTGCTTCGCAACCCATCGGGGATAAATCCCCTCGCCACAGGGTACTGGCAGACAACACGGAACCCGGCTCGTACAATGCCCGCTGCCCCGCAGGAGACTTTCATGACGCGTCCCGCCCCCGTTCGCAAACCCCGTGCCCGCAGTCAGGCGCGCATCGATTCGATACTCGACGCCGCGCGCACGCTGCTGGCTGCCGAGGGCGTGGCGAGTCTGTCGATCTACAGCGTCGCCGAACGCGCGCAGATTCCGCCCTCCTCCGTGTACCACTTTTTCGCCAGCGTACCGGCCTTGCTCGAAGCGCTGACGGCGGATGTTCATGCGGCGTTTCGCGCCTGCCTGCAAGCGCCGATCGATCACGAAGCGCTGCGCGACTGGCGCGATCTGTCGCGGTTGGTCGAGCAACGGATGCTGGAGATCTACGACGAAGACGCCGCCGCACGCCAGTTGATTCTCGCCCAGCACGGCTTGACCGAAGTGACCCAGGCTGACCGGCAGCACGACATTGAGCTGGGCGACCTGATGCACAAGCTGTTCAATCATCACTTCGAGTTGCCGAGGCTGCCGGAGGATGTTGATGTGTTTGCCTTGGCGATGGAGTTGGGCGACCGGGTGTATGCGCGCTCGGTGCAGCAGCATGGGCAGATCACCCCGCGCATGGCCGAGGAAGGGATGCGCGTGTTTGATGCTTACATTGGGCTGTATTTGCCGCCGTATCTGCCCAAGCGCTGAGCCACGATCGTTCCCACGCTCTGCGTGGGAATGCAGCCCGTGACGCTCCGCGTCACTGGACGCGGAGCGTCCCTAGAGGCATTCCCACGCGGAGCGTGGGAACGATCACAAAAAACCCCGAAGGGCTCACGCCCTCCGGGGTTGTTTTTTACTCACTGGCTTACAACTTGGCGATCGACACCTCGGTGGATTTCACAAAGGCGATCACTTCGCTGCCCACCACCAGTTCCAGCTCCTTGACCGAACGCGTGGTGATCACCGAAGTGACGATACCCGAAGCGGTTTGCACGTCGATTTCCGACAGCACGTCGCCGAGGACGATTTCCTTGATCGAGCCTTTGAACTGGTTGCGCACGTTGATGGCTTTAATAGTCATGATATTTCTCCTGAGGTCGAAATAAGCGGCAAGTGGCAAGCTTCAAGCGGCAAGCAAAAGCACAGCGCGTCTACTTGTAGCTTGTAGCTTGAAGCTCGCAGCTGCTTCATTGCGCCCAACGCAATTGCGTAGGCAGTGGTGAAACAGGTTCCGGCGCCGGCGGTTCGCCGGGCAGGGACAAAACTCGGTTGAGCACTTCGGTTTCCAGCGCGGCCAGTCGGTGCGAACCGCGTACCCGTGGGCGCGGCAGTTCGACGTGCAGGTCAAGGCCGACTTCGCCGTCCTCGATCAGAATCACCCGGTCGGCAATCGCCACCGCTTCGCTGACGTCGTGGGTCACCAGCAACACCGTGAAGCCGTGTTGCTGCCAGAGACGTTCGATCAGTTGCTGCATTTCAATGCGGGTCAGCGCGTCCAGTGCGCCGAGCGGTTCGTCGAGCAGCAGCAGCCGTGGCTGATGGATCAGCGCCCGGGCCAGTGCGACGCGTTGCTTCTGTCCGCCGGACAAAGCCGCCGGCCACTCATTGGCGCGATCGGCCAGACCGACTGCTTCCAGTGCCTCCAATGCCTGCGGACGCCAGTTGCCTTTAAGGCCGAGCCCAACGTTGTCGATGATCTTTTTCCACGGCAGCAGACGCGCTTCCTGGAACATCAATCGGGTGTCTTCCCGCGCATCGCTGAGCGGCGCAGAACCAGCGAGCAAGTCGCCGTCCGTTGGCTGGTCGAGGCCGGCGAGCAAGCGCAGCAAAGTACTTTTGCCGCAGCCACTGCGCCCGACCACAGCGACGAATTGCCCCGCCGGAATGTGCAGATCGATGTCACGCAGCACCTGCCGCGCGCCGAAGGTTTTCTGCAGGTTGCGCACCGCCAGCGGAATCCCGCGCAGCAGGCGTGGAGGTTGTTGAGCGGTCATGCTGCACCTCCTTTGGCAACCTGATAGGCCGGATGCCAGCGCAACCACACACGTTCAAGTCCACGGGCGGCGAGGTCGGCGAGTTTGCCGAGCACCGCGTAAAGCAGGATCGCCAGCACCACCACGTCGGTCTGCAAAAACTCCCGGGCGTTCATCGCCAGGTAGCCGATGCCGGAGCTGGCGGAAATGGTTTCGGCGACGATCAGCGTCAGCCACATAAAGCCCAGGGCGAAGCGCACACCGACCAGAATCGAAGGCAGCGCGCCCGGCAGAATCACCTGCCAGAACAGGCTGAAACCGCTCAAGCCATAACTGCGCGCCATCTCCACCAGCGCCGGGTCGACGTTGCGAATGCCGTGATAGGTGTTGAGGTAGATCGGGAACAACGTGCCCAGCGCCACCAGAAAAATCTTCGCCGACTCGTCGATGCCGAACCACAGGATCACCAGCGGAATCAGCGCCAGGTGCGGCACGTTGCGGATCATCTGCACCGAACTGTCGAGCAAGCGTTCGCCCCATTTCGACAGGCCAGTGATAAAGCCCAAGACCAGACCGATACTGCCGCCGATGGTGAAACCGAGCGCCGCGCGCCAGCCACTGATCGCCAGGTGCGTCCAGATTTCGCCGCTGCGCACCAGGCTCACGCCGGCTTCGATCACCGCCACCGGTGCCGGCAGAATCCGTGTCGACAACCAGCCCGCCGACACCGACAACTGCCACACCGCCAGCAGCAATACCGGCAACGCCCAGGGCGCGAGGCTGTGGATGATTTTCTTCATGGCGCGCCTCAGCTCTGCGACGCTGCTTTGGGAAGAATGTCGTTGGCGACCATCTCGCCGAACGGACTGACGTAACCGGCACTTTTCGGCAGTTCCGGACGCTCGATGTCGAGGTGCGGGAACAGCAGTTCAGCGACGCGATACGACTCTTCGAGGTGTGGATAACCGGAGAATATGAAGGTGTCGATGCCCAAATCCGCGTACTCCTTCACGCGAGCGGCCACAGTCGGGCCATCGCCGACCAGCGCCGTACCGGCACCGCCGCGCACCAGACCGACGCCGGCCCACAGGTTCGGGCTGACTTCGAGGTTGTCGCGGCTGCCACCGTGCAGTGCGGCCATGCGCTGCTGGCCGACCGAATCGAAACGCGCCAGCGAAGCTTGAGCGCGAGCGATGGTGTCGTCATCCAGATGCGAGATCAGCCGATCCGCCGCTTGCCACGCTTCTGCGTTGGTTTCGCGGACGATCACGTGCAGGCGAATGCCGAAGCGTACGGTGCGGCCAAGTTTGGCGGCTTTGGCGCGAACTTGGGCAATCTTCTCGGCGACGGCTGCTGGCGGCTCGCCCCAGGTCAGCACCATTTCCACTTGTTCAGCGGCCAGATCCTGCGCGGCTTCCGACGAGCCACCGAAGTACAGCGGCGGACGTGGTTGCTGGATCGGCGGATAGAGCAGCTTCGCGCCTTTCACGCTGATGTGCTCGCCGTCGTAATCAACGGTTTCGCCTTCCAGCACTCGGCGCCAGATGCGGGTGAATTCCACCGAAGCTTGATAGCGTTCTTCGTGGCTGAGGAACAGACCATCGCCGGCCAATTCTTCTGGGTCACCGCCGGTTACCAGGTTGAACAGCGCACGGCCGCCGGACAGACGATCCAGCGTCGCTGCCTGCCGCGCCGCGACCGTCGGGGAAATGATCCCGGGGCGCAGCGCAACAAGAAACTTCAGACGTTGGGTCACCGGGATCAGCGACGCCGCCACCAGCCACGAGTCTTCGCAGGAGCGGCCGGTCGGAATCAGCACGCCGCCGAAACCCAGACGATCCGCCGCTTGCGCGACCTGTTGCAGATAACCGTGGTCGACGGCGCGAGCGCCTTCGGCGGTGCCAAGGTAATGGCCGTCACCGTGGGTAGGCAGGAACCAGAAGATATTGAGGCTCATGGAGTGGTCTCCTTGGGGATTCGAATTACAGCGCTTTGGCCACAGCGGCCGGTGGTGTCCAGATCACATCCTTGATGCTCAGCGGCTTCGGAATCAGCTTGAGCTGGTAGAACGTGTCAGCGATCTTTTGCTGCGCAGCGACCACTTCCGGGGTCAGGAACAGCGCGCCGTAGCCCTGGCGTTTCACCGAGGTCAGGGTGATGTCCGCCGGCAGGCCGAGCAGTGGCGCGACTTGCTGGGTCACGTCTTCAGGGTTGGCTTTCGACCACTCGCCGACGGCGCGCACTTCCTCAACGAGGGCTTTGATCACCTCAGGATTTTTCTGTGCGTAAGGCTTGGTGGCGAGATAGAACTGGTGGTTGTCGACGATGCCCTTGCCATCGCGCAGGGTGTGCGCTTGCAGTTGTTTCTCGGCGGCAGCCTGGTACGGATCCCAGATGACCCAAGCATCGACGCTGCCACGTTCGAACGCGGCGCGGGCATCGGCCGGCGGCAGGAATACGGTTTGAATGTCGGAGTACTTGAGACCGGCATCTTCCAGCGCACGCACCAGCAGGTAGTGGACGTTGGAGCCTTTGTTCAGCACGACTTTCTTGCCCTTGAGATCGGCCACCGATTTGATCGGCGAGTCTTTCGGCACAAGGATCGCTTCGCTGTTGGGTGCTGGCGGTTCGTAGGCAACGTAGAGCAGATCAGCGCCAGCAGCCTGAGCGAACACCGGTGGAGTTTCGCCAGTGACACCGAAGTCGATCGAGCCGACGTTCAGGCCTTCCAGCAACTGCGGGCCGCCGGGGAACTCAGTCCATTGCACGTCGACGCCTTGGGCGGCCAGACGTTTTTCCAACGTGCCTTTGGCTTTGAGCAGCACCAGCGTGCCGTACTTCTGATAACCGATCCGAAGTGTCTCGGCTTGAGCTTGAGTAATGGCGCCGAAGGTGACAGCCGCAGCAAACAGAGCGACCAGACCACGACGCAAAAATACAGTGCGCATAGCGCTCTCCTTTTTGCTGTTGGGTTTTGGCTGCACCTGCTTAACCGTTAGCGGCTGAGTAAGGTGAAGTACATCAAATGCGGGTGAGGCTTAAATGCTCCAGCGAGCACTCAACAAACGTTCGTTCAACAAGCCCGGTTCCAACGGTTTCGGGCGGCGGGCCATGGCGCCGACAAACTGATCCAGCGCTTCATGCAGACGCTGCTCCAGCGCCGGGGCCAGTTGCGCGGCGGCACTGCCTTCGCCGTAAGCAATCTGGCTGTCCTCGGCGAAAATCCCCTGGAGCATTTCCTGGGCTTTCAATGCCGACAGCACAGGCTTGAGGGCGTAATCGACCACCAACATGTGGGCGATGCTGCCGCCGGTGGCCATCGGCAAAACAATCTTGTGATTCAGGGCACGCTCTGGGAGCAGATCCAGCAGCGTCTTCAACGCGCCAGAAAAAGACGCTTTGTAAACCGGTGTGGCGATCAACAGGCCGTCGGCGTTTTCAATCTGTTGCAGCAGGTCGAGCACCTTCGGGCTGTCGAAGCGGGCATGGAGCAAATCCTCGGCCGGGAAATCCCGAATCTGATAACTCACCACTTCCACGCCTTGCTGCTGCAACCAACGTTGCGAGCGTTCCAGCAGCACCCCGGAACGGGAGCGCAGGCTGGGACTGCCACCGAGTGAGACAACCAGCATTGAGACGATTCCTTAAGCGTTACAGGCGATTCGCGGGTTGCGATCTCGCTTCGATGGGAGTGACCTTACCAGCTGATTTATATATCCATAAATCATATTTATTCATTTGGTTATGCGTTTTGGAGATATGCGGATTGCTTTGTTTCGGGCGAAAAAAAAGGCCGTCGAAACGGCCCGAAATCCCCTGCTTTGTGGATGCCTCGAAAAGATCGCAGCCTTCGGCAGCTCCTACAGGAAGCGGCGTACTCCTGTAGGAGCTGCCGCAGGCTGCGATCTTTTGATCTTAACGATTCGGCTGTGGCGTCAGGCGCAGGTAAGGCTTCACGGCGCGATAGCCCTTGGGAAAACGCTGCTTGATCTCTTCCTCGTCCTTGAGTGAAGGCACGATCACCACCTCATCACCGTCCTGCCAGTTGGCCGGCGTGGCCACTTTGTAGTTGTCGGTGAGTTGCAGCGAATCGATCACCCGCAGAATCTCGTGGAAGTTGCGCCCGGTGCTCGCCGGGTAGGTGATGGTCAGGCGAATCTTTTTGTTCGGATCGATCACGAACAGCGAACGCACGGTCAACGTGTCGTTGGCGTTCGGGTGGATCAGATCGTACAGATCGGAAACCTTGCGATCGGCATCGGCCAGGATCGGGAAGTTGACGAGGGTGTTCTGGGTTTCGTTGATGTCTTCGATCCACTTATGGTGCGAGTCCACCGGGTCGACCGACAGCGCAATGGCTTTGACGCCGCGCTTGCTGAATTCATCTTTGAGTTTGGCGGTGAAGCCCAGCTCGGTGGTGCACACCGGGGTGAAGTCCGCCGGGTGGGAGAACAGCACGCCCCAGCTATTGCCCAGCCACTCATGAAAACGAATCTTGCCGGCACTGGAATCCTGTTCGAAGTCGGGGGCGATGTCGCCGAGTCTGAGGCTCATGGTGCTGCTCCTGATGAGTTGTTGGAGACCTCAACTGTAGCTCGGGATTTGCCATCATGAAAAAGAATAAATAATCAGATATCTAGATCATAAGTGAATATTAAACATCTGTTCACTGGACGCTGAACGGCATCCCGACGAACATCGGTCGCAAGGTTCGAGAAGGCCTTGAGTTGCAGTAAAGAGGGAAATTCGGGGAGGGCTTACGGGGGTGGGCCTGACTCGAAAACGCAAAAGCCCCGTCCGGCGCGATGCCGGACGGGGCTTTTTTACTTCAGATACTTGAAAACGCTATTACAGCAGCGGCAGCGAGTAGCTGAGGATCAGACGGTTTTCGTCCTGGTCGCGCTGACTGGCGATGTCGTTGCGCCACGAAGCGTTTTTCCACATGAAGCCCACGTTCTTCAACGGGCCTTCCGGGATCACGTACGCTACGGTCAAATCGCGTTCCCACTCGGAAGCGCCGTTCGAGGTTTGAACGCGATTGGCGTTGTAGGTATCGATGTTGTCGCCACGCAGGTAAACCATGCCAGCGGTCAAGCCAGGCACGCCCACTTTGGCGAAGTCATAGGAGTAGCGTGCTTGCCAGGTGCGCTCGCCGGCACGGCCGAACTTCTGGATTTGCATGTCGGTGATGGTGTAGTTCGACGAACCGTCGCCCTGGTTCAGCCAAGGGAAGTCGCTGCTGCCGTTGCTGACCTGATAGCCACCACCGAAGGTGTGACCGGCAACGGTGTACAGGAACAAGCCGCTGTACAGGTTGTTGTCGACTTTACCGCGACCGTTGGCGAAACCAGCGTAGCTACCGGTGCTGTAGTAAGCAGGCGTGTCGCCGTTGGCACCGTCATCAGAGCTGTTGAAGTAACGCAGATCGGACTTCAACACGCCCGGGCCGATTGCCCAGTTGTGAACCAGACCCAGGAAGTGTTGCTTGTAGAAATCTTCCAGGTTGCCGTAGTAGTACTGGGCAGTCAGGTCTTTGGTGATTTTGTAGTCACCACCGGCGTAGATGAACTTGTTGCTGTCGCGACCGGTGATGGTTGGGCTGTTAGCGCCACCAATCGACAGTTGCTCGTTGTTGCTGGAGTTACGACCTTTCACGGCTTCGATCTGACCACCGACCAGGGTCAGGTCTTTGATGTCGCCGGAAGTGATCTGGCCACCCTGCCAGGTTTGTGGCAGCAGACGACCGTCGTTGGTCACGATGACCGGCAGTTTTGGCTGCAGGGTGCCCAATTTCAGTTCGGTCTGGGAGATCTTGGCTTTGGCAGTCAGGCCCAGGCTCGAGTAGTTATCAACCGCTTCGCCGTTGGACTTGCTCGGGAACACAGTGCCGCCGTAAGAGGTAGCAGTAGCGCCGTTAGTGCCGCCGCCCGAATCCAGCTTGATGCCCAGCAGGCCGATGGCGTCGATACCGAAGCCGACGGTGCCTTGGGTGTAACCGGAGATGAAACGCAGATCGAAGCCTTGGCCCCACTCTTCGTTCTTGCTCTGAACACCGGCCGCTTTGTTGGCGGGAGTACCAGCAGCGCTGTCACGGTTATCAGTATTGATGTAGAAGTTACGCAGCCCCAGTGTGGCCTTGCTGTCTTCGATGAAACCGGCGGCGCCTGCCTGCTGCGCCATAACCCCTACGGCCACAGCCAGGGCCAAGGTGGACTTGTTCATGTATAGCTCCTCTCGTTTCTAATTTTTGTGTTCCTGGCCCGGGGTCTGATGCCCTGGATCCTAAGATGCGCGATTAGCGCCAGACCGTGACTGACAAGTCAATCGTAACCTCGTGTGTCTACGACCAAGGTCTAATCGCAGTGATTTGGTCCTTGCACAGTACTGATTTCCTGATAACCCCAAAAAGAATTATTTCATTCTTTTTAATACCATTCGAGTATATGGCCCATTAATGGCCACCTGCAGCGGGATACAGGATATCGGCTACTAAGCTCATTCCTAAATGGTATTTGTTAGCCTTTTTTTAGATCGATTAGCTTTGGCGCATTCAAATCACGTCAAACCCTATCCAAAAGGCGACGCCATCATGGCCAAACGCGCACTATCGAGTCAATTTGTTACAGTTTGTGTATCGGCAATATTTTCTTTTTCCGCACAGGCAGCCAACCTCACCGTTGGCTACCAAACCGGTATCGATCCGAGCAAAGTCCCGCAGGCTGACGGTGTCTACGAGAAAACCATCGGCGAGAAGATCGACTGGCGTCGTTTCAACAGCGGCCCGGAAGTTGTGACAGCCATTGCTTCGGGCGACGTGCAGATCGGCAACCTCGGTTCCAGCCCGCTGGCGGCAGCCGCTTCACGCAATCTGCCAATCGTCGCCTTCATCGTTTCGGCGCAGATCAACGCCGCCGAAGCACTGGTGGTGCGCAATGGCAGCGGCATCAATTCTCCGCAGGATCTGGTCGGCAAGACCATCGCCACACCGTTCGTTTCCACCTCGCATTACAGCCTGCTCGGTGCCCTGAAGCATTGGGGCCTCGACGCTTCGAAAGTCAAAGTGGTGAACCTGCAACCGGCAGAAATCGCCGCGGCGTGGAAGCGTGGCGATATTGATGGCGCGTTTGTCTGGTCGCCGGCGCTGGGTGAAATCCGCAAGACCGGCAAGACCTTGACCGATGCTGCGCAAGTTGGCCAGTGGGGCGCGCCGACCTTTGAAGTGTGGGTCGCACGCAAGGACTTTGCCGAGAAGCACCCGGACGTCGTGGCCAAATTCGCCAAGGTCACGCTGGACTCGTTTGCTGATTACGCGGCGCACAAAGACAGCTGGACGGCTGACTCGGTGCCTGTGCAAAAAATCGCCAAACTGACCGGTGCCAATGCCGCCGACGTGCCTGAATTGCTCGCCGGTTCCGCATTCCCGGATGCCAAGGCACAACAGACCACGGCGCTGCTGGACGGCGGCACGGCGAAGGCGATTGGCGAGACGGCGAAGTTTTTGAAGGAACAGGGCAAAGTTGAGACGGTGCTGCCGGATTATTCGCCGTACGTGAGCGCGAAATTTATAGCTGAGTGAACCCAAAATTCATCGCTGGCTTATGCAAAATTTCTCACTGGCTGCATGAAAAACCCTGTGGCGAGGGGATTTATCCCCGATGGGCTGCGCAGCGGCCCTGCTTTAAAAGCGGGGACTGCTACGCAGTCCATCGGGGATAAATCCCCTCGCCACAGGTCACCCCACTCACCACAGATAAATGCTCTCACCACAAGAGCGCCCGCTGAGCTTTACAGGGTTTTTTCGAAGATCTTCGAGTTGCGCTGGTAGTTGTACAGCGACGCCCGTGCCGCTGGCAGGCGCTCGACGCTGCTTGGCTCGAAGCCGCGTTCGCGGAACCAGTGCGCAGTACGGGTGGTAAGTACGAACAACGTTTTCAAGCCCTGCGCCCGCGCACGTGTCTCGATGCGCTCCAGCAACTCATCGCCGCGACGACCGTGGCGATATTCCGGGTTCACCGCCAGGCACGCCAGTTCACCGGCGTCCGATTCGGCAATCTGATACAGCGCCGCACAGGCGATGATCATGCCTTCGCGTTCGACCACGCTGAACTGCTCGATCTCACGCTCCAGCACTTCGCGCGAACGACGCACCAGAATCCCCTGCTCTTCCAGCGGACTGATCAAGTCGAGCAAACCGCCGACGTCTTCAATCGCCGCTTCGCGCACCAATTCGAATTGCTCTTGCGCGACCAGCGTACCGCCACCGTCACGGGTAAACAGCTCGGTCAGCAGCGCACCGTCTTCGACGTAACTGACGATATGGCTACGCGCGACACCGCCACGGCAGGCTTCGGCAGCGGCATCCAGCAGTTCCGCCTGATAGTTGCTGCCCAGACGCTGCAAATGCGCCGGCACTTGTTGCGGGCGCAGTTCGCGCACCAGTTTGCCATTTTCGTCGATCAGGCCGAGGTCAGCGCCGAACAGCAGCAGCTTATCTGCACCCAGATCAATGGCGGCGCGGGTAGCGACGTCTTCGCAGGCGAGGTTGAAGATTTCACCGGTCGGCGAGTAGCCCAGCGGCGACAGCAGCACGATCGAACGCTCATCGAGCAGGCGATTGATGCCCTTGCGGTCGACCCGGCGCACTTCGCCGGTGTGGTGATAGTCGACGCCTTCGAGCACGCCGATCGGCCGCGCGGTAACGAGGTTGCCGCTGGCCACGCGCAGGCGCGAGCCCTGCATCGGCGACGAGGCCATGTCCATCGACAGGCGCGCTTCAATGGCAATGCGTAACTGACCGACCGCGTCGATCACACACTCCAGCGTCGCGGCATCGGTGATGCGCATGCCGTGATGGTAATGCGGGGTCAGGCCGCGCGCGGCGAGGCGGGTTTCAATCTGCGGGCGCGAACCGTGCACCAGCACCAGTCGTACGCCAAGGCTGTGCAGCAAGACCAGGTCGTGGACGATGTTGCCGAAATTCGGATGCTCCACGCCGTCGCCGGGCAGCATGACGACGAAGGTGCAATCGCGGTGGGCATTGATGTAAGGGGACGCGTGACGAAGCCAATTAACGTATTCGGGCATGAACCTGGGCCTGTAATAAATAGCAGCCGGAAAAAGGGCGAAACGGAAAACGCACAGCGGGCTGATGGTTATCGTCGGAACAGGCTTGGCGACACGCGCGCTCTCCTCATGAATACGGGTTCAATTCCCACAAATTTAACGACCTACCCTGTAGGAGCTGCCGCAGGCTGCGATCTTTTGATCTTGAAACCAACATCAAAAGATCGCAGCCTTCGGCAGCTCCTACAAGGGAGGCGTTCAATTCTTCAGGCAGTAATGTTCAATCAGTTGCCGTAATAGATGCACGGTAGGCTGCAAACGTGACATTTCAAGGTACTCGCCGGGCTGATGCGCGCAGGCAATGTCGCCGGGGCCGAGGACGATGGTTTCGCAGCCGAGGCGCTGAAGATAAGGCGCTTCGGTGCCGAACGCTACTGCTTCGGCGCTATGACCGGTGAGCTTTTCGGCGATGCGCACCAATTCGGCGTCTGCATCCTGTTCGAACGGCGGCACTTCCGGGAACAACGGTTTGTAATCGATCTTCACCTGATGCCGCTCGGCCACCGGGTTCAGCTTGCGCAGAATCTCCGCGCGCAGCACCTTCGGATCCATGCCCGGCAGCGGCCGCAGGTCGAACTCCAGCGAACACTGGCCGCAAATCCGGTTGGGATTATCGCCACCATGAATGCAACCGAAGTTCATCGTCGGCTGCGGCACGCTGAACTGCGGGTTGTTGAATTCACGCTGCCACAACAGGCGCAGGCCGCGCAGTTCGCCGATCGCGTCGTGCATCGCTTCGAGTGCACTGTGGCCCAAGCGTGGATCCGACGAATGGCCGCTCTGCCCGAGAATGTCGATGCGCTCCATCATGATGCCTTTGTGCATGCGGATCGGCTTGAGCCCGGTCGGCTCGCCGATCACCGCCGCACGCCCCAGCGGACGCCCGGCCTCGGCCAGCGCGCGGGCGCCGGACATCGAACTTTCTTCATCGCAGGTGGCGAGGATCAACAGCGGTTGCTTGAACGGCTGATCGAGCAGCGGCTGTACGGCTTCGATGATCAGCGCGAAAAAGCCCTTCATGTCGCAACTACCGAGGCCGACCCAGCGGCCATCGACTTCGGTCAATTTCAGCGGATCGGTCTGCCACAACGCATCGTCGTACGGCACCGTGTCGCTGTGCCCGGCCAGCACCAGCCCGCCGGGGCCGCTGCCAAAACTGGCGAGCAGGTTGAATTTGCCGGGGCTGACTTGCTGGATATCGCAGCTGAAACCCAGATCACCCAGCCAGCCGGCGAGCAAATCGATCACCGCGCGGTTGGACTGATCAAGGTTCGGTTGGGTACAGCTGACCGACGGCGCGGCAATCAGCGCAGCGAACTGGTCTTGCATGGACGGCAAAGGCATCGCTGACTCCAACTCCCGATTTGAAGTCCATCATAGAACCATCCGGCGTCAGGAATAAACCGCCGCAGGGCGTAGGACGAATCAGTCCTGTACACTGCACGGCCTTGGCAGCCACATATTCCCCGGCTGCGCTCCCGATCCTGGATTTTCCGGCCATGCAGAAAGAAACCGAAATCAAACTCCGCGTCAGCCGCGAAACCCTCGCTGCCCTGCGCGAGCACCCGTTACTGAAAAAACGCAACAAAAGTGGCTGGGAACGCCGTGAGTTGATGAACCAGTACTTCGACACCCCCGAGCGCGACCTGGCTCAGGCCAAAGTTGCCCTGCGCCTGCGCAAGGACGGTGACGAAGTGATTCAGACCCTCAAGACCCGTGGCCAGAGCGTCGCCGGCCTGTCCGAGCGTAATGAATACGACTGGAAGTTGCCGAAAGCCAAACTCGACGTGAAGAAACTCGACGGCGAATGCTGGCCCGAGTCGCTGGCCGAGCTGGACAAGAAAACCCTCAAGCCGATTTTCACCACCGATTTCGTCCGCGAACGCGCCGAAATCGCCTGGGGCCGTGGCAAGAGCAAAGTGGTTATCGAAGCCGCGCTGGATCTCGGTCACGTTGTAGTCGGCAAGCAGAAAGAAGAAATCTGCGAGCTGGAACTGGAACTGCGCGAAGGCGAGCCTGCTGCGCTGCTGGAACTGGCCGCTGAACTGGCCGCTACCCTCGCGCTGATGCCGTGCGACATCAGCAAGGCTGAGCGCGGTTATCGTCTGTACGACGCCAACAGCTACTCGCTGAGCCTGCCGGCGCCAGAGCTGACCGCGGAAACCCAGCTCGACGATGCTTTTGCCGCGCTGAGCTGGCACCTGCTCGGCAGCAGCCAGCGTCTGGCTGAGCAATATCGTTTCAACGGCCACTGGCGCCTGCTGCTCGACTGGGTCGAGAACCTCGCCGAAATGCGCGCCCTGCTCAGCAGCCTCGGCCAGGCCGCGCCGCGTCAGTCGACCCACGACTTGCGCGTTGCCCTGGATGCCTTGCTGGAAGACTGGCGCCCGCTGGTGCAGGCCGGTATCGAGGACGAAGACGTGCGCAAAGCCGCGCCGGAGCAGTTCCTCGAAGAACTCGAAGACCCGCGTTGGGGCCTGTTCTCGCTGAACACTTCGCGCTGGTTGCTGGCTCGCACCTGGACCGCCGAGCGTAACGTGCGTGGCAACCGTCAGGGCGGCGCGCAGTTGCACAGCTGGCTGCCGCGCACCTTGGGCGAAGAAGCGACGGCCCTGCAATTGCAGCGTTATCAGCAGCAGCCGGAAGATCTGGCTGAACAACTGCCGCGTATCGAGCGCATTCAGGTCTGGCTGCACCACGCACGCAACGTGCTGGAGATCCCGGAAATGGATCGCCTATACGGCGAGTTGAACAAACTGGCACAACTGGCCAACGAGCCGACGATCACTGACGAACTGCTTGATGCACGCAAGCAGCAGGCGATTGCGGTTTACCAGAATCGTGCGTGGAAAATGCTCCTGCGCATGTAACACCGCGAAAAGATCGCAGCCTTGATCGTTCCCACGCTCCGCGTGGGAATGCAGCCCGGGACGCTCCGCGTCCCAAAGCGGACGCAGAGCGTCCATTGAGGCATTCCCACGCAGAGCGTGGGAACGATCAGTTAGCCGCCTTACCTCAAACCGGAAGGCTGGTGGTGGATTTGATCTCCGACAGCGCCACAATCGAATTCACTTCCTGAATCCCCGGCACCAGCGACAACTTCTCGAAGAAGAACCGCTCATACGCCTCAATGTCCGCCGCGACGATCCGCAACAAAAAATCCACCGCGCCCATCAGCACATAACACTCCAGCACCTCCGGAAAGCCGCGAATCGCTTCGGTGAATTCGGTGAAGTTCGAACGCCCGTGCGCGTTGAGTTTGATCTCGGCGAAGATCTGCGTGTTCAGGCCAATCTTCTTGCGATCAAGCAAGGTCACCTGGCCACGAATGATGCCCTCCTCCTTCATCCGCTGAATCCGCCGCCAGCACGGCGATTGCGAGAGGCCGACCTGCTCGGCGATCTGCGCGCTCGACAGTGAAGCGTCCTCTTGCAGCAGGGCGAGAATCTTGCGGTCATAGCTGTCCAGCTCACTGCGCATAGAAAAACCTCTAATCAACCGTCTTGCGAATTGATCCATTCGATCAATCGCCAATATCGCCGATCATAGCCAAGAAATACCCCGCACCGAATGTAAAAATTCCTCCAGAGAATTTGGAGAATCGTCATGCCGCACCTCGAAGCCGTCACCACCACGCCCACCCGCGCCGACGTCTGGAACGTCAGCAATGCCCATTGCCTGGCGCAATATCAAATCCTCGCCGAAGCCGAGCCGGATTTGCTGGTGCGGGTGCTGAATCTGTTCGCCCTGCAATTCCTCACGCCCGAACAGGTCAACGTGCAGCGCATGGACGACCTAATGTCGATCGACATCGTCATGGGCGGACTTAGCTGGCATCGCGCGCAAGTGATCGCGGAAAAACTTCGTAACCTGATCAGCGTCTGCTCGGTGGATCTGCAAAACGCCGACAGCGCTTGGGATGCGCCTGCACAAGCGGCCGGCTGACAAATCCGGCAACGGCTTCGTCGGGTAGTGGCCCAACGGTCTGCCCGGCCGCGACTATCCTTTTGCGCACTGTCGTTTAAAAGGAAGCCCGCATGTCCGTTCAATTCGCCACTCAGGACCGCTGGCTGGAACTCAATGATGTGCTGCGTGAACTGGTCGCCCAAGGCTTTATTTGCCAAGACGCGGCGGAGCAGGCGCTGAATGCGCGCCGCCGTCACGCGGCGAACGGCCAGATGCACCCGCTGGAATTCATCGCCAGCCAGCAACTCGACGACCTCAGCCGTCCGGGCAAACACCTCGACCTGGAAAGCCTGACTTTGTGGCTGGCGCAACAGGCCGGCCAGGCGTATTTGCGCATCGATCCGCTGAAGATCAACGTCGCCGCGATCACGCCCTTGATGTCTTACGCCTTCGCGCAACGGCACAAGATCCTCGCCGTGGCGGTCGACCGTGATGCGGTGACTGTGGCCAGCGCCCAGCCTTACGTCACCGGTTGGGAAGCCGATCTGACTCACGTGCTGAAACTGCCGATCAAACGGGTGGTGGCCAACCCGGCGGACATCCAGCGCTTCAGCGTCGAGTTTTTCCGGTTGGCCAAATCTGTCAGCGGCGCCAGCAATGCCGATGCGCAGAGCGGCAACCTCGGCAACTTCGAACAACTGCTCAACCTCGGCGCCAGCGATCAGGAGCCGGACGCCAACGACGCGCACATCGTCAACATTGTCGACTGGCTGTTCCAGTACGCCTTCCAGCAACGCGCCAGCGATATCCACATCGAACCCCGGCGCGAACAAGGCACCGTGCGTTTTCGCATCGACGGCGTGCTGCACAACGTCTATCAATTTCCGCCGCAGGTGACCATGGCGATCGTCAGTCGCCTGAAAAGCCTCGGGCGGATGAACGTCGCCGAGAAGCGCAAACCGCAGGACGGCCGGGTCAAGACCAAGACCCCGGAGGGCGGCGAAGTTGAGTTACGCCTGTCGACGCTGCCCACCGCGTTCGGCGAGAAAATGGTCATGCGGATTTTTGATCCGGAAGTGCTGCTCAAGGATTTCGATCAACTGGGTTTCAGCGCCGACGATCTGCGGCGCTGGCAGGACATGACCCGTCAGCCCAACGGCATCATCCTGGTCACCGGGCCGACCGGTTCGGGCAAGACCACAACGCTGTACACCACGCTGAAAAAACTGGCGACGCCGGAAGTGAACCTCTGCACCATCGAAGATCCGATCGAAATGGTCGAGCCGGCGTTCAACCAGATGCAGGTGCAGCACAACATCGACCTGAGCTTCGCCGCCGGGGTGCGTGCACTGATGCGGCAAGACCCGGACATCATCATGATCGGCGAGATCCGCGATCTGGAAACCGCCGAAATGGCGATTCAAGCGGCGCTGACCGGGCACTTGGTGCTGTCGACGCTGCACACCAACGACGCACCCAGCGCGATCAGCCGTCTGCTCGAACTCGGCGTGCCGCATTATCTGATTAAAGCCACCGTCCTCGGCGTTATGGCCCAGCGTCTGGTGCGCACGCTGTGCCCGCACTGCAAGGCACCGCAGACGCTGGAGGAAGAAGACTGGCAAACCCTGACTCGCCCGTGGCAAGCGCCGCTGCCGGGCAATGCGCAACGGGCGATCGGTTGTGTGGAGTGCCGCGACACCGGTTATCACGGGCGCGCCGGGGTTTACGAGATCATGCAACTGAGCGACAGCCTGAAGGTGTTCATCACGCCGGACACCGATCTGGCGGCGATTCGACGTCAGGCGTTCAAGGAAGGCATGCGCAGTTTGCGTCTGTCCGGCGCGCAGAAGGTGGCGGCGGGGCTGACCACGGTTGAGGAAGTGTTGCGGGTCACGCCGCAGAGTGAGCTCAAGTAGCCCGTCAGGGAACTGGATCGGGGGCTGGCAATCCAACGCCCTAGTTAACCCCCAGGAGTCACCTCATCATGCGTCTCAAACTTGCTGTCGCCACCTTGGCCCTGCTGTCCCTTCCCGTTGGTTCGGCCATGGCGGACAGCTTTTGGCGTAACGTCATTTCGTCCGGTGCAACCACCGGTTCGACCTACCTGACCTTCAAGGATCACAAGCTGATCATCGCCGCACAGGACGATGCCGGCAGCTTCGTCGCCAGCGACGGCGGCATTCGCGGGCCATACCTGGAAGCCGCGATGCAGAAAGTACGCGCCGACAACCCGGGCCTGCAGGCCACGGACATGGAACTGGCGAATGCGATTCTGGCGAAAAACGCCGTGGCTTCCGAGTAACTCAAATGCCGCTCAATCGAGCGGCATTTTTTTGCCCAAATTTCCGCCACAACACCATCCCTTGTAGGAGTGAGCCTGCTCGCGATAGCGGTGAATCAGCCGCCAAAAATATTGGCTGACACTACGCTATCGCGAGCAGGCTCACTCCTACAGGAGATCTGTGCGTTCTGCGAGTTCAGCGGTAATCGTCCACCGGCACGCACGCGCAGAACAGGTTGCGATCGCCGTAAACGTTGTCCACCCGATTCACCGCTGGCCAATACTTGTGCGCTTTGGTGTGCGCATCCGGGGTAATTCCTTGCTCGATGCTGTACGGCCGCTCCCACACCCCGGCGACATCCGCCAAGGTATGCGGCGCGCGTTTCAACGGATTGTCTTCTGCCGGCCAGTTACCGTTTTGCACCTCGGTGATTTCCGCTCGAATGCTCAGCATCGCGCCGATAAACCGATCCAGCTCAGCCTTCGACTCACTCTCGGTCGGCTCGACCATCAACGTCCCCGGCACCGGGAATGACATGGTTGGCGCGTGGAAACCGTAATCCATTAACCGCTTGGCAACGTCCTCTTCACTGATCCCGGTCTGCGCTTTCAACGGTCGTAAATCAAGAATGCATTCATGCGCCACCCGCCCGTTACGCCCGGTGTACAGCACCGGGAACGCGCCGGACAAATGCTGCGCCAGATAATTCGCCGCGAGAATCGCCACCTCGCTGGCATCGGCCAATTGCGGGCCCATCATGGCGATGTACATCCAGCTGATCGGTAAAATACTCGCGCTGCCCCACGGCGCGGCACTGACCGCGCCGTTCTGCGCCAGCGGCCCGTCGATTAGCACCACCGGGTGATTGGCAACGAACGGCGCCAAATGCGCACGAATCCCGATCGGCCCCATGCCCGGCCCGCCGCCGCCATGAGGAATGCAGAAGGTCTTGTGCAAATTCATGTGCGAGACGTCGGCACCAATGTCCGCCGGCCGCGCCAGCCCGACCTGCGCGTTCAGATTGGCGCCGTCCATGTACACCTGACCGCCGTGTTGGTGGATCACTTCGCAGATTTCGCTGATGCCCTCCTCGTACACGCCATGGGTCGACGGATACGTCGCCATCAAGCACGACAACTTATCCCCAGCCTCAGCGGCTTTGGCTTTCAAATCTTCCAGATCAACGTTGCCCGCCGCGTCGCACTCGACGATCACCACGCGCATCCCGGCCATCTGCGCCGACGCCGGGTTGGTGCCGTGGGCTGACGAAGGAATCAGGCAAATATCCCGCACACCCTGCTGCCGGCTCTCGTGATATTTGCGAATCGCCAGCAGCCCGGCGTATTCGCCCTGCGCACCGGAGTTGGGCTGCATGCAGATCGCATCGAAACCGGTGATCGCGCAGAGCCAGCGCTCCAGCTCCTCGATCATCAGCGTGTAGCCGACGGCTTGCTCGCGCGGCACGAACGGATGCAGGTTGGCGAATTGCGGCCAGGTGATCGGGATCATCTCGCTGGTGGCGTTGAGTTTCATGGTGCAGGAGCCCAGCGGGATCATCGACTGGTTGAGCGCCAGATCCTTGTTCTCCAGTTGTTTGAGGTAGCGCAGCATCTCGGTTTCGCTGTGGTGCGCGTTGAAGACCGGATGGCGCAGGTACGGCGTTGTGCGCTGAAGGTTGTCGGGGATGCCCGAGGTCAGCGCCTCGGCGTCGAGATCGTCGACGCTCAAGCCGTGATCAGCCCCGAGCAAGACATCGAACAGTTTCGCCACGGTCGTTTCATCGCAGGTCTCGTCAAGGCTCAGCCCGACGCGGCCACGGCCAAGAATCCTCAGATTGATCTGCGCAGTCTGAGCGCTTTGAATAATCGCGGTTTGTGCGCCACCAACGTCGAGCGTCAGCGTGTCGAAAAACTGCGCGTTCAGGCGTTTCAGCCCATGCCGTTCAAGCCCCGCCGCCAGAATGCAGGTGAGCCGGTGAACCCGCTGAGCGATGCGTTTCAGACCTTCCGGGCCGTGATACACCGCGTAGAAACTGGCGATATTCGCCAACAGCACCTGCGCTGTGCAGATGTTCGAGTTGGCCTTCTCGCGGCGGATATGTTGCTCGCGGGTTTGCAGGGCCATGCGCAACGCGACGTTGCCCCGAGCGTCTTTCGACACACCGATGATCCGCCCCGGAATCGCCCGTTTGTATTCCTCACGACTGGCAAAAAACGCCGCGTGCGGGCCGCCGTAACCCATCGGTACGCCGAATCGCTGCGATGAGCCAAACACCACATCCGCGCCCAACTCACCCGGCGGGGTCAGCAACAGCAAACTCAACAAATCCGTAGCGACGCACGCCAGCGCTTGTTGAGCGTGCAAGTGATCAATCAATGGACGCAGATCTCGCACTTCGCCGTGGGTGTTGGGATATTGCAGCAGCGCACCGAATACCTGGTGCTGCTTCAAGTTATCCAGAGCGTCGATGATCAGCTCAAAGCCGAAGCCCTCGGCGCGGGTCTGCACCACGGAAATGGTCTGCGGATGACAGTTCTCATCAACGAAAAACAGATTGCTCTTCGACTTCGCCACACGCTTGGCCAGGGCCATGGCTTCTGCCGCCGCCGTGGCTTCATCGAGCAGCGAGGCGTTGGCCAATTCGAGGCCGGTGAGGTCGATGGTCAGTTGCTGGAAATTCAACAGCGCTTCGAGCCGGCCTTGGGCGATCTCCGGTTGATACGGCGTGTACGCGGTGTACCAACCGGGATTTTCCAGCACGTTGCGCAGGATGACGGTCGGCGTCAGGGTGCCGTGGTAGCCCATGCCGATCAGGCTGCTCCACACCTGATTCTGCTCGGCATAACCGCGCAGTTTGGCCAGCGCCGCTTGTTCGTCCAGCGCCGGCGGCAGATCGAGTGCGCGATTGAAGCGGATGCCCGGCGGCACAGTCTGTTCGATCAGTTCGGCGCGACTGCCGAGGCCGAGGCTGTCGAGCATCGCTTGTTGCTCGGCGGCATCCGGGCCGAGGTGACGACGCAGAAAAGCATCGGGATCGCGTAACTGGCTCAAGGACGGCAACTGGGACATGACGGGCTCTCTCTTGGCTGGCGCTCGGCGTCAATGCAACACGGTCAAACCAGCATAGCAGTGCCCTTGAAGATCAAAAGATCGCAGCCTTCGGCAGCTCCTACAAGGTCTACACCATCCCCCTGTAGGAGCTGCCGAAGGCTGCGATCTTTTGATCCTGAAAAAAAAGCCCCGACAAGTCAGGGCTTTGGGTATTTCAGACAACTTACTCGCCGATGGCAGCCTTGTAAGCGCCGGCATCCAGCAGCTTGTCCAGCTCAGCCGCGTCGGTTGGCTTGATCTTGAAGATCCACGCGCCGTACGGGTCGGAGTTCAGCAGTTCAGGCGAACCACCCAGCTCTTCGTTGACGGCAATCACTTCACCGCCGATCGGCGCGTAGATGTCGGAAGCGGCTTTCACCGACTCAACCACACCGGCCTGATCTTGTGCAGCGAAGACTTTGCCGACTTCAGTCAGCTCGACGAACACCACATCACCCAGCGCTTCCTGCGCGTGATCGCTGATGCCCACAGTGACGGTGCCGTCGGCTTCCAGACGGGCCCATTCATGACTTTCGGCAAAACGCAGGTCGGCAGGGATATCGCTCATCTTCGGTGTCCTCGAGAAATTGTCAGCGGTCGTGCCCGCCGGAAAAGGTTAGATCAAAGTTTTGCCATGGCGGACGAAGGTCGGTTTGACCACACGTACCGGGTACCACTTGCCACGGATTTCCACTTCGGCGCGGTCGGCGGTTGCCATCGGAACACGCGCCAGGGCAATCGATTTGCTTAGCGTAGGGGAGAAACTACCACTGGTGATCTCTCCTTCGCCAACATCGGCGATACGAACCACTTGATGAGCGCGCAAAACGCCGCGTTCTTCCAGCACCAGACCGACCAGTTTGTGCGCCACGCCAGCGGCTTTTTCCGCCTCCAGGGCAGCACGGCCGATGAACTGCCGCGAGGCCGGTTCCCAGGCGATGCTCCAGGCCATGTTCGAGGCCAGCGGCGAAACGTCCTGATCGATGTCCTGACCGTAGAGGTTCATCCCGGCTTCAACGCGCAGGGTGTCACGAGCGCCGAGGCCGATCGGGGAAATGCCGGCGCCAACCAGATCGTTGAAGAAACCCGGAGCCTGATTGGCTGGCAGGACGATTTCCAGACCGTCTTCACCGGTGTAACCGGTGCGCGCGATGAACCAGTCGCCGTCGGTATAGCCTTCGAAGGGTTTGAGGTGCTGGATCAGCGTGGCGCGGGATTGGGTCACCAGCTCGGCAATCTTGTGCCGGGCTTGCGGGCCTTGAATGGCCAGCATCGCCATCTCGGAACGCTCATGCAGTTGCACGTCGTAGCCGGAAAGTTGCGCGTTCATCCACGCCAGATCCTGATCGCGGGTGGACGCGTTGACCACCAGACGATAACCCTCGTCGAGGCGGTAGACGATCATGTCGTCGACGATGCCGCCACGCTCGTTGAGCATGGTGCTGTACAACGCACGGCCGGGGCGGTGCAGGCGTTCGACGTCATTGGCCAGCAAATGCTGAAGCCAGGCCTTGGCCTGGTTGCCGGTGACGTCGATCACGGTCATATGGGATACATCGAACACCCCGCAATCGCGGCGCACCTCGTGGTGCTCCTCGACCTGCGAGCCGTAATGCAGTGGCATGTCCCAACCGCCAAAATCGACCATCTTCGCGCCGAGGGCGAGATGCAGGTCATACAGAGGCGTACGCTGTCCCATGGGTTTCTCCTTCCGGGCGTGGCGAAGGTGCGGACAGCCGCTGCACGGGCGAAAGCCTTGAAATAGAAGGCTCTCAGCCGATTCCAGCGAACGGGTCTGTCAGACGAACCGCACCGAATGCCGCGCATTGTAGCCGCATGATTCAGGACTCACTACTAAGTGTTTCGATGCGCCGAGCGGCGAATCAGGCCGATGACCGGCAACAGTCCGACCAAAACCAGGGTCAGCGCCGGCAACGACGCCCGCGCCCATTCGCCTTCGCTGGTCATTTCAAAGATGCGCACGGCTAGCGTGTCCCAGCCAAACGGGCGCATCAGCAGGGTCGCGGGCATTTCCTTGAGCACATCGACGAACACCAGCAGCGCGGCGCTCAACGTGCCGGGCAGCAACAACGGCAGATACACTTTGAAAAACAGTCGTGGCCCACTGACACCGAGGCTACGTGCCGCTTCGGGCAAAGACGGCCGTATACGTGCCAGACTGTTTTCCAGCGGGCCATAAGCGACCGCGATAAAGCGCACCAGATACGCCATCAGCAACGCCGCGAGACTGCCGAGCAGCAAGGGTTTGCCAGCGCCACCGAGCCAGCCGGAGAGCGGGATCACCAACTCGCGATCGAGATAACTGAACGCGAGCATGATCGACACCGCCAGCACCGAACCCGGCAAGGCGTAACCGAGATTGGCCAGACCCACGCCGGAGTTGATCGCCGGGGTCGGCGCCAACCGCCGGGCGAAGGCCAGCAGCAGCGCGACGCTGACGGTGATCAACGCCGCCATGCCGCCCAGATAGAGGGTGTGCAGGATCAGCCCGGCGTAGCGCTCATCGAGATCGAAACGCCCGCGCTGCCAGAACCAGACCATCAGTTGCAGCATCGGAATCACGAAGGCGCAGGCGAACACCAGTCCGCACCAGCTCATCGCCGCGAGGGCTTTGAATCCGCGCAGGTGATACAGCGCTTTCACCCGAGGCCGCTCGTTGCTCGCGCGGTTGGCGCCGCGTGCGCGACGTTCGCCGTACAGCACCAGCATCACCACCAGCAGCAACAGGCTGGCCAGTTGCGCCGCGCTCGACAGGCTGAAGAAGCCGTACCAGGTTTTGTAGATCGCGGTGGTGAAGGTGTCGAAGTTGAACACCGACACCGCACCGAAATCGGCGAGGGTTTCCATCAGCGCCAGCGCCACACCGGCGCCAATGGCCGGGCGCGCCATCGGCAACGCTACGCGCCAGAAGGCTTGCCACGGCGATTGGCCGAGCACCCGCGCGGCTTCCATCAAGCCTTTGCCCTGCGCGAGAAACGCGGTGCGCGCCAGCAGGTAAACGTACGGGTAGAAAACCAGCACCAGCACGATAATCACCCCGCCGGTGGAGCGCACGCGGGGCAGGCGCAGGCCTGTGCCGAACCATTCGCGCAGCAGGGTTTGCACCGGGCCGGCGAAGTCGAGCAGGCCGACGAAGACGAAGGCCAGTACGTAAGCGGGGATAGCGAAGGGCAGCATCAGCGCCCAGTCGAGCCAGCGCCGACCGGGGAATTCGCAGAGGCTGGTGAGCCAGGCGAGGCTGACGCCGAGCAGCGTCACGCCGACACCAACGCCGAGTACCAGCGTCAAGGTGTTGCCGAGCAGGCGCGGCATCTGGGTTTGCCACAGGTGCGACCAGATCTGTTGATCGATGGTCTGCCAGGAGAGCAGCAGAACGCTCAGGGGTAACAGCACCAACGCGGCGACGGCGAAGACGATGGGGTACCAGCGGCGTTGGGCGGGGTGGGCCAAGGAAACAGTCTCGCTCAAATGATTGTGCCCACGCTCTGCGTGGGCACACATCTTGTGACGCTCCGCGTCACGCTTTCGGTGATTCGACGCAGAGCGTCGGGGGCTGCATTCCCACGCTGAGCGTGGGAACGATCATAGCGCTATCAAAGCAGACTCAGTTCCAACCCGCCCGATCCATCATGCGGATCGCTTCAGCCTGACGCTTGCCCGCCACTTCCACCGGCAAGGTGTCCGCAATGAACTTGCCCCACGCCGCCACTTCTTCCGAAGGCGCGACCGCCGGGTTGGCCGGGAATTCCTGGTTCACGTCAGCAAAAATCTTCTGCGCTTCCGGCGTGGTCATCCATTCAACCAGAGCCTTGGCCGCTTCCGGGTGCGGTGCATGCTTGGTCAGGCCAATCCCCGACAGGTTCACGTGCACACCGCGATCCGCCTGATTCGGCCAGAACAGTTTCACCGGCAGCTCCGGCTTCTGCTTGTGCAGGCGACCGTAGTAGTAAGTGTTGACGATGCCCACGTCGCACTGCCCGGCGTTGATCGCCTCCAGCACTGCAACGTCATCGGAGAACACGTCGGTGGACAGGTTGTTAACCCAGCCCTTGAGGATTTCCTCGGTCTTCGCCGCGCCGTGAACTTCGATCATGGTCGCGGTCAGCGACTGGTTGTAAACCTTCTTCGCCGTGCGCAGGCACAGGCGCCCTTCCCAGTTCTTGTCGGCCAGCGCTTCGTAAGTGGTCAACTCGCCCGGCTTCACCCGTTCGGTGGAGTAGGCGATGGTGCGCGCGCGCAGGCTCAGGCCAGTCCAGGCGTGGGTGGACGAGCGATATTGCAGGGGAATGTTGGCGTCAATGGTTTTCGAGGTGAACGGCTGGAGGATGCCCATCTGCTCGGCCTGCCAGAGGTTGCCGGCATCCACGGTGAGCAGCAGGTCGGCGGTGGCGTTTTCACCTTCGGCCTTGATGCGCTGCATCAGCGGCGCTTCCTTGTCGGTGATGAACTTGATCTTCACCCCGGTCTTGGCGGTGTAGGCATCGAAGACCGGTTTGATCAGCTCATCGATGCGCGACGAGTAAACCACCACCTCATCAGCGGCCTGGGCCGTGGTGCTACCGATCAGGGTCAGGGCCAGTGCGGTCAGAAGACGCTTGGGTGCCAACATGGGAGTGGTCTCTCGGTCGGAAAATGTGGGCCAAATGATAAGGACTCACATTTACCACCTCAATCGAACTCTTTTTGAAGGAGTTACCAGATGTTGCATGATTGACCGCCATCCCTGTAGGAGCTGCCGCAGGCTGCGATCTTTTGATGTTGTTTTTAAGATCAAAAGATCGCAGCCTGCGGCAGCTCCTACAGGGGAATGCATTCCAAATGTAGGAGTGAGCCTGCTCGCGATGAGGCCATCAGCAGCAACGAAATGATCAAGGTTTGGCGAGGGCCGGAAGATCCCCCGTCAACCCGAGGGCCTCCCGCACAAACAGCGCCTTCGCCTCCGGCATCTGCTCCACCAGCTTCAACCCGGCATTCCTCAGCCAACGCACCGGCAAACGATCCGCCTGAAACAACCGCTCAAACCCTTCCATCGCCGCCATCAGTGCGAGGTTGTGCGGCATGCGCCGACGCTCGTAACGGCTCAGCACTTTCACATCCGCCAGACGCTCCCCGCGCTCGGCCGCTTGCAGCAACACTTCGGCCAACACCGCCGCATCGAGGAAACCAAGGTTCACACCCTGCCCCGCCAACGGGTGAATGGTGTGCGCCGCGTCACCGATCAGCGCCAGCCCTTCCGCCACATAACGCTTGGCATGACGCTGACGCAGCGGCACGCACAGGCGCGGATCAGCACTGATGACTTCGCCAAGGCGACCTTCGAAGGCACGCTCCAGCTCGCGGCAGAAATCCGCTTCATCCAGCGCCATCAAACGCTCGGCTTCGCTCGGCGTGGTCGACCAGACGATCGAACACCAATCCTGCTGCCCGTCACGCTCCAGCGGCAGAAACGCCAACGGCCCGTGATCGGTAAAGCGCTGCCATGCAGTCGACTGGTGCGGCTGGCTGCTGCGCACGCTGGTGACGATGGCATGGTGCATGTAATCCCACTCGCGCGTGGCCATCCCGGTGAGACGGCGCACTGCCGAGTTAGCCCCATCAGCGGCAATCACCAACGGCGCGCGCAATTGACGACCATCGGCCAACGTCAGCAGCCAGTCATCGCCCGAACGGCGCATCTGTTCCAACCGCGCATTGGCGAGCATGCCCAGATCACAATCGTGCAAACGGTCGAGCAAAGCGTCCTGCACCACGCGGTTTTCGACGATGTGGCCAAGCACTTCGGCGTGCACGCTGCTCGCCGAGAAATGAATCTGCCCGGTGCCGCTGCCGTCCCACACATGCATGTCGGTGTACGGGCTGCTGCGCCGTGCAGCGATGCCGTCCCACACGCCGAGGCGTTCGAGGATTCGCTGGCTGGCCGCCGATAACGCGCTCACTCGCGGTTCAAACGCGGCTTCGGCGTCGAACGGTTTGACGCTCAGTGGGCTGCCGTCGAGCAGCAGCACTTCCAGCCCACTGTCCTGCAACGCCAACGCCAGGGCGCTGCCGACCATTCCGGCTCCGACAATCAGCAGATCTGCGCGCATGTCCATGCTTTAAGCCTGTCTCGCTTGCGGCTTGAGCCGCACGTAAAGGGTTTTACCGACCCGCGCGACAAGGTTGCCGGCGCCGTCATGAATGTCGACCTGCAACTGCGGCAGGTATTTCTCGCCACTGGCGGTCTGCCGGCGAATCTCGCCGAGCAGTGTCTCGTCGATGCTGAACCGCGCAAACACCGGGCCTTTGCCAGGCGCGATAAAATCGATATCCGCTGCCTTGTCCCAGACGATGTACTTCGAGCCGAGGTTTTCCATAAGCATCAGCATGAAAAACGGATCGACCATCGAGTACAGACTGCCGCCGAACTGGGTGCCGACATAATTGCGGTTGTACCAGCCGAGGCCCATCGACACTTGAACGTCGCGGAAGTCATCGCTGATATGGCGAACGCGCACGCCAGCGCCGAGGTACGGCGGGTAAAAGGTCATGACCCAGCGCATCAACCGCGCCTTGCCGAATTTTTTAGTCAACCACTTAAGCATCCGGACGCGTCCCCAACCCCATGGCCTGACGCGCAAACCAGCGCTTGGCCGGGGGCAACAAATCGAGGCCAAGCAAGCCGATATTACGGCCCAGCGACACCAGCGGCTGCGTGCTGCCGAACAGGCGCGTGACCTGATCGGAGAAACCGACGGTGAGATCCTGATCGAGACGCTGACGCTCGCGATACGCCTGCAACGTGGCGAAATCGCCCAGCGGTTTGTCGCTGGCCAGCAAAGCAGCGGCCAGTGCATCGGCATCCCGCAGCGACAGGTTGAAACCCTGCCCGGCTATCGGGTGCAGGCTGTGCGCCGCATTGCCGAGCACGGCCAGGTGTGAGCGCACTTGTTCTTCGGCCTCGACCAGCGTCAGCGGATATAAATGCCGCGCGCCGACCTGTTTCAGCGTGCCGAGGCGATAACCGAACACGCCCTGCAATTCGCTGAGGAAATCACGCTCGCTCAAATCGGCCAGACGCTGCGCGTCCATGCCCAGACGCGTCCAGACCAGGGCGCAGCGGTTTTCCGGCAGCGGCAGCAGCGCCATTGGCCCTTCATCGGTGAAGCGCTCGAAAGCCATGCCGTTGTGCGCTTCGCTCGGGGTGATGTTGGCGATCAGCGCGCTCTGGTTGTACGGACGCTGGCGCACGTTGATGCCCAACTGCTCGCGCAGCCCGGAGCGACCGCCATCGGCGAGCACCGCGAGGTCGCATTCCAGCGTGGTTTCATCGTTGAGGGTCAGGCGATAGCCGTCGGCCAGCGGCTCCATGCGCGTGACTTCTGCCGGGCAGCGCCAACTGATCACGTCTTTGTCGACGTGCTGCCACAGGCAATGGCCGAGCCAGGCGTTTTCCACCACATAACCGAGCGCCGGTACGCCCTCTTCCATCGCCGACAAACGCGCGGTGGAGAAGCGGCCACGGTCGGAGACGTGAATCTGTTTGATCGGCTCGGCGCGGCGGGAGATTTCCTGCCACACGCCCAGCCGTTGATAAATCTGTCGCGAGCCGAAGGACAGCGCCGACGAACGCGCGTCGTAGCTCGGCTGCCAACTGTCGCCGGGGGCGAACGGCTCGATCAGCACGATCTTCCAGCCGCGCGCCTTGGCCCCGGCCTGCAAGGCCAACGCCAGACTGGCGCCGACCAGACCGCCACCGATGATTGCCAGATTGACTCGACTCATGCCGCGTGTGTCCTTGCTTGCGCCATCAGCGCTTCGATGTCGGCGACGGTTTTCGGTACGCCGGTGGTGAGGATTTCACAGCCTGTTTTGGTCACGACCACGTCGTCCTCGATGCGCACGCCAATGCCGCGCCATTTCTTCGCGACGTTCTGATTGTCCGGGGCGATGTAAATGCCCGGCTCCACGGTCAGCGCCATGCCGACTTCGAGCACGCGCCATTCGCCGCCGACCTTGTACTCGCCGACGTCATGCACATCCATGCCCAGCCAGTGACCGGCGCGGTGCATGTAAAAGGCTTTATAGGCCTCGCTGGCGATCAACTCGTCGACCTCGCCTTGCAACAAACCAAGTTTCACCAGCCCCGTGGTGATCACGCGAACCGTGGCTTCGTGCGCCTGATTCCAATGCTTGTTCGGCGCGATTTCAGCGAATGCGGCTTCCTGCGAGGCCAAGACCAATTCGTAGATCGCCTTCTGTTCGGGGGAAAACTTGCCGTTAACCGGCCAGGTGCGGGTGATGTCGCTGGCGTAGCAGTCGATCTCGCAACCGGCGTCGATCAACACCAGATCGCCGTCCTTGAGCACCGCGTCATTCTGCTGGTAATGCAGGATGCAGCTGTTGCGCCCGGCGGCGACGATCGAACCGTAGGCGGGCATTTTCGCCCCGCCCTTGCGGAATTCGTAGTCGAGTTCGGCTTCGAGACTGTACTCGTAGAGCCCGGCCCGACTGGCCTGCATCGCGCGAATATGCGCTTGCGCCGAGATCCGCGCGGCTTCGCGCATCACCTTCACTTCTGCCGCCGATTTATACAGGCGCATGTCGTGCAGCAGATGATCCAGGGCAACGAATTCGTTCGGTGGCTGGGCGCCAAGGTGCGCTTTAGAGCGGATCACATTGATCCAGTCCATCAGGTGACGATCGAATTCGGGGTTGCTGCCCATCGCCGAATACACCCGGTCGCGGCCTTCGATCAGGCCCGGGAGGATGTCGTCGATGTCGGTGATCGGGAAAGCGTCGTCGGCACCGAAGTCGCGGATCGCGCCTTCCTGACCTGCGCGCAAGCCGTCCCACAATTCGCGTTCGGCGTTGCGTTCACGGCAGAACAGCACGTACTCGCCATGCTCGCGGCCGGGCATCAAGACGATGACGGCTTGCGGCTCGGGAAACCCGCTGAGGTACTGGAAATCGCTGTCCTGACGGTAGACGTGCTCGACGTCGCGGTTGCGGATGGCGACCGCGGCGGCGGGCAGGATCGCGATGCTGTTGGGTTCCATCTGCGCCATCAGGGCCTTGCGGCGACGGCTGTATTCCGCTTTGGGGATATGGGTCATGGGCAGATGGCTTTCCCTGGCACGCGATTAATGCAGCGACGGTTTGGCCGCTGGCGGCACGTCGGCTTTCTTGGTTTCCGAGAACAGCAGCAGCGGCGCGACGCGCAGGTACTCCATGACTTCCATGTAGTCGGTCTCGCCGTCTTCGGATTCTTCCAGAGCGTCTTGCACTTGGGAGATCGCCGCCAGATCCTGCAGCACTTCGGTGGCTTCGGTGCTGAGCATGCTACTGTCGCGGCAGTTCAGGCCGAAACCGCTGAGGAAGCCTTGGCACCACTCGCCCAGTGCAGCGGCGCGCTCGGCCAGCGGCGCGTCATCGGTCGGCAGCAGCAGAACGACGGTAACGTCGTCGCCGGTCAGTTCGCCTTTGACCATCTCTTGCAGGCCGATCAAGGCGTTGCGAACGTTGTCCTGCGGCTCGCTTTCGAGCAGTTCGGCAGCGTCGATCAACCATTCTTCGGCAGTGAAACCGGCGCCGGCGCAGCTGCGTCCGAGCAACAGGCCATGAAGTTCGGCAGGCGAGACGTTGTGGCCGCTGGAAGTCAGCAGCGTGGCGAAGGCTTGGTACGGGGAATTCTGAATGGTCATGGGCAGCTAGGCGCCAGACGGCGCTATGTCTAGAATGAAGGCCTTGTATCCTACATCGACAGACTCGCCAAGACTATTAAAGGCTGTCCGCCAGCTATCCCATCAGACAGACTCCAACTCAGTGGACACAATGGAAGACACCGACCTGCAAGCGCTGATGGCCAGACTCGAACTGTTGATTGGTCGAGTCGAGCAACTTAAGAGTCAAAACGCACTCTTACTAGCTCAGGAAAAGACCTGGCGCGAGGAACGCGCTCACCTCATTGAAAAAAACGAAATCGCCCGGCGTAAGGTCGAATCGATGATTTCGCGCCTCAAGGCCCTGGAGCAAGACTCATGAGTTCAAGCAATAGCGTCACCGTGCAGATCCTCGATAAAGAATATTCGATCATCTGCCCACAGGAAGAACGCAGCAATCTGGTCAGCGCCGCGCGCTACCTCGACGGCAAAATGCGCGAGATCCGCAGCAGCGGCAAAGTCATCGGCGCCGATCGCATCGCCGTGATGGCCGCGCTGAACATCACCCACGACCTCTTGCACAAAGAAGAGCGTCCGGACATCCAGGCCAGCGGTTCGACCCGTGAACAGGTGCGCGACTTGCTCGATCGTGTCGATCTGGTGCTCGCCGACGATCAGACCAACACCAAGGGCTGATTCGACTGGCCGCTTGCGGTATACTCGCGGCACTCCCTGGGGTGCTTGCCAGTTGACGATGTCCCTGAGCCGATTCGCACTACCCTGGAAGTTGCACGTTGGGCTGGTGTGCATGTCCGCTAGACGGAAAGCCTTAAAGTCTACTGCATCTTCCACCTTGAACTTTCGGGTTCAAGGGCTAAGTTGACAGCGGTTCATCCGGGGAGCCTGATTCGAATCCGATGTCGGTGAAAACCGCCATCGGATTTTTTATGCGTACGTTTTCGTCCAACCTGCCGAAGCCGAACCATGACTGAACCCGCGCTGCTGCCCCGCCCGCAACTCCGCCGCCTGCTGCGCAAGGCGCGCCGCTCGCTGAGCAAAAGCGAGCAACGCCAGGCCGCCAAAGGCCTGTACCGGCAACTGGCGCAGGACCCGCACTTTCGCCGGGCCAAACACATCTCTCTGTATTTACCCACCGACGGTGAAATCGATCCGCGCCTGCTGCTGCGTGAAGCACAGCGTCGAGGCAAGTCGACTTATCTGCCGGTGCTGAGTGCCTGGCCGCGAACCAAAATGGTTTTCCAGCGCATTTGTCCCGGCGAGAAACTCAAACCCAATCGCTTCCGCATTCTTGAGCCACGCGCCAATCTGGCTCGGCAACGCAAGGTCTGGACGCTGGATCTGGTGTTGTTGCCGTTGGTGGGGTTTGACGATGTCGGCGGGCGACTGGGCATGGGCGGCGGTTTTTACGATCGCAGCCTGGCGTATCTGGCGCGCCGTAAAAGCTGGCGCAAGCCGACGCTGTTGGGGCTGGCCCATGAATGTCAGAAGGTCGATCGTTTGGCGCAGGCGAGCTGGGATGTACCGTTACAAGGCACGGTCAGCGACAAGGCGTGGTATTTCGCGGGATAGGACGCCGCAGATCAGCGGCGTCGGGTGTGCAGTTTCAGCGCTTGAACGCGGTCGACTGTTGAACCTGTTGCGCGACTTCGATTGGAGCGTCAGCTTTGGTTGTCCACAGACTCTGCGCGTAACCGGTGGTCACGACGCCCAGGCCAAACAAAATTACCAAAGTCCATAGTAAATCCGGTTTGCGTTTCATCGATTGCCCCCCTCAAGGCACATCAACACGATGACAGCAGCGGTTTCCGTTTGTAGGCCGTGCAGCAGCGTCAAGCTTTAAAGGCCGGCATTTTGCGGCAACGCGAACCGCTGCGCAAACGCTGACGTCAACCGACTGTCGGTTTGTCATAAAATTGCCTGACAACTTGTCCACTGATCCCGCCAGGAGAACAAAACATGGCCTATTGGCTGATGAAATCCGAGCCCGACGAGCTCTCGATCAAGGGCCTGGAAAAACTCGGCAAAGCGCGCTGGGACGGGGTTCGCAACTACCAGGCACGCAACTTCCTGCGGGCGATGGCGGTGGGCGATGAGTTCTTTTTCTATCATTCCAGCTGCCCGGAGCCGGGGATTGCCGGGATTGGCAAAATAATCGAAGCGGCGTACCCGGATCCGACGGCGCTGGAGCCGGAGAGTCATTACTTCGATCCGAAGGCGACGCCGGAGAAGAATGCGTGGAGTGCGATTGACGTTGAACACGTCGAGACGTTTGCGCGAGTGTTGAAGCTGGACTATCTGAAGCAGCAGACGGCGCTGGCGGAGATGCCGTTGGTGCAGAAGGGTTCGAGGTTGTCGGTGATGCCGGTCACACCAGAGCAGTGGGCGGCGGTGCTTGCCCTGCGCTGACGCGCAAAAAGATCGCAGCCTCCGGCAGCTCCTACAGGGAACCGCATTCCAATGTAGGAGCTGCCGAAGGCTGCGATCTTTTGTCTTTAATGCTTATTGAATGATCAAGTTGTTGAACAACAAATCCTCAACCACCGGCTTCCCAGTCTCATCATTCATCACCTGCTGAGTCTGCTTCAACGCTTCCTGACGCAGCTTCTCTTTGCCTTCGATGCTGCCCATCGCCTCGGTCGTCTGCTGAGTAAACAGCGCCACCAGTTGATTACGGATCAGCGGCTCGTTGGCCTTGACCAGTTTGGCTGCGTCATCGCCGGTCACGCGCAGCGCCACATCGGCCTTGTAGACCTTGAGTTTCGGCGTGCCGTCCAACCCGTAGTTACCCACGAACGGTGGGCTCAGGCTGATGTAGCTGACCTTCGGCGCTTCGCCTTCTTTGGCTTCTTCGGCCAGCGCTGCCACAGGCAGAGACAGGGCCAGCAACAACATGATCCACGCTTTCACAATTCGCTCCTTATCCGGTTTGCGGCCTAGCATAACGACCCGCCGCGCAAGCACAAGCTTATGGCTGACTATCAGGGTCGGGCATGCTCGTTGACCCTTTAACTGACACACCTACACTTATCGGCCATCACTCCCAAAGGAATAGCCCTGATGAAAGCCGTGCTGTGCAAAGCCTTCGGCCCTGCCGAATCGCTGGTGCTGGAAGACGTCGCCAGTCCTGACGCGAAGAAGAACGAAATCCTGCTGGACGTGCACGCCGCCGGGGTCAACTTCCCCGACACGCTGATCATCGAGGGCAAGTATCAATTCAAGCCGCCCTTCCCGTTTTCGCCGGGTGGCGAAGCGGCGGGCGTGGTGCGCGAAGTCGGGGAAAAGGTCAGCCATCTCAAGGTCGGCGACCGCGTCATGGCCCTGACCGGCTGGGGCAGCTTCGCCGAACAGGTCGCGGTGCCGGGCTATAACGTCCTGCCGATTCCGCCGTCGATGGACTTCAACATCGCCGCCGCTTTCAGCATGACTTACGGCACCTCGATGCACGCGCTGAAGCAACGCGCCAACCTGCAACCGGGCGAAACCCTGCTGGTGCTCGGTGCGTCCGGCGGTGTCGGCCTGGCTGCCGTGGAAATCGGCAAAGCCATGGGCGCCCGCGTCATCGCCGCCGCCAGCAGCGCCGAGAAACTCGCGGTGGCCAAGGCTGCCGGCGCTGACGAACTGATCAACTACAGCGAAGCCAGCCTCAAGGACGAAATCAAACGCCTCACCGACGGCCAGGGCGCCGACGTGATCTACGATCCGGTCGGCGGCGATCTGTTCGATCAAGCCATCCGCGCCATCGCCTGGAACGGCCGCCTGCTGGTGGTCGGCTTCGCCAGCGGACGCATCCCCGAGCTGCCAGTCAACCTCGCCCTGCTCAAAGGCGCGGCGGTACTCGGCGTGTTCTGGGGCTCCTTCGCTCAACGCCAGCCACAGGACAACGCGGCGAACTTTCAGCAACTGTTCGGCTGGTTTGCCGAGGGCAAGTTGAAGCCGCTGGTGTCGCAAGTGTATCCGCTGAGCAATGCGGCGCAGGCGATCAATGACCTTGGGCAGCGCAAGGCTGTGGGGAAGGTTGTGGTGCAGGTTCGCTAACTAAAGAAACGGACACCCATCAACTGCCGGGCGACGCCGCAACGTCGCCCGGCATCAAATGCTCCTGCACCTTCTCGCTACGCGACTCCACCAACTGCCCCTTGTCGTCAAAACGCAAAACAATCAGCCAGTCATAAACCCCCACCGGCCATTTCGGCTGGCCGATCAGCGCTGGGCCATTGCCGCCGAATGCGCCGATGAGTTTGTTGATGTGGCCGTGGTGCCAGGCGATCAGGATGGTTTTTGCCTGATTGCTGTCGCGTAACTGGCTGACCAGTTTGTCGACGTCGTTGTTGGCGAAGGGTTGTTCGATCGGCAGTTGCAGGCGTTGCGACAGCGGGATCAGCGTCTGTCGTGGGCGGATGCTTTGTGGGCTGTCGGCGGTGGCGATCAGGCGTTGCGGGGTGAGTGTTTCGTCAGCCAGTTTCAGCGGGGTGAAATAGTCGGCGTAGGCGGCGGCGCGTTGTTGGCCTTGGGCGTTGAGCTCTCGGCCCACGTCCGGTTTTTCCGCGTGGCGGACGATCAGTACGGTGGTGTTACGCAGCCCCGATGCGCCAGAACCGTGGGCGAAACTCAGCACCAGCACCGAAACGGTGACGACGGCCACCATCAGCAACCTCGGCAATAACCTGCGCACATTCGGAGCCATGGTTCATCTCTGCAATCAGTCATTCATTGAGCGCGAGTCTAAGACACAACGCGCTGATCGCGACAAAAACGCCCTGTTCTTACAGCTGAGCGACAGGTTCGTAAAGGAACGTGCGACTTCCAACATTTTCCGCTGTTTTGCCGATGCGAACCGGTGCTATTTTCGGTAACGAAACTGTAACATTCGCATCCGCAGTCAAAACAAGAAATCTGGAGCTCTTGAATGTTTGCTTTCTTTCGCCCTGCCGCACATCAGGCTCCATTGCCTGAAGAACAAATAGACAGCACCTACCGACGCCTGCGCTGGCAGATCTTCGCTGGTATTTTCATTGGCTACGCGGGTTATTACCTGCTGCGCAAAAACTTCTCGCTGGCCATGCCGTACTTGATCGACGAAGGCTACAGCCGTGGCGATCTGGGTTTGGCGATGTCGGCAATTGCCATCGCCTATGGCTTGTCGAAATTCCTCATGGGCCTGGTGTCCGACCGCTCCAACCCACGCTTCTTCCTGCCGTTCGGCCTGTTGGTTTCGGCGGGCGTCATGTTCGTGTTCGGTTTCGCGCCTTGGGCAACGTCCAGCGTGACCATGATGTTCATTCTGCTGTTCATCAACGGCTGGGCTCAAGGCATGGGCTGGCCGCCGAGTGGACGGACGATGGTGCACTGGTGGTCGCAGAAAGAACGCGGCGGCGTGGTGTCCGTGTGGAACGTGGCGCATAACGTCGGCGGTGGCCTGATCGGCCCGTTGTTCCTGCTCGGCATGGGCCTGTTCAATGACTGGCACGCAGCGTTTTATGTACCGGCAGCGGTAGCGCTGGGCGTAGCGGTGTTTGCCTTCATCACCATGCGCGACACCCCGCAATCGGTCGGCCTGCCACCAATCGAAAAGTACAAGAACGACTACCCGGAAGGCTACGACGCCAGCCACGAAGACGAATTCAGCGCGAAAGAGATCTTCGTCAAATACGTGCTGCGCAACAAAATGCTTTGGTACATCGCCATGGCCAACGTCTTCGTCTACCTGCTGCGCTACGGCGTGCTGGACTGGGCGCCGACGTACCTGAAGGAAGCCAAAGGCTTCACCGTCGACAAAACCTCGTGGGCGTACTTCTTCTACGAGTGGGCAGGTATACCGGGCACGCTGCTGTGCGGCTGGATGTCGGACAAGATCTTTCGTGGCAACCGTGGCCTGACCGGCATGGTGTTCATGGCATTGGTGACTGTGGCGACGCTGGTTTATTGGCTGAACCCGGCCGGCAACCCGACCGTCGACATGATCGCGCTGGTCTCGATCGGCTTCCTGATCTACGGCCCGGTGATGTTGATCGGTTTGCAGGCACTGGAACTGGCACCGAAGAAAGCCGCCGGCACTGCGGCGGGTTTCACCGGTCTGTTCGGGTATCTCGGTGGCTCGGTCGCGGCCAGTGCGGCGATGGGCTACACCGTTGACCATTTCGGCTGGGACGGTGGTTTTGTCCTGCTGATCGGCGCATGCCTGCTGGCGATGGCCTTCCTGGCCCCGACGCTATGGCACAAACAAGTCGCCAGTCAGAGTCGCGAAGCGGTCGCTTGATCGCACTGTGACTGACAGCGCTTGAGCCGCGCCTCCAGATTTCGGTCTGGCATGGCGTGGCTGCGCAGGGCGTGTACGGTCTGCTCGACATAATCGCGAGTTGTGCCGTATCGCCCGCTGGCGCTTTCGAACACCTGACTCAGCACGTGATCCGGCAAGTTGCCGGCATAGCTGGGCAGGTGCCGCTCCAAGACAAATCCCAAAGCCTGCACCTGACTGCCATCTGCGAGTCGGCAGTTGAGCCAGTGTGGCCGATAGGACGGCACCGGCATCTCGCGTTTCCACAAGGCGTACAACGCTGCATCGAGATTGTCTTCCGGCAAGCGATACGCGAAGCCGCTGCACGAACCGCCGCGATCCAGACCAAAAACCAGACCGGGCATTTCCGGCGTACCACGGTGCTCGTGCGACCACAGGTACAAGCCGCGATGGTAGCCATGCACACGTCCACGAACGCGCTCCACCGCCGAACATTCCGGCCGCCAGATCAGCGAACCGTAGGCGAACAGCCACACCGGCCCGCCCTTGTGGCGCGCCATGGTCGATTGCATGGAAGCGAGAAGTTGTTCGTGCGTCAGCTGCGGCCCAAGATCGAGCCGCGGAGGGTAATTCAGATTCAGAAAAGCGTTTTCAATGGCGCTCATGGCGAATAGCGTTCAGCTCCCCGCGGGTAAAGAATTACTTAATAGAACGCACCGCTGTAACAATAAGGCACATATGTTTTAAGGCAATTTGAGTGCCATGGCACAGTTCTTAATTGATTGCCTGATTGATATATAACCTAGCGGTATTTATGCAATTACATAAATACCGATCGGCTATATAGAGAGTTATAACGAATCAGGAACGCGGCTCAAGAGCGCGGGGCGTAGGCAAACACGTCGGCACGCATTTGATGGGCGTCCATCCCGGCTTCGACCAAGGCGTCGAGGGTGCCGTAGACCATCGCCGGTGAGCCGCTGGCGTAGACGTGCAGCGGTTTCAGATCGGGGAAATCTTCACAAACCGCTTCGTGCAGCATGCCGCAGCGCCCTTCCCAACCGCATTGATCGCTGACGACTTTGTGCAGGAACAGGTTAGGCAACTTCTGCCATTCGTCCCAATGCTCGATCTCATAGAAATCTTCCGGACGACGCACGCCCCAGTACAGATGCACGGGATGTTTGAAGCCGTTAGCGCGGCAGTGCTCGATCAGCGCGTGAATCTGACCCATGCCGGTACCCGCAGCGACCAGCACCAGCGGCCCGTCCGGCAGCTCGGCCAGATGCGTATCACCGAATGGCAGCTCAACGCGCACCATCGCGTTGCGTTGCAGCTGTTCGATCAGGCTCAGTGCACTGGCTTCGCGCGCCAGCACATGGATTTCCAGATCACGCCCGCCATGCGGTGCCGAAGCCATGGAGAACGCCGATTTCTCGCCGTTCTCGCGTTCGATCATCAAGTATTGCCCGGCGTGGTAGCGCGGTGGTTTGCCTGCCGGCGCACGCAGCCGCACGCGCCAGGTGTCGCCACCGACATCGCGGCATTCAATAACCTGACACGACAGGCTGCGCACCGGCAGTTCTCCCAGCGCGAGCACGCCATCCCACAGCAGGATGCAGTCTTCCAGCGGCTCGGCTATGCAAGTGTAGAACTCGCCATGGTCATGCACCTTGCCGGCCTGTTCGACGCGGCCTTCAACCAGCAGCGCCGCACACACGTGACAATTGCCGTTGCGGCAGCTTTGCGGGCATTCGTAGCCCAGGCGCCGCGCACCATCGAGAATCCGCTCACCGGGCTGTATCTCGAGCACTGCTCCGGAGGGCTGCAGAGTTACACGCATCAATCTATTCCTAACTGATTCCAGATGGCATCGATCCGTTGGGTGACGGCGTCGTCCTTGACGATCACGCGGCCCCACTCGCGAGTGGTTTCGCCCGGCCACTTGTGGGTGGCATCGAGGCCCATTTTCGAACCCAGGCCGGAGATCGGCGAGGCGAAGTCGAGGTAGTCGATCGGCGTGTTATCGATCATCACCGTGTCGCGCTTGGGATCCATGCGCGTGGTGATGGCCCAGATCACGTCGTTCCAGTCGCGGGCGTTGATATCGTCGTCAGTGACGATAACGAACTTGGTGTACATGAACTGTCGCAAAAACGACCAGACACCGAGCATCACGCGCTTGGCATGCCCCGGATACGACTTCTTCATGGTCACGATGGCCATGCGGTACGAACAGCCTTCCGGCGGCAGGTAGAAGTCGGTGATCTCCGGAAACTGCTTTTGCAGAATCGGCACGAACACTTCGTTCAGCGCCACACCGAGAATCGCCGGTTCATCTGGCGGACGGCCGGTGTAGGTGCTGTGGTAGATCGGTTTGATCCGGTGGGTGATGCGCTCGACGGTGAACACCGGGAAGCTGTCGACTTCGTTGTAGTAACCGGTGTGGTCGCCGTACGGGCCTTCATCGGCCATTTCGCCCGGGTGGATCACACCTTCGAGGATGATTTCGGCAGTGGCCGGCACTTGCAGGTCGTTGCCACGGCACTTCACCAGTTCGGTGCGATTACCGCGCAGCAGACCGGCGAAAGCGTATTCGGAGAGGCTGTCCGGTACCGGCGTCACGGCGCCGAGGATAGTTGCCGGATCGGCGCCGAGGGCCACGGACACCGGGAACGGCTGGCCCGGATGCTTCTCGCACCATTCGCGATAATCCAGTGCGCCGCCACGGTGGCTGAGCCAGCGCATGATCACCTTGTTGCGGCCGATCACTTGCTGACGGTAGATACCGAGGTTCTGGCGTTCCTTGTTCGGGCCTTTGGTGACGGTCAGGCCCCAGGTGATCAGCGGGCCGACGTCGCCGGGCCAGCAGGTCTGCACTGGCAGCATCGCCAAGTCGACGTCGTCGCCTTCAATGACCACTTCCTGGCACACCGCGTCTTTGACGACTTTCGGCGCCATCGAGATGATCTTGCGGAAGATCGGCAGCTTCGACCACGCGTCTTTCAAGCCCTTCGGCGGCTCCGGCTCCTTGAGGAACGCCAGCAGCTTGCCGATTTCGCGCAGCTCGCTGACCGACTCGGCGCCCATGCCCATGGCCACCCGCTCGGGCGTGCCGAACAGGTTGCCGAGCACCGGAATGTCGTAGCCGGTGGGCTTTTCGAACAGCAGCGCCGGGCCCTTGGCCCGCAGCGTGCGGTCACACACCTCAGTCATCTCCAGCACCGGCGAGACGGGAATCTGGATGCGTTTCAACTCTCCGCGCTGCTCAAGCTGCTGCACGAAATCCCGAAGATCCTTGAATTTCATTGACGATGGCACCCTCAAAATAGGCGTACATCCTACCTGCTATGCAGCCCTGTGGCAGCCTGTCGCTGCTTACTTGGCTGCATTCGTCTGGGCTTTGCCAAGGTTTTCCTGGCGTTGCAGGTTAATGAACAACGGTTCCATGATCGGCGCCACCAGACGCGCGCCGACTTCCGAAAGGTGATTGTCGTCGGTGTACAGCGAGTAGCCGTCGAGCTCGGCGTGACACAAACCCTTGTCGTCACACAGGCGCGGCGCCGGGTCGACGATGCGCACCGCCGGGTCTTTGGCCAACTCAGCGAACAACTGACTGATAAACACCTGGCGCTCGTGGTGAATGGCGACTTGCTGACCAACACCTTCAACCGAACGATCGAGCATCGCCAATCGCGTCAGGCGATACGGCGGGCTGTAGGGCTGCAACGGCGCCTCTTTGACCAGCCAGACGCGATGGCCGCTGGCACGCAATTGCGCAACCCGCGCACGCAGACCGTCGGCCAGACGTTGCTCGGCATAGGCGCGATCATAACGACCGTCCGGAGTCCGCAGGACGTGGCCCAGGTCGCCATTGGCTGCACCGTAGACATACAGACTCCAGCGCGCGACCAGCACCACATCGCTGACGGTTTTCTCTTTCAACGCCTGCTCGATCCGGCGATTGAAATGCGCGCACACCGGGCCATGTTCCAGACCTTCCACCGGAATGCAGCCCGGTGAACTGGCGAGAATCACGCTGACGTCGTGGGCTTTCGCGCCGTCATCGAATATCGGAATCAGTGCCGTGGCGTGACTGTCGCCCCAGACCAGCGCCTGCGCGGGCACGTCGGCCACACCGTAATGACAGAACAGTTTGTCATCAGGTGTCTTGTCGTCCGCCAGACACGCCATCAACTCCGGCCGCCAGTCGTGGCCCTTGGCATATTGCAGGGCCTGATCGGACAAGCGCCACGGCAAGCCATCGGTCCAGCGCAGCGTTTGCCCGGCCAGCGCCAGCACCAGCACGCCCAGCGCGCCGGCAATCAGAATCGGCCGACGACCGGCGAGCAAACGGCGCTCGCGGAACGGCGTTTCGATGAATTTCCACGACAGGTAACCCAGCACCAGCGTCAGCAGGATCAACCCGGCGTTGTCGAGCGCAGTGGTGTCTTCGACGCTGGCATAGCTGGAAAACACGAACACCGGCCAATGCCAGAGGTACCAGGAATAGGAAATCAGGCCGAAACCGACCATCACCTTACTGCTCAACAATTGACCAACAACCGTCTCGCGATGACCGTTGGCGAAAATCAGCAACACCACACCCAGCACCGGCAGCAACGCCGCCGCACCGGGGAATGGCGTGGACTTGTCGTAGCCGAACACCGCCAGCAGGATCAGGCCCATGCCGAGCAAACTCAGCAGTTGCGCAGCCATTGGCTTCATGCGCCAGGCCTGCTTCGGCGCGACTGCCAGCATCGCACCGGCGAGCAGCTCCCAGGCGCGCATCGGCAACAGGAAAAAGGCTTTTTCCGGGTGGTGGCTGACCGCCCACACGCTCAGGCCGAAGGACACCAGCAGAATCGCGAACAGCGCCAGTCGCCAGTGTTTGAGGCGACTCGACATGACGGCCAGTAGCAGCGGGAAGAGAATGTAGAACTGCTCTTCAACCGCCAGCGACCAGGTGTGCAACATCGGTTTGAGGTCAGACGCGACGTCGAAATAGCCGTCCTGACGCATAAACAGAATGTTCGAGACGAACAGCACCTGATAACGCACCGAGCGCCCCAGCTCTTCGTAATCCTTGGGCGCCATCAGGAACCAGCCCACCGCCAGCACGGCGACGATCATCGCAAACAGCGCCGGCAGAATCCGCCGCGCACGACGTGCCCAGAACTCGACGAAGCTGAAACGCCCGGCCTGACGCTGGTTCCAGATGATCGAGGTGATGAGGTAGCCGGAAATCACGAAGAACACGTCTACGCCGACAAAACCGCCGGTAAACCCCGGGACGCCAAAGTGGAAAAGGACCACGGCGATGACCGCAACGGCCCGCAAGCCGTCGATATCCCTTCGATAAGCGAGTGTGCTCATAAATCTTGAATGCCAATCAGTTGGTTATTATTTGTACAGCCTGATTCTCTTACCCGGAAACGGTCTCGTACGTTGCTGCTCATTCTGCAAGGCACAGACCTTACCAGATCGCCATCGTCCCTTCGCCCGGACAAAATACGGGCAAAAAAATGGCGCCCCCGTAGGGACGCCATTTTTATCGGCTCAGTCTGCGATGTTACTTGCGCTTCATCGACAGGAAGAACTCGTCGTTGGTCTTGGTCGTTTTCAGCTTGTCGACCAGGAACTCGATCGCTGCGACTTCGTCCATCGGGTGCAGTAGCTTGCGCAGAATCCACATGCGCTGCAGTTCGTCGTCGGCGGTCAGCAACTCTTCGCGGCGGGTGCCGGAGCGGTTGATGTTGATCGCAGGGAACACGCGCTTCTCGGCGATCTTGCGATCCAGAGGCAGTTCCATGTTGCCGGTACCCTTGAACTCTTCGTAGATCACTTCGTCCATTTTCGAGCCGGTTTCAACCAGCGCGGTGGCGATAATGGTCAGCGAGCCGCCTTCTTCGATGTTACGTGCCGCACCGAAGAAACGCTTTGGCTTCTCGAGGGCGTGAGCATCGACACCACCGGTCAATACCTTGCCGGAGCTCGGGATCACGGTGTTGTAGGCACGGGCCAGACGGGTGATGGAGTCGAGCAGGATCACCACGTCTTTCTTGTGTTCGACCAGGCGCTTGGCCTTCTCGATCACCATTTCAGCCACTTGTACGTGACGGGTCGGCGGCTCGTCGAAGGTCGAGGCAACCACTTCGCCGCGCACGGTGCGCTGCATTTCGGTTACTTCTTCCGGACGCTCGTCGATCAGCAACACGATCAGGTGAACTTCAGGGTTGTTACGGGCGATGTTCGCTGCGATGTTTTGCAGCATGATCGTTTTACCGGCTTTCGGCGGTGCAACGATCAGACCACGCTGGCCTTTGCCGATCGGGGCGCACAGGTCGATCACACGACCGGTCAAGTCTTCGGTGGAACCGTTACCGGCTTCCATCTTCATGCGCACGGTCGGGAACAGCGGGGTCAGGTTCTCGAAGAGAATCTTGTTTTTCGCGTTCTCCGGACGATCGAAGTTGATCGTGTCGACCTTGAGCAGTGCGAAATACCGCTCGCCTTCCTTCGGAGGGCGAATCTTGCCAACGATGGTGTCACCGGTGCGCAAGTTGAAACGGCGGATCTGGCTCGGCGAGACGTAAATGTCGTCTGGGCCGGCGAGATAGGAAGCGTCAGCGGAGCGCAGGAAGCCGAAGCCGACCTGGAGAATCTCCAGCACGCCATCACCGGAGATTTCCTCGCCGCTTTTAGCGTGCTTTTTCAGCAGGGAGAAAATCACGTCCTGCGTGCGCGAACGGGCCATATTTTCTATGCCCATCTGTTCGGCCAATTCGAGCAGTTCGGTAATCGGCTTTTGCTTGAGTTCAGTCAGATTCATATAGGAATGACGTAATCATTTATGGTGGGGGGGAATTTTAGCTTTTGGCTTAATGAGGCCGCG
>NZ_JBIUVN010000025.1:54657-73922 GCF_044742965.1 Pseudomonas sp. NPDC087804 | reverse complement strand
TGGGTTGCCGCTTGTTCGTTACGAACCAGGATGTGATTCACTTCCGGTTCTTTGAACAGGGCATCGTAAACATGCAGGAGAGCACCACCCGGGTACCCGTAGATATATTTGACGCCTTCGTCACGCAAAAAGCGGACGAGCATCTCACCGCCAGATAAAAGCTCCACGTTGTTCACCTCTAAAACGCCAGAATACCGTCCACAAAAAAGGGGCGGGTCTTAATAGGTTTACTTCTCGGCAGAGCATGAGCGACGGTGGTCGCCGACTACGTCAGCACTGACTGAGCAAGTATTGGGATCGTCCCAGTGTTGCGGGCCTTTCCCACCCAGCGCGAGGTAACGCGTTGCGGGTGTAACAGGTCGGCGCGGATGTGCGCCTCATGATCTACCGAGTGGGTCTGCTTCTGGCAGTCCCTCTACAGCGGACTTTGGATTCTTCTGTTTCGCCCTCTCCAAGTCAAGCTGTCTATGTCACTAATTGTGGGTAAGCACATGAGAACGCAAGAAAAAACCTGAAAACCGCTACTCTGTTAGCGTCAATTGCGCAATTTTGCCAAGGAATCAGCATGCGAACGCTCCTCCTCTCCCTGCTGATCGGCCTCAGCCCCTGGTGCATGGCCGCTCAGATCTACAAATGGGTCGACGCCCAAGGTGTCACGCATTTCGATGCGCAGCCGCCAGCGGGTCAGCCATCCACCACGCTACAGACACCCTCCTCGCCCCCGCCCAAAGCTGCGCCAATGCCTGGCAGCGGCGTGCTGGGCGATCAGAAGGCGATTGATGACCAGGTGAAGAAACAGGTCGCGGATCAGCAGGCGCAGCTCAAGCAGTTTTGTCAGCAGGCACGGACGAACCTTGCGCAGTTGCAGAACAATCCGCGTTTGAGGGAGGAAGTGGAGGGACAGATGCGACGGCTGGACGATGCGCAGCGTCAGGAGCGGATTGTTGAGGCGCAGAAGCAGATTGCACAGAATTGTGAATAGATATGTGTAGGAGCTGCCGAAGGCTGCGATCTTTTGATGTTGTTTTTAAAACAGGATCAAAAGATCGCAGCCTTCGGCAGCTCCTACAGTTTCCGGTGTACACGCCGACAGGGTCGGGGTTACCGGGCCCCGAAAAGGATCGGGGGTTAACGTGAGGCGGTGATCAGCAGGTCGAACTCTTTGAGCAGCACCTGCAACTGACGATCCTTGCCACCCAGGTTGCGCTGGGCGAAGACCATCTCGGCCATTTCCTGAATGCCCGAGGCATTCGGCAGTGGCAGATCCTGCTCGAGGATCATTTTCATGCGCGGCAGGAAGATCCATTGCAGCCATTGTTCGAAGTCCAGCGTATCGACCGAAAACGGTTCGACACTGCTCAAGGCTTCTGCCGACGGCTGCACCTCATCCCACCAGCCCTGTGTGCGCAGTTCGCGCTCGATCAGCAGTAACTGATCGGCGATTTTCGGGAAACGTGCATCCATCACAGCGAAACCTTGGCCTTCTGACGGGCCTGAGCGGCGCCGGCGGAATCGCCTTGCTTCTCACGGGACTGCGCGATCAGCTCCCACAGGCTGGCCTGCAGATCCGGACGACCGTTGGCCATGGTCAACGCGCGACGGGCGAACTGCTCGGCTTGCGGTGCATCGCCTTGAGCCATGCGTACCTGCGCGAGGCGATAAAGCACTTGCGGCTCACGCGGCGCGACACGTTGCGCACGCTCGAGGCTGGAGGACGCACCGTTGAGGTCGCCACCGGCCTGTTGCTGTTGCGCAGTGGTCAGCAAGGCGAGCACCGGACCGTCCAGTTGCTCGTCAGCCGACAAACCGCCGCCGCTGCTGGCCGACGGAATCCCGCTCGGCGTCGACGGCATGTTGTAAGTGCCGGTATTGACCGGCGCCGACTCGACTGGCGCAGGGTTGTAAGGCCCCGCCGTGATACCGCCGGACGCCGGGCCCGGCACGATTGGCGAAGAGCTGATCGGCGTCGACACGGCAGCGCCGCCACCCGGCACCATCACCACCACGCCGGTATCACCCTGCGGAATGGCCTGAGTCTGGCCCTGCGCAGGACGCTTCACCGTGGTTTGACGGAAACCGCCATTGGCCGAAATGCGTTCGCTGTTGGACACCGCAGTCCCGGAATCAACCACCGGAATCGAACCACGCTGTACGGTAGAGCAGCCGCTGAGCAAAGCCACGGCGGTCACCGCTGGAATCAACCACTTGTTCACTTGAAACCCTCTTTGCTTAATTCATCCAGCCCTTGACCCAATCCATCACCGACTCGCCGGAAGCAGGCGTTTCGCTTGCGCACGCGGCGCCGGGTGGTGGTTCGCTGCCGCGAATATACGGCATCTGCACCGCGCCCGGGCAGTTGGCATCGGAGCCTTGTCCGGTGCGCGAATCGACCCACGCCTGAACGATGTTGTCCGGCTGCGGCATGTCCAGCGGCAGCGGATCGGCCTTGCGCATGAAACTGGTCCAGACCTGCAACGCACCGGTGGCACCGGTGAACGGCGTCTTGCCGTTATCGTCGCGACCCAGCCAGACCACGGCCAGCAAGTCCTGGCTGAAGCCGGCGAACCAGCTGTCCCGCGAATCGTTACTGGTACCGGTCTTGCCGGCCAGCGTCAGGGTTTTCGGCAAGACGTTGTAAACCGAGCTACCGGTACCTTCACGCATCACGCGCTGCATGGCGTTCTGGATCAGGTAAATCGACGCCGGATCGAAACGCTGCTCAATCTGGAACGGATAACGCTTGAGCGGTTCGCCCTCGGCGGTCAATACGCTGCGAATCCCGCGCATCGGCGTGTTGAAACCGCCGTTGGCGAGGGTCTGGTACATCGTCGCCACTTCGATCGGGGTCATGCCGCCGGCACCCAGCAACATCGACGGGAACGCCGGGAACTCACGGGTTACGCCGAGGCGCCCGAGGGTTTTCAGCACGTTCGGCACACCGACTTCCAGACCCAGACGCGAGGTCGACAGGTTGTAGGAATGCGCCAGACCTTGATAGAGGAACACCGTGCCGTGGGAGCGACGATCGTAGTTCTGCGGTTTCCACACCTGACCGTCCGCGCCTTTGACCGACAACGGGTCATCCGACAGCCAACTGGTCAGCGTGTACTTGCTCGGTTTTTCCAGCGCGGTCAGGTACACCGCCGGTTTGATCAACGAACCCACCGGCCGCACGGCATCGAGCGCGCGGTTGAAGCCTGCGTAACTGGCCTGACGGCTGCCGATCATCGCCTGCACTTCGCCGGTTTCCGGGTTGGTCACGACCATTGCCGCTTCAACATCGTCGGAGCCTTTGCGCCCGGACAGACGTTTGAAAGTGTCGTTGACCGAGGCTTCCGCCTTCATCTGCAGAATCGGGTCGAAACTGGTGAAGATGCGCAGGCCTTCTTCGGTCAAGTCTTCGTCGCGATAGTCTTCACGCAACTGACGTTTGACCAGATCGATAAAGCCCGGGAAGGAACTGTCGGCCAGTTTGCCGCGGGTGGTTACACCCAGCGGCATTTTCTTCGCCGCCGCGACTTGCTCGGCGGTCGCCACACCTTGTTGCTCAAGCACGTCGAGCACCAGGTTACGACGCTCCAGCGCGCGTTCCGGGTTACGACGCGGGTTGTAGTAGGACGGGCCTTTGACCATGCCGACCAGCAGCGCAACCTGATGCAGCTTCAGCTCGGACAATGGCTGGCCGAAGAAGAACTGGCTGGCCAGACCGAAACCGTGCACCGCACGCTGACCGTCCTGACCGACAAAGACTTCGTTGAGGTAGGCCTCAAGAATTTCTTTTTTGTCGTAATGCAGCTCCAGCAGCATCGCCATCATCGCTTCGGTGAGCTTGCGGGTCAGGCTGCGTTCGCTGGTCAGGTAGAAGTTTTTCACCAACTGCTGGGTCAGCGTACTGCCGCCCTGAGTCATTTTGCCGCCCGAGGTGTTGACCCAGACAGCGCGGGCAATCGACTTCGGCGACACGCCCCAGTGGCTGTAGAAATCGCGGTCTTCGACAGCCACCAGGGTTTCGAGCAGGTACGGCGGCACTTGATCAAGTTTGATCAGAATGCGGTCTTCGAGATTTTTCGGATAAATGCCGCCGATCATCAGCGGTTCAAGACGCACCACCGACAGCTTTGAACCGTTGGTCGCCGACAACTCGGCGACGTAATCGCCGGAGAAGCGCACGCGCACCGGTTGCGGTTTTTCCAGGCCTTCATAGAACTGGAAGCCACGGGTGTTCAGATCAACCGTGTTGCCGTTGACCGCAGCAGCACCGGGGCCGTTGCTCACGGCTTCGCGGCGATAGCCGAGGGCATCGAGTTCAGTGAGGAAATCGTCCTTGCTGAGCTTCTGTCCGACGAACAGCTCAAGCGGGCGCGCGTAAACCTTGGCCGGGATGGTCCAGCGCTTGCCGGAGAACTTCTCCTGCACCACGGCATCGAGGTAAACGGCGAAGCCGGCCAGCACGACAAGGCCGACCAGACTGAGTTTAATGGCCCAGCTCAACCACGGGCCAAGGCCCTTGGAAGGTGGTTTTTTCTTGGTACGGGGAGATCGAGTTCGAGTCATGGCGGCGGATTATACGCACTTTATTCATCCTCAACAGGAGCGCTCCGAGGTTTGCGTCAGGCTGGCGAGCGGCCATAATAGCCGCCTCGAATTTCCCCCCTCTCTGAAGGATCGCCCGTGAGCCAGTCACTGATCGCTGCCCTGCAAAACCCGGCCCTCTACCCGCACCCTGTCGAAGGGTTTCAGGTCATCGAAACGCACATCTCGTGGGTAATCCTCACCGGTCCGTTTGCTTATAAAGTGAAGAAGCCAGTGAATTTCGGCTTCCTCGACTTCACCGGCCTCGAATCGCGCGCGCACTTTTGCGCCGAAGAACTGCGTCTGAACCAGCGCCTGACCGATGATTTGTATCTGGAAGTGTTGCCAGTCACCGGTAGCGTCGAAGCACCGCAACTGGGCGGTGACGGCCCAGCCATCGAATACCTGCTGAAAATGCGCCAGTTCCCGCAGACCGGTATGCTCAGCACCCTGCAAGCGAATGGCGAGCTGACCACCCAGCACATTGATGAGATGGCGCAGCAGATCGCGCACTTCCACCTCAGCGCGCCAAAAGTCCCGGCCGAACACGATGCTGGCACCCCGGAAAGCGTGATGGCGCCGGTGTCGCAAAACTTCGAACAAATCCTGCCGTTCCTCAGCGACAAAAATGACCTGCTGCAACTCGACGCGCTGAAAGCCTGGGCCGAAAGCAGCTTCGAGCGCCTCAAGCCTCTGTTCACTCAGCGCAAGGCCGACGGTTTCACCCGTGAATGCCACGGTGACATCCACCTCGGCAACGCTACCGTCATCGACGGCAAAGTGGTGATCTTCGACTGCATCGAATTCAACGAGCCTTTCCGTTTCACTGACGTCTGGGCCGACACCGGTTTCCTCGCGATGGATCTGGAAGACCGTGGCCTGAAATCCCTCGCGCGCCGCTTCATCAGCCAGTACCTGGAGCTGACCGGCGATTACCAGGGTCTGGAAGTGCTGAACTTCTATAAAGCCTACCGTGCAATGGTTCGCGCAAAAGTGGCGCTGTTCAGCATGCCGGCCGACGCGACTCCGGTGCAGCGCGCGACCACCCTGCGTCAGTACCGCAACTACGCCAACCTGGCGGAAAGTTACAGCACCATTCCTTCGCGCTTCATGGCCATCACCCACGGCGTTTCCGCTGTCGGCAAGAGTCACGTGGCCATGCGTCTGGTTGAAGCACTGGGCGCCATTCGCCTGCGCTCCGACGTTGAGCGCAAGCGTCTGTTCGGCGAGCAAACCGTTGCCAATGATGTACAGGCCGGCATTTATAGCGCCGACGCCAGCATCGCGACTTACGCGCGTCTGCATGAAATCGCTGAAGTGATCCTGCACGCCGGTTTCCCGGTGGTTATCGACGCGACTTACCTCAAGCGCGAACAACGCGACAACGCGGCAAAAATTGCTGAAGCCACTGGCACGCCGTTCCTGATCCTCGACTGCAACGCGCCGCAAGCGGTGATCGAGAGCTGGCTGGCGATTCGTCAGGCCGACAAACAGGATCCGTCCGACGCCACGCTGGCCGTGATTGAAGCGCAACAAGCCAATCGTGAAGCGCTGACGCCGGAAGAAATTCTGCGCAGCAAACGCGTGCAGACCAACGAATCCGGCACCCTTGACACCGTGGTCGCACAGATCCGTCAACGCCTGCCAGGTCTGTAAGAAACTATTTCGGCCGTGAAGCCCTCGCTTGCTTCACGGCCGCCAAATAGTGGCACTATACTGGCGTCATAAAACCAACAGGTGATGTGACATGAGCCAGCCGAAACTTCTCGACACCCCGCTGTATGCCTTGCTGCATAAAGATGACATCACTGGTTTCAACAAGGAACGCCCGCAGGACGGCCCGATCGACATGGTCGGCGGCGATTTTCGCGGTCTCGATCTGCGCGAGCTGAATGCCGATGGCGTGGATTTCCGTGACGCGTATTTCCGTTCTGCTGATTTGCGCGGGATTGATTTCCGTAATGCATCGCTTGAAGGGGCGAGCCTCGCTCATGCGCAGATTTCCGGGGCGTATTTCCCGGCGGAGTTGAGTGCGGACGAGATTTTGATGTCGATGAATTTTGGTACGCGTTTGCGCTATCGCACTCGCTGACATACTCATCAGTCCCTGACACAGCACATTTCCTGTAGGAGTGAGCCTGCTCGCGATAGCGGTTCAATATTCAACAAATGTGCTGTCTGGATGTCCGTCATCGCGAGCAGGCTCACTCCTACTTTTATGTGTTTTCCCCTCCTTTCTGCGTTCGCAGCCCTTTCAAGCGACCTTTCTTAGAAGCTTTTGCGTCGAATCCGACCAAACAACCACGCTTTTCCTACTGATGGCTACACTCCTGAGAAGCTCGCCCACGCACCGTTCGGCCGTCGCAAGGAGGCTTGATGAATGATGAACTGCAACACCTGAAGAATCTTGGCAAGACGTCGGCGCAATGGCTGCATGCTGTGGGCATCCACAGCGCCTCGGACTTGCGTCGCCTGGGCGCGGTGGACGCCTACCGGGCCGTGCGTACCCGCGGGTTTCGCGCATCGAAGGTGTTGTTGTATGCGATCGAAGGCGCGCTGATGGACGTGCACTGGAACGACATTCCCGCCGAGCGCAAAGACGCGTTGAACAAACAGCTCGACGCCATCTCCGCGCGTCACAAGAACTGACCGCTATGTATTTGCTGGGGGAACAATCGGCGCCAGTGGATGCGCTGATCAATCGGTTGCAGACTCTGCCCGCGCAATGGCTGCAAGGCCTTGAGCCGTGCAGTTTGGAGATTGAAGTCGAAGCCACTGAGGATTTGCTGGAGCGACTGCCGAGTGATCAGCTGTTTCTGCTCAACGAAGGCGTGATCAGCGGCAGCATCGCTGGTCGAGCCCTGTTCTATTGGCAGGAAGGCGACTTGATCGGTCTGCAACGTGGCGAAGCCTGGATGGATTGCCGCTTGAGCAGTGACGGCGCACTGCGTCTTCTGCCTTATCGGCGCCGTGATCTGTTTCAGCATTTGTATGCAGAGCCCGCTCGGGCCGAGCAATTTCTCGAATACCTGCTGGGGCACACCGCGATACTGGCCCACGCCGTAGCAGAACTGAAGCCGCGCGAGTTTCGTAGCACCAATGGTTTCAAACGGGTCGACGCTGGCGAAATCCTGATTCAACAAGGTGACGCCGCTGATCATGTTTTCGTGATCATCGACGGGCACGCCGAAGCGTTTGTTGATGGACAGAAAGTCGGCGAAGTACCCAGGGATGAAATTTTCGGCGCGATGGCGGTGTTCACCCGCGAGCCGCGCAACGCCACGGTGATCGCCCGCGAGCCGAGTACCATCATGCTGATCCCCGGTGATCAATTTTTGAGCATGACCCGCAGCAATCCAAAGATCGCTCACAGCTTGATCGAGAGCATGGCGCGGCGTATCGGTCAGCTCAACCGGCGGATCACCCAGTTGACGTCGACCAACGGTTAACGCTCAAGCCCTTTGTTTGCGGGGCGTTCCGGCCATTTCTCAGACTAAATCAAATAAATCCAGAATCAGGTGTTGACTCGGTAATGAGAATCGCTATGATTATCACAACTGGTCGCGAGATCAGTCGATATTCTGAAAAGCCCTTGGTTCGGACTCTCAGATTATCTCCTCATCAGGCTAATCACGGTTATTTGACCCGGTTTTTACCGGGTCTTTTTTTGCCCGTGGAAAAGTCATTTGCCGAACTGTTTGCGCATTTGCTCGCAGTAATCCTGCTTCGGCGTGACAGGAGTGAACCAGACGTAATCGGCCATTGCCGTAGTCATCTCACTGCCCTGCTCTGCCAACATCAAAACCGTCGGTGCTTCAGTAGCACCCAAATCCTCGACATGCACCCGCACACCGACATCCTTGCGCGCATGCCAGGCACCGGCCAGCAACAGCGAAGGCGTCGGCGCGGCCAGCAAACGTTCAGCCATACGCCGATCACGCTGTTGCTGCACCGCCAGCATCGCCGGCATTTGAGATTCCGGAAGCAGGCCACAGTGCGAATCACTGATCTGCTCAAGCAACGTGCTTTTTACCGAGGCGGCATTGCTACGCTCCCCCTTCAAAACTGGTGGGTTACGGTAGAAGGTGTGGATTTCGGCGGTGTCGAGATTTGCCGCCAGCAGCGGATACGGTTGCGTGAGCGCGAAACGAACGATCGGCCCGTAGAGACTCCAGTCCCAACCGTCCTGCCAGGCCAATGCGGCAGGAAGATCAGCAGGAGGCGTAGCGGCATGGCGCACTTGATCAACTTTCGATTGTTGCTCCGGCGTGAGCATTTCCAGCAACAGACTGCCCTGCGGCCGTTGCTCGCCGAGTGCCTGCAATAACCACAACTGCACCGCGTGATGATCGGCATTGTCATGTTGCTCGCCGACGATCACACGCTCAGGCTCGGCCAGTCGCATCAGCAATTGCTGCGCCGTCAGCACCTGACCGTTGCGCAGATCACGAACTTCTCCAGCGGGCGGCGGCGCCACAGCCACATGCTGACACCCCGCCAACCACAACACCGCCAACAACCAGATTGCGCGCATGCACTCACCTCGATGAAAAACTCAGCGGGCGATGATCAGCGGATGCCCACGCTCCGGGTGCGGTTGCACCAATACTTCGAGACCGAACACCGCTTTAAGCGAGTCCGGGCGCAGCACTTGCTCCGGCGTATCCAGCGCGACCGGGCGCCCGCCTTCGAGCAGCAACACCCGATCACAATAGCGCGCCGCCAGATTCAGATCATGCAAGATGACCAACACCGCAGCGCCGCGATCAGCGAACTCGCGCACGGCCTGCAACGTGGTGTGTTGATGCAGCGGATCGAGCATCGACGTCGGCTCGTCCAGCAACAACGTTTGTCCGGCCTGCCCCGGCCACAGTTGCGCCAGCACCCGTGCCAGATGCACGCGCTGACGTTCGCCGCCGGACAACGCCAGATAACTGCGTCCGCTCAAATGCCCGGCATCGGCGGCGGCCAGTGCGGCAGCGATAATTTCCTCATCGCGCACCCGACCGCTTTGATAAGGCAAGCGTCCCATGCCGACCACTTCTTCAACGCGAAACGCAAAATCCAGCGTCGACACTTGCGGCAGTACCGCCAGACGTTGCGCCCGTTGCGTGCCCGTCCAGTGCGTCAGCGCCTGGCCGTCGAGTGACACTTCGCCCTCGCTCGGTTTCAATTCACCGCACAAGGCGCCGAGCAAGGTACTTTTGCCGGCACCATTGGGCCCGAGCACACCAAGCACTTCACCCGGTTCGAGTTGCAGCGAAACTTCGCTGAGCACCGTTTTGCGGCCGCGATGGATGTGCAGATTGTGCGCTCGCAGCATCAGGCACGTCCTCGCAGCAGCAGGTAAAGAAAGAACGGCGCACCGATAAACGCGGTGACGATACCGATCGGCAATTCCGCCGGCGCCAGCGCCAGCCGCGCCACCAGATCGGCGAGCAACAACAGGCTCGCCCCCGCCAGCACCGAGGCCGGCAACAACACCCGATGATCAGGCCCCGCCAGCAAGCGCACCAGATGCGGCACCACCAGCCCGACAAAACCGATCATCCCGGCCGCCGCCACCGCCGCGCCGACACCCAGCGCCGTGCAGAACACCAACTCACGCTTGAGCTTCTCGACATCGATACCCAAATGCCCGGCTTCCGACTCGCCGAGCAATAACGCATTCAACGCCCGCGCCCGACGCGGCAGCCACAAGGCGACAGCGGCGCTGATGATCAGCAACGGCCACAACCGCGCGTAACTCGCACCATTGAGGCTGCCCAGATTCCAGAACGTCAGCGTGCGCAGAGTCGCGTCATCCGCCAGATAAGTGAACAGTCCAACCGCCGAACTGGCCAGTGCGGTCAGGGCAATACCCGCCAGCAGCATGGTGGCGACATTGGTCTGGCCGTTACGCCGACCGAGTCGGTACACCAGCGCCGTCACACCGAGGCCGCCGAGGAACGCGCACACCGACAACAGGTAAGGCCCGAACCACTCCGGCATGCCGCCAAAAAACGAACCACCGACAATCGCAATCGCCGCGCCCAACGCCGCGCCACTGGAAACACCGACCAGCCCCGGATCCGCCAGCGGATTGCGAAACAAACCCTGCATCGCGACGCCGGACAACGCCAACACACCGCCGACCGCCAGACCAAGCAAGGTTCGCGGCAGACGAATCTGCCCGAGAATCAGCTCAGCCTGTTCCAGCCCGTCCGGCGCCAGCGGCACACCGATCAGGCGCAACGCCGCCCGCAGCGTGTCGAACAGCGGCAGGCTGACCGGCCCCAATGCCAACGACAACCAGATCGCCAGTAAACACAGGAGGGTCAGGCCGATAAATAAGCCACGGGGTTTGACCAGTGTGGTCATTGGCCGCTCTTGGCCGGGTAGAAACCGTCAGACAGGGTTTTCAACGCCGCCGGCAAACGTGGGCCGAGGCCGCCGACCAACAGCGTCGGATCCAGCTCCAGCACCCGCCCGGTTTTCGCCGCGCGGCTTGAATTGAGAATCGGGTTTTCCTTGAACAGCGCCGCTTTCGCCGCGTCACCGGTCAAGGCACGGTCGGCGAATACCAAAACTTCCGGATCAAGACTGGCAAGGGATTCCACCGAGAACGGTTTGTAACCGGTGTGCGTCGCCAGGTTATGCCCGCCCGCCTGTTGCAGCAGCCAGTCGGCGGCGGTGTCCTTGCCGGCGATCAACGGTTTGCCACCGGCATGCCCGAGCAACAGCAGCACACCCGGGGCTTTCTGTTTCGACTGTGCGTCGGCAACCCGCACTTTTTGTGTGTCGAGTTGCTGTTGATAACTTGCCAGCAGTTGTTTGGCCTGAGCTTCAGCGCCGAGTAATTGACCGAGACGGGTAACGTTTTTCTCAACCGTCGGCAGATCCGGCTGCGCCGAGAACAATTCCACCTGCACCTTGGCCGCTTTGACTTGCGACAGTACCGGCGGTGGGCCCATTTCTTCGGTGCCAATCAGAATGTCCGGGCGCAAACTGAGAATGCCCTCGGCGGAAAGGCTGCGCTGATAGCCGATGCTCGGCAGTGTTTTCAAAGATTCCGGATGCTGACTGGTGGTGTCGACGCCGACCAGTTTCGATTCGCTGCCCAAGGCCGAAACCCACTCCGACAGCGCGCCGCCGGCACTCACCCAACGTTGCGGCAGATCAGCCGCTGCAGCCTGGTGGCTGACCAAAAGTCCGACACACAGCACAGCAACGCGGGTACTCAGGCGCATACACAGCTTCCTTGAACGTGGTTTTCCCGGGCATCGGGACGACAGGCCAAGTATCCTCGGCATCTGCCAGCCGCCCTGCGGACGAAGGCCGTCATTTGATAATTGTTTGCATTTAAACGTCAAGCTCGGACATATCCGGACACGAGCGGACACTAGAGGATAGTCATGAAGTTTCTCTGCGCAGGCGCCGATCTGGCCGAAGCGAAAAGCCGTGGTTTCGAGATCGACGGCAATAAGCTGTTCGCCGTGCGCCGCAGCGGCCAGGCCTACGTCTACCTGAATCGCTGCCCGCACCGGGGCGTGGGGCTGGAATGGCAACCCGACCAGTTTCTCGACCCGAGCAACAGCCTGATTCAGTGCGCCACCCACGGCGCACTGTTTCTGATCGAGGACGGTGAATGCGTGGCCGGGCCTTGCGCCGGGCAATCACTCACCGCCATCCCTTGCCGCGAGGACGCACAAGGCCTGTGGATCGATGTTTAACCGTTGAGCAGCACATCGAGGCGCCGGTCGATGACCATCTCTTCATGGCTCAAGCGCACGCCATACGCCAGCACCTCGACGCCACACGCGACCGCTTCATGCAGCGCTTCGGCATACGCTGAATCAATTTCCCTGGCTGGGCGCACCGCCTCTATCCCGCTGAGATTGACGCAATACAACTGCACCGCGCGAATCCCGTCCCGCGCCAGATGCGCCAGCTCCCGCAGATGCTTGGCGCCGCGCTGGGTCACCGCATCCGGAAACGCTGCCACCGGCGTACCGTCGAAACCCAGGGTGACACTTTTCACTTCCACGTAAGCCGGGCCGCTCGGGTATTCGAGGCGAAAATCGATGCGACTTTTTTCCTGACCATAAGCGACTTCACGCTTCAACGCGGTAAAGCCGTTTAGCTCGGTGATGACGCCAGCTTGCAAGGCTTCCTCGACCAGGCCGTTGGCCCGCGCAGTATTCACGCAAAACAGGCGGCCTTGCGGGGTTTCGCCGATTTCCCAAGTACCGGGCAACTTGCGTTTGGGGTCATTGGAGCGGCTGAACCAGACTTGCCCGCCCTCGACCTGACAATTGAGCATCGAACCGGTGTTCGGGCAGTGAATGGTCAGTAATTCGCCGTTAACCGTTTCGATGTCGGCAAGAAAACGTTTGTAACGACGGATCAGTCGCGCTTCTTCAAGCTCTGGATAAAAGCGCATCAGCCTTGCCAACTCTTCAAGCCACGCGCGATGCGTTCCACTGCTTCTTGTAGGCGAGGGAGGTTTTGCGTGTAGGCAAAACGCACATGATGACTGGCCTGATAGCGACCGAAATCCAGCCCAGGCGTAAAAGCGACGTGCTCGGTTTCGAGGAAATGTCGGCAGAACGCGAAGGCATCACCGCCGAACTGGCTGATATCGGCGTACAAATAGAACGCGCCTTCAGGCTCCACCGCAATGTTGAAACCCAACTCGCGCAAGGCCGGCAACAGGAAGTCGCGACGACGGCCGAACTCGGCGCGGCGTTCTTCGAGAATGGCGATGGTGTCCGGCTCGAAACAGGCCAGCGCGGCGTACTGGGCCATGCTCGGGGCGCTGATGTAGAGGTTCTGCGCGAGTTTTTCCAACTCGCTGACTGCTGCGTCCGGCGCCACCAGCCAGCCGAGTCGCCAGCCGGTCATGCCGAAATATTTGGAGAAACTGTTCAACACGAAAGCACTGTCATCGACTTCCAGCACGCTCGCCGCATCGGTGCCGTAGGTCAGGCCGTGATAGATCTCGTCCACCACCAGATGCCCGTGTCTGGCCTTGATGGCTGTGGATAACCCGGTGAGTTCATCGCGGGTCAGGATGGTGCCAGTCGGATTGGCCGGCGAGGCGACCAGTGCGCCGACGCTGTCGTGATCCCAATGACGCTCGACCAGATCCGGGGTCAGTTGATAACGCACGTCAGGCCCGACCGGCACCAGTTGCGCCGCACCTTCAACCAGACGCAGGAAGTGGCGGTTGCACGGGTAACCCGGATCCGCCAACAGCCAGTGTTTCCCGGGATCGACCAGCAACGCACTGGCGAGCAGTAACGCCCCGGAACCGCCCGGCGTGATCAGAATCCGCCGTGGATCGATGTTCAAACCATAGCGCGATTGATAGAACCCGGCGATCGCCTCGCGCAGTTCAGGAATACCGCGCGCGGCGGTGTAACGGGTTTTCCCGGCGGTTAGCGCCGCCTGCCCTGCGCGAATGATCGGTTCAGCGGTGGTGAAGTCCGGCTCGCCGATCTCCAGATGGATCACGTCGTGGCCTTCCGCCTGCAACTCATTGGCCCGCGCCAGCAACGCCATGACATGAAACGGTTCGATCGCACGACTGCGCGCACTGTAGGGCTGAGCCATTGGGCCTTTCCTTCAACGGAAAAAAAGAGACGATTCTACCCATCTGCCGGAACGAGCGAGAACCCGCAGCGGTCACAGCCTCAAGAACGCTGGACTGTAACGATACGAGCGTACGCTCCAGGATTGACTAAAATCAGTGATTGAACAGGTCTCCACCACCGCCAGACACAGCTTGCCTGACTTTTACAAGCGCCACCCGCCGGGGCCTCGACATCCGGGAGTAGCGCGGGCCGAATTGATCTGGTAAGTTCGCCCGCTTGCAGCCGCAGGGCCGGCAGGTGTCGGTGATGGAGCAATCCTGCGCAATGGATTACAAGAGTAGAGGCGGTCCATTTCATGCCCACCCAAGCAAAGCAACAGCAGCAAACCACGATCAGCGGTTTCGAACCTTACGTTCCGGCGAAAGGTGAAGAGTACATGGGCGCCCCGATGCGCGCGCACTTCACCAAGGTTCTGAACAAGTGGAAACAGGAGTTGATGCAGGAAGTCGACCGCACTGTTGACCACATGAAAGACGAAGCTGCGAATTTCCCGGATCCGGCCGACCGTGCCAGCCAGGAAGAAGAGTTCGCTCTTGAGCTGCGCGCCCGCGACCGCGAGCGCAAGTTGATCAAGAAGATCGACAAGACGCTGCAACTGATCGAAGACGAAGAGTACGGCTGGTGTGATTCGTGCGGCGTCGAGATTGGTGTGAAGCGCCTCGAAGCACGCCCTACAGCCGACATGTGTGTCGACTGCAAGACCCTGGCGGAAATCAAGGAAAAGCAGGTCGGCAAGTAATCTCGACCTGAACGAAGAACGGAGCGTGCGAACGCTCCGTTTTTGTTTCTGCCTTTTGTCTTTTGCCTTTGCCTTTGCCTTTTGTAGGAGTGAGCCTGCTCGCGATAGCGGTGGGTCAGTCAATATCGGTGTTGAATGTCACACCGCTATCGCGAGCAGGCTCACTCCTACAGGTTGACCTGCGTATAGCCTGAAAAGTAGTTTCGCCCCATGACTGCCAAAAAATCCCCCGCCTACATCGGCCGCTTCGCCCCGACCCCCAGTGGCCATCTGCATTTCGGCTCGCTGGTCGCCGCCCTCGCCTCTTACCTTGACGCCCGTTCAGTCGGCGGTCGCTGGCTGGTGCGCATGGAAGATCTCGATCCGCCGCGTGAAGAACCCGGTGCGCAGACCGCGATTCTCAAGGCGCTGGAAAGCTACGGGTTCGAGTGGGACGGCGACATGGTGCGCCAGAGTGATCGGCACGACGCCTACGCCGACGTGCTCAACAGCCTGTTCAATCACGGTCTGGCCTACGCCTGCACCTGCTCGCGCAAACAGCTCGAAGCGCACAACGGCATTTATCCGGGCCTGTGCCGCAACGCCGGCCATGATCAACAAGACGCGGCGATCCGCCTGCGCGTGCCGGAGCTGGAATACCACTTCATCGACCGCGTGCAGGGCGAGTACCGCCAGCACTTGGGTCGTGACGTCGGCGATTTCGTCATCCGTCGTCGCGACGGTCTCTACGCCTATCAACTGGCCGTGGTGCTCGATGATGCGTGGCAAGGCATCACCGACATCGTCCGTGGTGCCGATCTGCTCGACTCGACACCGCGCCAGCTCTACCTGCAAGAACTGTTGGGCCTGCGCCAACCGCGCTACCTGCACCTGCCGCTGATTACCCAACCGGACGGCAACAAGCTCGGCAAGTCCTATCGCTCACCACCGCTTGAAGCAGATCAGGCCACGCCATTGCTGCTGCGGGCCCTGCGTGCTTTGGGGCAAAATCCCGGCGCCGAACTGGCCCACGCCTCGCCGCAAGAATTGCTCAGTTGGGGCAGCAAGCATTGGGATGCGACGAAGATCCCGCGCACACTGACCCTGCCCGAAGCGCAACTGCTATGACGACACTTGCAGTCGCGCGCCCATCCGTTACCATCGCCGCACGTTTTCGGGCACGCGCATAAAAAAGAGAGGCCGGGATGTACATCTATCGCTTGGTCCTGCTTTTAGTCGTGGGGATCTACCTGTTTTCCCCCGCCATCATGGATTGGTGGATCGACGCTACGGGCGCCTGGTATCGCCCCTATCTGCTTTGGCTGATCCTGATTGTTGTGACCTTCATCCTGCAGAGCCAAAAAGATGCCGATGAGCTTTAGCCTGACCCAGATGATCCTGATCAGCGCCGCGTACCTGGCGGTGCTGTTCGGCGTTGCCTGGGTCAGCGAACGGGGCATGATCCCGCGCGCGATCATTCGCCACCCGCTGACGTACACCTTGTCGCTGGGGGTTTACGCCAGTGCGTGGGCGTTCTACGGCACGGTCGGCCTCGCGTATCAGTACGGCTACGGCTTTCTGTCCAGTTACCTCGGCGTGTCCGGCGCGTTTCTGCTGGCGCCGGTGTTGCTCTATCCGATCCTGAAAATCACCCGCACCTATCAACTGTCGTCGCTGGCGGATCTGTTTGCCTTTCGCTTTCGCAGCACCTGGGCCGGTGCGCTGACCACGATCTTCATGCTGATTGGCGTGTTGCCGTTGCTGGCGTTGCAGATTCAAGCGGTCGCCGATTCCATTGGCATCCTCACTGGCGAGCCGGTGCAGAGCCGCGTAGCGCTGGCGTTTTGTGCGCTGATCATCCTGTTCACGATTTTCTTCGGCTCCCGCCACATCGCCACCCGCGAGAAACACGAAGGGCTGGTGTTCGCGATTGCCTTTGAATCGGTGATCAAGCTGATCGCCCTCGGCGGTGTCGGTTTGTATGCGCTGTACGGCGTGTTCGACGGTCCGCAACAACTTGAGGTGTGGCTGCTGCAAAACCAGACCGCCCTCGCCGCGCTGCACACGCCATTGCAGGAAGGCCCGTGGCGCACGCTGTTGCTGGTGTTCTTCGCTTCGGCGATCGTGATGCCGCACATGTATCACATGACGTTTACCGAAAACCTCAATCCACGCTCGCTGGTCAGTGCGAGCTGGGGTTTGCCGCTGTTCCTGCTGTTGATGAGCCTGGCGGTACCGCTGATTTTGTGGGCCGGTCTGAAACTGGGCGCGACGACCAATCCGGAATATTTCACCCTCGGCATCGGCATCGCCGCCAACAGCAAACCGCTGGCGTTGCTCGCTTACGTCGGTGGTTTATCAGCGGCCAGCGGGCTGATCATCGTCACCACGCTCGCGCTGTCGGGCATGGCGCTGAACCATCTGGTGCTGCCGCTTTATCAACCGCCGGCCGAAGGCAATATCTACCGTTGGTTGAAATGGACGCGCCGCGCGCTGATCGTCGCGATCATCATGGCTGGTTTCGGTTTCTACCTGATGCTCGGCGCCGAGCAGGATCTGGCCAACCTTGGCATTGTTGCCTTCGTCGCGACCCTGCAATTCCTCCCGGGCGTGCTGTCTGTGCTGTATTGGCCGACCGCCAATCGCCGTGGCTTTATTGCCGGCCTGTTGGCGGGGATTCTGGTCTGGGTGGTGACCATGCTGTTGCCGCTGGTCGGCAATCTGCAGGGTTTCTACATCCCGCTGCTGAACATGATTTACGTGCTCGACGACACCAGTTGGCACATGGCCGCGATTGCCTCGCTGGCGGCCAACGTGTTGATGTTTACGCTGATCTCGCTGTTCACCAACGCCAGCCCCGAAGAAGCCAGCGCCGCCGAAGCCTGCGCTGTGGATAACGTGCGTCGCCCGCAACGCCGCGAACTGCACGCCGCCTCGCCGCAGGAGTTCGCCACGCAACTGGCGAAACCGCTGGGCGCCAAGGCTGCGCAGAAAGAAGTCGAACAAGCGCTGCGAGACCTTTATCTGCCCTTCGACGAACGCCGCCCTTACGCCTTGCGCCGTTTGCGCGACCGCATCGAGGCCAACCTTTCCGGCCTGATGGGCCCGAGCGTGGCGCAGGACATGGTCGAAACCTTCCTGCCTTATAAGGCGGGCGGCGAAAACTATGTCACCGAAGACATCCACTTTATTGAAAGCCGCCTAGAGGATTACCACTCGCGCCTTACAGGTTTAGCCGCCGAACTCGATGCCTTGCGCCGTTACCACCGCCAGACCCTGCAGGAACTGCCGATGGGCGTCTGCTCGCTGGCCAAGGATCAAGAGATCCTGATGTGGAACAAGGCCATGGAAGAACTCACCGGGATCGCCGCGCAGCGCGTGGTCGGTTCGCGCCTGAGCACCATCGGCGAGCCGTGGAAAGAATTGTTGCAAGGCTTCATCAATCTGCCCGACGAGCATTTGCACAAACAGCATCTGGCCCTCGACGGCCAGACCCGCTGGCTGAACCTGCACAAAGCGGCCATCGATGAACCGCTCGCACCGGGTAACAGTGGTCTGGTGTTACTGGTTGAAGACTTGACCGAAACGCAGATGCTCGAAGACAAACTGGTGCACTCCGAACGTCTGGCGAGCATCGGTCGCCTCGCAGCAGGTGTGGCCCACGAAATCGGCAACCCGGTCACCGGCATCGCCTGTCTGGCGCAAAACCTGCGCGAGGAGCGCGAAGAGGACGACGAGCTGACGGAAATCAGCGGGCAGATTCTCGAACAGACCAAACGCATATCGCGCATCGTCCAGTCGCTGATGAGTTTCGCCCATGCCGGCAGCCATCAGCACAGCGACGAGCCAGTTTGCCTGGCGGAAGTGGCGCAGGACGCGATTGGCCTGCTGGCGCTGAACCGACGCAATTTCGAAGTTCAGTTCTACAACCTGTGCGATCCGGATCACTGGGTCGAAGGCGATCCGCAGCGGCTCGCGCAGGTGTTGATCAATCTGCTTTCAAACGCCCGCGACGCCTCGCCGCCGCACAGTGCGGTACGGGTGAAAAGCGAAGCCGGCGAACACACGGTCGATCTGATCGTCGAAGACGAAGGCAGCGGTATTCCGAAGAACATCATGGACAGATTGTTCGAACCCTTCTTCACCACCAAGGATCCTGGCGAAGGCACCGGTCTGGGCCTTGCACTGGTCTATTCCATCGTTGAAGAGCATTATGGACAAATCACCATCGACAGCCCGGCTGATGTACAAAGCCAACGCGGCACCCGTATCCGGGTGACATTGCCGCGTCATGTCGAAGCGACGTCCGCTGTGAACTGAGACCGTCTAGAGTATCGTAT
>NZ_JBIUVN010000025.1:0-54647 GCF_044742965.1 Pseudomonas sp. NPDC087804 | reverse complement strand
CATATATAAACTAATTCCGGTTATAACTGTGACCCTAGAGAGTTAGTAATATATGCAGGAGATTTTGATCGTCGAAGACGAAACAATTATCCGCTCCGCCTTGCGCCGCCTGCTGGAACGTAACCAGTACCAGGTCAGCGAAGCCGGTTCAGTGCAGGAAGCACAAGAACGCTTCACCATTCCTACGTTCGACCTGATCGTCAGCGATCTGCGTTTGCCGGGCGCGCCGGGCACCGAGCTGATCAAGCTCGGCCAGGGCACGCCGGTGCTGATCATGACCAGTTACGCCAGCCTGCGCTCGGCGGTCGACTCGATGAAGATGGGCGCGGTGGATTACATCGCCAAGCCTTTCGACCACGATGAAATGCTCCAGGCCGTCGCGCGGATTCTGCGTGATCGCCAATCGGCCCCGGCTGCCGGCGAAGCGCTTGCCAGCAAACCGGCCAATGGCAGCGGCAAACCCGCCACCGACAACAGCAATGGCGAAATCGGCATCATCGGCTCGTGCCCGCCGATGCAGGATCTCTACAGCAAGATCCGCAAGGTCGCGCCGACCGATTCCAATGTGTTGATTCAGGGCGAGTCTGGCACCGGTAAAGAACTGGTGGCCCGTGCGCTGCACAACCTGTCGAAACGCGCCAAGGCACCGATGATCTCGGTGAACTGCGCCGCCATTCCGGAAAGCCTGATCGAGTCCGAACTGTTCGGCCATGAAAAAGGTGCGTTCACTGGCGCCAGCGCCGGGCGTGCCGGTCTGGTCGAAGCGGCGGACGGCGGCACGTTGTTCCTCGACGAAATCGGCGAACTGCCACTGGAAGCTCAGGCCCGCCTGTTGCGCGTGTTGCAGGAAGGCGAAATTCGCCGTGTTGGTTCGGTGCAGTCGCAGAAGGTCGATGTACGCCTGATCGCAGCAACGCACCGGGATCTGAAGAGCCTGGCGAAAATCGGCCAGTTCCGTGAAGACCTTTATTACCGTCTGCACGTGATTGCCCTGAAATTGCCAGCGCTGCGCGAACGCGGTGCCGACGTCAACGAAATCGCCACAGCTTTCCTCGCTCGCCAGAGCGCACGCATCAACCGTACCGACCTGAAATTTGCTGCCGATGCCGAACAGGCCATTCGTCACTATTCCTGGCCGGGTAACGTGCGCGAGCTGGAAAACGCAGTCGAGCGCGCGGTGATTCTCAGCGAAAGTCCGGAAATCTCTGCGGAACTGCTGGGCATCGACATTGAACTGAGCGATCTGGACGATGACGAGTTCATCGGCCTGCCACCGCAAACCGGTGGTAACGCCAGCAACAGCAGCCATGAGCCGACCGAAGACCTGTCGCTGGAGGATTACTTCCAGCACTTCGTCCTTGAGCATCAGGATCACATGACCGAGACCGAACTGGCGCGCAAACTGGGCGTCAGCCGTAAATGTCTGTGGGAACGCCGTCAGCGTCTGGGCATTCCACGGCGCAAGACCGGGGTCGCCAGCGAGAGCTGAACGTTACCTGTCGAGTGTGCGGGTAACGCTTGAAGATGTGAAAAAACTGTTACCTCAGTCTTTTCACGTAACAGAAGCCGGGGTTATCGGTAACGAAACCCCGGCTTTTTTTCGCCCCGAGAAAACGGTTATATCGACCTAACCCTTTGTTTTACGGGGTTTCGCAAAAGTTGGCACGACCCCTGCTATATGTTTGGTACAAGAACAATAACAAGCAATGCACAAGACAATAAAAATAAGACGAATCGACTCACGCACAATAAAAACAAGACGGCGAGAGGCGCAGCTAACTGATTCTTTTGGAGAGGCGTTGTATTTGGGGCTTGCCCCACGACCAGGCCGAGAACAACAAAAACTGTCCTAAGACAGAGCCTGTACTGGTTGGATCGTAAGATCACTGCAATTCAGCGACCAAAGCAATCCGTTTGCTCTTGGCTCCCGATTGGGAGGGTCACGAAGGAAAAGCTTCGTGGCGAGGGCACTCAACAAAAACAAGAAGCCCGAATCAATAATAAAAAGAGCACGCAACTACTTCTTGGGGAGCTTCGGCTCCCCTTGTAGTTTCTCCCTTCTGTAAAAAACTCCCTGTTTTACCCCCGTTTCACCCTTGTAGCTTGCGGCTTTCAGCTCGAAGCTGCTGTCTCCTACACCATCCCCCGACTAAATGCTAGAATCTGCGCCCATCATGCGGTCATTCTTTGGTATGGCCGAACATTCCTTCAAACAGTGCATCCCATGCTGAAGAAGTTGTTCCAGTCATTCCGAACTCCCGTGCGTCGTACGCAACACATCCGTAGCACCCCTGAAGTGCTCAACAGCGGTCAACATTCGCTGCAGAAAACGCAGTTCAGCCGCTATGCGGTGAATATTGTCGAACGCCTGCAAGGTGCCGGTTACCAGGCTTATCTGGTCGGTGGTTGCGTGCGTGACATGCTGCTGGGCATCACGCCCAAGGATTTCGACGTCGCCACCAGCGCCACGCCTGAGCAAGTCCGCGCCGAATTCCGCAACGCGCGGATCATTGGCCGTCGCTTCAAACTGGTGCATATCCATTTCGGTCGCGAAATCATCGAAGTCGCGACCTTCCGTGCCAATCACCCGGTCAATGAAGACGACGAGGACAGCAATCAGTCCTCGCGTAACGAAAGCGGGCGGATTCTGCGCGACAACGTTTACGGCACACTGGAAGAAGACGCGCAGCGCCGCGACTTCACCATCAACGCCCTGTATTACGATCCGGTCAGCGAGCGCATTCTCGATTACGCCAACGGCGTGCACGACATCCGCAATCACCTGATCCGTTTGATCGGCGATCCGAAGCAGCGTTATCAGGAAGACCCGGTGCGCATGCTGCGAGCCGTGCGTTTCGCCGCCAAGCTCAACTTCGGCATCGAGAAGCACACCGTGCAGCCGATCCGCGAGCTGGCGCCGATGCTGCGCGAGATCCCGTCGGCGCGTCTGTTCGAAGAAGTGCTCAAGCTGTTCCTCTCGGGACACGGCGCAATTACCTTCGAAATGCTGGTCGATCTGCAACTGTTCGCCCCGCTGTTCCCGGCCAGTGCCGATGCGCTGGAACACAACCCGGAATACACCCACACGCTGATCAGCGAAGCGCTGACCAACACCGACCTGCGCATCAAGCAGAACAAACCGGTGACCCCGGCGTTCCTGTTTGCCGCGCTGCTGTGGCCAGCCCTGCCGGCCCGCGTGTTGCGCTTGCAAGAACGTGGCATGCCGCCAATCCCTGCGATGCAGGAAGGCGCCCACGAGCTGATCGCCGAACAGTGCCAGCGCATCGCGATTCCAAAGCGTTTCACCATGCCGATCCGCGAGATCTGGGACATGCAGGAACGCCTGCCACGCCGCAGCGGCAAACGCGCCGACCTGTTGCTGGACAATCCGCGTTTCCGCGCCGGTTACGACTTCCTGCTGTTGCGTGAAAGCGCCGGCGAAGAGACTGACGGCCTCGGCGAATGGTGGACGGATTATCAGGACGCCAACGAAAGCGAACGTCGCGACATGATTCGCGACCTCAGCGGCAAAGGTGATGACGCCAGCGGAGCGCCACGCAAACGTCGCCGTAGCGGCGGTTCCAAGCGCAAACGCGCCGGCGCCCCGAGCGCTTCGACCGGCGAGTAAAAGCATGGCACGCATCTACATCGGCATGGGCAGCAACCTCGCTGACCCCGCCGAACAATTGCGCAGCGCCGTCGAGGCGCTGGGGCAATTGCCGCAGACCCTGGTCGCTGGCGTTTCTGCCTTTTATCAAAGCGATTCATTGCTGCCGGGCCAACCGCGATATACCAACGCGGTTGCAGCGCTCGACAGCTCGCTCTCCCCGATTCAGTTGCTCGATGCCTTGCAAGCGATCGAGAATGATCAGGGCCGCGAACGTCTGGAACGCTGGGGCCCGCGTACGCTGGATCTGGATATTCTGCTGTTCGGTGATCGCTTGATCGACGAGCCACGCCTGAAAGTCCCGCATTACCAGATTCAGGAACGCGCGTTCGTGCTGTATCCGCTCGCCGAACTGGCGCCGGCGGATCTCCATCTGCCCGATGGCCGCACCTTAGCCGACCTGCTCGCCGCCTGCCCGTTCATCGGCCTCGAACGCCTACCCCACCCCTGACACAACTCTCCCTGTAGGAGCTGTCGAGTGAAACGAGGCTGCGATCTTTTGATTTTCAAAAGCAACATCAAAAGATCGCAGCGTTCCGCAGCTCCTACAGATGGGGGTGATCCCCATAGAGTTTTGTCGGACAAAAATTCCTCGAATCAGGCCCGCCGCGCCGCTGAATCGCATCAGTAACGCCGGTAACACTCGCCTCGTAACAATGCGGTAACACACGCAATTGACTTCCTCGGTTCTCCTCACGACTATAGGCGTCCCGCTGCCGCCAACCCGGCACATACGGGCGCAATCCAGGCCTTATAAGCACGACAAAAGAGCGTGCGCCTGAGTAAATGAAGAATCACGCGCGTTACTCGCAGTAGTTTCCAGAGCGCCTGAACGAGGATTTTTTACATGCCAGCCATCACCCTGACCACGCTCCAGAGCCTCAAGCAGAAAGGTGAAAAAATCACCATGCTGACCTGCTATGACGCGACCTTCGCCCACGCCTGCAACGAGGCCGGTGTCGAAGTGCTGCTGGTGGGCGACTCCCTCGGCATGGTGCTGCAAGGTCACGACAGCACCTTGCCGGTGACCACCGCAGAAATGGCCTACCACACCGCGTGCGTCAAACGCGGTAACACCGACGCCCTGATCCTGGCTGACCTGCCGTTCATGGCCAACGCCACCCTCGAACAAACCATGATGAACAGCGCCATGCTGATGCAGGCCGGTGCGCACATGGTCAAGGTCGAAGGTCAGCTGTGGCTGGCGGAGTCGATCCGTCTGCTCGCCGAACGCGGTGTGCCGGTGTGCGCACACATGGGCCTGACCCCGCAAGCGGTGAACATCCTGGGTGGCTATAAAGTGCAGGGCCGCAACGAAAACCAGGCGCGGCAGATGCGTGCCGATGCGATCTCGCTGGAGCAGGCTGGCGCGTCCATGCTGCTGCTCGAATGCGTGCCAAGCGAACTGGCTGCTGAAATCACCCAAGCGGTGAAAATCCCGGTTATCGGCATCGGCGCCGGCGCGGATACCGACGGCCAGGTGCTGGTGCTGCACGACATGCTCGGTCTGTCGATCACCGGTCGCGTACCGAAATTCGTCAAAAACTTCATGCACGACCAGGACAACATCCAGTCCGCATTGAAGGCTTACGTCAGTGAAGTCAAAGCTGCCACGTTCCCTGGCATCGAACACGGATTCTCTGCATGAACACCGTAAAAACCGTACGCGAACTGCGCGCCGCCGTCGCCCGCGCACGCAGTGAAGGCAAGCGCATCGGCTTCGTGCCGACCATGGGCAACCTGCACAGCGGCCACGTCGCCCTGGTGACCAAAGCCACGCAACGCGTGGACTTCGTGGTGGCGAGCATTTTCGTCAACCCGCTGCAATTCGGCGCCGGTGAAGACCTCGACAAGTACCCGCGCACCCTCGCGGCGGATCAGGAAAAACTGCTTGAAGCCGGGTGCTCCCTGCTGTTCGCGCCGACCGTTGAGGAAATGTACCCCGACGGCATGGCCGGGCAGACCCGGGTCAGCGTGCCGCAACTGTCCGAAGGACTGTGCGGCGCCAGCCGTCCGGGACACTTTGAAGGTGTGGCGACGGTGGTCAGCAAGCTGTTCAACATGGTGCAGCCGGATCTGGCGATTTTCGGTCAGAAGGACTTCCAGCAACTGGCGGTGATTCGCGCGCTGGTGCATGACCTGAACATGCCGATCCAGATCATCGGCGAGCCGACCGTACGCGCTGCGGACGGTCTGGCGCTGTCATCGCGCAACGGCTTCCTTAATGAGGAACAACGCGCGGTAGCCCCAGTGGTTTATCGCACGCTGAGCAACATTGCCGAGTCGATCAAGCAAGGCGAGCGTGATTTCCCGGCGCTGATCAGTGCCCAGCTGCAACAGCTGGAAGCGGCAGGCCTGTGCCCGGATTACCTGGAAATCCGCCATGCGCTGACCTTGCGTCCGGCGACGACTGAAGACCGTGATCTGGTGATTCTGCTGGCCGCTTTCCTCGGTACTACGCGATTGATCGACAACCTGCACCTGAATCTCGACACCCCCTCTTAAAAACACCGCAGTCCCCCCTGTGGGAGCGGGCTTGCTCGCGAATGCAATCTATCAGTTGACCAACATGTCGACTGATACGACGCCTTCGCGAGCAAGCCCGCTCCCACAGTGGTTTTCGGCGCATGAACGATTGCATATCAGCTGTATTGCCGCCCCCAGACCCTTCGGGCACACTGCCCGCCGTCCGATTCCAACCCGGGAGGTTCAGCTTGCCCGACCTCGCCCTCCCCCTCCGTTTGTCGGCCACTCCCTGTATTAAATGTTAAAAAAGTACAGGGATCAGGTCAGAAGAAGTCAAGACAGATCGCAGCGCGAGGTTTACTGTATTCGCCCTGCGTCGATAAATCGTGTAGACGCAGTTGACCGCGCACCCAAACATGGCGCGCCGGTCTGATCCGTGTTCAGAAGCCGTTCAAGTAAAAAGGAAAACCGCAGCGATGGCGTATTACCTCACTCCTCAAGACGTTACCGCTCTGCCCGCCTGGCAAGCGTTGAAAGATCACCGCCAAGCCATGCAGGATTTCAGCATGCGCGAGGCCTTCAACGCCGATCCGCAGCGCTTCAATCAGTTCACCCTCAGCAGCTGCGGCCTGTTTCTCGATTATTCGAAGAATTTGATCAACGCCGAGACCCGCAATCTGCTCGTGGGTCTGGCCAATGAAGTCGATCTGAAGGGCGCGATCAAAGCGCTGTTCGAAGGCGAAATCGTCAACACCTCCGAAGGCCGCCCGGCGCTGCACACCGCCCTGCGCCGCCCGGTGGGCGACAAGCTGTCGGTCAACGGCGTCAACGTGATGCCGGAAGTCCACAAAGTACTGAACCAGATCACCGACCTCGTGGGCCGCATCCACGACGGTCTGTGGCGCGGTTACACCGAGAAGCCGATCACTGACGTGGTCAACATCGGCATCGGTGGCTCGTTCCTCGGCCCTGAGCTGGTCTCCGAAGCCTTGTTGTCGTACGCGCAAAAAGGCGTGCGTTGCCACTATCTGGCAAACATCGACGGCAGCGAATTCCACGAGCTGACGCAAAAACTGCGCGCCGAGACCACGCTGTTCATCGTTTCGTCGAAATCCTTCAACACCCTCGAAACCCTGAAGAACGCTCAGGCCGCACGTGCCTGGTATCTGGCGCAGGGCGGTTCGGAAGCTGAGCTGTATCGCCACTTCATCGCCGTCTCGAGCAACAACGCCGCGGCTGTGGCGTTCGGTATTCGTGAAGAAAACATCTTCCCGATGTGGGACTGGGTTGGCGGTCGTTACTCGCTGTGGTCGGCGATCGGTTTGCCGATTGCGCTGGCGATCGGCATGTCCAACTTCAAGGAATTGCTGTCCGGTGCCTACACCATGGATCAGCATTTCCAGACTGCGCCATTCGAGCAGAATATGCCTGTGCTGTTGGGCTTGCTGGGTGTGTGGTATGGCAACTTCTGGGGCGCGCAAAGCCACGCGATCCTGCCGTACGACCACTACCTGCGCAACATCACCAAGCACTTGCAACAACTGGACATGGAATCCAATGGCAAGAGCGTGCGTCAGGACGGCACCCCGGTGTCGACCGATACTGGCCCGGTGATCTGGGGCGGCGTCGGCTGCAACGGTCAGCACGCTTACCACCAGTTGCTGCACCAAGGTTCGCAACTGATCCCGGCCGACTTCATCGTGCCGATCGTCAGCTTCAACCCGGTCGCCGATCACCATCAATGGCTGTACGCGAACTGCCTGTCGCAGAGCCAGGCGCTGATGCTCGGCAAGACTTTGCCGGAAGCAGAAGCCGAGTTGCGCGAAAAAGGCATGAGCGAAGAGCAAGTGCACAAACTCGCACCGCACAAGGTGATCCCGGGCAACCGTCCGAGCAACACCCTCGTGGTTGAACGCATCAGCCCGCGTCGTCTCGGCGCATTGGTGGCGATGTATGAACACAAAGTGTTCGTGCAGAGCGTGGTCTGGGGCATCAATGCCTTCGATCAGTGGGGCGTGGAGTTGGGCAAGGAGTTGGGCAAAGGCGTTTACAACCGTCTGGTGGGCAGCGATGAAACCACCGCTGACGACCCGTCCACCCAAGGCCTGATCAACTACTTCCGCGGTCGTCACCGCGGGTGATAGGCTGAAGGGGCGGTTTGCCTGCCCCTACAGCTTGCAACATCGACAGTTCCACGGCACCGGGCTAATCGCAGAATCGGTGGCGTACACGATCCCTGTAGGAGCTGCCGAAGGCTGCGATCTTTTGATCTTGACCTTAAAAAACAAGATCAAAAGATCGCAGCCTTCGGCAGCTCCTACGAGGGTCGTACAGCTCCCCTCTTGTCGCACAACAAGAATAAGGAACCGTCATGTTCGATATCAGCACGTTCCCCAAAGCCGATGCCGTCCGCCGGGCTGCGCAATTGAGTCAGGATGATTATCGGCGCCTGTACCGCGAATCCATTGAACACCCCGACACCTTCTGGGCCGAGCAAGCCACGCGCTTCCTCGACTGGAGCACGCCGTGGCAAACCGTTCAGCGCTTTGACCTGAAAACCGGTGAAGCCGCCTGGTTTGCCGGGGGCCAACTGAACGTCAGCTACAACTGCATCGACCGCCATCTCGAACAACGCGGCGAGCAGACCGCCCTGCTCTGGGAAGGTGACGACCCCTCCGAATCGGCACAAATCACTTACAAAAAACTTCACCACCATGTCTGCCGCCTGGCCAACGTGCTGAAAAGCCGTGGCGTAAAAAAAGGCGACCGGGTGTGCATTTACATGCCGATGATCCCCGAAGCCGCTTACGCGATGCTCGCCTGCACGAGGATTGGCGCGGTGCATTCGGTGGTGTTTGGTGGCTTCTCCCCCGACTCCCTGCGTGACCGCATTCTCGATGCCGACTGCCGCACCGTGATCACCGCCGACGAAGGTGTGCGCGGTGGCAAGTTTGTGCCGTTGAAGCAGAACGTCGACAAAGCCCTGCAAAGTTGCCCGGACGTCAGCACCGTCGTGGTGGTTGAACGCTCTCAAGGCAAGGTCGACTGGGTCGAAGGTCGCGATCTCTGGTATCACCAGGCCGTGCGCGACGTCAGCGACGATTGCCCGCCGGAACCGATGGACGCCGAAGATCCGCTGTTCATCCTCTACACCTCCGGCAGCACCGGCAAACCCAAAGGCGTGCTGCACACCACCGGTGGCTACTTACTGCAAGCGGCGATGACCTTCAAATACGTGCTCGATTACCGTGACGGCGAAGTGTTCTGGTGCACCGCCGACGTCGGCTGGGTCACCGGCCACAGCTACATCGTCTACGGCCCGTTGGCTAACGGTGCGACCACATTGATGTTCGAAGGCGTGCCGAGCTATCCGAGCAGTTCACGTTTCTGGCAGGTCATCGATAAACACAAGGTCAACATTTTCTACACCGCGCCCACCGCCCTGCGCGCATTGATGCGCGAAGGCGCCGAACCGTTGCAGGAAACGTCGCGCGCCAGCCTCAGATTACTCGGCAGCGTCGGTGAGCCGATTAACCCGGAAGCGTGGGAATGGTATTTCAACGTGGTCGGCGAACAGCGCTGCCCGATTGTCGATACCTGGTGGCAGACCGAAACTGGCGGCATCATGCTCAGCCCGCTGGTCAGTGCGCAGCGGATCAAACCGGGCTGCGCTACACAGCCGATGTTCGGCGTGCAACCGGTGTTGCTCGACGAGCAAGGCAAGGAAATCCAAGGCGCCGGCAGCGGCGTGCTGGCGATCAAATCCAGTTGGCCGGCGCAGATTCGCAGCGTCTATGGCGACCCGCAACGGATGGTCGACACCTATTTCAAACCCTACCCCGGCTACTATTTCACCGGCGACGGCGCGCGGCGCGATGAGGACGGCGATTACTGGATCACCGGGCGCATCGATGACGTGATCAATGTGTCCGGCCACCGCATTGGCACCGCTGAAGTGGAAAGTGCCTTGGTGTTGCACGACAGCATCGCCGAGGCCGCCGTGGTCGGTTATCCGCACGACGTCAAAGGTCAGGGCATCTATGCCTTCGTCACGCCCATGAACGGCACTGAACCCAACGACGAACTGAAGAAAGAATTGCTCGCCCACGTCAGCAAGGAAATCGGCAGCTTCGCTAAACCGGATCTGATCCAGTGGGCGCCGGCCTTGCCGAAAACCCGCTCAGGCAAGATCATGCGCCGCATTCTGCGCAAGATTGCCTGCAACGAACTCGACAGCCTCGGCGACACTTCGACCCTGGCCGACCCGAGCGTGGTGCAAGGCCTGATCGACAAGCGCCTCAATCAGTAACACGTCGGGCGCGGACAACCGGCCGCGCCCGCCCTTCTTCACTGAGTGGTCATGGAATTCATCCGCAGTCGCATCGAAAACCAACTCATGAGCCTGACCGGGTTATCCCTCGGCCAACTCGATCTGGAAAACCCCAAGGGCGATCCCGGCCTGTTCGGCCCCGATTCGGTCAGTTGGCAGGTGCACGGTGATTTCAGCAGCATGTTGATCGGCGGCATCAGCGCGTTGTTGCTGCAAGCCCTGCATCCGCTGGCGCTGGCCGGGGTTTGGGATCATTCGAATTTTCGTCAGGACATGCTAGGGCGCTTGCGGCGCACCAGCCAGTTTGTCTCCGGCACCACGTTTGGCTCGCGGCGGGATGCCGACTGGTTGATCGAGAAAGTCCGCACTATTCACCTGCAAGTGGTGGGCACCGCACCGGACGGCCGGCCTTATGCGGCCAGTGATCCGGACTTGCTGACGTGGGTGCATGTGGCCGAAGTCAGTAACTTTCTGGCGGCGCATTTGCGCTATCGCAATCCACAGTTGTCGCTGGCTGATCAGGATCGTTATTACGCCGAGATCGCCGTGGTCGCCGAACGCCTAGGCGCACGCGATGTGCCCAAGTCGCGGCAGGCCGTGGCCGATTATCTGCAACGCATGCGCCCGCAATTGCTGTGCGATGAACGCAGCCGTGAGGTTTTGCGTTTGTTGCTGGCCGCACCGGCGCCGAGTGTTCTGGCGCGACCGTTTGGCGATCTGATGATGAAGGCGGGCATTGATCTGCTGCCGGACTGGGCCAGCGACATGCTCGAGGTGCGGCAGAGTTCGCTGCAACGCCAGTTGATTCGCGCCAGCGTCAAACGCAGCGCACCGATGCTGCGCTGGGCGATGCGCAATGGTTCGGTGCAGAGAGCCAAACGCAGGATGGGGCTGAGCTGACGCTCAGAGCTGCAAGCTGCAAGTTTTGAGCTTGAAGCTTGAAGCTTGGAGCTTGCAGCTCAGTAACTGTTAAACTCCCGCGCCCCAATTCTCTCCAGCAAGGCGCATGCATGTCTTCCTTGAATCAGGCGCTGCGCGCCGCCCTCGATCAACGCCAGGACTTGCTCGCTGTGCTGCACAGCCAGGGCACCGATTGCTATCGGCTGTTCCACGGCAGCCAGGAAGGCGCCGGCGGTCTGACCATCGACCGCTATGGCCCGCAACTGCTGGTGCAGAGTTTTCACCAGACGCTTGAGCGTGACGACCTGCTGCAACTGCACGCGATGGTCAATCAAACCCTGGGCCTGGAAACCTTGCTGGTCTACAACGACCGCTCCCGTGGCAACTCGCGCATCGACCGTGAAGACAGCGTCTACAAAGCCGAAGACGCCGCACTGGTTGATCTGGTCGGTCACGAATGGGGCCTCAATTACCGCGTGCGCGGGCGCCACGCCGGGCAGGATCCGCTGTTGTTCCTCGACCTGCGCAACACGCGCGGCTGGGTCAAGGAGCACGCCAAAGGCAAATCCGTGCTCAACCTGTTCGCCTACACCTGCGGCGTCGGCCTCAGTGCCGCAGCCGGTGGCGCCCGTGAAGTGTGCAATCTGGATTTCGCCGAAGGTAACTTGGCGGTCGGTCGCGAAAACGGTTTGCTCAATCCGCAGTTGCCGGAGATGGAATTCATTCAGTCGGATTATTTTCCGGCGATCCGCCAACTCGCCGGCCTGCCGATCAGCCAGCGTCGCGGGCAGAAACTGCCAAGCTACCAGCGCCTCGAACAGCGTCAGTACGATCTGGTGCTGCTCGATCCGCCGGCCTGGGCCAAGAGCGCGTTCGGCACCGTTGACCTGCTGCGCGATTATCAAAGCCTGCTCAAACCCGCGCTGCTGACCACCGCCGACAACGGCGTACTCATTTGCTGCAACAATCTGGCGAAAGTCAGCATGGACGACTGGCGCGAACAAGTCCTGCGCTGCGCCGAAAAGGCCGGCCGCCCGGTGCGCGAGTGGAGTGTGATGACCCCGGGTGCAGACTTCCCGTCCATGGATCAGCAACCGCCACTGAAAACCCTGATCCTGCAGCTATAACCCCTCTTGCATGATGTACAACTTCCCCCTGTGAGAGCGAGCCTGCTCGCGAAAGCGGTGTATCAGCCAACCCATAGTGTGACTGGTAGGACGCCTTCGCGAGCAGGCTCGCTCCCACAAGGGATCTGTGTTTTGAGACAAATCTGAACAATCCTGACCCATGCGATGTACTTCGGAACCAGATTCGCGTGCCATACTCCAAGGCACTTCGATTCAGACAGATGAAGCCGCACATGACCAAAGGATTGATTCGCGCGATTGGCGCCTTGTTGACTGCGCTGGCCCTCTACAGCCTGCTGGGGTTTCTGATTTTGCCGGGCATTGCCCTGCGAGTGGCCAACCAGCAACTGGCCAATTACGCCACGGTGCCGGCGCATATCCAGCGCATCGAACTCAACCCGTTCAGCCTTGAGGTCACCTTGTGGGGCCTGGTTATTGGTGAACCGGGCAAAGAGCAGGTGGGCTTCGAACGCCTGTACGCCGACCTGCAAATCGACAGTCTGTGGACCAAAGCCCTGCATCTGGCGAACATCGAACTGGACAAGCCGAAGACCGAAATCCTCTTCGCCAAAGACGGCAAGCTCAATCTGCTCGGCCTGTTCAACGTGCCGGCCAGCGAACCGGTTCCGGCCGATCCCGACGCCAAACCGTTCCCGCTGCGCATCGACAACATCAAACTGGCCAGCGGCGTCGTGCACTTTCAGGACGTGCGCCCAAGCGAGCCGATTGAATTCCTTTACGACGACCTCAGCTTCGAACTGAAAAACCTCAGCACCCTGCCCGAAGACAGCGCCGACATGACCCTCGTCGCGATCGGCCCGGCCGGCGGACGAATCGACTGGAGCGGCAATTTCAGCCTGATCCCGTTCACTTCCGAAGGCACCCTGAAAGTCACCGACGGCAAGATGAAAGCCTTCTGGCCTTACGTGCGTGACTCGGTGCCTTTGGTACTCAACGACGGCGTGGTCAGCCTCAGCACCGAATACAAACTCAATCTGTCGAAAGAAACCGAACTGCTGCTCAACAACGTCAACGTCAGCATCGCGCCGTTCGCGATCAGCGCTCCGGATGGCCGCCCGCTGGCCAAGCTTGAGCGCCTCGACGTCAGCGACACCAGCATCGATCTGGCCAAGCAACACGTGGTGGTCGGCAAGATCCGCAGCCAGAAACTGGAAACCTGGGCCGCCCTCGAAGCTGACGGCCAGCTCGACTGGCAAAAACTGTTCGCCAGCCAACCGTCAAAACCCGCCGCCAAAGCCGCCGCCGAACCGGCCAGCACACCGGCCGCTGCCGATTCGCCGAAAGCTGAACCGACGGCGCCAGGCAAACCATGGCAAGTGCTGCTCAAAGACGTGCAACTGCGCGACTACACCGTTCACCTCGCCGACCGTTCCGCCACGCCTGCGGTGGCGCTGGATATCACGCCGCTGAACATTGATCTGCAGGATTTCGACAGCCTCAACGGCTCGCCCTTCAAGGTCAAACTCGACAGCGGCGTCGGCAAATCAGGCAAGCTCAGCGCCGACGGCACGGTCAACCTGGCGCCGGTCAACGCTCAACTCAATGTGAAAACCCAGGACATCGACCTGCGTGTCGCACAGTCCTACATCAACCCGTTTATTCGTCTGGAACTGCGCAGCGGCATGCTCGGCAGTGACCTTAAGGTCAACCTCAAGAGCACCGAACCGCTGGCCCTCAGCGTGACCGGCCGCGCGCAGATCGATCAACTGCACACCCTCGACACCCTGAAAACCCGCGACTTCCTCAAATGGCAGCAAGTGGTGGTCGAAGGCCTGAATTATCAGCACGGTGACAGCCTGTCGATCGACAAGGTCAACCTGTTCCAGCCGTATGCGCGCTTCATGATCAACGATGATCGCACCACCAACATCGACGATTTGCTGATCCCGCAACCGGCCGACAGTGGCGCGAAATCCACTGCGGCGAAACCGGCCAGCAAGGACAAACCGCTGGGCATTCATATCGGCGGCATTGCGATCAATGACGGCTCGGCCAACTTCGCCGACTTCAGCCTGACGCCTAATTTCGCCACTGCGATCCAACAACTGAACGGTCAGATCGGCACCATCGACAGCCGTCAGGCGAAACCGGCCAGCGTCGACATCAAGGGCAAGGTCGACCGTTATGCTCCGGTAACCATCAAGGGCGCGGTCAATCCCTTCGACCCGATGGCCAGCCTCGACATCGCCACCAGTTTCAAACGCGTCGAGCTGACCACGCTGACGCCATACTCCGGCAAATTCGCTGGTTATCGGATCCGCAAGGGCCGGCTCAATCTCGACCTGCATTACTTGATCACCAAAGGCCAACTGAAAGCCGAGAACAAAGTGGTGGTCGAACAGTTGCAGCTCGGTGAGAAAGTCGACAGCCCGGACGCCGTAAGCCTGCCGTTGAAACTGGCGATTGCGCTGCTCAAGGACGTCGACGGCAAAATCTCCATCGAATTGCCGGTGACCGGCGACCTCAACAATCCGCAGTTCAGCGTGATGCCGATTGTCTGGCAGACCCTGCGCAACCTGATCGTCAAAGCCGCAGCGGCGCCGTTCAAGCTGATTGGCGGTTTGGTCAGCGGTGGCGGTTCCGAAGACCTCGGCACCGTGTCGTTCGCGCCGGGCTCCAGTGAGTTGAGCAAAGACGCCGAAGGCGCGCTGGTGAAACTGTCGCAAGCGCTGAAAGAACGCCCTGCCCTGCGTCTGGAAATCGAAGGCACCGCCGCGCAAAGCAGCGATGGCCCGCTGATCGCCGAACAGCGTCTGGAACGTGAATATCAGTACAACTACTACAAGATGCTCCAGCGCCGTGGCGATAAAGTCCCGGCTCAAGCATCTTTGATCGAAGTGCCGGAAGGCGAAAAAGGCCCGCTGCTCGAAGGCATTTATCGCACCCGTCTGAAAACCCAGCCGCCGGCTGAATGGAAGGATCTGGGCAAGGAAGAACGCACGGCGAAAATGCGCGAAGGCGTGATCAAGTTCTGGAGTGGCAGCGACGTGTTGCTGCGTCAGTTGGGTCAGGATCGCGCCAGCAGCATCAAGGATTATCTGGTCGACAAAGGCCAACTGGCCGATGACCGCGTGTACTTCATCGACGCCAATCTCGGTCAGGCTGAAAGCGATGGTCGGGTGATCACACCGTTGCATCTGGACGCCGAGTAATGACAGGCAAGTGGCTGGCGGCGATCGCCCTGACGCTGGCTGCCAGCCCCGTCTGGGCGTCGGATACGTTGCGCTGCGGCAGTCAACTGGTCAGCCTCGGCGACCGCGCCAGCGAAGTGCTGCAGAAGTGCGGCGAACCGGTTGGTCGCGATCCGCTGGGTTACAAGCGCAGCGCCAATCGGCGTGAAGAGTTTCAGGTCGAGGAATGGACGTACGGGCCGAACAACGGCATGTACCAATACCTGCGCTTTGAAGGCAATCGCCTGCGGCAGATCACCAGCAAACGCGGTAACTAAAACACATCAAGAGATCGCAGCCTTCGGCAGCTCCTACTTTGGAATGCATTTCCCTGTAGGAGCTGCCGAAGGCTGCGATCTTTTTTTGCGCCTGAAATAGAACGGGCCCCGACACAAGTGTCGGGGCCCGTAATGACCACATCCGTGTGGCCGTTCGCATGAACTCTAAAGGTGCGGCAGACGTATTGCTCGGCCCGCCTGTCGCGTCTTCTCCCGGTTCAGGCGAGAAGCCTTAGCCTTACTCGGCTTTCAGGCCGTCAGCGGAGACCGCTTTGACGCCTTTGATTTTCTTGGTGATCGCAACAGCGGTAGCTTTCTGCGATTCAGTCACAGCTACAGTCGACGACAGCGAAACGACGCCTTTGTTGGTTTCTACTTTGATGTCAGTGCCTGGGATGCCTTTTTCGGTAACCAGGTCGCTTTTGACTTTGGTGGTGATCCAGGTATCGGAAGTAGCTTCTTTAGCTTGGGTAACTTCACCAGCAGCCAAAGTCATTGGAGCAGTCTGAGTGGTTTGGGCGAATGCGCCGGAAGCCATGGTCAGGGTCAGCGCGGTAGCAGCAGCGGCAGTGATAGCGAACTTCTTCATACGAGTAACTCCTGTTTTTCTGGAAAGTCTGCTGCGTGTCTTGTCAGCAGGGTTGCCATATACATTGCGAACGCTGTGCCAACTTTTTCGACGACATATAAAACTTATAAATCAATGACTTAGCAAAAACGTAAATTTCCGGATTCATGCAATTTGCATGACTTGCAGATTAATCGCATGCAAGTTGCGGTTTTTTGGAAAGTTCCTAAGACGCTGAAATTATTGAAGCTTTTATTTAGCCCCGGCCAAAGAAAATGCCCCGTAAACGGGGCATGTTTCAGTCGAAGGTCAATGTAGGATCGCTATTAAGTACCGCTACCTGGGCAGCCTTTAGGCGCGTAGTCGGCGTTGACCGTCGATGCGCAACTCCAGACGCCCGCTGCCGAGCCTGTCCCGGAAGAACGAGTCAGCGTGATCGTTTTGCCCAGCACCGGAGCCGGTGCGTTGGCCAGTGTGCAAACGATACTGCCTGCCCCGGAAGACGCAGTACCTGACGCCTCTACTTTCCCGCAGTTAGTGGTGGTGAACGTAGTATTGCCGGCGACTAGCGCAAGCGTTGGGTCAGTCCCTTGGTTAATCGTGTCTTCAAACGGAATCTTCAGCGCGCTGATTTCCGCCAGACCCGCCGTGACCTTCGCCCGCGCTTGATACTTGGTGTACTGCGGCAGGGCAATGGTCGCCAGAATCCCGATGATCGCCACTACGATCAGCAGTTCGATCAGCGTAAAACCTTGTTGTTTTTTCATAGACACGCTCCATGCATGAGTCGAAATCTCATGATCTGCAAGGGATGCAGCATAGCCCATGCCAACGGCCGCCAGACCCTGCACGCTGGGCGCACAGCGGTCGCGACGCCGTTTCCTACAACCTCTGACCGCACTATCTGACACTTTTTGTCACCTGCGCCCGGCATGTTTGGCGCTGCCGGTTGACTAGGCTATAAGTCATGAACGGCAAGCGTGCGGAATCCCCATGAATGACATCGCTCTGAGCGGTCTGGCCAAGCAATTGGTGCAGGCCGAACTGCTCACGGAAAAAAGCGCCCAACAAGCCTGGCAACAGGCCCAGCGCAATCGGCTATCGCTGGTCAGCTACCTGGTGCAGAACAAACTGGTGAAGAGCTGGCAGGTCGCCGAGATCGCTTCGGAACACTTCGGCATGGCGTTCCTCGACCTCAATTGTCTGGACAAGGAAACACAGCCCAAAGGCCTGGTCAGTGAAAAACTGGTGCGCCAGCATCACGCCCTGCCCTTGTGGCGGCGTGGCAACAAACTGTTCGTGGGCATTTCCGACCCGAGCAATCATCAGGCGATCAACGACATTCAGTTCAGCACCGGGCTGAACACCGAAGCCATTCTGGTGGAGGACGACAAGCTCACCGATGCCATCGAAAAATTCTTCGACACCCATGCCTCGGGGCTCGAAGACATGGCCGACGTCGACCTCGACGGCCTCGATGTCGAGGCCATCGACGATGCTAAACAGGAGAGCATGGGCCCGGATGCCGACGATGCGCCGGTCGTGCGTTTCGTGCACAAGATGCTGCTCGACGCGATCAAAAGCGGCTCCTCCGACCTGCACTTCGAACCCTACGAAAAAAACTACCGCGTGCGCGTGCGCACCGACGGCATTCTGCGTGAAGTGGCCAAGCCACCGATCCAGTTGGCCGGGCGCATCGCCGCGCGCCTGAAAGTCATGGCCAGCCTCGACATCTCCGAGCGGCGCAAACCGCAGGACGGGCGGATCAAGATGCGCCTGTCGAAGAGCAAGTCGATCGACTTCCGCGTCAACACGCTGCCGACCCTGTGGGGCGAAAAAGTGGTGATCCGAATTCTCGACCCGTCCAGCGCGCAGATCGGTATCGACGCGCTCGGCTACGAGCCAGCGCAAAAAGACTTGTACATGGCCGCACTCAAGCAGCCACAGGGGATGATTCTGGTCACCGGCCCCACCGGTTCGGGGAAAACCGTGTCGCTGTACACCGGGCTGAATATTCTCAACACCGTCGACATCAATATCTCCACCGCTGAAGACCCGGTGGAGATCAACATGGAAGGCATCAATCAGGTCAACGTCAACCCGCGCCAAGGCCTCGACTTCGCTCAGGCATTGCGCTCGTTTCTGCGTCAGGATCCGGACGTGATCATGGTCGGTGAGATCCGCGACCTGGAGACCGCCGAGATCGCGATCAAAGCCGCGCAGACCGGTCACCTCGTACTTTCGACCCTGCACACTAACAGCGCCGCGGAAACCCTCACGCGCCTGCACAACATGGGCATTCCCGGCTTCAACATCGCCACGTCGGTGAGCCTGATCATTGCCCAGCGCTTGGCGCGCAAATTGTGCAGCCACTGCAAGAAACCCATCGAGATCCCCCGTGAAACCTTGATCAAGGAAGGTTTCCCCGAGGAACGCATCGGTCATTTCACGATCTACGAGCCGGTTGGTTGCGATCATTGCAACGGCGGGTACAAGGGCCGCGTGGGGATTTATGAAGTGGTGAAAAACACTCCCGAGCTGCAACGGTTGATCATGGCCGAAGGCAACTCGCTGGAAATCGATAGTCAAATGCGCCGCGACGGCTTCGATGACCTGCGCACCTCGGGTCTGCACAAGGCCATGCAAGGCATCACCAGCCTTGAAGAAATCAATCGGGTCACCAAGGACTGAACATGGCGGTCAAGGCAGCGAAAATCAGCATCTATGCCTGGGAAGGCACGGATCGCAAAGGCAGCAAAGTTACCGGCGAGTTGAGCGGGCAGAATCCGGCGCTGGTCAAGGCGCAACTGCGCAAACAAGGGATCAACCCGGGCAAGGTGCGCAAGAAATCCGTGTCGTGGCTGAGTCTGGGCAAACGCATCAAGGCGCAGGACATCGCCCTGTTCACCCGGCAAATGGCAACGATGATGAAGGCCGGCGTGCCGCTGTTGCAGTCGTTCGACATCATTGGCGAAGGCTTCGATAACCCGGCCATGCGCAAACTGGTCGACGAGGTGAAGCAGGAAGTTGCTGCCGGTAACAGCTTCGCCGCCGCGTTGCGCAAGAAGCCGCAGTATTTCGACGAGTTGTATTGCAACCTGGTCGACGCCGGCGAGCAGTCCGGTGCGCTCGACACCTTGCTGGAGCGCGTCGCGACCTATAAGGAAAAAAGCGAAGCGCTTAAAGCCAAGATCAAGAAAGCCATGACCTACCCGACCGCCGTAGTGCTGGTCGCTGCGGTGGTCACCGGGATTCTGCTGGTCAAAGTGGTGCCGCAATTTCAGTCAGTGTTCTCAGGTTTCGGTGCTGAGCTGCCGCCCTTCACCCTGATGGTGATCAGCCTTTCAGAATTCATGCAGCAATGGTGGTGGGCGATTCTCGGCTTACTGATCGCGGCGTTTTTCGGCACCCGTCATGCGCTGAAAAAATCTCAGGCGTTGCGTGATCGGCGCGACACCTGGCTACTGAAACTGCCGCTGGTGGGCACGATGATGTACAAGTCCGCCGTCGCGCGTTTCGCCCGAACGCTGTCGACAACATTTGCCGCCGGCGTGCCGCTGGTTGAAGCGCTGGACTCGGTGGCTGGCGCCGCCGGCAACGTGGTGTTCAAGCGCGCGATTCTGCGTATTCGTCAGGATGTTTCCACCGGCATGCAGCTGAATTTCTCAATGCGCACCACAGGCATTTTTCCCAACATGGCCGTACAGATGACTGCGATTGGTGAAGAGTCCGGTGCACTCGACGAGATGCTCGACAAGGTTGCCGGTTTCTATGAAGAGGAAGTCGACAACATGGTCGATAACCTCACCAGCCTGATGGAGCCGTTCATCATGGTGGTGCTCGGGGTGATCGTCGGCGTTCTGGTGGTGGCGATGTATCTGCCGATCTTTCAACTCGGCTCAGCGATCTGATATGCCCATCAACGAACTGTTTGCTCTGTATCCGCTGGCCTTTGTCATCACCGCGCTGTTGCTCGGGCTGGTGGTCGGCAGCTTCCTCAACGTGCTGATCTGGCGTCTGCCGAAGATGCTTGAACGCGATTGGCGCCAGCAGGCCCAGGACGTCCTCGGCCTGCCCGGCGAAACGCCGCTGCCTACCTACAACCTGATGCTGCCGCACTCGCAATGCCCGCATTGCGGGCATCGAATTCGGGCGTGGGAAAATATTCCGCTGCTCAGTTACCTGTGGCTGCGCGGCCGCTGTTCCGCGTGTGCAGCCCCCATCAGCAAACGCTATCCGCTGACCGAACTGGCCTGCGGCCTGCTCTCGGCATTTATCGCCTGGCACTTCGGCTTTGGCTGGCAGGCGTGTCTGCTGATCTTCCTGACCTGGGGTTTGCTGGCGATGAGCCTGATCGACACCGAACATCAATTGCTGCCCGATGTGTTGGTGCTGCCCTTGTTGTGGCTGGGGTTGATCGTCAACAGTTTCGGCTTGTTCGTGCCATTGCACGCTGCGCTGTGGGGCGCGGTGGCTGGTTATCTGCTGCTGTGGTCGGTGTTCTGGCTGTTCAAATTGCTCACCGGCAAGGACGGCATCGGCCACGGTGATTTCAAGTTATTGGCGCTGCTCGGCGCGTGGGGCGGATGGCAGATTCTGCCGCTGACCATTCTGTTGTCATCGCTGGTCGGCGCGATCATCGGTGTGATTTTGCTGCGCCTGCGCCAGCAGGAAACCTCGACGCCGATCCCCTTCGGCCCCTATCTGGCAATTGCCGGCTGGATTGCCTTGCTCTGGGGTGGTCAAATAACCGACTTCTATTGGCAGTTTGTCGGTTTGAAATGAATACCCCTGTGGAAAAACCCTGGATTCTCGGCCTGACCGGCGGCATCGGCAGCGGCAAAAGTGCCGCTGCCCAGCACTTTATCGACCTCGGCATTCATGTCGTCGACGCGGATCACGCCGCGCGCTGGGTGGTCGAACCGGGCCGGCCGGCGCTGGCCAAGATTGCCGAGCATTTCGGCCCCGGCGTGTTACAAGCGGACGGCACGCTGGATCGTGCGGCCCTGCGCAAACTGATCTTCGAGATTCCAGAACAGCGGCGCTGGCTCGAAGCCTTGCTGCATCCGTTGATCGGCGAGGAAATCGCTCATCATCTGGCGCTGGCAAAATCGCCTTACGCGATTCTGGTGTCGCCGCTGTTGATCGAATCCGGGCAATACGCGATGACCCAGCGAATCCTGGTGATCGATGCCCCGCAACAATTGCAGATCGAACGCACCTTGCAGCGTGACCAGACCAGCGAACAGCAGGTTCAGGCGATCCTCAAGGCCCAGTCGAGCCGTGAAGACCGCGTGAGCCGCGCCGACGACGTGGTGGTCAACGACCGCGACCTCGCCTGGCTGCACAGCGAAGTCGAGCGTCTGCATCACTTTTACCTGACTTTATCCGGAGGCCAAGCATGAGCCAGATTCCTACCGTTGAATGCCCAACCTGCGGCGCACCCGTCGAATTCACCCCTGAAAGCGAATTTCGTCCGTTCTGCTCCGCGCGCTGCAAACTGATCGACCTCGGCGCCTGGGCGTCGGAAGAACACAAGATTCCGGTCGCGCCAGACGCTGAAGACGAACTGTTTTCCGGCGATTTCGATCCTCGTCACTGATCGCGATGAGGGCAGATCGGCTGGGGATCAACGCTTGGGATCGTCGTCCTTCCACGGCGCCGAAAGGTAGCGTGTGCGGTTGAAGGTCTCCAGCCATTCCGGGCTGAAGACCACCAGCGCGCTGATGACCATGCCGTTGATAAACGCTTCAGGGAAAATGATCAGCCACAGGTAACCGATGAAATCTTCCAGCCATTCCGGCATGGCGAAGACGCCGTCGTACCACAGCAGCATCAGACTCAGCAGCAGACAAACCAACGCCGACAGCGCAGCAGCCAGAAACCCTGAACAGAAGATATACACGAAGGGATTACGCGGTTGCGCGCGCTCGACCAGAATTGCCACGCACTCGGTGATCAGCACAGGCAGCAGAATAAACAGCGAGCCGTTGACCCCCATCGCCGCGAGATCCTGACGCCCGAGCAACACCAGTCCGATCTGCGCCACCAGCCCGCCGACAATCGCCAGCGGCCAGTCCAGCAGCAAGGTCACTGCGGTCATGCCGATAAAGTGATACGACACGCCGGTGTCGAAATCCCTGCGCACCAGCCACAGCAGAAACAACGCGAACACCGTGCCGAACAGCAAATGCTGACGGCGGCTGTCACTGAACAACTCGACCCACGGCGCACGCACGATCGCCCAGAGCAGCACCGGCAGGTAAATCAGCCAGCCGAGCGTCAGGCTTGCCGTCGACAGCAGTTCAGCTCCAATCATGACTCCCTCACCTTTCTGCGCACATCCCCCCGTAGGAGCTGCCGCAGGCTGCGATCTTTTGATCTTGTTCTTTTTACAGTCAAAAGATCGCAGCCTTCGGCAGCTCCTACAAGGGCAAGGTGAACGGGCGGTTCAAGCAAAGCTTTCTGCTTGTCGCATTTGAACGCTAAGCTTGGGCCTATGGATGACTCAGATTATTTACGCCTGCTGACCATCGCGGCCGAGCAAGCCAACGCGTTCCTGTCCAATGCCCGCAAATGGGAGCGTGAGCGTTGGGTCTGCCAGCGCCTGCTGCAAGGCTTGAACATCCCCTATCGCGCCGACGAGTTCGCCCCGGCCGGTGAGCCGCCGGACGTGTTGTTTCGCGATGCCAATTTCGAAGTATTTTTCGTCCTTGATGAAGGCCGTCGCCTCAACGATGAATGGCGCGACGAACTGCAGCGTCGGCGCAGCGCTTTTTCGCTGAGCCAACTGGTGCGCCGTGAAGCCAAGCCCAAGCGCATCCCGGCCAATGAATTCCTTATGCGACTGGCGCCGACTTTGCGCAAAAAAGCCCACAACTACAAAGAACGCGGCATGGATCTGGGTGAGCTGGACATCATTGCCTTCGCCAGCCTCAAGCGCGAAGTGCTGGACTTGAACAGCCACTTCCCGCCGCCCACCGAGTATCTGCGTCAGGGCTGGCGCTCGCTGTCGCTAGTCGGCCCGACCTTCGCCCGCGTACTGTTCGCCCATCCGGATGCCCCGGATTTTCTGCGCAGTAACCTTGGCCGCAGTATCGTTTTTGATGTGGGGATCAGCCTGTGACGCCGCTTCAGCAGTTGATCGCCGATGTGCCGCAAACCGGACGTGTGCGCTGGATCGGTGTGCGTCCGGAGTCTCGTGGGCCGATGATTGAGCTGGATGCCGTCGAGGCACGACTTGAGGCCGGGCTGACCGGCGATCATGCACGCCCCGGTGTGCGTAATGCGCGGCAGGTGACGCTGATTCAGTGGGAGCATCTGGCAGTGATCAATGCATTGATGGGCCGCCCCGACGATCAACCGGTCAAGCCTGAAGATCTGCGGCGCAATCTCGTTATCAGCGGTATCAATTTGTTTAGCCTGAAAGGTCGGCGCTTTCGCATCGGTCAGGCCATCTTCGAAACCACCGGTTGGTGTCAGCCTTGTGCACGCCTGCAAAACAACCTCGGCCCCGGCACCTTTCAAGCCGTGCGCGGGCATGGCGGAATTACCGCGCGGGTGTTACAAAGCGGGATCATTCGCCTCGATGATGGCGTGTCTGTCGAGCCGGTTCCGGACAGCGGCTATGCTGCGTTCAACCCCGGATAAAAACCGCTGTAGCTTCTGCCCATTCAGCAACGTCTACCTGACGAGGCATTTATGACCAGCCGCCTGAACCCCGAAGACCAGAAACATGTCGAAGAGTACCTGCAACTGTCCCAACACCGAGTCGAGCGCCGGCCTTTCCGGCCGTGGATGCTCCTCGTGCTGGTGCTGGCAGTGACCATTGGTCTGGGCCTGTTGAGCCGATTTATCAGTTACCTGACGCTATGAGCAGCTTGGCGCTCGCTTGGGTAACCGCACCGATTTCCTTTAAAAACCTTGCGAGTTATCCCTATGTCCCATCGTATTGTTATTGTCGGCGGCGGCGCCGGCGGTCTGGAGTTGGCTACCCGTCTGGGTAAGACTCTGGGCAAACGCGGCACCGCCAGCGTGATGCTGGTCGACGCCAACCTGACGCACATCTGGAAACCGTTGCTGCACGAAGTGGCCGCCGGATCGCTGAACTCCTCCGAAGACGAACTCAACTATGTTGCCCAGGCCAAATGGAACCACTTCGAGTTTCAGCTGGGTCGCATGAGCGGGCTCGATCGCGCGCAGAAGAAAATCCAGCTGGCCGCGACTTACGACGAAAACGGCGTCGAACTGGTGCCGGCGCGAGAAGTGCAGTACGACTCGCTGGTCATCAGCGTCGGCAGCACCACCAACGATTTCGGCACTCAGGGCGCGGCGCAGCACTGTCTGTTCCTCGATACCCGCAAACAGGCCGAGCGTTTTCATCAGCAACTGCTTAACCACTATCTGCGTGCGCATGCCGGGCAAACTGATGTGGTCGAGCAGATCAGCGTGGCGATCGTCGGTGCTGGCGCAACTGGGGTCGAGCTGGCCGCTGAACTGCACAACGCGGCGCATGAACTGGCGGCGTATGGGCTGGATCGGATCAAACCGGAAAACATGCACATCACCCTGATCGAAGCCGGGCCACGGGTGCTGCCTGCCCTGCCGGAGCGCATCAGCGGGCCTGTGCACAAGACCCTGGAGAAACTCGGCGTCAATGTGATGACCAACGCCTCGGTCAGCGAAGTGACGGCGGACAGCCTGATCACTGCCGACGGCAACGAGATCAAGGCCAGTCTGAAAGTCTGGGCGGCCGGGATTCGCGCGCCGGGTTTCCTCAAGGACATCGATGGCCTGGAAACCAACCGCATCAATCAACTGCAAGTGCTGCCGACGCTGCAAACCACCCGCGATGAAAACATCTTCGCCTTCGGTGACTGCGCGGCCTGCCCACAACCGGGTTCGGATCGCAACGTACCGCCGCGTGCTCAAGCGGCGCACCAACAGGCGTCGTTGCTGGCTAAATCGCTGAAGCTGCGCATCGAAGGCAAAACCCTGCCGGAGTACAAGTACACCGACTACGGCTCGCTGATCTCGCTGTCGCGTTTCTCGGCTGTGGGTAACTTGATGGGCAACCTGACAGGCAGCGTGATGCTCGAAGGCTGGCTGGCGCGGATGTTTTACGTCTCGCTCTACCGCATGCACCAGATGGCGCTTTATGGGCCGTTTCGCACGGCGATGCTGATGCTCGGCAGCAAGATTGGTCGCGGCACGGAGCCACGCCTGAAGCTGCATTGATGATCTAAAAACTGTGGGAGTGAGCCTGCTCGCGAAAGCGATGTGTCAGTCGACATTGATTTCGACTGTGCTACCGCCATCGCCAGCAGGCTGGCTCCCACTTTTTTTTGCGCTGCCCATAAAACCGCCAGACAACCGCAATCAATGTAGGAGCTGCCGAAGGCTGCGATCTTTTGATCTCGCTCTGATCGGCCTGGTTTCACAGGACTTGACGCAGCAGTGCTTTGAACTGCTGTAACCCTTAAAAGCCAAAGATCGCAGCCTGCGGCAGCTCCTACAGTGGATCTGGGTTACACACAGACAATTCTTCTCCTCGAGATTGCTGAAGGTGGCTGAGGTTTTTCGCGGACAAAAAAAATCCCCGTATCTTTCGATACGAGGATTTTTAATATGGTCGGGGTAAGGGGATTCGAACTCCTGACATCCTGCTCCCAAAGCAGGCGCGCTACCGGACTGCGCTATACCCCGGCTTGAAATTGGCTCCGTGACCAGGACTCGAACCTGGGACCCAATGATTAACAGTCATTTGCTCTACCGACTGAGCTATCACGGAACTACATATTTCAATTTACAACGGTGAAACTTACTGCTTCCAGTCACTCGTTCGCATCGCTGCGTTCGTGTGTCTGAGGCGCGCTATTCTACAACCTAGAACACCTCTGTCAACCCCCTAAATTGCTTTCAAGTTAATGATTTGCAACTTATTTCAGATTTCAGCTCAGTGAGTTGAAACCGTCTTGGCGACTGACTGCGGGGCGCACTTTACAAGCCTTTTCCTTTGAGTTCAACAGCCTAACGAAAAAAAAGGCCCCACAAGGTGGGGCCTGCCAATTTTCATTGGCCTTTGGGCTTAGTTGAAAACGATTTCGTCGTTCTCGACCACACCCGTTGCCGTGTCGCCTGGCATGAAATGACCCGAGAGGATCAATTGCGCCAGCGGGTTTTCGATCCAGCGCTGAATCGCACGCTTCAAAGGACGTGCGCCATACACTGGGTCGTAGCCGACAGCGATCAGCTTGTCCATCGCTTCCGGGCTCAGTTCCAGCTTCAGCTCACGCTCGGCCAGACGTGTACGCAGACGACCCAACTGGATCTCGGTAATGCCTGCGATCTGATCCCGCGCCAGCGGCTCGAAGATCACCACTTCGTCGACCCGGTTGATGAACTCCGGACGGAAGTGCGACGTCAGTGCATCCATTACCGCAGCACGCTGCGCTTCACGATCACCGACCAGTTCCTGGATCTGTACCGACCCCAGGTTCGAAGTCATCACGATCACCGTGTTGCGGAAGTCCACCGTACGGCCGTGGCTGTCGGTCAGGCGACCATCCTCAAGCACTTGCAGCAAGATGTTGAACACATCCGGGTGCGCCTTCTCGACTTCATCCAGCAGGATCACCGAATAAGGCTTGCGACGCACCGCCTCGGTCAGGTAACCGCCCTCTTCATAGCCAACATATCCCGGTGGCGCACCGATCAGACGCGCCACGGAATGTTTCTCCATGAACTCGGACATGTCGATCCGCACCATCGCCTCTTCAGTATCAAAGAGGAATTCGGCCAGCGCCTTGCACAGCTCGGTTTTACCGACACCGGTCGGGCCGAGGAACATGAACGAGCCGCTTGGGCGATTCGGGTCGGACAACCCGGCGCGCGAACGCCGTACTGCGTTAGCGACGGCGACCACCGCCTCTTCCTGACCGATCACCCGTTTGTGCAACAGGCTTTCCATCTTCATCAACTTGTCGCGCTCGCCTTCGAGCATTTTCGACACGGGGATGCCGGTCCACTTCGACACGACCTCAGCGATCTCTTCCTCAGTCACCTTGCTGCGCAACAACTGGTTTTCGCTCTTGCCGTGCTGATCGACCATTTGCAGGCTGCGCTCCAGATCCGGGATCACCCCGTACTGCAACTCGGCCATGCGGTTCAGGTCGCCTTTACGGCGTGCCGCTTCCAGTTCCTGACGCGACTGTTCAATCTTCTGCTGAATCTGCGCAGAACCCTGCACCTCGGCTTTTTCCGAGTTCCAGATTTCTTCCAGATCGGAATACTCGCGTTCGAGACGGACGATTTCTTCCTGGAGTTTCTCCAGACGTTTCATCGCCGCTTCGTCGCTTTCTTTCTTCAGCGCCTGGGATTCCACCTTCAACTGAATCAGGCGACGCTCCAGACGATCGAGCACTTCCGGCTTGGAGTCGATTTCCATGCGGATGCGGCTGGCGGCCTCGTCGATCAGGTCGATGGCCTTGTCCGGCAGCTGCCGGTCAGTGATGTAGCGATGGCTGAGCTTCGCCGCCGCAATGATCGCGCCGTCGGTGATCGCTACCTTGTGGTGAACCTCGTAACGCTCTTTGAGGCCACGCAGGATGGCGATGGTGTCTTCTTCGCTCGGCTCATCCACCAGGACTTTCTGGAAGCGTCGCTCGAGCGCAGCGTCCTTCTCTATATATTGGCGGTACTCGTTGAGCGTGGTCGCGCCAACGCAGTGCAACTCGCCGCGCGCCAGTGCAGGCTTGAGCATGTTGCCGGCGTCCATCGAACCTTCGCCCTTACCGGCGCCGACCATGGTGTGCAGTTCGTCGATAAACAGAATGATCTGCCCTTCCTGCTTCGACAGCTCGTTGAGCAGCGACTTCAGGCGTTCTTCGAACTCACCGCGATACTTGGCACCGGCGATCAGCGCGCCCATGTCCAGCGAGAGCAGACGTTTGCCTTTAAGGCCGTCCGGCACTTCGCCATTGATGATGCGCTGGGCCAGACCTTCGGCAATCGCGGTTTTACCCACGCCAGGTTCACCGATCAGCACCGGGTTGTTCTTGGTGCGGCGTTGCAGAACCTGAATGGTGCGACGAATTTCGTCGTCACGGCCGATCACCGGATCGAGCTTGCCGTCTTCGGCGCGCTTGGTCAGGTCGACGGTGTATTTATCCAGCGCCTGACGCGACTCCTCGTGGTTGGCGTCATTCACCGCTTCACCGCCACGCAGGTTAGTGATGGCGTTTTCCAGAGCTTTTTTGCTCACGCCCTGACCGAGCAACAACTTGCCAAGCTTGCTGTTCTCGTCCATCGCGGCGAGCAGTACCAGTTCGCTGGAAATGAACTGGTCGCCCTTCTGCTGCGCCAGACGATCAGCCTGATTGAGCAGGCGTGCCAGATCCTGCGACATGTTGACGTCGCCAGTCGGGTTCTGGATTTTCGGCAATTGGTCGAGCTCTTTGGTCAGCTCTTTGCGCAAGCTGTTGACGTCGAAGCCCACCTGCATCAGCAGAGGTTTGATCGAACCACCCTGCTGTTCAAGCATGGCTTGCATCAAATGCGCCGGCTCAATCGCCGGATGATCGTGGCCGACTGCCAACGACTGGGCGTCGGACAAGGCCAACTGTAATTTACTGGTTAAACGGTCTATTCGCATAAGTCACCTTCCTTTTGAGCAGGCCGGACCTAAGAAACCATCCTGAATAAAGAAACCTGCCAGATACCCCTATAGATGCGGTCGATTCTGGAAGATTCAAGCGTCAGAGAGTTGATGCAGATCAGACAGTCTAGCGGGTGAGCCAAACTAAGGAGGCGAAGCGTCCGGTGCGCGAAGCACGGCGATAGGAGAAGAAGCGCGGATCGGTCACGGTGCAGAAACCGCCACCATAAACAGCTGTGACTCCACGGGCTGCCAGACGCAGGCGCGCCAGCAGATAGATGTCCGCCATGAACTTGCCGGCATTGGCGCTCGGCACGAAGGCGTTTGCCGCTTCCGGCAACTGACTGATGAAGACTTCACGAACTTCCGGGCCGACTTCAAAGGCTTTCGGGCCAATCGCCGGGCCGAGCCAGACCAAAACGTCATTAGCCGGAATATCGAGGCTATCGAGCGTCGCTTCAAGGACACCCGCCGCCAGACCACGCCAACCGGCATGGGCCGCCGCCACGCGAGTGCCAGCGCGATCGCAGAACAATGCCGGCAAGCAATCCGCCGTCATCGCCGCGCAGGCAATACCGGGCGTTGCCGTCCAGCTCGCATCAGCGGTCGCAACAATGCCCGGATCAGCATGCGCCACGGTAATCCCGTGAACTTGCTGCAACCAGGCAGGCTGTATAGAGAAGTGATCGGTGAGACGTCGACGGTTCTCGGCAACGGCCTCAGGACGATCATCGACATGATCGCCCAGATTGAGGCTGTCGAACGGCGCCTCGCTGACACCGCCCTCGCGGGTGGTGACGCAGGCTTTGACGCTGGCCGGCGCGGGCCAGTCCGGCGTCAGCCAGTTCATCCGATGAAGGCCTCGCGATCCTGCTTGAGCAGGGTCAGCAGCCAGACGAAATCTTCTGGCAGCGGCGATTCCCAGCTCATGCGCTCACCGGTCGTCGGATGATCCAGCTCAAGGAAGCGCGCGTGCAGGGCCTGACGCGGGAAATGCTTGAGCGATTCCACCATCGTCGGGTTGGCCGCTGGCGGAATGCGGAAACGACCGCCGTACGCCGGATCGCCGACCAACGGGAAGTTGATGTGCGACATATGTACGCGAATCTGGTGAGTACGACCGGTTTCCAGTTTTACCCGTACGTGGGTATGGGAACGGAAGCGCTCCAGCACGCGGTAGTGGCTGACGGCAGGCTTGCCGCCTTCCATCACCGCCATGCGCTGGCGCTGCTGGCCATGGCGACCGATCGGGGCGTTGATCTTGCCACCGGCCGTTACCACGCCAATCACGATGCACTCATAGATGCGGCTGACGCTGCGACTCTGCAATTGAGTAACAAGCTTTGTCTGCGCCTGAATGGTCTTGGCCACCACCATCAAACCGGTGGTGTCCTTGTCCAGACGATGCACGATACCGGCGCGCGGGACATTGATGATGTCCGGCACATGGTGCAGCAAGGCGTTGAGCAGCGTGCCATCGGCGTGACCGGCAGCCGGGTGCACCACCAGGCCCGCAGGCTTGTTGATCACCAGAATGTCGTCGTCTTCATAGACGATGTCGAGCTCGATGTCCTGGGCGATCCACTCGCCCTGGGCTTCCTGCTCGGCAGTCAGCTCAAGGATGGCACCGCCGTGCACGATGTCGCGAGGGCGGATGACCGCCCCGTCCACAGTCAGGCGACCTTCTTTGATCCAGGCGGAAAGGCGCGAGCGAGAGTGCTCAGCGAAGAGTTGGGCAGCGACTTGATCGAGGCGTTGGCCGCCCAATTCGGACGGCACCTCTGCGCGAAGTTCAATTTTATCGGACATGCTCTGACTGTGCGTCGGCACAGCTTTTGGTTTCGGCTGCGCGCTTGTGGTTAAATACGGCGTCTTTTGCCCCGAGGCTTTTCAACGGGGCGCTCATCATAACAGGACGGCCCCGCCCAAGACAGCGGCCGTCATAGGGACGCAAGCCGCCATGCAAGTGAAACACCTGCTGCTGATCGCCATCCTCGCATTGACCGCTGCTTGCTCATCGAAGGAAGTCGTAGACGAAAACCTCAGCGAAGCCGAGCTATATCAGCAGGCTCAGACTGACCTGGACAACAACAGCTACACCAGCGCCACAGCCAAGCTGAAGGCTCTGGAGTCGCGATATCCGTTCGGTCGCTACGCCGATCAGGCACAGCTGGAGCTGATCTACGCCAACTATAAGAACGCCGAGCCGGAAGCTGCAAAATCCGCCGCCGAGCGTTTTATTCGTTTGCATCCGCAGCACCCGAACGTGGATTACGCGTATTACCTCAAAGGTCTGACTTCTTTCGACCAGGACGTCGGCCTGCTGGCGCGCTTCCTGCCGCTGGACATGACCAAGCGTGACCCGGGCGCTGCCCGCGACTCGTACAACGAGTTCGCTCAGTTGACCAGCCGCTACCCGAACAGCCGCTACGCGCCGGACGCCAAGCAGCGCATGATTTATCTGCGCAACCTGCTGGCAGCCTACGAAATCCACGTGGCCGACTACTACCTGACCCGTCAGGCTTATGTAGCCGCTGCCAACCGTGGTCGTTACGTGGTGGAAAACTTCCAGGAAACCCCATCGGTCGGTGACGGCCTTGCGGTGATGACCGAGGCTTACCAGCGTCTGCACCTGGACGAACTGGCCAACACCAGCCTGGAAACCCTGAAGCTCAACTACCCGAACCACCCTAGCCTGCAAGACGGCCAGTTCGTGCCTTCGGTGGCTGAAGCGGACAACCGTTCGTTCCTGAGCAAGGCGACCCTCGGTCTGATCGAGTCGCGTCCACCGCTGCCGCCGGGCGAAACCCGCGCCAACCAGGACGTGCAGAAGCAGTACCAGGACGCGAAAGATGCGATCCCGAACGAGCTGAAGCCTAAAGACGAAAACGGCGACGTGATCGAAGAGCCGGAGCCAGAGTCGAGCGACACTGACCGTTCGTGGTTCAGCTACATGACCTTCGGCGTGTTCGACTGATCACACCGGATGGACAAAAAAGGGAGATCTCAGGATCTCCCTTTTTTATTGCCGCGCGTTAATAGGCTGTGCGCTTGTCGGGAGCTTGGCTAAACTGCCGGATCATTAGTCGGAAAGCCGCTCATCATGCTTCGTTTATTGTTCTGGATCGTCCTGATTTTCGCCGCTGTCTGGCTGTGGCGTAAATTCAAGGCGCCCGCCGCCAATCAATCCAATCGCGCCCCTCGCGAACAGGACGCCGCGCCGATGGTGCGTTGCGCCCACTGCGGCGTGCACCTGCCGCGCGACCGTGCATTGAGCGTTCAACAACAGTGGTATTGCAGCCAGGCTCACCTTGAGCAAGGCCCGGGCCCCCGTGATCGCTGAAGCCAACGCCGACAGCAAACAGGCTCAGCGTCTGCTGCGCCTTTATCATCTCTACCGTTTAAGCGTCGGCATCATGCTGGTGCTGCTGATCTCCAGCAATATGGACAACCGCCTGCTGACGTCGATTGACGACGATTTGCTGCGCAGCGGCAGTTGGCTGTACCTGGTGCTGAACATCCTGCTGGTGGTGTTCCTCGAAAGCACCCGCCGCCCGGCGCAGTTGTTCAGCCTGGCGCTGGTCGACGTGTTGCTGCTGTGCGGTTTGTTCTACGCCGCCGGCGGGGTTGCCAGCGCCATCGGCAACTTGCTGATCGTTTCCGTGGCGATCTGCAACACCTTGCTGCGCCGGCGCATCGGCCTGCTGATCGCTGCCATAGGCGCGCTCGGCATCGTCGGCTCGAGCTTTTTGCTGAGTTTCAGCCATCCCCTCACGGCCAACGATTATCTGCAGGCCGGCACCCTCGGCGCGCTGTGCTTTGCCGCCGCTTTGCTGGTGCAAGGGTTGATTCGTCGGCTTGAAGTCAGCGAGACCCTGGCCGAACAACGCGCCAGTGAAGTCGTCGGGCTTGAGGCGCTCAATGCGCTGATCCTGCAACGCATGCGCACCGGCATTCTGGTACTCGACGAGCAACGCCGCGTGCAACTGGCCAATCACAGCGCGCAGACCTTGCTAGCGCGCACACACCTTCAGGGCCATTTGATCGACGACTATTCGCCCGCCCTCGTCGATCGCCTGCAACTGTGGCTGAACAACCCGACCTTGCGTCCTCAAAGCCTGAAGATTCCCGGTAACGGTCTGGAATTGCAGCCGAGCTTTATCGCCCTCGAACAAAGCCCGAACCAGCAAACCCTGGTGTTTCTCGAAGACCTCGCGCAAATCGCTCAACAAGCGCAGCAACTCAAACTCGCCGCGCTTGGACGACTGACCGCCGGCATCTCCCACGAAATCCGCAATCCATTGGGCGCCATCAGTCATGCCGCGCAGCTATTGGGTGAATCCGAGGAACTCGATGGCGCCGACCGGCGTCTGACGCAGATCATTCAAGATCACTCCAAACGCATGAATCGAGTCATCGAAAACGTCCTGCAACTGTCCCGCCGCCAGCAAAGCGCACCGCAACGGCTGGATCTCAAGCCGTGGCTGGAAAACTTCGTCAACGAAAGCCGCGAGCAGGCCAATGAACAGCAACAGATTCATCTGCGGATCAATTCTGGGGATTTCACCACGCTGATGGATCCTGCGCAGCTCACGCAAATTCTCGACAATCTGCTGCGTAATGGCTGGCGCCACAGCGCCCTGCTGCACGAGCAGGCCGAGGTCTGGCTGGCGTTGTTTGTCGACACCGAAAGCCAACTGGCAGTGCTCGAAGTGCAGGACAACGGCCCCGGCGTGCCCGTCGATGAGCAGGCGCATCTGTTCGAACCGTTCTTCACCACCAGCAGCCAGGGCACCGGCCTTGGGCTTTATCTGTCCCGTGAGCTGTGCGAAAGCAACCAAGCGCGCCTAGACTTCAAACCACGCCAAGGCGGCGGCTGCTTTCGCATCACCTTTGCTCACGGACGGAAACAAAGTTGAACACGAGCCCACGGCAAAAAATTCTCATCGTCGACGACGAACCGGATATCCGCGAACTCCTGGAAATCACCCTGGGACGGATGAAACTCGATACCTTCAGCGCGCGTAATCTGGCTGAAGCCCAAGCGCTGTTACAGCGCGAGCAATTCGATCTGTGTCTGACCGACATGCGCCTGCCCGACGGCACGGGGCTGGATCTGGTGCAGCACATTCAACAACGTTATCCACAACTGCCGGTGGCGATGATCACCGCTTACGGCAGCCTTGAAACGGCGATCAATGCGCTGAAGGCCGGGGCGTTCGACTTCCTCACCAAACCGGTGGATCTCACCCGCTTGCGCGAACTGGTCGCCACCGCGCTGCGCATGCCGGTGGCGGGCGCCGTGTGCACGTCGATTGATCGACGCTTGCTCGGTGACTCCCTGCCGATGCGTAGCTTGCGCAAGCAAATCGACAAACTCGCCCGCAGTCAGGCCCCGGTGTACATCAGCGGTGAGTCCGGCAGCGGTAAAGAACTGGTGGCGCGACTGATCCACGAACAAGGGCCACGCGCGAGCCAGCCGTTTGTACCGGTGAACTGCGGGGCGATTCCGTCGGAACTGATGGAAAGCGAGTTTTTCGGCCATCGCAAAGGCAGTTTTACTGGCGCAGTTGAAGACAAGCCGGGACTGTTTCAGGCGGCGAATGGCGGCACCTTGTTTCTTGATGAAGTGGCGGACTTGCCGCTGTCGATGCAGGTGAAACTGCTGCGCGCCATTCAGGAAAAAGCCGTGCGTAGCGTCGGTGGGCAGCAGGAAACCGTGGTCGATGTGCGGATTCTTTGCGCGACGCACAAGGATCTTGATGCGGAAGTGGCTGCCGAGCGGTTTCGGCAGGATCTGTATTACCGGCTCAACGTGATCGAATTGCGTGTGCCGTCTCTGCGTGAACGGCGCGATGACATTGAAGTGTTGGCGGCGCACATGCTCAAGCGTCTGGCCAAGGACACCGGGCAACCGGCGGCGCGCTTGCATGCGCAGGCGCTGGAAGCGCTGAAAAATTACCGCTTTCCGGGGAATGTGCGCGAGCTGGAAAACGTGCTCGAACGCGCGCACACCTTGTGCGAAAACCGTACGATCGAGGCTGGGGATTTACGCCTGAGCGAGGGTAATTGTGCGGCGGAAGGCGGGATTGCGGATCTGACGCAGATCGACAATCTTGAAGATTATCTGGAGAACGTTGAGCGGAAGCTGATTTTGCAGGCGCTGGAGGAAACGCGCTGGAATCGCACGGCGGCGGCGCAGCGCTTGAGTCTTTCGTTTCGGTCGATGCGGTACAGACTGAAAAAACTCGGTCTGGATTAGATCGCAAAAGATCGCAGCCTTCGGCAGCTCCTACAGGAAACCCATTCCAAGGTAGGAGCTGCCGAAGGCTGCGATCTTTTGATCTTGCTTTAAATGCGGCCCGCAGGCGCATAAGGCGCCGGATCAATAATCGGCGCACGACCCAACATCACATCCGCAAACAACTGACACGATGCCGGTGCCAGCACCAATCCGTTACGGTAATGCCCGCAGTTCAGCCACAAGCCTTGATACCCCGGCACCCGGCCAATGTACGGAATCCCTTCCGGCGAACCCGGACGCAACCCCGCCCAATGCCCGACCACTTCGGCATCCGCCAGCGCCGGAATCAGCTCGACCGCTGAAGCCTTGAGGCTCTCCAGCGCCACATCGGTCGGCGTTTTGTCGTAGCCTTCATGCTCCAGCGTACTGCCAATCAGAATATGCCCGTCACGCCGCGGAATCGCGTACCGCCCCTTGGCCAGCACCATGCTCGGCAAGAAATCCGCCGCGCACTTGTAGAGAATCATCTGCCCTTTCACCGGTTCGACCGGCAGTGTCAGATCCAGCGTCTTGAGCAGATCACCGCTCCATGCACCCGCCGTCAGCACGACCTGATCGCCCTTGATCACGCCGCCGGAGGTTTCGACGCCGATGACCTGCCCACCTTCACGAACAAACCCGCTGACTTCGCACTGCTCATGAATCGTCACGTTCGGCATCGCTTGCAGCGCCGCTTTCAACGACTTCACCAGGCGCGGATTACGTACGTTGGCAACGTCAGCCATGTAGATCGCCCGCGCGAACCCACCGCCGAGTACCGGCACCGCATCGTGCGCTGCCGAGATATCCACAGCCCGCAGCGGGCGGTTTTCACGCTTCGCCCAGGCCAGCGCTTCGGCTTCATCGTCCAGATCCAGCCAGTACAGGCCGGTGGTGTGGACTTCAGGATCAACCCCGGTATCAGCAAACAGACGCTCGCCGAGCTGTGGATAAAAATCCTGCGACCAGTGCGCCAGCGCGGTGACTGCCGGGCTGTAGCGCCACGGGTACAACGGCGAAACGATACCGCCGCCCGCCCAGGACGATTCCTGGCCGAGGTTCGAACGATCGAGCAGCACCACGCTGCGCACTTCGGAGGCGAGGTTGTAGGCAGTCAGCAGGCCAATCACCCCGCCGCCGACTATCACCACTTGCTGTTGCCTGGTCATGTTTGATCCAACCGTAAAAAAGACAGTGGGCGCAAAAGGCGCCCGAAAGAAAGCGCCTCAGCGGCCCCAGCAATCCTTGGTGGTCAACCCGGTGGTCGCGTTGTTCATGCTTCTGACACCGGTGTTGGTCAGGGTGAAATCCCCGCACTTGTCGGTGGCCATGGTCGTCCCGGTTTTACGCGTCGCGGTCAGCAGGAAAGTCTGGTCAGCGATGGTCGGGGTGATGGTGTAGAAATCATTGCCCGTGCTGAGCCCGGTGATGCCGGTGTAGACATTGTTCTTGGTGTAGAAGCGTTCGAGGGACTGCGCCTGCTCCGAGAGTAACGACACCACTTCGGCGCGGCGGCCCTTTTTCAGGTACTCGGTGTAGCTCGGTGCGGCGATGGTGATGACGATCCCGATAATAGCAATCACGATCATGATTTCGATCAGGGTAAATCCGCGGTTGGATCTGCGCATGCCTCAAACTCTCACTTACTGTATTTGTCGCCACATGATACGACGGCTGCCGCCGCCGGGTTTTTCCACCAGTGTGGTGATGCCGCCACTGGAGTCGTTCACGATCTTGCGGGTTGCGCCGTTGACGATGGCGTTCAGGGTCGGAATACCGCCGGTGAACACCACGCCACTGGAAATTGTGTCGTTGCTGTCGACCACGCCATCGGCGTTGGTATCGAGCACCGCGTAGTTGAGCATCTTACCGCTGAACGCATCGAGTTCGACCAGTTTGCCGGTGCCGAAACTGGAGCAGGGATCAGTGGTATCGACGCTGGCGGTGGTAAAAATGATTCGCCCCAGCACCAGACTGGCCTGATTGATCACCCGCTCGCCGGTCAGCGCGTTGTTATACACCAAGGGCAAATACCAGCCCTTCTCCGCCGGGTACGTCGTGTCATTCTGCGAGGTGGTCACGAATTGCCCGGTGCTTCCCGAGAACACGCCCGTGACTGCCTGCGCCTGCAAACTGCTGACGGTCAATTGTCCGGAACCGCCATCGGCATCCCACACCGAGTAGAACGCCTGCAAATCCTTGTTGGTTTTGTCGGCCGTTTCGTTGAATTTTCCGGTGCCGAAGAAAATCTGTTTGCCGCCGACTGAGTTGTCCGCCAGTAGCGGTTGCGCGGTAATCGGCTGAGTCGCGCCGCCAGCCGTGGTGAATAGCGGTTTACCGGAAAACGCCACGCCCCAACTGTCGGTCGACGTCGCACTCAGGTCGAATTTCCACAGGCGCCCTTTCAAGTCACCGCCGTACGCGGCCTGCACGACATTGGAAGAGTTGACCTTGAGCTTCACCGAGGACAAACCGTTGGTGGTTTCCGTGCTGTCGATGACGATCTTCTTGATCAGCGAGCCGTCGCGTACATCCAGCACATACAACGCGGCCACGCCAGAATTGCTGCCGTAACCGTTGGAAATAAACGCCGCCCAGCGACCGTCGGCCAAGCGTGCCACTTCTGGTCGGGCGTAGGCGTAACCCAGATCATTAAAAGCGTTGGCGCTGTTGGCGGTGGTCGGCGCACTGACTTCCCACAAGGCCTTGATCACATTGCCCGCCGATGCATCAAACAACTGCAGCCCGTAGAACGTTTTACCTCCGGCACCCGTGCCACCAATGGCCAGGGTTTTCCAGGCCGTGCCGGACTGCGCGTCGAACACTCCGACTTGCCCGTCGACGAGAAACTTGTGGCTGACGCCATTGATGTAGGTCGGATCAGCAATCAGCCGTAGCGACGGCAACACACTGGACGGCATGTAGGCGTAGCGCCGGGTGCCATTGGCCGAGTTGATGATGTTGACGAATCCGTCGTTGGCATTCACCACCAGATTGGCGTTCATGTTCGCGGCTTTGGTCGTCAGATAAGCGCTATAAGTGGTATCGCCGGACAAGTCGGCAGCGGTCTTGTCCGTGGGGGCCGCCAGCACCAATGGCGAATTGATGATGTCGCCGAGCAATACGTTGCGAACCTTGAGCCCGGTTTTGTTGGTGCCTTTACTCCACTCCACCAGATCATTGCCGGTGATTCCGGTGGGCAGACTCTGACTGAGCGTGGTTTGTTGCACTGGGGAAAAGTTGCCGTAAGCCAGCGTCACGGCGGCGTTGCTTGCGGTGTTCCAGGATTGGTAAGTCGGCGCAGTCGCTCCGGGCACTATGGTCGTATCAGTCGTCCAAAGCGTGGTCGACGTATTCACCGCCCCGGAAGACGTGAAGCCGAAAGACTTGATGGTGCCGCGCCAATCCTTGGGGTCGTAACTGGTCTGGAAATAGCTGGTGCCGCTCGCCAGCGTGGTGCCGCTGGCGACGCCGCTGCCGCCGGAGCCCGCCTTGGAAGTGATATCACTCAACGCCGACGACAGTGCCGCATTCAGCCCCGTGCTGTCCGTCGCCTGATAATACTTGCCCTGCCCATAACTGGCCGCATCCGACAACATGTCGTTGGCCGCCGTGAAACCCACGGTGTAGGTGTTCATGTTCTGCTTGGGAAAATCCACCGCGTTCCAGCTCTTGCCCGCCGCGTCGGTGCCGGTCGAACGCATGTCGATGTCGAAGGCGAATTTGGCGATGTCGTCCAGATACAGCGTGTCGCCCTCATTGTCGCCATTGAGGTTGTTGCCGTCATTGTTGACGCCATCCCAGTTCGGTAAACGAGTGCCGCCCAACGGGTCGTTGGTCGGGAAGGTTCGGTCAAACGTCGGCAAACCATCGGTGATCACCACGCCGTAATTTTTCTGGCAGCGATACTGAATCGGGCTGGTATAGGTCGTTGGTGTGCTGTTGTAGTACGGCGCCAAGCCGCGCATGTAGCGGGTGATCTCGTAATAGGTTTCCGCCAACGGCGTGTTGGCCACGGCGCTCAAAGCGTTGATCGATGAGATCAGCGCGTTGTAGTTGGTATCCGCCTGGGCCTGAGTCACGCTGCCGGAGACCGGCGCCAGATCGCTGATCGATCGCGCTATGTATCCGCCATTGCCGGAGTTGTTGCTGGTGGCCGGATTGAAGGTCGACAGACCCATTCGCAAGGTGCGGTTGCTGGTCACCAGTGCCGTGGACACGTTGCGCGCCACGTTGATCCGGTAATCGTTGGGAATCGCCCCGGTGGTGAAATCGCGGGTGCCGTTGTTGATGGCCAGACTGACCACGTAGGAAATGTAATCGCCCGAATAACGCGTGTTGCCGCTGCCCACGGGATCTGGCAGTTTCAGGCACAACGGCGCGATGCTGTTGTTGTAGAACGCATAGGCGCCACCGGAACAGCCGGATGTCGGCAGGCTCGACAGAAAGATCGTGTCACCGGTGATCGCTGTCGAACTCAGACACAAGCCGAGCAAGGCGTTGCATTGTCGTGCTGGTGTGGGGTTGTCAGCGGGGTTGAAACCGGACGCATAAATGATGCTGTTCATGCTCCCCGAATCATCGATCAACAGCATCACGTTTGGCGGAACCGCTGCAGCGCTCAACAACGGCGAATCCGACGGCGTGAACGCATACGCCGGTGCCGTCAGATAAAAACTCAGCAACAGGCCGAGCAGCAGCGATCCAAAGCGCTCAATACTTCGCATAAACACTCTCCACCACGCTGCGCGAAGTGCCGGCGATGCCGACCGCAGTAACCCGATACAACGTTGCCGAGGTATTGCTCGGCACGTTCACCGCCGTGAGTGTGGTGCCAATGTTTTGCACACCATAGAAACCATTACCGGTCGCGATCCACGACACCCCCGAGGTGGAATTGAGCCCTGCCGCACTGACCACCGAAGATTCCGCCGGCGGCGCACATTGCGTCGTGCCGCTGCACACCGCCAAGGTGTAAGTATCGAGCTGCACTGCGCTCTCCCCCACCCGCAACGCCGCTTCCGCAGTCTGGAACGACTGATTACGCAAACTCACACTGCCGGCCATTTTTTCCTGCAGGTTGGCGCTCTGCATCGACGACAAACCAATCAGCGTCAGTAACAACAAAAACACCAGACTGACCAGCAACGCCATGCCGCGCTGGGCCTTCCTGTTGTGCAGAGAAATCCGCATCACCCCGGCCCTCACTGCAAGCGGTTGCGCAAAGCGGCAACCACGTTGAAGGTTTGTGGGGCGACCCGGCTGTTGGGGTCGAGCAGGGTCAGGCTCAGGCGCACACTGCGGATGCGTGCCGGATCGCTGGGGTTGGCGCTGTAAGTTGAAGCGGCCACATCGGTCGCAGAACTCGCCAGGCCGAAGGTGACGGTGAAAGCACTGACGTTGTTCACCAGCACCTGCTGGGTCGGCGTGCCGCTGCCGGTGCCCATGAGTATCTGGTTGTTGCTGAAGCTGTAGATCAATCGGCGAATCGGAAAGGCAATCTGCCCGGTCGCCGCCGTTCGTAAACCGGTATACGCCGTGGCGCTGTTGCGGCAATCGGAGAGCACCGTCCAGGTTGGCGTGCCACCACCGCTGCCGATATCGGCGGTCACCAGCGTCAGTTTGAGGTTGGCGTTATCCCAGCCGATCGGAGCGATCTGCGCGGCATTGAAATCCCCGGCCGTGCTCGAATCGGTAATCGTGCCGAGGCAACCGAACATGCCCACCATGCGGATTTCCTGAATCATTTTGCTCAGCACAAAACGCGCGTCTTCCTGCATCGCGGCGGCGCTGTTCTGACTGACATAGGTATTTTTCGCCGCGATGAAAATCTGCACGACACCCAGCACGATGATCAGACCCAGCGCGAGAGCCACGAGCAATTCGATCAGGCCGAAACCCCGATTATCGCGCCTCATGGCGTGGCCACCGGATCAACCGCCGCACGGCTGCTGAGGACGAAACTGCGCGGCGCGCTGGCGGTGTTGGCGGCCCGCGCGTCACTCCAGTTGATGGTGATGGTGTACACCCGCTGATTGAGCGTGATGCTGCCGGTAGCGGTGGGCCCGCCGAAAGCAATGATGTTGGTGGTGAAATCGTAGAGATCCTGATCGCGAGCGACGCTGAGATTGCCCGAGGTCGGCGGCGTCACGGTGTAGTCGGCGCCGGAGTTGGCGCGAATGCGATCCATCATGTCGTAGGCGATAAAACTGGCCTGACTGGTCATCCGCGAGCTGTCGGTGTACTTCAGCGCATTCAGTTGCACCGCCGCCGCGCCCAATAACCCGACGGTCAGAATCAGCAACGCGACCAGCACTTCGATCAGCGTCATGCCCTCCTGTGCGTGTTGACTCCCTGCCCTCATCCGCAAATTCCACCCAATTGAATTCGTCCGTTCAAACACACGTTCAGCGTCCTGCTTTGCGTGCCCAGCGTGTAACTGATGACCACCGCCGTAGACGGTGCCGCCAGACCGCCGAGATTGTTGAAATCCAGCGCGGTCACTCCAGAGGGTAGCGCCAGAGTGGCGCCGCTGCTCATCGCTGGAACAACCCGCAATACATTCGCCGGCGTGCCAGTACTGTCGTAAACCGCCAATTCACCCGTCCAGACGCTGCCGCCGGCGCTCGGGCGCAAGCGAGTGGTCACGCCACGATCAATCGCTTCAAGCCGGGCAAAATTGATTGCCCGTTGCAGATCGCCCATTTCGGTATCGGCCTTGCTGCTCTGGATCGACTTGGTGAACGCCGGCACGGCAAGGGTGATCAGAACAACGAAGATCGCCATCGCCACCAGCAACTCGATCAGCGTGAAACCTTTTGTACGAAGATCCATCGATGCCCTCCGTTGCCGTCGGCTATACCTGCTTCTACACGCTAGAACATTCAACCGACCCGCGTCGGTTGATTTGCCCTGCGCGGCGTAAGGATCGCGCCGCTCATCACACTCCACGGAGGGAGTTTTCATGACGCAACACGGTTTCAGCCTGATAGAACTGCTTATGGGACTGGCGATCGGCGCAATTGTTCTGCTGTTGGTCAATCCGGCGTTCGCAACGCTGCGCGCATCGAACCAGCGGGATCTCGCCGCGCAATCGCTGCTCGACGGTATTCGCAACGCACGCAGCCTGGCCATCACGCGCAATCAGAGCGTGGTGATTCATGGCATCAACGGCGACTGGAGTCAGGGCTGGCGGATCATTGTGGATATCAGCGGCAGAGGATCTGCGGACAGCAGCAATCCCTTGTTGGCAGAACGTGCGAGTGACGCGAGGGTGCCGATTGTCGGTAATCGATCAGTGAGTCGATACGTGCGCTTCAGCAGTCTGGGACAACCGCTAATGCCCGGGCGGGCGTTTCAGGCAGGGACACTACATATTTGCTCGACTCACGAGCCGGTCAGCCAGCGCCAGGTGGTGCTGGCGGCGACCGGTCGCGTGCGCCTGAGCAGCAAAAGCGCTGAACAGGCGTTGTGTCAGAAAGCCAAAAACGTCAGATCGAACGAACGCGCAACTCTTTCGGCATCGAGAACGTGATGTTCTCTTCGCGCCCGGCCAGCTCATCGGCGCCGGTCGCGCCCCAGGCTTGCAGTTGCTGAATCACGCCACGCACCAGCACTTCCGGTGCGGAGGCGCCAGCGGTGATGCCGATACGCTCGACACCGTCGAACCAGCTCTTTTGCAGGTCTTCAGCGCCGTCGATCAGGTAGGCCGGGGTGGCCATGCGCTCGGCCAGTTCGCGCAAGCGGTTGGAGTTGGAGCTGTTCGGGCTGCCGACCACCAACACCACGTCGCACTCGTCGGCCAGTTGCTTGACCGCGTCCTGACGGTTTTGCGTGGCGTAACAGATGTCGTCCTTGCGCGGGCCGCCGATAGCCGGGAAGCGTGTGCGCAAGGCATCAATGACGCGACTGGTGTCGTCCATCGATAGCGTGGTCTGGGTGACGAAAGCCAGTTTTTCCGGGTTGTGAACCTGCAACTCGGCGACGTCTTTCTCGTCTTCGACAAGGTAGATCGCGCCGCCATTGCTGGCGTCGTACTGGCCCATGGTGCCTTCGACTTCCGGGTGACCGGCGTGGCCGATCAGGATGCACTCACGACCATCGCGGCTGTATTTCGCGACTTCGATGTGCACCTTGGTCACCAGCGGGCACGTGGCGTCGAAGACTTTCAGACCACGGCCAGCAGCTTCGGTACGCACGGCCTGGGAAACACCGTGGGCACTGAAAATGACGATGACGTCGTCCGGCACCTGATCCAGTTCTTCGACGAAAATCGCGCCACGACTGCGCAGGTCTTCAACGACGAACTTGTTGTGCACCACTTCATGACGCACGTAGATCGGTGGCCCGAAGACTTCCAGGGCGCGGTTGACGATTTCGATCGCCCGGTCCACACCGGCGCAGAAGCCACGGGGATTGGCGAGTTTGATTTGCATGCTGTGCCTCGTGTCTTGCGCGCAAGAAATTAGATCAATACAGCCCTTGTAGGAGCAAAGCTTTGTGGCGAGGGGATTTATCCCCGATGGGGTGCGAAGCGCCCCCAATCCAGTCAACGCGCCTCAACTGGAACCGCGCCGTCAGGGTTTGGGGGGCTTTGCCCCCATCGGGGATAAATCCCCTCACCACAAAAGCCCGCTCCCGCAATGGTTTTAGCGGTGTTACTTACAGCGCTTTGACGTTGATGATCTCGACGTCAAAGGTCAGCGTCTTGCCTGCCAGCGGGTGGTTGAAGTCGATGGTCACTTGCGTGTCGTCGAACTCTTTCACCACGCCCGGCAGCTCAGTATTGGCCGCATCGTTGAAGATCACCAGCAAACCCGGTGACAGCTCCATGTCGACGAACTGCGAGCGCGGGATGATCTGTACGTTCTGCGGGTTCGGCTGGCCGAAAGCGTTTTCCGGCTCGACGGTCAGCGTGCGCTTGTCGCCGGCCTTGAAGCCGAACAGCGCCGCTTCGAAACCCGGCAGCAGGTTGCCGTCGCCGACCTTGAAGGTCGCCGGGGCTTTGTCGAACGTGCTGTCGACGGTGTCGCCGTTCTCCAGGCGCAATGCAAAGTGCAAAGTGACTTCCGTGTTCTGGCCGATGCGTTGCTCAGCCAATACCTGTTCAGTCATGAACGGCCTCTTCGGTTTTCTTGGTTTTGAACATGTCCAGTGCCAGCATTATCGCGCCAACGGTAATCGCGCTGTCGGCGAAGTTGAACGCCGGGAAGTACCAGCGGTTCTGCCAGTGCACCAGAATGAAATCGATCACATGACCCAGGGCAATGCGGTCGTACAGATTGCCCAGCGCGCCACCCAGCACCAGCGCCAAAGCGACGGCCAGCCAGGTTTCGTTGCGGCCCAGGCGCTTGAGCCAGACCACCAGCACAGCACTGACCACAATGGCGATCAGGGCAAACAGCCAGCGCTGCCAGCCGGAGCTGTCAGCGAGGAAGCTGAAGGCAGCGCCGGTGTTGTACGCCAGTGTCCAGCTGAAGTAATCAGGAATGATCACGATCTGCTGGAACATTTCGAGCTTGCCTTCGAAGTAAAACTTGCTGGCCTGGTCAATGACCAGAACCAGCAAACTCAACCAAAGCCAGCTCAACCGTCCGAAACGGCCAACGGCATTAGGCATAGTGACGAACCTCGCCAGCGCCGCTGATGTTGTCGACGCAACGACCGCAGATTTCCGGATGCTCCGGGTTCACGCCAACGTCTTCACGGCAGTGCCAGCAACGGGCGCACTTCGGGAAGGCCGATTTGACGATCTTCAGCTTAAGGCCGCTGACTTCAGTCACGACCGCGTCTTCAGGTGCGCTGACAAAAGGCGCAACGCTGGCCGTCGAAGTGATCAGGACAAAGCGCAGTTCGTTGCTCAGCTTGGCCAGATCGGCGCTCAGGGCGTCTTCGGCGTACAGCGTCACTTCGGCTTGCAGGTTGCCACCGACGGCTTTGGCCGCGCGCTGGATTTCCATTTCTTTGTTGACCGCTACTTTCACCGCCATTACGCGTTCCCAGTAGTCGCGGCCCAGTTCAACGTCAGCTGGCAGCTCGGTCAGGCCTTCGTACCAGGTGTTGAGCATGACCGATTCGTTACGCTCGCCCGGCAGGTATTCCCACAGTTCGTCGGCGGTGAAGGCGAGGATCGGCGCGATCCAGCGCACCAGCGCTTCGGAGATGTGGAACAGCGCGGTTTGCGCCGAACGGCGAGCCTTGCTGTTGGCGCCAGTGGTGTACTGACGGTCCTTGATGATGTCGAGGTAGAAACCGCCCAGCTCCTGCACGCAGAAGTTGTGGATCTTCGAGTAGACGTTCCAGAAACGGTATTCGCCGTAATGCTCTTGCAGCTCGCGTTGCAGCAGCAAGGTGCGGTCGACCGCCCAACGATCCAGCGCGAGCATTTCTTCAGCCGGCAGGATGTCGGTGGCCGGGTTGAAACCGCTCAGGTTCGAGAGCAGGAAGCGCGCGGTGTTACGGATACGACGATAGGCGTCCGCGCTGCGTTGCAGGATCTGATCGGAAACTGCCATCTCACCCGAATAGTCGGTCGACGCGACCCACAGACGCATGATGTCGGCGCCCAGGGTGTCGTTGACTTTCTGTGGCGCGATCACGTTGCCCAGCGATTTGGACATCTTGCGGCCGGCTTCGTCGACGGTGAAACCGTGAGTCAGCAGTTCGCGGTACGGCGCGTGGTTGTCGATGGCGCAACCGGTCAGCAGCGACGAGTGGAACCAGCCACGGTGTTGGTCGGAACCTTCCAGGTACAGATCGGCGCGCGGGCCGCTCTCGTGACCCATCGGGTGCGAACCGCGCAGGACGTGCCAGTGCGTGGTGCCCGAATCGAACCAGACGTCGAGGGTGTCGCTGATCTTGTCGTACAGCGGCGCTTCGTCGCCGAGCAACTCGGCAGCGTCCATCTTGAACCAGGCTTCGATGCCTTCGACTTCAACGCGTTTGGCGACTTCTTCCATCAACTCGACGGTGCGTGGGTGCAGCTCGCCGCTTTCCTTGTTCAGGAAGAACGGGATCGGCACGCCCCAGTTACGTTGACGCGAGATGCACCAGTCAGGACGGTTGGCGATCATCGAGTGCAGACGCGCCTGGCCCCAGGCCGGGACGAACTTGGTGTTTTCGATGGCTTTGAGCGAACGTACACGCAGGGTGTCGCCGCTGGTTGGCTCTTTGTCCATGCCGATGAACCACTGCGCGGTGGCGCGGTAGATCAGCGGAGTCTTGTGGCGCCAGCAGTGCATGTAGCTGTGTTCGATGACGGTGGTGTGCATCAGCGCACCGACTTCGGTCAGCTTGTCGACGATGGCCGGGTTGGCCTTCCAGATGAACTGGCCGCCGAAGAATTCCAGCGACGGCACGTAAACGCCGTTGCTTTGTACTGGATTGAGGATGTCGTCGTTGACCATGCCGTATTTTTTGCAGGTCACGAAGTCGTCTACGCCGTAAGCCGGAGCGGAGTGAACCACGCCGGTGCCAGCGCCCAGTTCAACGTAGTCAGCCAGGTACACCGGCGACAGACGGTCGTAGAACGGGTGACGGAAGTTGATCAGCTCCAGCTCTTTACCGGTGGTGGTCGCGATGACCGAACCTTCGATGCCGTAGCGCGCCAGGCAGGCTTCAACCAGCTCTTCAGCCAGCACCAGCAGCTTGTCGCCGACATCCACCAGTGCGTAGTTGAATTCCGGGTGAACGTTCAGTGCCTGGTTGGCCGGGATGGTCCACGGGGTGGTGGTCCAGATCACGATCGAGGCAGGTTTGCTCAACGATGGCAGACCGAACGCGGCAGCCAGTTTGGCTTCGTCAGCGATCGGGAACGCAACGTCGATGGTCGAGGACTTTTTGTTCTCGTACTCAACTTCCGCTTCAGCCAGGGCCGAACCGCAGTCGAAGCACCAGTTCACCGGCTTGAGGCCCTTGAACACGAAACCGCCCTTGACGATTTCCGCGAGGGCGCGGATTTCACCGGCCTCGTTCTTGAAATCCATGGTCTTGTACGGGTTGGCCCAGTCGCCCAGCACGCCGAGACGGATGAATTCGGACTTCTGCCCTTCGATCTGCTCGGTGGCGTAGGCACGGCACAGTTCGCGGGTCTTGTCCGCGCCCAGATTTTTGCCGTGGGTCACTTCAACCTTGTGCTCGATCGGCAGGCCGTGGCAGTCCCAACCCGGAACATACGGCGCGTCGAAACCCGACAGGGTCTTCGAGCGGATGATCATGTCCTTGAGAATCTTGTTCAGTGCGTGACCGATGTGGATCGTGCCGTTGGCATACGGAGGGCCGTCATGCAGAACGAACTTCGGACGATCCTTGCCAATCTCGCGCAACTTTCCGTACAGGCCAATACTGTCCCAGCGCTGCAGAATCTGCGGTTCGCGCTGTGGCAGGCCGGCCTTCATTGGGAAGGCGGTGTCCGGAAGGTTAAGCGTGGCTTTATAGTCGGTCATTTAAGGCTCTTCATTAGCGATGGGCGCTAGGTGCGGCTAGTGCACGGGCGGTGGCGACATCCGCATTGATCGCCGTTTTCAATGCCTCCAGGGAGGCGAAGCGCTGCTCTTCACGCAGCTTTTGGTGGAAAACCACCGTCAAACGCCGGTCATACAGATCGCCGGCAAAATCTAAAAGATGGACTTCAAGGTGGGCCTTGCCATCACCTTGTACCGTGGGCCGCACGCCGATATTGGCGACGCCGGGCCAGGTCTTGCCGTCTATATCGACATCCACCAGATAGACCCCGGTGAACGGCACGCGACGACGCTTGAGTTGAATGTTGGCAGTGGGCGTGCCCAATTGCCGGGCCAGTTTCTGGCCGTGCAGCACACGACCGGCGATCCGGTACGGGCGACCGAGCAAACGTTCGGCCAAGGCAAAATCGGCGGCGGCCAAGGCGTTGCGCACTTGCGTGCTGCTGACGCGAATGCCGTCCAGCTCGACGGTTTGCGCCGCTTCGACGGTAAAACCGTGAACCTGCCCGGCCTGCATCAGGAAATCGAAATCACCGAGGCGGTCGCAGCCAAAGCGGAAATCGTCACCGACTTCCAGATGCTGCACGCCGAGGCCATCGACGAGGATGGTGTCGACGAACTCACTGGCGCTGAGTTTGCTCAAGCGCTGGTTGAACGCCAGGCACAACACCCGGTCAACGCCTTCGGCGGCCAGCAGTTGCAGCTTGTCGCGCAACCGGGCCAGACGTGCCGGCGCGGTCTCGGGGGCAAAGAATTCCCGTGGCTGCGGCTCGAAAATCACCACGCAGCTGGGTACGCCCAACTCGAGCGCACGCTCACGCAGTCGGGCCAGGATAGCCTGGTGACCACGGTGAACACCGTCAAAGTTGCCAATAGTGGCGACGCAGCCCCGATGCTGGGGGCGCAAGTTGTGGAGGCCTCGAACCAGCTGCATAACGCGCTTCTTGCTCATAAAGTGGTCGATTATAACCACACCCGACGGCCGACGACAGGCAACACCGTAACGCAAAGTGAACGAGCCGACAAAACTGCCGGCCCGCGCCCATCCATAAAGAGAAAAACCTTAGCTCAAGGCCTTGCGATTGAAGTCGCGCAGGCGGAAACCGAGCAGCAGCAACATACCGAAATAGGACACCACGCCCGCCGCGACCAAGGCGCCCAGACGCAGGAAGCGCTCAAGCATGTGTCCTTGATCCCATGGCGGCATGAAATGCATGCCGATCAACAGCACCACGGACATCACCGCCACCGCGACCACCAGTTTGAAACCGAACTTGGCCCAACCCGGCTGCGGCTGATACATCTGCTGTTTGCGCAGTTGATAGAACAGCAGCCCGGCGTTGAGGCAGGCACCCGCACTGATGGCCAAGGCCAGACCGGCGTGAGCCAGTGGGCCGATCAATACCAGGTTGAACAGCTGGGTAACCACCAAAGTGAAAATTGCGATTTTCACCGGGGTTCGGATGTTCTGTTGCGCATAAAAGCCCGGCGCCAACACTTTAATCACAATAATCCCGAGCAGGCCGACAGAATAAGCAATCAGCGCACGTTGAGTCATTTCTGCGTCGAAGCCACTGAACTGACCGTACTGGAACAGCGACACGGTCAGCGGCTCGGCGAGAATCCCCAACGCCAGCGAGCACGGCAGCACCAGCACAAAGCACAGACGCAGGCCCCAATCGAGAATCCGCGAATACTCGTGACGATCCTTGCTCGCATAGGTTTTCGCCAATGTCGGCAGCAAAATCGTGCCCAACGCCACGCCAAGCACACCGGATGGCAACTCCATCAAACGGTCGGCGTAATACATCCACGACACCGAACCTGCGACCAGAAACGAGGCGAAGATGGTGTTGATAATCAGCGAAATCTGGCTGACCGAGACACCAAGGATGGCCGGCAGCATCTGCTTCATCACGCGCCACACGCCGGTATCGCGCAGGTTCAGACGCGGCAGCACCAGCATGCCAATCTTTTTCAGGTGCGGCAGTTGATAGAGCAGCTGCGCCAGACCACCGACCAATACCGCCCAGCCAAGGGCCATGACCGGTGGATCGAAGTACGGCGTGAGGAACAGCGAGAACACGATCATGCTGACGTTGAGCAGCGTCGGCACAAATGCGGGCACCGAGAAACGGTTCCAGGTATTGAGGATCGCGCCGGCCAGCGATGACAGCGAGATCAGCAATATATAGGGGAACGTCACCCGCAACAGATCAGAGGTGAGCTGGAATTTTTCCGGTGTATCGGTGAAACCGGGCGCCGTGGCCCAGATCACCCAAGGCGCCGCGATCATGCCCAGTGCGGTGACGATCGCCAGTACCAGCGTCAGCAGGCCCGATACGTAGGCAATGAAGGTACGGGTCGCCTCTTCGCCCTGCTGACTTTTGTATTCGGCCAGAATTGGCACGAATGCCTGGGAGAAAGCGCCCTCGGCAAAAATTCTTCGCAGCAGATTGGGCAGTTTGAAGGCGATAAAGAAGGCGTCTGTCGCCATCCCGGCGCCGAATGTGCGGGCAATGAGCGTGTCACGAACAAAACCCAGAATCCGGGAAAGCATCGTGATAGAGCTGACGGCGGCCAACGATTTGAGCAGATTCATTGAGGGAATTTGTGCCTGTCGATAAACAGCAGGCGAATTAAGCGCCTACTTATGCGATACTCCGCGCCGCAGCAGCACAGAGCCAAAGCTCGCGAGTTTACAGGTCAAGCGCCGGAAATAAATATCCCGCCTCTTTATACCTACCACTTAGCGGAACGATTCAAGTGCCCTTGACAAGACTTCTCTTCATCGGCATGATTCGCGGCCTATTTTGTTTGCTATTTCCTAAAAAGTCTTTCGAGGAGCTCGACGGTGGCCAACTCACCTTCCGCCAAAAACGTGCAAAACAGGCTGAGAAGCGTCGCAGCCACAACGCCAGCCTGCGTTCCATGGTTCGCACCTACATCAAGAATGTAGTTAAAGCCATTGACGCAAAAGACGCTGAAAAAGCTCAAGCTGCATACGTTCTGGCTGTGCCAGTTATCGACCGTATGGCCGATAAAGGCATCATCCACAAGAACAAGGCTGCTCGTCATAAGAGCCGTCTGAATGGCCACGTTAAAGCGCTGAAAGAAGCTGCTTAATCGACGTAGTCATTAAAAAACCGACCTTAGGGTCGGTTTTTTATTGCCTGTGATTTAACAAATCCAGCGCAAAAAAATGTAGGAGTGAGCCTGCTCGCGATAGCGATGTGTCAGTCGATGCAATTATTGACTGTTACACCGCTATCGCGAGCAGGCTCACTCCTACAGTTGGTTTGCGGGGTTATTGCTGGACGGGCACCCACGGCAAGATCGGGATCGCCGTCACGGCATTCTGCGGACTGCCTTCGATCAGGCGATCGCTGTAGACCAGGTACACCAGCGTATTGCGTTTCTTGTCGAGGAAACGCACCACCTGCATGGTCTTGAACACCAGCGACGTGCGCTCCTTGAACACCTCATCGCCATCCTTCAGATCGCCATTGAACTTGATCGGCCCCACCTGACGACAGGCGATCGACGCTTCTGCGCGATCTTCAGCCAGACCCAAACCACCCTTCACCCCGCCCGTCTTGGCGCGCGACAGGTAGCAGGTCACGCCTTCGACCTTCGGATCATCAAACGCTTCGACCACGATCCGGTCGTTCGGGCCGACGAATTTGAACACTGTCGACACCTGACCGATTTCCTCGGCCGAGGCCAGCAATGGCATCGCCATCAGCAGGCCCAACAATCCTTTTGCTAAACGCATCGAGTTTTCCTTACACCAGGATCAGGTTGTCACGGTGAACCAGTTCTGGCTCCGCCATGTAACCGAGCAAACCGACAATCGCATCCGACGACTGACCGATGATTTTTTGTGCTTCCAGCGCGCTGTAGTTGGCCAGGCCACGGGCGATCTCACGACCGTCCGGCGCCACGCACACCACCATCTCACCGCGACGGAAGCTACCCTGCACCAGTTTGACGCCGACCGGCAGCAGGCTTTTGTTGCCTTTGGACAACGCCGACACCGCACCATCGTCCAGCACCAGGGTACCGCGCGTTTGCAGATGGCCGGCTAGCCACTGTTTACGCGCCGCGAGCATGCCGCGCTCAGGCGACAGCAAGGTGCCGATGCGCTCGCCCGCTTTCAGGCGATCAAGCACGCGCTCAAGACGCCCGCCAACGATGATGGTGTGTGCACCGGAACGCGCCGCCAGACGCGCCGCGCGCAGCTTGGTCTGCATGCCGCCACGCCCCAACGCACCACCGGTACCGCCGGCGACCGCATCGAGAGAAGGATCATCGGCGCGCGCTTCGTAAATCAGCTGCGCATCCGGATTGTTGCGCGGATCGGCGTCGAACATGCCGTCGCGGTCGGTAAGGATCACCAGCAGATCCGCTTCGACCAGGTTGGCCACCAGCGCCGCCAGCGTGTCGTTGTCGCCAAAACGGATTTCGTCAGTCACCACGGTGTCGTTTTCGTTGATCACCGGAATGACTTTCAGCTCGACCAGCGCGCGCAAGGTGCTACGAGCATTGAGGTAGCGCTTGCGGTCGGACAGATCGTCGTGAGTCAGGAGAATTTGCGCCGTGTGCCGGCCATGCTCGGCGAAGCTTGATTCCCACGCCTGCACCAAACCCATCTGACCGATCGCGGCGGCCGCCTGGAGCTCGTGCATCGCGCTGGGTCGCGCGGTCCAGCCCAAACGGCTCATACCGGCCGCCACTGCCCCGGAGGACACCAGCACCAGCTCCACGCCCGCTTCATGCAGCGCCACCATTTGCTCAACCCAGACACTCATAGCCGCGCGATCCAGCCCTTTGCCATCTGCTGTCAGCAAAGCGCTGCCGATCTTCACGACCCAACGCTGCGCACCTGTCACCTTGCTCCGCATCATCTTCAACCTTAGCTTGAGGGCAGCGCGACCCAGCGCCGCCCGTGACGTTATTCGTGGCTATGCCTTACCAACGATCGATTTCCAGATACTAAAACGCCGCTCGATTGAGCGGCGTTCAAGTTTATCGCAACGGATCAGTCACGCACGTAAATGATTTCCGGACCGTCTTCGTCATCTACATCTTCTTCGTCCCAATCATCGTCGCCGATGTCGTGAACCGACTTCACGCCGCTGCGGCGCAGGGCACGCTTGTCGTCCAGCGCCTGCAACTGGGCGCGGGCTTCGTCTTCGATGCGCTGATCGAGGTCGGCCAGCTCTTCCTTGTAAGCCGGATCGGCAGCAAGGCGATCAGCACGATCTTCCATGTAACGCATGATGTCATGGCACAGACGCTCGGTACCGATCTTGGCGATAGCCGAAATCACGTAAACCGGGCCAGTCCATTCCAGACGATCAACGATCTCCTTGACGCGCTCTTCGTGCTCTTCTTCAAGGATCTGGTCGCACTTGTTCAGCACCAGCCAGCGATCACGCTCGGCCAGGGACGGGCTGAACTTGATCAGCTCGTTGACGATCACTTCTGCCGCGTCAGGAGCGCTGGCGTCATCCAGCGGCGCCATGTCGACGAGGTGCAGCAGCAGACGCGTACGCGCCAGGTGCTTGAGGAAGCGAATACCCAAACCGGCACCGTCAGAAGCGCCTTCGATCAGACCCGGAATGTCCGCAACAACGAAGCTCTTCCAACGATCGACGCTGACCACACCGAGGTTTGGCACCAGCGTGGTGAACGGGTAGTCGGCAACTTTCGGCTTGGCCGCCGATACCGAACGGATAAAAGTACTTTTACCGGCGTTCGGCAAGCCCAGCAGGCCAACGTCAGCCAGTACTTTCATTTCCAGTTTCAGGTCGCGCTGCTCACCCGGCTTACCCGGCGTGGTTTGACGCGGCGCACGGTTGGTACTGGATTTGAAACGGGTGTTGCCCAGACCGTGCCAGCCGCCCTGCACAACCATCAACTTCTGACCAGCTTTGGTCAGGTCACCGATGACTTCCTGAGTGGCGGAGTCGATCACTGTGGTGCCAACCGGCACACGCAGGATCAGGTCTTCGCCCTTCTTGCCGGTACAGTCAGTGCTGCCACCGTTGGAACCGCGCTCGGCATCGAAGTGCCGGGTGTAACGGTAGTCGACCAGGGTGTTGAGGTTTTCGTCAGCCATCATGTAGATGGAACCGCCGTCACCGCCATCACCACCGTTCGGGCCACCGTTTTCGATGAATTTTTCCCGACGGAAACTCATGGCACCGTTGCCACCGTCACCAGCCTTTACGCGAATCGATACTTCATCAACAAACTTCATAACCAACGCCTCTCGCCGTACGGACGAGCCGAAAAACAATCAAGACATAAGACTCTTGCAAAAATGAGCGCAGCGACCCCAAAACACGACCTGCATCGCACGCCGACAGCCCATACAAACAGTTTTGCAAGAGACTCACCCCACAAACGAAAAAGCCCCGTCGCGAGACAGGGCTTTTCCAGCGATTGCGCAATTAAGCTGCGACAACGCTCACGTAACGGCGGTTGAACGCGCCCTTTACTTCAAACTTGATCACGCCTTCGATTTTCGCGAAGAGGGTGTGATCTTTACCCATGCCAACGCCGTAGCCAGCGTGGAATTGGGTGCCGCGCTGACGCACGATGATGTTGCCCGGAATGATTTTCTGGCCGCCATACATCTTAACGCCAGGCGTTTGGCTTCTGAGTCGCGACCGTTACGGGTACTACCACCAGCTTATATGTGTGCCATGAGTCA
>NZ_JBIUVN010000024.1:55802-75653 GCF_044742965.1 Pseudomonas sp. NPDC087804 | reverse complement strand
GTGGGTAAAAAAGTGCGGCAAACTCTAACAACGACAGGGATTTTGGGCAAGGCGCCAATATGTTAAATTGGCCGCTTTTCTGTGCACCAAGCCCCACAATCGCGGCCTTATGACCGTAGAAGTGCGGTAGTGTTCCGAACAATCTAACACACGGACGCCGTGTGTTCTGTTTTCCACTGGAGAATCCCGATGGCGCTAGAACGCTCCGACGTGGAAAAGATTGCTCATCTGGCCTGCCTTGGCCTCAATGATGCTGATCTTCCACACATTACTTCCGCCCTCAACAGCATTCTCGGGCTGGTCGACGAAATGCAGGCTGTTAATACCGACGGTATCGAGCCTCTGGCCCACCCGCTGGAAGCCAGTCAGCGCCTGCGTGCCGACGTCGTGACCGAGAGCAATCACCGCGAGGCCTACCAGTCCATCGCACCAGCGGTCGAAAACGGCCTGTATCTGGTTCCGAAAGTCATCGACTAAAGGGAAAGAGCCTGCAATGCATCAAATGACTCTGGCCGAGATCGCCCGCGGTCTCGCCGATAAAAAGTTTTCCTCCGAAGAGCTGACCAAAGTCCTGCTGGCGCGTATTACCCAGCTCGACCCGCAGCTCAATAGTTTCATCAGCCTCACCGAAGAGCTGGCTCTCGAGCAGGCGAAAGCCGCCGATGCCCGCCGCGCCAACGGTGAGAGCGGCGCCCTGCTCGGCGCGCCGATCGCCCACAAAGACCTGTTCTGCACTCAGGGCATTCGCACCAGCTGCGGTTCGAAGATGCTCGACAACTTCAAGGCCCCATACGACGCCACCGTGGTCGCGAAGCTGGCCGCTGCCGGCGCCGTGACCCTGGGCAAGACCAACATGGACGAGTTCGCCATGGGTTCGGCCAACGAGTCGAGCTGGTACGGCGCGGTGAAAAACCCGTGGAATCTGGAACACGTACCGGGCGGTTCGTCCGGCGGTTCGGCGGCCGCAGTTGCCGCTCGTCTGTTGCCAGCGGCGACGGCCACCGATACCGGCGGTTCGATTCGTCAGCCAGCAGCGTTCACCAACCTCACCGGCCTGAAACCGACGTACGGTCGCGTTTCGCGCTGGGGCATGATCGCTTACGCCTCCAGTCTCGATCAGGGCGGCCCGTTGGCGCGCACGGCTGAAGACTGCGCAATTTTGTTGCAAGGTATGGCTGGCTTCGATCAGAACGACTCCACCAGCATCGATGAGCCGGTTCCGGATTACTCCGCAAGCCTCGGCGATTCGCTGCAAGGCCTGCGCATCGGCGTGCCGAAGGAATACTTCAGCGCCGGTCTCGACCCGCGCATCGCCGAACTGATCCAGAACAGCATTAAAGAGCTGCAGAAGCTCGGTGCCGTGATCAAGGAAATCAGCCTGCCGAACATGCAGCACGCGATTCCTGCGTACTACGTGATCGCGCCAGCAGAGGCTTCTTCGAACCTGTCGCGTTTCGACGGCGTGCGTTTCGGCCATCGCTGCGAGCAACCGAAAGACCTGATCGACCTGTACAAGCGCTCCCGTGGCGAAGGCTTCGGCCCGGAAGTCCAGCGCCGGATCATGGTCGGTGCCTACGCGCTGTCCGCCGGTTACTACGACGCCTACTACCTGAAAGCGCAGAAGATCCGTCGTCTGGTGAAAAACGACTTCATGGCTGCCTTCAATGAAGTCGACATCATCCTCGGCCCAACCACGCCGAACCCGGCCTGGAAGCTTGGCGCCAAGAACAGTGACCCGGTCGCTGCTTATCTGGAAGACGTCTACACCATCACCGCCAACCTCGCGGGCCTGCCGGGCCTGTCGATGCCGGCCGGTTTTGTCGACGGTCTGCCGGTGGGCGTGCAGTTGCTTGCGCCGTATTTCCAGGAAGGCCGTTTGCTCAATGTTGCGCACCAGTATCAGCTCAACACTGACTGGCACACCCGCACCCCAACCGGCTTCTGAGGAGACACACATGCAATGGGAAGTCGTGATCGGGCTGGAGATTCACACCCAGCTCACCACCCGGTCGAAAATCTTTTCCGGTAGTTCCACCACATTCGGTTCCGAGCCGAACACCCAGGCCAGCCTGATCGATCTGGGCATGCCCGGCGTTCTTCCGGTGCTGAACCAGGAAGCGGTGCGTATGGCGGTGATGTTCGGTCTGGCGATTGACGCCGAGATCGGTCAGCACAACGTGTTCGCCCGTAAAAACTACTTCTATCCGGACTTGCCGAAGGGCTACCAGATCAGCCAGATGGAATTGCCGATCGTTGGCAAGGGCCACCTGGACATCGCGCTGGAAGACGGCACCGTCAAACGCGTCGGCATCACCCGCGCGCACCTGGAAGAAGACGCCGGCAAGAGCCTGCACGAAGAATTCAACGGCGCCACCGGCATCGACCTGAACCGTGCCGGCACGCCGCTGCTGGAAATCGTTTCCGAGCCGGACATGCGCAGCGCCAAGGAAGCCGTGGCTTACGTCAAGGCGATCCACGCGCTGGTGCGTTATCTGGGCATCTGCGACGGCAACATGGCCGAAGGTTCGCTGCGTTGCGACTGCAACGTGTCGATCCGCCCGAAAGGCCAAGTCGAGTTCGGCACGCGTTGCGAGATCAAAAACGTCAACTCGTTCCGCTTCATCGAGAAGGCGATCAACTCCGAGATCCAGCGTCAGATCGAGCTGATCGAAGACGGCGGCAAAGTGATCCAGCAGACCCGTCTGTACGATCCGAACAAGGACGAGACCCGTCCGATGCGTTCGAAAGAGGAAGCCAACGACTACCGTTACTTCCCCGATCCGGATCTGCTGCCGGTGGTCATCGAAGAGTCGTTCCTCGGCGAGGTGCGCGCCACCCTGCCGGAACTGCCTCCGCAGAAACGCGAGCGCTTCCAGGAGCAATTCGGTCTGTCGGTCTACGACGCCAGCGTGCTGGCCACCAGCCGCGAGCAAGCCGATTACTTCGAGAAAGTCGCGAGCATCGGCGGCGACGCCAAACTGGCGGCGAACTGGGTGATGGTCGAGTTGGGCAGCCTGCTCAACAAGCAAGGCCTGGACATCGACGAGTCGCCGGTGTCGGCGGAACTGTTGGGTGGCATGCTGCTGCGCATCAAGGACAACACCATCTCCGGCAAGATCGCCAAGGTGGTGTTTGAAGCGATGGCCAACGGTGAAGGCAGCGCAGACGAGATCATCGAAAAACGCGGCCTGAAACAAGTGACCGACAGCGGCGCAATCTCGGCGGTGCTCGACGAAATGCTCGCGGCCAACGCCGAGCAAGTTGAACAGTACCGTGCGGCGGATGAAGCCAAACGCGGCAAGATGTTCGGCTTCTTTGTCGGCCAGGCGATGAAAGCGTCGAAAGGCAAAGCCAACCCGCAGCAAGTGAACGAACTGCTGAAAAGCAAGCTCGAAGGCTGATTCTGGCCCCGCGCTCGGGGATCGTTCCCACGCTCTGCGTGGGAATGCCGCCCCGGACGCTCCGCGTCCATTGCGGTGTGACGCAGAGCGTCACGGGATGCATTCCCACGCTGGAGCGTGGGAACGATCACTTTGGAGTATCTGAATGAAACGTCTGCTCGGCGCCTGCGCCCTGCTCTCTTTGCTGGCCGGTTGTGCCAGTACCGACACCATCGACCCGCACGGTTACGACCAGACCGGCGTCGCTTCTTATTACGGTGCCAAGCACCACGGTAAACGCACCGCCAGTGGCGAAGCGTTCAACCAGAATTCCCTGACCGCCGCCCACCGCCAGTTGCCCTTTGGCACGCGGGTGAAGGTCACCAACCTGAAAAACGATGAGTCCGTTGTGGTGCGCATTAATGATCGTGGCCCGCATACGCGTGGACGCCTGATTGATGTTTCACGCGAAGCCGCCAAACAACTCGGTATGCTCAGCAGCGGTACCGCGCGGGTTCGCGTGCAGGCCCTCGACTGATGGAGCGCTGACCATTTTCGGACTGACCGATTTACCGCTGATCAGCGTGATCGAATTGCTCGCCGGCCTGTGCCTGCTGATCTTCGGCGCCGAACTGATGGTGCGCGCGGCGGTGCGTCTGGCCGAGCGTCTGCATGTGCGTCCATTGATCATCGGCCTGACCATTGTCGCCCTCGGCAGCAGTGCGCCGCAGATGGCCGTCAGCGTGCAAGCCGCGCTGGGGCACACCCCCGACATCGCCGTCAGCAGCGTGGTCGGCAGCAGCATCTTCAACATCCTTGTGACCCTCGGTTTGTCGGCGCTGATCATTCCGCTGCGCGTGTCGCGGCAACTGGTGCGTCTCGACATTCCACTGATGATCGGCGCCAGTCTGCTGGTGTTCGTGTTGGCGTGGAATGAAGAGATCAGCCGCTTCGACGGCGCTCTGTTACTCGGTGCTTTAGCGTTGTATCTCGGCTTGCTGTTGCGCCAGTCACGGCACTCGGCGCGACCGCATTCCGCGCAACCCGACGCGGTAAAAACCTCATGGCTTGCCAGCGTTTTGATGATCATCGTCGGGCTGGCGATGCTGGTATTCGCCGGGCATCTGCTGCTCGGCGCGGCCGTGGTGGTAGCGACGGATCTGGGCTTCTCGGAACGGGTGATCGGTTTGACCGTGGTCGCTGTCGGCACGTCGCTGCCGGAACTGGCGACCTCGCTGATCGCCGCCCTGCGCGGCCAACGCGACATCGCCGTGGGCAACGTGATCGGCGCCAATCTGTTCAACCTGCTCGGCGTGCTCGGCCTCACCGCTTTGATCGCGCCGACACCATTGTCGGTATCGCCGAACGCACTGGATTTCGATCTGCCGGTGATGCTCGGCGTCGCCGCGCTGTGCCTGCCGGTGTTCTATTCCGGCTACCGCGTGACCCGCGCCGAAGGTTTGTTGCTGCTCGGTTTGTATCTGGTCTACGGGCTGCACGTGGTGTCGTTCACCACCGGCATGCCGCTGGCCGGCAAACTGGAGCGGCTGATGCTGTTTTACGTTCTGCCGCCGCTGCTGGGGTATTTGTTGTTTACGTCCATCCGCGCCTGGCGCCGCCAACACCACAAGAGTGATATGCCATGACCGAATCGAAGAAGTCCGGGGTAGAAGTTCGCCGCCAGGTAATGGGCGATGCGTTTGTCGATCGCGCGCTGGGCAACGCCACCGAGTTCACCCAGCCGTTGCAGGATTTCGTTAATGAACATGCATGGGGCGGTGTGTGGAATCGCGAAGGTTTGCCGCTGAAGACGCGCAGCTTGATTACCCTGGCCGCGCTGACGGCGCTGAAGTGTCCGCAGGAGCTGAAGGGGCATGTGCGTGGGGCGCTGAACAACGGCTGCACGGTGGACGAGATTCGTGAGGCGCTGCTGCATTGCGCGGTGTATGCCGGCGTGCCGGCGGCGATAGATGCGTTTCGCGCGGCGCAGGAAGTGATCGACAGCTACGAGAAGAGCTGAAAGATCGCAGCCTTCGGCAGCTCCTACAGGGGAACGTATGCCATGCAGGAGCTGCCGCAGGCTGCGATCTTTTGATGTTGCCCTTTAGATCCACCCACCCCACTGCAAAACAAAGATCCCGACATTGGTGGTAATCGCCGCCATCAACGTGGTCAGCACAATAATCGCCGCCGCCAACTCATGATTGCCCTGCGCCGCCCGCGCCATAACGAAACTCGCCGCCGCCGTCGGGCTGCCGAAGTACAGAAACAGAATCCCCAACTCCGCCCCACGAAAGCCGCACAACCACGCCCCGAGCGTCGCCAGCACCGGCAAACCGATCATCTTCACCAGACTCGAACTGAGCGCCATGTTGCCGCTCTTGCGCAACGCTGCCAGCGACAGGGTTCCGCCGATGCAGATCAGCGCCAGCGGCAAGGTGGTCTGCGCCAGATACTGCCCGGAAGTCTCCAGCCACCCCGGCAAACCGATCTTGAAATAGGCAAACGGCGCCGCCGCAATCACGCTGATGATCAGCGGATTGCTGAACACGCTTTTGCAGATGCTCCACGGATCGGACTTGATCACCGGGCTGTACACCGCCAGCACAATCGTCGATAGCGTGTTGTAAAACAGGATCACCAACGCCGCGAGAATCGCGCCGAGGGAGATCCCGTAATCGCCGTACATGCTCGCCGCCAGCGCCAGACCGATCACGCCGTTATTACCGCGAAACGCGCCTTGGGTGTAGATGCCGCGATCTTCACGCGGGCATTTGAAAATTGCCCAGCCCCAGGCGATGGCAAAACAGACGAGCGTGGCGACGGAGAAGTAGATCAGCAGCGCTGGTTGCAACGCAGCGTGCAGGTCGGCGTGCAGAATGCCGAGGAACAACAGCGCCGGCATGGTCACGTTGAACACCAGCGCCGAGGCGGTGTGGATGAAGTTGTCGTTGATCCAGTCGATGCGCTTGAGCAACACACCGAGAAACAACATGGCAAACACCGGCGCGGTGATGTTCAGGGTTTCGAGGAAAATTGCCAGCATGCCGAGGGAGCCTTGGGTGAGCGTCGTTAGGTGGCTAATGATAAGCCACCCGATCGTTCGGCGTCTGTTGGATCGCCTTCGCGAGCAGGCTCGCTCCCACAGGGGAATGCATTTCAAATGTGGGAGCGAGCCTGCTCGCGAAGAACGATAACGCGGTTTTAAGTAATCGGCGCCGGGTTAAACAACGTAATGTCGTTATGCAGCTTGTGCTTCTCCGCCCACGTCTGCTGCTTGCCGCTCGCAACATCCAGATAGTAGTGAAACAACTCCCAACCCAATTCCTCAATCGTCGCGCGCCCGGTGGCAATCCGCCCGGCGTCGATATCAATCAGATCCGGCCAACGCTGCGCCAGCTCCGTGCGCGTCGACACCTTCACCACCGGCGCCATCGCCAAACCGTACGGCGTACCCCGCCCGGTGGTGAACACATGCAAATTCATCCCGGCCGCCAACTGCAGCGTCCCGCAGACAAAATCACTCGCCGGCGTCGCACAGAAAATCAGCCCCTTCTGCTTGAAACGTTCGCCCGGGCCGAGTACGCCATTGATCGCGCTGCTGCCGGATTTGACGATAGAACCCAACGACTTCTCGACAATGTTCGACAGCCCGCCCTTCTTGTTGCCCGGCGTGGTGTTGGCGCTGCGATCCGCCTCGCCCTTGGCCAGATAGCGGTCGTACCAGTCCATTTCGCGCACCAGTTCTTCGGCGACGGTCTTGGTCTCGGCGCGAGAGGTCAGCAGGTAAATCGCATCACGCACTTCGGTGACTTCGGAAAACATCACCGTGGCCCCGGCGCGCAACAACAAGTCGGAGGCATAGCCCAGCGCCGGGTTGGCGGTGATCCCGGAAAACGCATCGCTGCCGCCGCATTGCATGCCGAGGATCAACTCGGACGCCGGCACGGTTTCGCGGCGGCGCTGGTCGAGTTTCTTCAGGCGCACTTCCGCCAGTTCCATGATCTGCTCGATCATCTCGGTGAAACCGTGACTGGAATCCTGCAAGCGATACAGCCACGGATCACTGAGATCCACCGAAGCATCGTCCTCGTGCATCACCTGCCCGGCCTGCAATTTCTCGCAGCCCAGACTGATCACCAACGCCTCGCCGCCGAGGTTCGGGTTGCGCGCCAGATTGCGCACGGTGCGAATCGGGATGTAGGCGTCGGTGGCGGTGATCGCCACGCCGCAGCCGTAACTGTGCGTCAGCGCCACCACGTCATCGACGTGCGGGTACTTCGGCAGCAGCTCATCCTTGATGCGTTTCACCGCGTGATCGAGCACGCCGGTGACGCACTGCACGGTCGTAGTAATGCCGAGAATATTGCGCGTGCCGACGGTGCCGTCAGCGTTGCGATAGCCTTCGAAGGTGAAGCCTTCCAGCGGTGCCTGCGCGTCCGGCACGTCGGTGGACAGCGGCAAGCTGTCCAGTGGCGGCGCGGTCGGCATGCGCAGTTGATCTTCCTTGACCCAACTGCCCCGGCGGATCGGCTGCAACGCGTAGCCAATGACCTGACCGTAGCGAATCACCTGACCGCCCTCGGCAATGTCTTCGAGGGTGATCTTGTGGCTTTGCGGCACGAACTCCACGGTCACCAAACCATCGGCAAACTCAGTGCCGGCCGGTGCGCCCTGGTCATTGACCACGACCACCACATTGTCCCGCTCGTGCAGGCGGATGTGGCGCGGCGAGTCGGAATGTTCAATCAACTGCATGACGCCGCTCCTCAGGAATGCGCTTGAGACAATTTACCGCTGGCTTCAACACCGCCGTTGGTTGGCGGCTCTTTGAGTACCACACGTTTGATCGGGCCAACGATGACCAGGTAGCTGAACACCGCCACCAGTGCGTTGGCACCGACGAACACCAGCGCCCATTTGAACGAACCGGTGGAGCTGATGATGTAGCCAATCACGATCGGTGTGGTAATCGAAGCGATGTTGCCGAAGGTGTTGAACAGGCCGCCGCTCAGACCGGCGATCTGTTTTGGTGAGGTGTCGGAGACCACCGCCCAACCCAGTGCGCCAACGCCTTTGCCGAAGAAGGCCAGGGCCATGAAGCCAACGACCATCCATTCCACATCAACATAATTGCAGGCAACGATGCTGCTGGACACCAGCAGACCAGCGATGATCGGTGCTTTACGGGCGAAGGTCAGCGAGTGGCCTTTACGCAACAGGTAATCGGAAATCACCCCGCCGAGCACGCCGCCAATGAAGCCGCAGATCGCCGGCAACGAGGCGATGAAACCGGCCTTGAGAATGGTCATGCCACGCTCTTGCACCAGGTACACCGGGAACCAGGTCAGGAAGAAATAGGTGATGCCGTTGATGCAGTATTGACCCAGATACACACCGAGCATCATGCGATTGGTCAGCAACTGACGGATGTAATCCCATTTCGGGCCGTCGGACTTTTTGCCCGTCTGATCCATGTCGACCATGCCGCCGTTTTCAGCGATGTGCTTGAACTCGGCTTCGTTGATGCGTGGGTGCTCACGCGGGCTGTAGATCACTTTCAGCCAGACCAGCGAAAACACAATCCCGAGAATCCCCATGACGATAAACACGTGCTCCCAACCGAAGGAGTACACGATCCAGCCCATCAATGGGGCGAACAACACGGTGGCAAAATATTGCGCCGAGTTGAAGATCGCCGACGCGGTACCGCGCTCAGCGGTCGGGAACCACGCCGCTACGATGCGTGCGTTGCCCGGGAACGATGGCGCCTCAGCCAGACCAACGAGGAAGCGCAGCATAAACAGCGCAACGATCGCCGTGGACATGCCGAACTCACCGACAAAGCCTTGCAGCACGGTGAACAGCGACCAGGTGAAAATGCTCAGGGCGTAAACTTTTTTCGAGCCGAAACGATCGAGCAGCCAGCCACCAGGAATTTGCCCGGCCACGTAGGCCCAACCGAATGCAGAGAAGATGTAGCCGAGGGTGACTGCGTCAATGCCGAGGTCTTTTTGCAGGCTGGAGCCGGCAATGGCGATCGTGGCACGGTCGGCGTAGTTGATCGTGGTCACCAGAAACAGCATGAGCAAGATCAAATAGCGGACGTGAGTCGGCTTGGACGATTGCATGTAGATGTACTCCCACTGATTATTTTTATGCGCGGGTGAATCTTCTTTGGTGCCCGGTTTTCCGGGTGTCCCTGTATTACGGGATGTCCGTATTTCGGGTTCCCTGTAGGAGCTGCCGAAGGCTGCGATCTTTTGATCTTGTTTTTAAGATCAGGATCAAAAGATCGCAGCCTGCGGCAGCTCCTACAGGGATTGCGGTGTCAGGGTCGACACCGCGTGCTGCATTCAGGAGCCGATGTAGCTGGTTTTCACCACGGTGTAGAACTCCTGGGCATAGCGGCCTTGCTCACGTGAGCCATAGGATGAACCTTTACGGCCACCGAACGGAACGTGGTAATCGACGCCGGCGGTCGGCAAGTTGACCATCACCATGCCGGCCTGCGAGTGGCGTTTGAAGTGGTTGGCGTACTTCAGCGACGTCGTCGCGATACCCGCCGACAGACCGAACTCGGTGTCGTTGGCCATCGCCAGCGCCGCGTCGTAATCCGCCACGCGAACAATGTTGGCCACCGGCCCGAAGATCTCTTCACGGCTGATGCGCATCGACGCTTCGCTGTCGGCAAACAGCGTTGGCGCGAGGAAGTAGCCTTCGGTATCGCAAGTCACCAGACCTCCGCCGCTGACCAGACGCGCACCTTCGGACTGACCGATGTCGATGTACTTCATGTCCTGTTCAAGCTGTGCTTGCGAAACCACTGGACCGATGTCAGTGCCGGATTTCAGCGCGTGGCCGACCTTGATCGACTTCATGCGCTCGGCCATCGCTTCGACAAATTTGTCGTGAATCCCGGCGGTGACGATCAAGCGGCTCGACGCGGTGCAACGCTGACCGGTGGAGTAAAACGCGCTCTGTACCGACAACTCGACCGCTTCTTTGAGGTCAGCGTCGTCGAGAATGATCTGCGGGTTTTTGCCGCCCATTTCCAGCTGCACTTTCGCCTGACGCGACACGCAGTTAACGGCGATCTGACGACCCACGCCCACCGAACCGGTAAAGCTGATGCCGTCGACTTTCGGGCTCTGCACCAGCGCATCGCCCACCAAACGACCGCTGCCCATCACCAGATTGAACACGCCGGCCGGGAAGCCCGCGCGGGAGATGATTTCGGCCAGTGCCCAAGCGCAACCCGGCACCAGATCGGCCGGTTTCAGCACGACACAGTTGCCGTAGGCCAGCGCCGGAGCGATCTTCCACGCCGGAATCGCGATCGGGAAGTTCCACGGGGTGATCAGACCGACCACACCCAGTGCTTCGCGGGTGACTTCGACGTTGACGCCTGGGCGCACCGACGGCACGTAGTCGCCAGACAGACGCAGGCATTCACCGGCGAAGAACTTGAAAATGTTGCCGGCGCGGGTCACTTCGCCGATGGCTTCGGGCAGGGTCTTGCCCTCTTCCCGCGCCAGCAAGGTGCCGAGTTCTTCGCGACGGGCGAGGATTTCCGTGCCGACTTTATCCAGCGAATCGTGACGGGCCTGAATGCCCGAGGTCGACCAGTTCGGGAACGCAGCGCGCGCCGCGTCGATGGCCGCGTGAACCTGAGTCAGATCAGCCTTGGCGTAGTCGCCGATGGTGTCGCTCAACTCGGACGGGTTGATGTTGGCCGAGTAATCGGCACCGGCAACCCATTCACCGTTGATGTAATTGTCGTAACGCTTGGAATCAGTCACAGCCTTTTCTCCTCTCGACGCAAAAGCCGCTGATTGCTCAGCGGCCTCGGTTTGTTCGGGGGTTATTGCGCACCTTGCTTGTCGATCAGTGCGGCGAGCATTTCGTACTCTTCGCCGGTCAGGTCGGTCAGCGGTGCGCGCACCGGGCCGGCGTCATAGCCAGCGATTTTGGCGCCGGCCTTGACGATGCTCACGGCGTAACCGGCCTTGCGGTTGCGGATGTCGAGGTACGGCAGGAAGAAGTCGTCGATGATCTTGCCGACGGTGGCGTGATCTTCGCGAGCGATCGCGTGGTAGAAATCCATCGCGGTTTTCGGAATGAAGTTGAACACCGCCGAGGAGTAAACCGGCACGCCCAGCGCCTTGTAGGCAGCGGCGTAGACTTCGGCGGTCGGCAAGCCACCGAGGTAGCTGAAGCGATCACCGAGGCGGCGACGGATCGACACCATCAACTCGATATCGCCCAGACCGTCCTTGTAACCGATCAGGTTCGGGCAGCGCTCGGCCAGACGTTCCAGCAGCGGCGCGTTGAGGCGGCAAACGTTGCGGTTGTAGACGACCACGCCGATCTTGACCGATTTGCACACGGCTTCAACGTGAGCGGCAACGCCGTCCTGACTGGCTTCGGTCAGGTAGTGCGGCAGCAACAGCAAGCCTTTGGCGCCCAGACGCTCGGCTTCCTGTGCGTATTCGATGGCCTGACGGGTCGAACCGCCGACACCGGCGAGAATCGGCACGCTGGTTTCGCAAGTGTCGACGGCAGTCTTGATGATTTCCGAATATTCGCTGGCGGCCAGGGAGAAGAATTCACCGGTGCCGCCCGCTGCGAACAGAGCCGAAGCGCCGTACGGGGCCAGCCATTCCAGACGCTTGATGTAGCCCGCACGGTTGAAATCACCCTGCGCGTTGAAATCGGTAACCGGGAAGGACAGCAGGCCGGCAGAGAGGATGGACTTCAGTTCTTGTGGATTCATTATTCGAACACCCTGGGTAGCAATATTGTTGTGATTGTCACGTTCAGCCTTCGCCGAAGTTGTAGGTCATCGTACAACTTAAAAGATAACCGTCAACTGCATTTCATCGTTGCGGGTGGTTTTTTGTCGGACAGGATTGCTTATATCGCTATTGAAGGCTGTGGCAGAGCCCTCGATCAACCATGGAGAAAGGTTAATAGAGCGGGGGTCAGGAGAGATGTTGTCCTAAGACTGAAAAATCCATGACGGAGGCTGGCCCCATCGCGAGCAGGCTCACTCCCACATTGGAACGCATTTCAAGGTAGGAGTGAGCCTGCTCGCGATGGCGATTTGAGGAAGATACAAAGGCGTCAGAAAGCATGACCATTCGTCGAAACTGGTTTTCTTACAGGTGCCGGCTTCTGAAAAAGCAGGCCGAATCGGAGAAATTTCCAGCCCAGGAAGCCCCCGACATGAAGACCAAGCATCGCTTCAACTTCTCTCCCGATTCACGAGTTGCTCCGCTGGAGATCCCCCGTGAATTCGACCTGCACGTTCAGATCAACGACTTTGTCGAATTCGAAGCTCTGCCCGATCAACGCTTTGTCATTGTCGAAAAAACCTTCAAATTGCTGTTCGACGGAGAAATCGAGTACATCGACTATGAAGTCGATGAGCTTTGAGCTTTCCCTTTATCCCCGCTGCGCCTGTGCCTCTTCATGAGCCTGGCGCAGCCTTTCGCGGCTGTTGGTCAAATGCAGCCGCATCGCCGCTCTTGCCGCGTCGGAATCCTGCCGGGCAATCGCCTGATAAATCTCTTCATGCTCGCGGCTGACGCGATTCATGTAGTGCTGCTGATCGTCATGGGCCAGACGCGCTGAGTTCAGCCGCGTGCGCGGAATGATGCTGGTGCCGAGGTGGGTCATGATGTCGGTGAAGTAGCGGTTGCCGGTCGACAGCGCGATTTCCAGGTGAAAGGCGAAGTCGGACGCGACGGCATCGCTGGCGTGGGCGACGCTGTCGTTCAGTGCATCGAGGGCGGCGCGCATGGTTGCCAGTTGCTCCGGACTGCGGCGTTGCGCGGCGAGGCCGGCGGACTCGACTTCGAGGCTGATGCGCAATTCGAGAATCGCCAATACGTCACGTAAGGTGACGACGGTGGCCGGATCGATGCGAAAGCCGCTCGGGCTCGGTGTGTCGAGCACAAACGTGCCGATGCCGTGGCGGGTTTCCACTTGCCCGGCGGCTTGCAGACGGGAGATCGCCTCGCGCACCACGGTGCGGCTGACGCCGTGCTCCTGCATGATCGCCGACTCGGTGGGCAGCTTATCGCCCCGTTTGAGCAGGCCGTCACGGATCTGCTCGGTCAGCACCGTCACCAGTTCCTGTGCCAGGCTGCGGCGCTTGCGCGGGAAGCGTGGGGTGTCGATCAAGTTTTCCATGGTCTGCATTTTGTCTCGAAAATTCGGCTTGAGGCCATCATAGCTCAAGCGGGTTGTACGATCACTGTCAACGCGACCTCCTTGTAGGAGCTGCCGAAGGCTGCGATCTTTTGATTTTATGGATCAAGATCAAAAGATCGCAGCCTCCGGCAGCTCCTACAAGGGCTCCGGGGGTCAGGCGGTGACGGGTTGCTCCACCAGATGGCCGCTGTCGATGCGTACATGTCTAGGGTGGAAGCGTTTCAAACTGCTGCGGTGGCCGACGCTGACGATACTCAACCCTGGCAACTGATCGATCAACGCCTGATACAACGTCGCCTCATCCTCTTCATCCATCGCCGACGTGGCTTCGTCCATGTACAACCAATGCGGCGCATAAAGCAGCGCGCGGGCGAAGGCCAGTCGTTGCTGCTCACCCGGCGACAGCATGCGCTGCCAGTGATTGGCTTCGTCCAGTCGCGCCACCAGATGCGGCAAGCGGCAGGTTTCCAGCACCTCGGCATAACGCTCAGGCGCGTAGGTCTCGCTCGGTTGTGGATAACTCAATGCTTCGCGCAACGTGCCGATCGGCAGATACGGTTTTTGCGGCAGGAACAGGTAACGCGCCGCCGGCAGACGAATGTTGCCGTGCCCCGCCGGCCACAAATGTCCCATCGCGCGCAGCAGTGTCGATTTACCACTGCCGGAACGCCCGCTCAGCATCACTCGATCACCCGGCTCAACGGTCATGTCGGCGCTGGTCAGCAGATGACGACCGTCGGCCAGATCCAGACCGAGGTTGTGCACCTTCAATTCGCTGCCCTGATTCTGCACATCGATCGCAGGCTTGCGCTCTTCGTTATCGGTCATCGCCTGACGGAAACTCAGCAGACGATCACACGTGGCGCGCCACGAAGCGAGGCTCTGATAGGCACTGATGAACCAGCTGAAACTCTCTTGCACGTTGCCGAACGCCGAGCTGATCTGCATCAGTTCACCGAGCTCGATCTTGCCGGCAAGGTAACGCGGCGACGCCACAATAAACGGGAAAATGATCGCCGCCTGGCTGTAACCGGCGGTGAAAAAGGTCAGGCGCTTGGACACTTTCATGATGTCCCAGAAGTTGTGCCAGACATTGCCGAAGCGGCCGCTCAAGCGACGATTTTCATTCGGTTCGCCGTTGTACAACGCGATGCTTTCGGCGTTCTCACGAATCCGCACCATGGAAAAACGCAGGTCGGCTTCGAAACGTTGTTGTTGGTTGTTCAGGCCGATCAAGCGACGACCGATCAAATGCGTCAGCCAACTGCCGACGATCGCGTAAACCAGCACGCACCAGAACATGTAGCCGGGAATGGTCACGCCATAGACTTCGATACTGCCCGACACGCCCCACAAAATGATCGAGAACGACACCAGACTGACAATATTGCGCAGCAGGCCGATGCCCAGCTCGAGGGTGTTGGAAGTGAAGTTATTGAGGTCTTCGGAAATCCGCTGATCCGGGTTATCGGTATAACCGCCCTGCTCCAGCTGGTAGTAATTCTTGTCGGAAAGCCAACGCGAGAAATGCTTTTCGGTGAGCCAGGCCCGCCAGCGAATCGTCAGCATCTGCGTCAGATACAGCCGATACACCGCGCCGATAATCGCCACGGCGGCAATCCCGCAGAAATACAGAATCAACTGCCAAAACGCCGCCTCGTCTTTCTTTTGCAGCGCGTTGTAAAAGTCTTTGTACCAGGTGTTGAACCACACCGAGATGCCCACGCTAAGCAGCGAGAGCGCAATCACGGCAATCAACAGCGTCCAGGCCTTGCCCTTCTCTTCACTGCGCCAATACGGGGTGATGATCGCCCACACTTTGCGAAAAAACTGCCCGCGCACAGCATCGTTGACCGCGGAATATTCAGCGTTCTGATTCATGGAAAAGGCTCGATATAGAAAAGAACAGACACGCACCGATCATAGTTGATCGGTGCGTTTTATCGCGAGGGCTGGCGATAGTCGTTCAGCGCAGGTTCAGCGACGAACCGGACGCTTCTGCAGTTTGCGCTGCAGGGTGCGGCGGTGCATGCCCAGGGCGCGGGCAGTGGCGGAGATGTTGCCTTCGTGTTCGGTGAGCACGCGCTGGATGTGTTCCCACTGCAGGCGGTCGACCGACATCGGGTTTTCCGGCACCAGACTGTCGAGGTCGGCGTGTTCGGAGAGCAGCGCGGCCAATACGTCGTCGGCGTCGGCCGGTTTGCACAGGTAGTTGCAGGCGCCGCGCTTGATCGCTTCGACCGCGGTGGCAATGCTCGAATAACCGGTGAGGATCACCACGCGCATTTCCGGATCCAGCTCCAGCAGCTTGGGCAGCAGCACCAGACCGGAATCGCCGTCCATTTTCAGGTCGAGCGCAGCGTAGTCCGGCAGGTCGGCCTGGGCGATGGTCAGGCCTTCTTCGGCGGAACCGGCGGTGCTGACGCGAAAGCCACGGCGAGCCATGGCGCGGGCCATGACGCGGGTAAATGTTGCGTCGTCATCGACCAGCAGCAAATGCGGCAGTTCTTCGCCTTCGACTTGGATTTCGTCACTCATGTTGGTCTCCTCGGGCGCCGTGGGGCAGGCGCAGCTCGGTGAGCGTGCCGCCTTCCTCATGACTATAGAGTTTCACTGAGCCGCCGGCGCGTGTCACGCTGGCCTTGCTCAAAAACAGGCCCAGGCCGAAACCTTTGCCCTTGGTGGTAAAAAACGGTTTGCCGATCTGCTCGGCGATGGCCAGCGGCACACCGGCGCCGTGGTCACGAATGCTGATGGTGACGTCTTCGGCATCCCAATCCAGGGTTACCTGAAGGTTTTCCGGGCAGGCGTCGGCGGCGTTGTTCAGCAGATTGAGCAGCGCCTGGGTCAGATCCGGCGGCGGCGCCATGCGCGGCACCGTGCCTTGGCCGAGACGATGGAAACGATAGCTCGCTTCCGGACGCATCAAGTGCCAGCGATTAAGCGCCTCATCGAGCCAGTCGGTGACGTCCTGCATATCGATCGCCAGACGACGATTGGCTTCGGCGGCCCGCACCAGTTGCTGCAGGGTTTCCTTGCAGAGTTTGACCTGATCTTGCAGCACTTTCAGATCGTCCTGCAGCAGCGGATCGGGGTGATCCTGCTGCATCTCTTTGAGCAGCACGCTCATGGTCGCCAGCGGCGTGCCGAGTTCATGGGCAGCGCCGGCGGCTTGCGTCGCAACGGCGAGCAACTGCTGATCGCGCAGACCTTCTTCACGGCGAATCGCCCGCAACTCTTCCTGACGGCGCAGCTCTTCGGCCATGCGCGCGGCGAAGAAGGTGATGACGGCGGCAGCGAGCGCGAAGCTCAGCCACATGCCGTAGACCTGCAGGTTTTCACGGGCGATCGGCAAGGTTTCCAGCGGATAGAACCGCGTCAGCATCACCGTGTACAGGGCCAGCGCGATGCCCGACAGCACCACCGAATAGCGCCATGGCAGCGTCACCGCAGCGATGGTCAGCGGCACCAGATAATAGGAAACGAACGGGTTGGTCGAACCGCCGGAGAAATACAGCAGCGCACTGTGGATCACCAGATCACAGGCCAGTTGCAGCGCGTATTCGAGCTCGGTCACCGGCCACGAGGTGCGCAGGCGCACGGCGGTGAACACGCAGAGCAGCGTCGAGCAGCCGAGGGTCATCGCCAGTTGCACCCACGGCAACGGCAACAGCTGCAGCCAGTAGGCCAGGCCTACGGAGCCAGCCTGCGCGGCGAGCACCAAGGTGCGGATGAACGTCAACCGCCAGAGGTTCTGGCGAGTGGCGGAAGTCAGTTGTACGGGGGCGAGCATGAGCTCTCCTGATGAGCGCTCCAGGCGGATCGCACGGAGTATAACCAAGCCACGGGCTTGAGAGGCGAAAGTGCGGCAAACGACCACATGGTACGGCTCTCAAACTTGACCACCTCGCATGGCTGTCCGAGATCAATTGTGGCGAGGGGATTTATCCCCGCTGGGTGGCGAAGCCGCCCCAAATCACACGACCTCATTCAACCAGACATACCGCATCAGCCTGATTTGCGACTGCTGCGCAGGCGAACGGGGATAAATCCCCTCGCCACAAAAGCTCTCTGAACTTGGGATCCGCGGTATCTGTATAGAAGTTGTAACTGGGCGAACCGGATCATAAAAGCTAGAGTCTGATGGTTTCACGCAGGCCCCCGAACCATCACCTGCGCCCTCATCAAGGAGCTTTCATGCACACATTTCGCCGCAGCGCCGCCCTTCTCGCCCTGACCGTCGGCAGCGTCGCCAGCCTCCCGGCCCTGGCCGCCGATGAGCTGCACTACAACCAGATCTCCCTGCGCGCCGAAGTCAGCACGGAAGTCGCCCGCGACCTGATGATCGTCACCCTCTACACCGAAGAACAAAACACCGACCCGGCCAAACTCGCCGCCGACATCAGCACCGCCGTGAACAAGGCCCTCGGCCAGGCCAAACAAGTCAAAGACATCACCCTGCGCCAAGGCAGCCGCAACAGCTACCCGATCTACGACACCAAAGGCCAAAAGATCACCGGCTGGCGTGAACGCGCCGAACTGCGCCTGGAAAGCTCCGACTTCGCCGCCCTCTCCAAACTCACCGGCGAACTGCTGGGCGACCTGAAAATGGGCGGCATGGACTTCGCCATCGCCGACCGGACCCGCAAGGCCAGCGAAGACAAACTCCTCAAAGAAGCCGTCACCGCCTTCAAAAACCGCGCCCAACTGGCCACCGACGCACTCGGCGGCAAGGGCTACAAAATCGTCAACCTGAACCTCAACAGCAACGGTTACCCACAACCGTACCTGCGTGCACCGATGATGATGAAAGCGGCGGCAATGGATGCAGCGCCGGTGACGCCGGAAGTTGAAGCGGGTACAAGCCAGGTCAGCATGACGGCGGATGGCTCGATTGAAGTATTGATGCAGTGATTTGATTTTGGCTGAATGAAAAACCGGCGATCAGCAGTGATTGCCGGTTTTTTTATGAATCAAAAACAAACCCTCACCCTAACCCTCTCCCAGAGGGAGAGGGGACTGACCGAGGTGTTTGGGCGAGGTACGCCGATTTGGGATACCGAGTTGAACCCACATTCTGAAAGGCCTACAAATCGGCCCCCTCTCCCTCGGGAGAGGGCTGGGGTGAGGGGCGAATCCAACGAAGATCAAAAGATCGCAGCCTTCGGCAGCTCCTACATGAAATCGCGGCAAACCCACGCCGACCACTAGGCCGAGTGTCAGCTCGCCTGCTTTTGATCTTAGAGCCCGTCGGGAGGCTGAGTGGAGGGATTCATACGGGGAAAGCATCGAGAGGAGGTGCAGCGAAGCAAACCGTAGGCGATGCCCCCGGATGAACCCGGAGCGAAGGAACCCGAGCCTTAGCGAGGGCCGGACGTCAGGGCACAGACCTTTGCTTCCTTTGGGGCGTTTGCCAAAGGGAGTCGCCGTAAGGGCGAAACCATTATCAGAAACGCCACCAAAAACGGATATTCACCCAAGGCGCTACCAAAAGAAGCACCCCAGTTGCACCCAGTACAACCTCCAAAAAAATCCACAACCCAACCCCCACCTACCCCCCACCCAAACCTCAGAAAAATCCTACAAAAACCAACAGTATAAATAAGTAACACCCAGCCCCACCCCGGCGCACACAACGTGACCAACGCACCGTTTTGGGGCTCCATTTGCACCGTAAAAAACCCGCGCAAACGGTCAAATGCGTCAAAACTTACACAGATGCGACATTAAGGTACGTACGTGCCACCGTTTAACGCTCGCACACACTCTGGATCTTGCAATGGGTATGGCCCCTGCATAAGTATCCGCAGGCACGACTCACGAGGTCGTACCTCACAACTAAAAAATGACAACAAATCATGAGGCCAACATGCTTAAACACGCGGTCATTCCGTTTCTAGTCGGCGCAGGCTTGTTAGCCTCCGCACCTTTCGCATCCGCTGCGACTAACCTGGTGTTCTGCTCCGAAGGCAGCCCGGCCGGTTTCGACCCGGGCCAGTACACCACCGGAACCGACTTCGACGCCTCAGCTGAAACCATGTTCAACCGTCTGACCCAGTTCGAACGCGGCGGCACCGCTGTGATTCCTGGTCTGGCGACCAAGTGGGACATCTCCGACGATGGCCTGACTTACACCTTCCACCTGCGTGAAGGCGTCAAGTTCCACACCACCCCGTATTTCAAGCCGACTCGTGAGTTCAACGCCGACGACGTGCTGTTCACCTTTAATCGCAGGAGTAACACGGATGACCCG
>NZ_JBIUVN010000024.1:47484-55792 GCF_044742965.1 Pseudomonas sp. NPDC087804 | reverse complement strand
TTCACCGACATGGGGATGGACACCAACATCACCAAGATCGATAAAGTCGACGACCACACCGTCAAGTTCACCCTGAAAGAAGTCGACGCCGCGTTCATCCAGAACATGGCCATGAGCTTCGCTTCGGTGCAATCCGCCGAGTACGCTGCCCAGCTGCTCAAGGAAGGCAAAGCCGCCGACATCAACCAGAAGCCGATCGGCACTGGCCCGTTCGTGTTCAAGAGCTACCAGAAAGACTCCAACATCCGCTACACCGGGAACAAGGACTACTGGAAGCCTGAAGACGTGAAGATCGACAACCTGATCTTCGCCATCACCACCGACCCGTCGGTACGTATTCAGAAGCTGAAAAAGAACGAGTGCCAGGTCACCCTGTTCCCGCGTCCGGCCGACCTGAAAGCGCTGAAAGAAGATCCAGCACTGAAGATGCCTGACCAGGCGGGTTTCAACCTGGGTTACATCGCCTACAACGTGATGGACAAGGTCAAAGGCAGCAACGAGGCAAACCCGCTGGCTGACCTGCGCGTGCGTCAGGCGCTGGACATGGCTGTGAACAAGCCACAGATCATCGATTCTGTTTATCAGGGCGCGGGCCAACTCGCCGTCAACGCCATGCCGCCGACCCAGTGGTCTTACGACACCACCATCAAAGATGCCAAGTACGATCCTGAGAAAGCCAAACAGCTGCTCAAGGAAGCCGGCGTCAAGGAAGGTACCGAGATCGTTCTGTGGGCGATGCCGGTTCAGCGTCCATACAACCCGAACGCCAAACTGATGGCCGAAATGCTCCAGTCCGACTGGGCCAAGATCGGCTTGAAAGTGAAGATCACCAGCTACGAGTGGGGTGAGTACATCAAGCGCTCCAAAGGTGGCGAGAACCAGGCCATGATCATTGGCTGGAGCGGTGACAATGGTGATCCGGACAACTGGCTGAACGTGCTGTTCGGCTGCGACTCGCTCAGCGGCAACAACTTCTCCAAGTGGTGCGACAAGAAGTTCGACGGCCTCGTCAAAGAAGCCAAGCGCACAACCGACCAAGGTAAGCGCACCGAACTGTACAAAGAGGCACAACACGTCCTCAAAGATGCAGTCCCAATGACACCTATCGCTCACTCGACGGTGTACCAACCCATGCGCGCCAACGTGCAGGACTTCAAGATCAGCCCATTCGGCTTGAATTCCTTCTACGGCGTCAGCGTCAGCAAATAAGGCACTGCAGCGGCGACGTTTATGACGTCGCCGCTGTTTTACCTGCCGGGATGTTAGGAATTTGCCTACAGCCGATTCCGCTGCAGAGACTTGCAGTGGCGAGGCCGCGTTGCCTTTTCCTACGAGGTTTTCAGGCTTTTACGCATTTACTGCCAGGCCCACGGCTAATACCGTCGGGTTCTGACCAGTTTCTGTGTGGGCCACCGGTTTGCCGTACGTATTGGATTGAGCTCAATGCGACCACAACGTTTCAGGACGAGACGCGGCGCATTGCACAACACTAAAAAAGAGGGAGCGTCATGCGCCATACCTTGGTTTTTTCCGCATTGCTGGGCGCCGGCCTGATGGCCGCCACGTCCGCGAGTTTCGCCGCCAGCAAAAGTCTGGTGTTCTGCTCTGAAGGCAGCCCCGCGGGTTTCGACACCGCGCAATACACCACGGCCACCGATAACGATGCCGCCGAACCGATCTACAACCGTCTGGTCGAGTTCGAAAAAGGCGCGACCAACGTCGTACCGGGTCTGGCCACCAAGTGGGACATTTCCGAGGATGGTCTCAAGTACACGTTTCACTTACGTGAAGGTGTGAAATTTCATACAACGCCGTACTTCAAGCCAACCCGCGATTTCAACGCCGACGACGTGCTCTTCACGTTCAATCGCATGCTTGATCCACAACAACCCTTCCGTAAGGCCTATCCGACGGAGTTTCCGTACTTCAACGGGATGAGCCTGAACAAGAACATCGCCAAGGTCGAGAAGACCGGGCCGCTGACCGTGGAGTTCACGCTCAACAGCGTCGACGCCGCGTTCATCCAGAACCTCGCCATGAGCTTCGCCGCCGTTCTGTCCGCCGAATACGCTGACAAGCTGCTGGCCGACGGCAAACCGAGCGACATCAACCAGAAGCCGATCGGCACCGGGCCGTTCGTGTTCAAGAGCTATCAGAAAGACTCGAACATCCGCTTCACCGGCAACAAGCAGTACTGGGATCCGAGCCGGGTCAAACTCGACAACCTGATTTTCGCGATCAACACCGACGCCTCCGTGCGCGTGCAGAAGCTCAAGGCAGACGAGTGCCAGATCACCCTGCATCCGCGTCCGGCCGATGTCGACGCGCTGAAGAACGATCCGAAACTGCAACTGATCTCCAAACCGGGTTTCAACCTCGGTTACATCGCCTACAACGTACGCCACAAGCCGTTCGATCAGCTCGAAGTGCGTCAGGCATTGGACATGGCGGTGAATAAACAAGGGATTCTCAACGCTGTTTATCAAGGCGCCGGCCAACTGGCCGTCAACGCCATGCCGCCGACCCAGTGGTCTTACGACGACAGCATCAAAGACGCCGCCTACAACCCGGAAAAAGCCAAAGAGCTGCTCAAGGCTGCGGGCGTCAAGGAAGGCACCGAGATCACCCTGTGGGCGATGCCGGTGCAGCGTCCGTACAACCCGAACGCCAAACTGATGGCCGAAATGCTCCAGGCTGACTGGGCCAAAATCGGTCTGAAAGTGAAAATCGTCAGTTACGAATGGGGCGAGTACATCAAGCGCACCAAGAATGGCGAGCACGATATCAGCCTGATCGGCTGGACCGGCGACAACGGTGATCCCGACAACTGGCTCGGCACGCTGTACAGCTGCGACGCCATTGGCGGCAACAACTACTCCATGTGGTGCGATCCGGCGTACGACAAGCTGATCAAACAGGCCAAGGTCGTCACCGACCGCGACCAGCGCACCGTTCTCTATAAACAGGCTCAGCAGTTGCTGAAACAGCAAGTGCCGATCACGCCTGTCGCCCACTCGACGGTCAACCAGCCGCTGAGCACGAAAATCGAAGGGTTCAAGGTGAGCCCATTCGGACGCAACGTTTTCTCGGGTGTCAGCATCGATTAACCCAACCGATTAGCCGCAACGCTGAGGGGCCCGTCTAGCCCCTCACGCAAGCGCTTTGCCGAAATTCGCCAATCAGGCATTTGGCAAACGTTTGCGATGTGTGAATGAGTTCTAAACCAATAACCGGCCAACCCAAAAAAGCCGGCATAAAAAGAAAGTAAAGGAGCTTCACCCATGAAACTGAGCAGCACCGCGATACTGGCCTTGGCCATAAGCAGCATCACCGCAACCGCTTATGCGGAAACCCAGAGCCAGGCGTTCACCCCGGTGACGATCAACGACAAGAGCGCCCAGGCGGAAGCCACCGGTTTCGTCGAAGGTCAATCGATCAGCGGTTCGACCCGTAACTGGTACGCCAACGAGCAACTGAAGCGTGGCGCCAAGTTCGCCTATAAAAAGGACGGTCAACTGGCTGAGACCGACCGCCGGATCAACTGGGTTCAGGGCACCATCGTCAAGTACAACTCGGGCTTCACCGAAGGTACTGTCGGTTTCAGCACTGAAATCGCGGCCTACAACGCCCTCGCGCTGGAGCGTGATCGCGAGAACCTGGCCTCCGGTAATGGCGGCGCGCCGAAAACCGGCCCGGCGTCCGGCAACAACCGTACCCTGACCCACAAAGACAACGGCGACGCGGTTGATCAGTGGAGCAAACTGGGCCTGGCCAACATCAAGGCGCGTGTTTCCAACACCACCCTGACCGCCGGCCGCATGAACTTCAGCAGCCCGCAAGTCGACGTGATCGGTAACCGTGCCCTGCCTTCGAGCTTCGAAGGTGTCGCGATCCACAGCGAAGAGCTCAACAACCTGGCGTTCGACGTGGCGACCTTCGACCGCGTCTCGCCACGTTCGGAGCAGAGCCTGCAAAAATTCCGCACTGAGTACGGCAACGGCCGGGTGGAATCCGATCACGTCAACACTGCCGGTATTTCCTACCAGCCATTCGCCAGCCTGACCACCAGCCTCTGGGGCACGCAGGCCGAAGACATCTGGAACCAGTACTACTTCGGCGCCACGCACGTATTGGGCGACAGCTCGGTACTGAGCCTGACCACCGGCCTGAACTACTACAAAACCGTCGACGAAGGCAAAAAGCTGCTGGGCGAAATCGACAACGACACCTACTCGCTGTCGTTCGGCCTGACTCACCTGGCCCACACCCTGACCTTCTCGTATCAGGAAGTGAACGGTAACGAGTACTTCGACTACCTGCACGAAACCAACGGCATCTACCTGGCCAACTCCCTGCTGTCCGACTTCAACGGCCCGAACGAGAAATCCTTCCAGGTTTCCTACGGCATCAACATGGCCGAATACGGCGTGCCAGGCCTGAAGTTCAACATCTACCAGGCGCGCGGCTGGGGCATCGACGGCACTCACTACAAGGGTGGCGGTTACGACGGCGTGCAGGCGATGGACGGCGAAACCCACTATGAATACGGCATCGGTGCAACCTACGCGGTACAGAGCGGCCCGCTCAAAGCCACTACGGTTCGCGGCACTTACACCGCTCACCGTGCCAGCGAAAACCAGGCTGACGGCAGCATCAACGAGTTCCGTCTGGTGACCACCATTCCGTTCAACATTCTGTAAAACGCCTGCCGACGGCTGACTCATGATGAGTCGGCCGTTCGGCTTTTTGTCTTCAACCGATTGCAGAGGGTTATCGATGAAAATGCTTCCCCTACGTGCGGCCATCGCGGCTGCCTTGCTGAGTGTCGCTGTTGGCGTCTCGGCCAAGCCCTTGGTCGTCTGCACCGAAGCCAGCCCGGAAGGCTTCGATATGGTTCAGTACACAACTGCAGTCACGGCAGACGCTGTGGCCGAAACCATCTTCAACCGCCTGGCCGATTTCAAACCCGGCAGCACTGAAGTGATCCCGGCACTCGCCGAATCCTGGGACATCAGCGAAGACGGTCTGACGTACACCTTCCATCTGCGCAAAGGCGTCAAGTTTCACACCACCGAATACTTCAAGCCGACCCGCGACATGAACGCCGACGATGTGGTCTGGAGCTTCCAGCGTCAGCTGGATCCGAATCACCCGTGGCACAAACTGTCGAGCGTGGGCTTCCCGTACTTTGAAAGCATGGGCTTCAAAGAACTGCTGAAAAGCGTAGAAAAAGTCGACGACAACACGGTCAAGTTCACCCTGACCCGCCGCGAAGCGCCATTCCTAGCCGACATCGCGATGGCGTTCTCCTCGATCTATCCGGCCGAATACGCCGATCAGTTGCTCAAGGCTAACAAGACCGGCGACCTGAACAGCAAGCCGATCGGCACCGGCCCGTTCATCTTCCAGCGTTATGCCAAAGATGCGCAGGTACGTTTCAAGGCCAACCCGGACTACTTCCGTGGCAAGCCACCAGCCGAAGCGCTGATTCTGGCGATCGCCACCGACAACAACGTCCGCTTGCAGAAGCTCAAGGCCAACGAGTGCCAGGTCGCGCTGTATCCGAAGCCGGATGACATCCCGAGCATCAAGAAAGACAGCAACCTGAAAGTCGAAGAACTCGACGCGATGACCGTCTCGTACATCGCCATGAACACCACGCACAAATACATGAGCGACGTGCGCGTGCGTAAGGCCATCGACATCGCCTTCGACAAGGAAGCCTACGTCAACGCGCTGTTCGGCAAGGGCAACGCCTCGGTCGCGGTCAACCCGTACCCGCCGACCTTGCTCGGCTACAACCACGACCTGAAGAATCCGCCACGCGATCTGGACAAAGCCCGCGCCCTGCTCAAAGAAGCCGGCGTACCGGAAGGCACCGTGTTTACTCTGTTTACCCGTAACGGCGGCGGCCCGACCAACCCGAACCCGATGCTCGGCGCGCAAATGATGCAGGCTGACCTGGCGAAAGTCGGGATCAAAATCGACATCCGTGTGATGGAATGGGGCGAAATGCTTAAACGCGCCAAGAACGGCGAGCACGACATGGTGTCTGCCGGATGGGCGGGTGACAACGGCGACCCGGATAACTTCCTGACGCCTATGCTCAGTTGTGAAGCGGCCAAGAACGGCGAAAACTATGCACGTTGGTGCAACGAGAAATTCCAGGCACTGCTGGATGAAGCACGGGCTAAAGTAGATCCGGCCGAACGCGCCGCGCTCTACGAACAGGCGCAAGTGCTGTTTAATCAGGATCAGCCATGGATCAGCATGGCCCACACCAGGATGTTCACGGCAATGCGCAACAACGTAGAGGGTTATCAAATCAGCCCTCTCACAACCAATAACTTCGCCACCACCCAGGTGAAGTAGATAAGAAACTCCCCGCGTCCCTGACCCCAGGGACGCCGGGCACGCCTAACCGGCTGATGAGGTACTACACAAGATGTTTAGTTTTATTGCCCGCCGACTGGGGTTATTGATCCCCACGTTTTTCGGCATCACCTTGCTGACCTTCGCGTTGATTCGCATGATCCCTGGCGACCCCGTGGAAGTGATGATGGGCGAACGTCGGGTCGACCCCGAAATGCACGCTCAGGCAATGGAACGCCTAGGTCTGAACAAACCGTTGTATGCCCAGTATCTGGACTACATCGGCAAACTGGCTCAAGGCGATCTCGGTGAATCCCTGCGCACGCGAACCAGCGTATGGACCGAGTTCTCCTCTCTATTCCCGGCGACCCTGGAACTGTCCATGGCCGCCCTGCTGTTCGCCGGCATTCTGGGCCTTCTGGCCGGGGTGATTGCGGCACTCAAGCGAGGATCCCTGTTCGACCATGGGGTGATGGGCATCTCCCTCGCGGGGTATTCGATGCCGATCTTCTGGTGGGGCCTGATCCTCATCATGTTCTTCTCGGTGAGCCTGGGCTGGACGCCGGTTTCCGGGCGGATCGACCTGCTCTACGACATCGAACCGCGCACCGGTTTCATGCTGATCGACACGCTGCTGGCCGATGACGTCGGGGCGTTCTTCGACGCGCTGCATCACCTGATCCTGCCGGCCATCGTGCTCGGCACCATTCCGCTGGCGGTGATCGCGCGGATGACCCGTTCGTCGATGCTCGAAGTACTGCGCGAAGACTACATCCGCACCGCCAAGGCCAAAGGCCTGTCGCCGTCGCGCGTGGTGTTCGTCCACGGTCTGCGTAACGCGCTGATTCCGGTACTCACCGTGGTCGGCCTGCAAGTCGGCACGCTGCTGGCCGGTGCAGTCCTGACCGAAACCATTTTCTCCTGGCCCGGCATCGGTAAATGGCTGATCGAAGCCATCGGCGCCCGGGACTACCCGGTTGTGCAAAACGGCATCCTGTTAATCGCCTGCCTGGTGATTCTGGTCAACTTCGTAGTGGACATCCTCTACGGCTTTGCCAACCCACGCATCCGTCATCAGCGCTGAGGTCCAATTCAATGAGCACTCCAACTTCCTCAGTAGCGACGTCCGCCACCACCGCGGATCAAAGCCTGCTGTACCCGTCTCCGTACAAAGAATTCTGGCAAGCCTTCTCCAAGAACAAGGGCGCGGTCGCCGGCCTGATGTTCATGTTGCTGGTGATTTTCTGCGCACTGTTCGCGCCGTGGGTCGCCCCGCACAACCCGAGCGAGCAATACCGCGACTTCCTGCTGACGCCGCCGGCGTGGCTTGAGGGCGGGCAGATGCAGTTCCTGCTCGGCACCGATGAACTCGGTCGTGATTTGCTGTCGCGCCTGATTCAGGGCTCGCGCCTGTCGCTGTTGATCGGCTTGTCGTCGGTGGTGATGTCGCTGATTCCGGGGATCCTCCTCGGTCTGTTCGCCGGTTTCTTCCCGAAGATGATTGGCCCGACCATCATGCGTCTGATGGACATCATGCTGGCCCTGCCGTCGTTGCTGCTGGCTGTGGCGATTGTCGCCATCCTCGGCCCTGGTCTGATCAACACCGTGATCGCCATTGCTGTGGTTTCCCTGCCGTCCTACGTGCGTCTGACCCGTGCCGCCGTGATGGGCGAACTGAACCGCGACTACGTGACCGCTGCGCGCCTCGCGGGTGCCGGTCTGCCACGCCTGATGTTCATCACCGTGCTGCCGAACTGCATGGCACCGCTGATCGTTCAGGCGACCCTGAGCTTCTCCTCGGCGATTCTCGATGCCGCTGCGTTGGGCTTCCTCGGCCTTGGCGTACAACCGCCAACCCCTGAGTGGGGCACCATGCTGGCTTCGGCCCGCGACTACATCGAACGCGCCTGGTGGGTGGTGAGCCTGCCTGGTTTGA
>NZ_JBIUVN010000024.1:3711-47474 GCF_044742965.1 Pseudomonas sp. NPDC087804 | reverse complement strand
CGATGCGCTCGACCCGAAACTCAAGAACGCCGCCTGAGGAGATTCCCATGTCACTGCTAGAAATCAAGAATCTCAACGTTCGCTTCGGCGACAAGACCGCGACCCCGGTGGTCGACGGCCTCGACCTGAAAGTCGACAAAGGCGAAGTACTGGCCATCGTCGGCGAATCGGGTTCGGGTAAATCCGTGACCATGATGGCGCTGATGGGCCTGATCGAGCATCCCGGCATCGTCACCGCCGACTCGCTCAACTTTGACGGCAAAGACATGCTCAAGCTGAGCAACCGTCAGCGTCGGCAGATCGTCGGCAAAGACCTGTCGATGGTCTTCCAGGATCCGATGACCGCGCTGAACCCGAGCTACACCGTCGGTTTCCAGATCGAAGAAGTGCTGCGTCTGCACCTGAAAATGTCCGGCAAGCAAGCGCGCAAACGTGCGATCGAACTGCTGGAAAAAGTCGAAATCCCGGGCGCCGCCAGCCGTATGGATGCCTACCCGCATCAACTGTCCGGCGGTATGAGCCAGCGCGTCGCGATCGCCATGGCGATTGCCGGCGAGCCGAAACTGCTGATCGCCGACGAACCGACCACGGCTCTGGACGTGACGATTCAAGCGCAGATCATGGATCTGCTGCTGGCGTTGCAGAAAGAACAGAACATGGGCCTGGTGCTGATCACTCACGACCTCGCGGTCGTAGCAGAAACCGCCCAGCGCGTCTGCGTGATGTACGCCGGCCAAGCCGTTGAAGTCGGCCAAGTGCCGCAACTGTTCGACATCCCGGCGCACCCGTACAGCGAAGCGCTGCTCAAGGCGATTCCCGAGCACAGCCTCGGCGCCTCACGTCTGTCGACCCTGCCGGGCATCGTTCCGGGCCGTTACGACCGTCCGCAGGGTTGCCTGCTGTCGCCGCGTTGCCCGTACGTGCAGGACAGCTGCCGCGCGCAGCGTCCAGGCCTTGATCCGAAAGCCCACAGCCTCGCCCGCTGCTTCTACCCGCTGAACCAGGAGGTGGCGTAATGGCCGTCGTACTTACCGCCCGCGACCTCACCCGTCACTACGAAGTCTCCCGTGGCCTGTTCAAGGGTCACGCGACCGTGCGCGCCCTGAACGGCGTGTCGTTCGAACTGGAAGCCGGCAAGACCCTCGCTGTTGTAGGCGAGTCGGGTTGCGGCAAATCCACCCTCGCCCGTGCGTTGACGCTGATTGAAGAGCCTTCGTCCGGCTCGTTGAAAATCGCCGGACAGGAAGTCGCCGGCGCCGACAAGGCTCAGCGCAAGCAACTGCGCAAAGACGTGCAGATGGTGTTCCAGAGCCCGTACGCCTCGTTGAATCCACGGCAGAAAGTTGGTGACCAGCTCGGCGAACCGCTGCTGATCAACACAAACCTCTCCGCCGCCGAACGTCGCGAGAAAGTCCAGGCGATGATGAAGCAGGTCGGCTTGCGTCCTGAGCACTATCAGCGTTATCCGCACATGTTCTCCGGCGGCCAGCGTCAGCGTATTGCCCTGGCGCGCGCGATGATGCTGCAACCGAAAGTGCTGGTGGCGGACGAACCGACCTCGGCACTTGACGTATCGATTCAGGCGCAGGTGCTCAACCTGTTCATGGATCTGCAGCAGGAGTTCAACACCGCCTACGTGTTCATCTCGCACAACCTCGCGGTGGTGCAACACGTCGCCGATGACGTGATGGTGATGTACCTCGGCCGCCCGGTGGAAATGGGCCCGAAGAACGACATCTACGAACGCCCGCTGCACCCGTACACCCAGGCGCTGCTGTCGGCGACCCCGACCATTCACCCGGATCCAAACAAGCCGAAGATCAAAATCGTCGGCGAACTGCCTAACCCGCTGAACCCGCCACCAGGCTGCGCTTTCCACAAGCGCTGCCCGTACGCGACCGAGCGTTGCAGCACCGAAGAACCGGCACTGCGTCCGCTGGATAACCGGCAGGTGGCTTGCCACTACGCCGAGCAATTTCTCGACGGCGCTGCTTAAAAAAAAGCACGCCCACTTAAAGGTGGGCGTGCTTTTTCAACTTGTTGCTCAATTGGATTTCTGTAACGTCAGTGAGAGAAGAGTTCTGACAATTACGGCTTACAAAAATCCAAACCTTGCAACATCGAAACTTCGAAACCTTCGAAACTGCCTTTCGCCTCGATCTTCTTTTTCTTATCCGCGTCATTGACAACAGAGACATTAGCCTCAACGACAGCTGTCTGCGAAAGCTGATCGAATTTAGTTACTTTGACTTCGCCTAAAATGCCATTATACGAACTTTCATAGGAAGCATAGTAGACAGCATTCGCTGTCCCCTCACCGCCAAACCGATCTATCTTATAAGATTTTCCCACTTCCACATTTAGGGTGCGGACGACCAAAGCCAGCCATTCGCCATCACCTTTATCAGCATCAAACTGATAACTTCCATCCTCCAGTCGTTGCAACACCCGAACCTTCTCACTATAAAAAACCTCTTCACCAGTAATGGTGGCCTTCAGGTGCCCACTGGTATTTTTTCCTTCTTTATTCGTCATCATCCAAGTCCTTTAGTTATCCAAAAAACATCCAACCTGCCAATTCATTTATATTTCGCGCACGGCAACCTGTCTACTGTCACTTCTGACAGGTAACTGTCATTAACTGGGGGAAGCCGACAAACGGTACGCGCTAAAATATAAATTTTCGTATTCTTCTAGCGCTATCCGAAACTGCCCATACGCGACCGAGCGTTGCAGCACCGAAGAACCGGCACTGCGTCCGCTGGATAACCGGCAGGTGGCTTGCCACTACGCCGAGCAATTCCTCGACGGCGCGGCGTAACAAAAGAACGCCCACGTAACCGTGGGCGTTTTATCCATGCTGTGGATTATTTTTTCTCACCTAAAAAATGAACAAAAAGTTTTATCTAGGGAAACTTCATAAATGCTATCAAAGGAAGCCTGCACCTAATGGGAACATTAGGAAATCTTTCCCTTATCAATTAAAGCCAGACCTTCGGGCGAGTTTTTTTCATATATTTTAAAACCAACAAACTCACCTTCGATTCTGACAGACTTAGTATCTTCCGAGTCATAGCTCCCCATCGATATATCAACGTAGACGTTGGCCTTCTGCAACTCACTATCGAAATCTGTAATTGTAATTATTCCGGAGACTCCGTGATAATTCAGCCCCTTGCCTTGATAATAAACTTTGGCCAAGCCGTCACCTTCTGGGTGATGCACATTGTAAACATCGTCTTTTTTAATCAGTGAATAAATACCCAATCTCATATTTTCGTCATCCCCCCAAGAACCTTCGAAAGAATAATATGGATAGGATGGAATTAGGGCAGCGTGAACATTCCGGGTAGTAATGCCTGACACATCAAGCCCCGATATTTTCATTTCCCCAACTGTATGCTCGCTTTTTTCATTACTCATGCTGTCATTCCTTTTAGTCATAAAAAAATCCAAGACTGCAAGGACATTCTTAAAGACTCAACGACGTACCGTCTACTGTCATATCTGACAGGTATCTCTACATAATCCTGATAATCTGACAAACGGCTCCAGACGAAAAGTCGATCTTGCTCGACCCGCACAACACGTTGTTAAAACTGTAGGAGCTGCGGCACGCTGCGATCTTTAGATTCTGATTGATAAAATCCAGATCAAAAGATCGCAGCGTGCCGCAGCTCCTACAGGGATATCGCAACCAGGGGTTTATTTGATCTTTGATCTACGTCTGGCTATCGCCCTCATCCGGATCATCAGTGTCCGGCTCGTCAGTGGTCGAGTCGTCATCGTCGGCGGCACCGCCCTGCCCCTGATCGCCCGGCTCGGACTCGGATTTGGCGAGCATCAAGCCGCTGTGCCCCACCTGCCCGTTGAAGGCCTGAGAATCATGATCCTCGCACTCGGCCCAAGCCGTCGCCGTGCCGAGGGACAGCATCACCATTACTTTCAATAGCAATAAAACGCGTAGCAATCTGCTCTTCATAGCCGACTCCATCCTTTTCCAGGTGAGACATACGTGCCTGACTGGCGCTGTGTGAAATCTAGTTCCGATCAGCCGTGTTCACCAGATAGGACGCTAAAGGCCGAGTGGAAATGCCCTCGAAGGACAGATTGCTTTTGAATAACACTGATAGCGGAATCACCTAAGTGACGGGTTGTGCGGGGTGGACGAACGAGTGGCTTGGCGGGTCAACGGAATTTAAAACAGCACAAGCACCGTACTGGCCAGCCAAACGTTGTGGCCAAGTACATCGAGAGATTACAAAAAACCGACTTGAGATCAAAAGCCCCTCACCCTAACCCTCTCCCGGAGGGAGAGGGGACTGATCGAGGTGATTGGGAGAGGTAGGCCGACGTGGGATATCGAGTCGAGCCCAGATTCTGAAAGGCTCACAAATCGGCTCCCACTCCCTCTGGAGAGGGCTGGGCGGGCGGCGTTCCGATGAGGGGCAAAAACACCACAAATCCAAAGCCGAAACCGTGCTCCTCACCACTCAATAGGCCGAGTGTCAGCTCGCCTGCTCTTGATCTTGATCTTGATCCACAGGCGACATCGGAAGGCTGAGTGGAGGGATTGATCCGGGCGTGGGAGCGCAGCGACCGTTTGGCGAAGCCAAACACAGCGAGAGGAGGTGCAGCGCAGCAAACCGTAGGCGCTGCGCCCGGATCGATCCCGCAGCGAAGGAACCCCGAGCCCCAGCGAGCGGGCCGCACGTAGGAGCAAGCGTTTTTTTGCTTACTTTTTTTAGGCGTTTGTAAAAAAAGTGAGTCGCCGTAAGGGCGAAACCGTAATCAGAAACTCCCGCAGAAACGGATATACCCCCAAACCCAAGGCAATAAAAAACCCCCAAGGCATACACCTAGGGGGCTTCGGACAAACCAACTCAGAGCTTAGTGATGCTCACGCGTCGCACGGAATTTCACATCCGGCCAGCGCTCTTCCATCAACGCCAGGTTAACCCGTGTCGGCGCGAGGTAGGTCAAATGACCGCCTCCATCAACCGCCAGGTTCTCCACAGCCTTGTTGGAAAATTCTTCAAGCTTCTTCTTGTCGCTGCATTCAATCCAGCGCGCGGAGTACACGGTGATCGGCTCGTAGGAGCACTCAACCTTGTATTCCTCCTTCAAACGGCTGGCGACCACATCAAACTGCAGCACACCCACGGCGCCAAGAATGATGTCGTTGCTGCGCTCCGGGAAGAACACCTGCGTTGCACCCTCTTCGGCCAACTGCTGCAGACCCTGACGCAACTGCTTGGACTTCAGCGGATCACGCAGACGCACACGACGGAACAGCTCCGGCGCAAAGTGCGGAATGCCGGTGAACCCGAGAACTTCACCTTCGCTGAAGGTGTCGCCGATCTGGATGGTGCCGTGGTTGTGCAGGCCGATGATGTCGCCCGCAAAAGCCTCTTCCAGTTGCTCACGCTCGGAGGAGAAGAACGTCAGGGCGTCGCCGATGCGCACGTCCTTGCCGGTGCGCACGTGGCGCATCTTCATGCCTTTTTCGTACTTGCCTGAGCAAATGCGCATGAAGGCGATGCGGTCACGGTGCTTGGGATCCATGTTTGCCTGGATCTTGAAGATGAAGCCCGAGAACTTCTCTTCGACCGGCTCAACGGTACGTTCGTTGGCGACACGGGCCAATGGACGCGGGGCCCAATCGACAACGGCGTCGAGGACGTGGTCAACACCGAAGTTGCCCAAAGCTGTACCGAAGAACACCGGGGTCAGTTGACCGTCGAGGAATTCCTGCTGGTTGAATTCATGGCAGGCGCCCTGAACCAGCTCCAGTTGATCGATGAAACGGTCGTACTCGTCACCCAGGTGTGCGCGGGCTTCGTCGGAGTCGAGTTTCTCGATGATCTTGGTTTCGGTGCGTTCGTGACCATGACCGGCGGTGTAAACGATGATGTAGTCGTCGGCCAGGTGATAAACGCCTTTGAAGTCGCGGTAGCAACCGATCGGCCAGGTGATCGGCGCGGCTTTGATCTTCAGAACGGCTTCGATTTCGTCGAGCAGTTCGATCGGGTCGCGGATGTCACGGTCGAGTTTGTTGATGAAGCTGACGATCGGCGTGTCACGCAGACGGCAGACGTCCATCAGCGCAATGGTACGCGGCTCAACACCTTTACCGCCGTCGAGCACCATCAGCGCCGAGTCGACCGCCGTCAAGGTGCGATAAGTATCTTCAGAGAAGTCTTCGTGGCCCGGGGTGTCGAGCAGGTTGATCATGTGTTCGCGATACGGGAACTGCATGACCGACGTGGTAATGGAAATACCCCGCTGCTTTTCCATCTCCATCCAGTCGGATGTCGCATGGCGATCGGATTTACGGGATTTCACCGTACCGGCCACTGCAATCGCCTTGCCCATCAACAGGAGCTTTTCGGTGATCGTGGTTTTACCGGCATCGGGGTGGGAAATAATGGCGAAAGTGCGGCGTTTCGCGACTTCGGCGGCCTGGTTGGTCATGGGAAATCGCCTGGCGGTGATTCAAAAAAGGGCGGCGAGTATAGCTTAAAAAGTAACCGCCGAACCACCGTCCCTCGGGCCCGCAAAACCCTGTAGGAGCTGCCGCAGGCTGCGATCTTTTGCTCTGTTGCGCTAGAACAAAGTCAAAGGATCGCAGCCTTCGGCAGCTCCTGCAGGTGGCCAGATGGCATCTTATGTGGGAACCTTTCAGCGCTCGGAGACGTCCATCCCCTGTTACGAATTGTCGTCAGGGGCTGAAAAATCAGCAAGTTAGCCTGACGAGGCTGCGCTCATGGCTCGCTTTCAGACCGCTTTTCCGGTGCTGAAGGAGCTGCTTCTCGCGAACGTTTATTCCCGGCAGCCATGTATGGCATGCCACACGGGAGAGCGTTTGCCGACTACAAAAAAAGGAGTCCGCCTGTGGCTATCCGCTATGGCAAAGGGCTGATTGGAGGTGCGGTGGTGATCGCGCTCCTGGCCCTGCTGGTCCACTGGATCGGCATCAACACGATCGAACACTACCGCGACGATTTGTTGTTTTACCTGCAAGCTCATCTGATTCTCGTCCTCGCTTCAATGCTGGCCGCCCTTGTCGTGGGCATCCCCGCCGGCATCTTCCTCAGTCGCCCGACCATGGTCGGACGCGCCGAACGCTTCATGCAAATCTTCAATATCGGTAACACCGTGCCGCCGCTGGCCGTACTTGCGATTGCCCTGGGCGTCCTCGGCATCGGCAGTGGCCCGGCGATCTTCGCTTTATTCCTCGCCTCCTTGTTGCCGATTGTGCGCAACACCTACGAAGGCCTGAAAAACGTTCAGGGATCGCTTAAAGAAGCGGCCGTCGGCATCGGCATGACGCCGCGCCAGGTGCTGTGGAAAGTCGAATTGCCCAACGCCGTGCCGATCATTGTCGGCGGTGTGCGTGTGGCCCTGGCGATCAACGTCGGCACCGCGCCGCTGGCATTCCTGATCGGCGCCAACAGCCTCGGCAGTCTGATCTTCCCCGGCATCGCCCTGAACAATCAGCCGCAACTGGTACTCGGCGCTGCGTGCACCGCACTGCTCGCGTTGCTGCTCGATGGCGTCGTCACACTCGCCAGCCGTCTCTGGCTGGAACGCGGTTTGCGCACGTCTTAAGGCTTTTGCGAAGGAATACCTATGAAACGATTTAGCTTGATTCTAAGCCTGATGCTGAGCAGCGCCCTGCTGTTCGCCGGCATCGCGCAAGCCGCTGACAAACCGGTAATCCGCCTCGGCGCGCGGGTCTTCACCGAGCAAACCCTGCTCGCGGAAATCACCGCGCAATACCTGCGCAGCAAAGGCTACGACGCGCAGATCACTGGCGGTCTGGGCAGCAACCTCGCCCGCAGCGCTCACGAAAGCGGGCAACTGGACTTGCTCTGGGAGTACACCGGCGTGTCGCTGGTGGCTTACAACCATGTCACCGAGAAACTCGACAGCGCTCAGTCCTACGCCCGGGTGAAAGAACTCGACGCCAAAAAAGGCCTGATCTGGCTGACGCCGTCGAAATTCAGCAACACCTACGCCCTCGCGCTGCCGAAAAAAGTGGCTGAGGAATATCCGCAGATCACCAACATCAGTCAGTTGAACGAGGTGCTGCGCGCTGAAGCCAAGACCAATCACCTGGTGGCGCTGGACACCGAGTTCGCCAACCGCTCCGACGGCCTGATCGGCATGGTCGACCTCTACGGCATGAACCTGACCCGCAAGAACATCCGCCAAATGGATGCCGGGCTGGTTTACACGGCGTTGCGCAACGGTCAGGTGTTCGCCGGTCTGGTCTACACCACCGACGGTCGTCTCAGCGCCTTTGGCCTAAAGCTGTTGGAAGACGACAAACACTACTTCCCCGATTACACCGCTGCGCCCGTGGTGCGCCAGGCAACGCTGGACGCCAACCCGAAACTGGCCGAGCAACTCAAGCCGCTGGCCGAACTGTTCGACGACGAAACCATGCGCCAGCTCAATGCGCGGGTCGATGTCGATCATGAAAGCCCATCGTCCGTTGCCGCCGATTTCCTGCGCCAACATCCGCTGAATTAAAGGAGGAAAAGTCATGGAATTCTTCAACGCCTTTTCCCATCTCGACTGGCAACAGGTGATGCACCTGACCTGGCAGCACATCACCCTGGTCGGCATCGCTGTAACGTTGGCGATTGTCGTCGGCGTGCCGCTGGGCATTTTGATGACGCGCTTCCCGAGTCTCGCCGGCCCGCTACAGGCCAGCGCCACCGTGCTGCTGACCGTGCCGTCGATTGCGCTGTTCGGTTTGCTGCTGCCGTTCTACTCGAAGTTCGGTCAGGGCCTCGGCCCGATGCCGGCGATCACCGCCGTGTTCCTCTATTCACTGCTGCCGATCATGCGCAACACCTACCTCGCCCTCACCGGCGTCGAACCCGGCATTCGTGAAGCCGCACGCGGCATCGGCATGACCTTCGGCCAGCGCCTGCGCATGGTCGAACTGCCAATCGCCGTACCGGTCATCCTCGCCGGCGTGCGCACCGCCGTGGTGATGAACATCGGCGTAATGACCATTGCCGCGACCATCGGCGCCGGCGGCCTCGGTGTGTTGATCCTCGCTTCCATCAGCCGCAGTGACATGTCGATGCTGATCGTCGGCGCGCTGCTGGTCAGTCTTCTGGCCATTTTCGCTGACCTGTTTCTCCAATGGCTGCAACGCTCGTTGACTCCAAAAGGACTCCTCAAATGATCGAACTTCAAAACCTCAGCAAAACTTTCCAAAGCAACGGCAAAGACGTCAAAGCCGTGGATTCGGTGAGCCTGACCGTCAATGAAGGCGAGATCTGTGTGTTCCTCGGGCCATCGGGTTGCGGCAAAAGCACCACGCTGAAGATGATCAACCGCCTGATCAAACCGACCTCGGGCAAGATCCTCATCAACGGCGAAGACACCACCGATCTCGACGAAGTGACCCTGCGTCGCAACATCGGCTACGTGATCCAGCAGATCGGTCTGTTCCCGAACATGACCATCGAAGAGAACATCGTTGTCGTGCCGAAACTGCTCGGCTGGGACAAACAGAAATGCCACGACCGCGCCCGCGAGTTGATGAGCATGATCAAGCTTGAGCCCAAGCAGTATCTGCATCGTTATCCGCGTGAATTGTCCGGTGGCCAGCAACAGCGCATCGGCGTGATCCGCGCACTGGCGGCGGATGCGCCGCTGCTGCTGATGGACGAGCCGTTCGGTGCGGTCGACCCGATCAACCGCGAGATGATCCAGAACGAATTCTTCGAGATGCAGCGGGCGCTGAACAAGACCGTGATCATGGTCAGCCACGACATCGACGAAGCCATCAAACTCGGCGACAAAATCGCAATCTTCCGCGCCGGCAAACTGCTGCAGATCGATCACCCGGACACGCTGCTCGCGCACCCGGCGGACGACTTTGTCAGCAACTTCGTCGGCCAGGACAGCACACTCAAGCGTCTGCTGTTGGTCAAAGCGGAAGATGCGGCGGACAACGCGCCATCGGTGAGCCCGGAAACGCCAGTGGCCGATGCGCTGGAATTGATGGACGAACATGACCGTCGCTACGTGGTGGTTACCTGCGCCGACAACAAGGCGCTGGGCTATGTGCGTCGTCGTGATCTGCACCGTCAGACCGGCACTTGCGCGCAGTTCCTGCGTGAATTCAACGCCACCGCCGCGTACGACGAGCATCTGCGCATTCTGTTGTCGCGCATGTACGAGTTCAACCGTTCGTGGTTGCCGGTGATGGACGCCGAGCGGGTGTTCCTCGGTGAGGTGACGCAGGAGTCGATTGCCGAGTATCTGAGCTCCGGCAAATCCCGCGGCGGCAAGACCAGCATCGTCTCGCCAGCTGAGGCCGTAGTCGCCTGATTTTCGGGCAAGAAACACAAATCCATATAGGAGTGAGCCTGCTCGCGATTGGCAATCTCAGTCGATGAAGATGTCGACTGAAAAAAAGTCATCGCGAGCAGGCTCACTCCTACAGGATCGGGGGTGTGACCAAGGCATTCACAAGGCGGAAAAGAATCTCAACACCCGCCACTCTGAATTGTTCTCGAACCTCCTGCTCAAACTAGCCAAATCCCCCCTCACACCCTCCCCTCGCCGCCAACGTCGCCGATGTTGCCGCCATCACACTTATCCACGACTTCGCCGACATAATCCGTGAACGTGCAGGTATTTTTAACACTTCGAAATTCTCGGGGAACATCTGTCCGTCATCTCGGTCGGCTACAAAGAGTGATCAAAGCGACGCACGTCAGAAGCGTGCAAAAACGCGACATTTTTAGTTGATCTCAGGCCCCTCACGCCCTAAAGTTCGCGCCGAACGTCCATGCTGGAAACGATCCATCCGGCTCAAGTACTGACGACGAGACAGCAAGGCCAAGGGCAAATCCGCCCGTGGCCTTTTTGCTTTCGGCGACATGCCTTGGGAAGTAGGCGAACCAAAGTGGGGATACGGAGGGCGTTCATTTGCACCCATTGTTTTTACGAGTTTGCCCATAGGAGCTCCCAGCATGTCGATCAATGTCGAAGACTATTTCGCGCGCGCCACTTTTGACAAAATGAAGGCGTTTGCCGACAAACAGGAAACCCCGTTCGTGGTGATCGACACCGCGATGATCAGCCAGGCCTACGATGACCTGCGCGCCGGTTTCGAATTCGCCAAGGTCTACTACGCGGTCAAGGCCAACCCGGCCGTCGAGATCATCGACCTGCTCAAAGAGAAGGGTTCGAGCTTCGACATCGCCTCGATCTACGAGCTGGATAAGGTGATGGATCGCGGCGTCAGCGCCGACCGTATCAGCTACGGCAACACCATCAAGAAATCCAAGGACATCCGCTACTTCTACGAGAAGGGAGTGCGTCTGTTCTCCACCGACTCCGAAGCTGACCTGCGCAACATCGCCAAGGCTGCACCGGGTTCGAAAGTTTATGTACGCATCCTCACCGAAGGCTCGACCACCGCTGACTGGCCACTGTCGCGCAAATTCGGCTGCCAGACCGACATGGCCATGGATCTACTGATCCTCGCTCGCGACCTCGGCCTGGTGCCTTACGGCATCTCCTTCCACGTTGGTTCGCAGCAGCGCGACATCAGCGTCTGGGACGCAGCGATCGCCAAGGTCAAAGTGATCTTCGAGCGTCTGAAAGAAGAAGACGGCATCCACCTCAAGCTGATCAACATGGGCGGTGGCTTCCCGGCCAACTACATCACCCGCACCAACAGCCTGGAAACCTACGCCGAAGAAATCATCCGCTTCCTCAAGGAAGACTTCGGTGATGACCTGCCGGAAATCATTCTCGAGCCAGGCCGTTCGTTGATCGCCAACGCCGGTATTTTGGTCAGCGAAGTGGTACTGGTCGCACGCAAGTCGCGCACGGCTGTTGAACGCTGGGTGTACACCGATGTGGGCAAGTTCTCCGGCCTGATCGAAACCATGGACGAAGCGATCAAGTTCCCGATCTGGACCGAGAAGAAGGGCGAGATGGAAGAAGTGGTCATCGCCGGCCCGACTTGCGACAGCGCCGACATCATGTATGAAAACTACAAGTACGGTTTGCCGCTGAACCTGGCGATTGGTGACCGGTTGTACTGGTTGTCGACCGGTGCTTACACCACCAGTTACAGCGCGGTTGAGTTCAATGGCTTTCCACCGCTGAAGTCGTATTACGTATAACGTAAAACGCAGCATAAAAAACCCGTGCCCACGCACGGGTTTTTTTATTCAAAAAAACCAAACCATCACAAATAGTAAACAACAACGCGACACACACAACTTATATACCAACCTGTAAAACCGGACTTAAGCTAGCGACTTGAACATGCCCCCCCATAAGGAATTGAAAAGTGCAGACAAGTCCAGTAAAGCTAATCACCAAAAACGACATTAAAAAAATCAGCAACTACATTTCAACGGCCAAGCTTCTGCCGCGCACCCTTGAAGCGGTAGAGCATCAACTACAAACCAAACACACAGGCATTGTTGGTCTTGAACCGTTCGATATTGTTGAGCTGAACCACACGATCATCAACAATGCCAATTCGTGGAACGACATTGAATCCTCGATGAAAAGAGTCGGCGGCAGTTTGGCAACCTTTTCCGAGGATCTCGAAAACTTTGGCGAAGAAATCATCAATGCAATTATATCGATGCCGGGCTATATCGATTATATCGGCACCCTAGAAACCCTGACCGAGGAGGAGATAAACAGTCTGCCACCTCTGCAAATCGGCACAAAAGAAAAAAACCGCTTCGGTTCCATCCAGGAATCGCTGGTGTTTATTGCCAGCTCCATCGATGAGAAAAAACTCAATAGCGACGAGCTGATCTTGCGTTTGAAAAACTTCAAGACCGAGCTCAACAACGATGTGGCGGTGGGCCTCGGCAGCAAACTGAAACTGGCTAACAACAGCGAAATCAATCGACAAATTACCGAGTTGAACGCAGCCATCGACGAAGCCCAGGCAAGGCTTGATGAGAAAATCCGAGAAACCGAGCCGGGATTTTTCACCTACGTCTTTGCGTTCATCAGCCCCTTGCCTGCGACTGTTTTTTTCATGGCGCAGAAGTACCAGGAGGTAAAAATTGCACCATTGCAACGGCAAAAAAACCTGCTGATTGAGCAAACCAAACAGAAAGACATTCTCGCGGGCACTCTTCTACAACTTCACACGGATCTGGAAAGTCTTTTGATCTACGTCGATGGAGCGATTCAAGGTACTTCGCAGATTGAAACGTTATGGGTATCCATCTCTGAATACATCAGCGCCTCCAAAAACAAAGTGATGGGCATGCACGAATACCTGACCCTCAGGAGTTTCGTTTCTAGTTTGCGGGTAGTTTTAAAGAACTGGAAAACCATTCAGACGAATGCCAACGCACTGATTTCGGCGTTCGACTGAATTCTCACAAACTTTAAAAAAAGGATTTTTTCATGACACTTCCTGTTTACCTGTCTCCTGATTTGGCCAATGTCCGGGAAAGCCGCGAGGCCATCCGCTATCAAGCCATTGTCGGCTCCGCCGATCTGTACATAAAAGCGTTAAGCGATGAACTGATTGAACTCAATAGTGCCGTCGGGCGCACTGACCAACAAATCGCCAACAGCATAGCTGGGGCATTAACGGCACTTCAAACGGACGAATTGCGCGAGAATCTGCAAGCGCTAAACGCTTTGAAAGAGCGCGAAACAAGTCCTCAAATCGAGCAGGCAATCAAGTCTTACTCGACAATCGCCGAACAATTGTTAGAACTGTGTGTCGGTCGCATTGCTCAGTTGTACTCAGAAGTAGACGCCAGCATATTCGAGGTGCAGAGCGTAACCATCAGCAACAACCGTTTCCGCCTCTCCGAACTGAAGGATGCCTCGGCCAAGGTGCAAGAGCAATTGGCCGCAGAGCAGGTTCCACTCGATGAATTGAATAAAGATCTGGCTTTACTCAATGACGCCATCAAGGAATTCGAGAAGCTGACTGTCATTGACCGATTCAAACCATTGCTGGAGCAATTGAAATCACTGATCGGCAATAAGCCAAAAACACCTGAAATCGCTGCCATGGAAGCCGGTTTTCTCGTGGCAACCAAGTTTCTGGAAGAAGCTAACGAATTGATCAAATACGATGGTCTGACCAAGGCCCGGGATACCATCAACATCCGCCGGGGCCAACGCGAAGAACGCGTGTCGTCTTTGGCAAAACAGCTGCGCGACAACGCTGACAAAACCCGTCAGTTGAATGACACACAAAAAGTGCTGCCCCACCGGCAGACGTATGTCAGTGAAACCACCAGGCTGACCGATTCGTTGAATGCCTTCCTTGATGCCGTCCCTGCACCCGAAGCGGATCTTCAAATCCGCGGCGAATTCGTTGTGCTGAACAGTCAGGCATTGCGCAGTTACTTGGGCAAACTCCAGGAAGGCTGGCTGCGCGGCTGACCTGCGGATTCAGATGCCAGGCGAATTCTGGGCGTCGAGCTGACTGACGCGGCGGCAATAGGCTTGCGCCATGCTGCGGATGTCCGGATGTCGGGAAACCAGCAGCGACTGACTGCTGACACGAAGAAATGCCAAGTTTCCGTTGGCTAACGCTTCAGCCAGCCATTTGAGCGCCTCATCAATGCGGCCCTCATCCGCCAGGACGGCGGCATAACTGAATTGCCCACGAAAATCGCCACCCTCAGCGGCGCGTCGATACCAGTCACGCGCCGCTACCGGATCCGCCGCACACACCTGCCCTTCCTCCAGATAGCGCCCGAGCAAATTCATCGACTTCGCATGGCCGACTTCCGCAGCACGCCGATACAACGCCAGCGCCTGCAGATGATCCACCGCGACACCGCGCCCGGTCGCCAGCAGATTGGCGAGGTTGTACATCGCCCAGTCCAGCCCGGCCTCCGCGGCGATCCGATAATGCTGCGCTGCAACCGACGCATCCGCTGCAACGCCCCAGCCATGCTCATGACAACGCCCGAGCATGTTGCGCGCCATCAGGTGCCCGCGTCCGGCGGCGATGCCGAACCAGCGCAACGCCAGTGGCTGATCCTTAGCGATGCCCTGGCCGTCCAGAAGAATCTGCCCGAGCAACGCCTGCGCCTCCACTTCGCCCTCACCCGCCGCCAGCAGAATCGCCTGCGCGGCACGGGCCGGGCTTTCTTCGAGCATAGCGCTGAGTTGTTCGCCGCTGAGGATTTCCTCGCGGCGCAGTTGGAAACTCATACCTCGACCCAGCGACGCAGCAGGTTGTGATACGTGCCGGTAAGGCGGATCAGCGAAGGATGATCCGGCATGTCCTGCGTCAGCTGCTGGATCGCGCCGTCCATCTCGAACAGCAGCGCGCGCTGGCTGTCTTCGCGCACCAGGCTTTGCGTCCAGAAGAACGACGCATAGCGCGCGCCGCGAGTGACCGCGTTGACCTTGTGCAGGCTGGTGCCGGGGTACAACACCATGTCGCCGGCGGGCAGTTTCACTTGTTGCGTGCCGAAGGTGTCCTGAATCTCCAGTTCGCCGCCGTCGTAATCCTCAGGCTCGCTGAAGAACAGCGTTGCCGACAAATCGGTGCGCACGCGCTCGATGCTGCCCTTCGGTTGGCGCACGGCGTTGTCGATGTGGAAATCGAAGCTGCCACCGGCCGTGTAACAGTTCACCAACGGCGGGAAGACTTTGTGCGGCAATGCGGCGGACATGAACAGTGGATTTTTCCACAGCCGCTCGAGCATCGCCGCGCCGATTTCCTTGGCCAGCGGATGGCCTTCGGGCAGTTGCAGATTGTGCTTGGCCTTGGCCGACTGGAAGCCAGCGGTGATCTTGCCATCGGCCCAGTCAGCCTGCTGCAAAGCCTCGCGAATGCGCTGCACCTCGTCTTTCGCGAACAGTGCGGGGATGTGCAGCAGCATGGCGATGTCACCTGATGGCAAAGAGGCGGCAATGGTATTGATTCTTATTGTCTGTGTAAAACCCGGGAGACGAATGAACTGGCAGAAACCGTAAGGTTAAATTGTAAAGAATGTAAATTCAGTGCGAATAACAATGTTTCGCAATTGATACGAATACCTGTTTACCCTATATTCCGCCGCCTCAAATCCTTGGGGAGGGGAATAAAAATGGCACGTCAACACGCACAATTACCGGTCAGTTCACCACGTCTGCTCGCCTCTGCTATCGGCGTCGCAATTACCGCCGGCTCCGCTGGCCAGATGGTGTTCGCTGCCGAAAAAACCGACAGCAAAGCGTCCGGCAATGCCATCGCTCTGGACGCCACCGCCATCACCGGCGAAGCGCAGGACTCGACGTCCTACCAGGTCGAAAAAGCCTCCTCGCCCAAGTACACCGCGCCGCTGGTCGACACGCCGCGCTCGGTCACCGTGATCCCGCAACAAGTGCTCAAAGACACCGGCGCCCTGAACATGCAGGACGCGCTGCGCACCGTGCCGGGCATCACTTTCGGCGCCGGTGAAGGCGGCAACCCGCAGGGCGACCGTCCGTTCATTCGTGGTTTCGACGCCCAGGGCGACACCTACCTCGACGGCGTCCGTGACACCGGTTCGCAGAGCCGCGAAATCTTCGCCGTGGAAAACATTGAAGTCAGCAAGGGCCCGAACTCCGCCATCGGTGGTCGTGGCGCAGCGGGCGGCAGCATCAACCTGGTGAGCAAGAAAGCCCACTTGGGCAACTCGTTCGACGGCGGTTTCACTTGGGGTTCCGACCAGACCCAGCGTTACACCCTCGACGGCAACTACCAGTTCAGCGACACCGCCGCTGGCCGTCTGAATCTGATGAGCCACGAGAGCAACGTCGCCGGCCGTGACAAGGTCGATTACGACCGTTGGGGTATCGCCCCGTCCCTGGCGTTTGGTCTGGGCACCGACACCCGCGTCAACCTCGATTACTACCATCTGGAAAGCAACGACACTCCGGACTCCGGCGTGCCGTACACCATTCCGCTCGGCGGCTCGGCGGCACGCAGCAAATCCAATCCGGACAAGCCGTACTCGGGTGGCGACCACAGCAACTTCTACGGTCTGGATCGCGATTTCCGCAAGGGCCGCACCGACACCGCGACCTTCGCCATCGAACACGATTTGAGCGACTCGCTGACGATCAAGAACACCCTACGCCACGGCACCAGCATGCAGGATTACATCCTGACCCAACCGGACGACAGCAAGGGCAACGTCAACAACGGTACGGTCTGGCGTCGTGCGAACACTCGAGTGAGCAACACCGAGACCACCACCAACCAGACTGACCTGTTCGGTAACTTCTACGTTGCTGGCTTCAAGAACAGCTTCTCCACCGGTGTGGAATACACCCGTGAGGAGAGCCAGAAGTCCTCGTACAACGTCAACACTGACACCACGCCGCGCACCACCGCCGCGACCACCAACTGCAACCCGGGGCTGATCGGCGCAGCCAGCGGCTACAACTGCACCTCGCTGTCCAACCCGAACCCGAACGATCCGTGGAACGGCGCGATCTCGCGCAACTACGCCGGCACCGACACCCAGTCCGATACGTACGCGCTGTATGCGTTCGACACGCTGGAGTTGTCCGAGCAGTGGCTGGTGAATATGGGCCTGCGTTACGACCACTTCGAAACCGGCTACAAGACTTACACCAACGCCGGCACCACCACTTCGAAGGGTGCTGACACCAGCGAGTTCGTCACCGGTCAGTTCGGCGTGGTTTATAAGCCAGCGGAAAACGGCAGCATCTATGCGTCTTACGCGACCTCGGCCACGCCACCGGGCAACACCCTGGGCGAAGGTCAGGAAGGCAACCCGTTGGGCGGCAGCACTGACCGTGCCGGTAACCTGCTGAGCAGCGACATGGAGCCGGAAACCACCAAAAACTACGAAATCGGTACCAAGTGGGATCTGCTCAACGATCGTCTGTCGCTGACCGCTGACATCTTCCGCACCGAGAAAGAAAACGCTCGGGTACAAGTCGACACCACTTCGTACGAAAACGCCGGCAAGACCCGCGTGCAAGGTTTCGAACTGTCGGCCAGCGGCAAGATCACCGAGAAATGGCAAGTGTTCGCCGGTTACGCGTTCATGGACAGCGAGCAAGTTGATGGCGGCCCGCTGAACCGCGCCACCGACGGCAACGAACTGCCAAACACGCCGAAAAACAGCGCCAGCCTGTGGACCACTTATCAGGTCACACCGAAGCTGACCCTCGGTGGCGGCGCGTTCTACGTCGACGACGTTTACGGCAGCGTGGCCAACACCACCATGGTCGATTCGTATGTGCGTTACGACGCGATGGCGGCGTACAAGCTGACCAAGAACGTCGACCTGCAACTCAACGTGCAGAACCTGACAAACGAAACCTACTACGACAAAGCCTTCTCGACCCATTTCGCCAACCAGGCGGCGGGCCGTACGGCATTGTTGAGCACCAACTTCCACTTCTGACCCTGTAGGAGCTGCGGCACGCTGCGATCTGTTGATCCTGATCTTTAAAAGTAAAATCAAAAGATCGCAGCGTGCCGCAGCTCCTACAAAAACAGTGGGCCCCGTTCATTCAATTGAACGGGGCTTTTCTGCGTAATAAAGAACGCTTCTCGATAACCCACGGCATAATGCGCGCCGTGATGACAATTTCCGAACGGACGGCGAGTGACGTGTTGAAGAAAACCCTGTTCCAGTTGCACTGGTTTTTTGGCATCACCGCAGGCCTGGTGCTGGCGTTGATGGGCATCACCGGCGCGACTTATTCGTTTCAGGACGAAATCCTGCGGGCGCTGAATCCCTCCGTCCTGCAAGTGGAAAAACAAGTCGCCGGCGTCTTGCCACCGGTCGAACTGGTCGAGCGCATCGAAGCCGCGTCCGGCAAAAAAGTCTCGATGCTCTCGGTCGAGACCGACAGCGGCAACGCGGCGAAAGTGTTTTTCACACCGCCCAAGGGCGAACGTCGCGGCGAGATGCGCTACTTCGATCCGTACACCGGCGAGTTCATGGGCGATGCCGTCGGCCAGGATTTCTTCGGCCTGATGCTGCAGTTGCACCGCTTCCTCGCGATGGGCGATACCGGCCGCAACATCACCGGCGCCTGCACGCTGATCCTGCTGTTTTTCTGCCTCTCCGGTCTGTACCTGCGCTGGCCGCGGCAGTGGAACAGCTGGCGTGTTTGGCTGACGCTGGACTGGAAGAAAAAGGGCCGCGCCTTCAATTGGGATCTGCACTCGGTGGCCGGCACATGGTGCCTGTTGGTCTATCTGCTGCTGGCGCTGACCGGGTTGTCGTGGTCGTACGAGTGGTACAACAAAGGCCTGACCAAACTGCTTTCCGATGCGCCGCAAAACGAACGCGTGCGCGGTGGTCGTGGCCCGGCACCGCAAGGCCCGGCGCCGACTGCCGATTACGCGGCGATGTGGAGCAGCATCTACAGCGCCGCCGGCCCCGGCTTGTCTGCCTACAACATTCGTATGCCGCCCGTGGCTGGCCAACCGGCGACCGTGTTCTATCTGCTGGAAAACTCGCCGCATGAGCGCGCGCTCAACCAGATCACTCTCGACCCGGCCACCGGCATCGTCAAACGCGTCGACCGCTACGCTGACAAGAGCTTCAAGGCGCAACTGCTGACCAGCATCTATGCGCTGCACGTCGGCAGCTATTTCGGTCTGATCGGGCGGATCATCGTCACCCTCGCGGCGGTGTGCATGCCGCTGTTTTTCATCACTGGGTGGCTGCTGTACCTCGATCGCCGACGCAAGAAAAAGCAGATCAAGGACGCACGTAAAGGCCTCGAACAACCGGCGGGCGATGCACCGGCGTGGCTGATCGGTTTCGCCAGCCAGAGCGGTTTCGCCGAGCAACTGGCGTGGCAAACCGCCGGGCAATTGCAAGCCGCCGGATTGCCGGTGAAGGTGCAGCCGCTGGCGAATGTCAGCGAGCAGGATTTGCGTGAATCGAACAACGCGCTGTTCGTCGTCAGCACCTTCGGCGACGGCGAAGCACCGGACAGCGCCCGTGGTTTCGAGCGCAAAGTGCTGGGCAAAGCTTCGACACTGGACAGCTTGAACTACGCGGTGCTTGGACTCGGCGATCGTCAGTACCAGCACTTCTGCGGCTTTGCCAAACGTCTGCATCAGTGGCTCGGCGAGCACGGTGGCAAGACACTGTTTGCGCCGGTGGAAGTCGACAGCGGCGATCCCTATGCGCTGCGTCACTGGCAGACGCAACTTGGTCTGCTCACCGGACAAGCGCCGGTCGATACCTGGCAAGCACCGAGCTACGACAACTGGACGCTGACCCGCCGCGAATTGATGAACCCGGACAGCAGCGGTTCGCCGGTTTATCTGCTGGGCCTGAGCGCACCGAACACCAGCAGTTGGCTGGCTGGTGATCTGGTCGAAGTGCTACCGCGCAACTGCCCGTGGGTCATCGAACATTTCCTCGACGGCCTCGGCATTCGTGGCGAGACCATGGTGAAAATCAACGGCCTCGACGAGCCGCTGGAAGTGGCACTGGCTTCGCGTCAATTGCCGGAGCATCGCGCGCATCTGGTCGGTTTGCATGCGCAGTCGCTGGTCGATGCGATGGTGCCGCTGGCCATGCGCGAATACTCGATCGCCTCGATTGCCGCCGACGGTGTGCTGGAGCTGATCGTGCGTCAGGAACAACACGCCGATGGCACGCTGGGCATTGGTTCCGGCTGGTTGACCGAGCATGCGCCGGTCGGTGGCAGCATCAACCTGCGCGTGCGTCGCAACAGCGGGTTCCACCTGCCGAACGAGCCGGTGCCGATGATTTTACTGGGCAACGGCACCGGTCTGGCCGGGCTGCGCAGCTTGCTCAAGGCGCGGATTGCCGACGGTCAGCAGCGTCAATGGTTGCTGTTTGGCGAGCGTAACCGTGAACACGATTTCCTCTGCCGTGCGGAGCTGGAAGAGTGGTTGATCAATGGCGATCTGGAACGGCTGGATCTGGCGTTTTCGCGGGATCAGGCGGAGAAGGTTTATGTGCAGGATCGCTTGCGTGAATCGGCGGGTGAGTTGAAGAAGTGGCTGGCGGATGGGGCTGTCATCTACATCTGCGGCAGCCTTCAGGGCATGGCCACAGGCGTGGATCAGGTACTCAAGGACATTCTCGGCAGCGCTGAAGTCGAGCGCCTGATCGAACAGGGCCGCTATCGCCGCGACGTCTACTGACACACCGCTTTCCCTGTAGGAGCTGCCGCAGGCTGCGATCTTTTGATCTTGATCTTTTCAAAAGCAAAATCAAAAGATCGCAGCCTGCGGCAGCTCCTACAGTGGTGGTCATACCGGTTGTAGTTTTTGCTCGAAAACCGCCACCCCATCCAGATCCCGCAACACTACACTCATCTCCCCGCTCTGCCCTTCAATATTCACCTCACCAAAAAACTGAAACCCGGCAAACGGCGAGGTGTTCTGTTCCGCCGGGGCCTTCTCGAACACCACCTGCGGCCCAAAGGTTTTATCCAGCGGATTCGGCCCGAAACTCCCGGCATTCAACGGCCCAGCAACAAACTCCCAGAACGGCTCGAAATCCTGAAACGCCGCCCGATCCGGGTGATAGTGATGCGCCGCGCAGTAATGCACGTCCGCCGTCAAAAAGACGAAGTTGCGCACCTGCTGCGCGCGCAGGAATCCGAGCAATTCGGCGATTTCCAGTTCACGCCCCTGAGCCGGGCCGGGGTCGCCATTGGCCACCGCTTCCCATCGCGCCACACCCGGACTGACTTCACCGTCCGGCACGCCAAGCCCGATCGGCATGTCCGCAGCAATGACTTTCCACTGTGCCTTCGACTCCTTCAATTCACGCTTGAGCCAATCCAGTTGTTCACGCCCGAGAAACGGTTTCTCCGCGCCCAGATTGTCGTCATTCGCCTCGCGATAACTGCGCATATCCAGCACAAACACATCAAGCATCGGCCCGTAACTGAGTTTGCGATAAATCCGTCCGCCACCGTCGGCGGCCTGCAAACGCATCGGCGCATTTTCCAGCCACGCCTGCCGCGCGCGTCCCACCAAGGTGTGGATATCTTTTTCCTGATAACGCTCATCCAGTTGCTTGCCCGGCGACCAGTTGTTGACCACTTCATGGTCGTCCCACTGCCAGATCTGCGGCACTTCGGCGTTGAAGCGGCGGATGTTTTCGTCCATCAAGTTGTAGCGATAGTTACCGCGATAATCGTCGAGGGTTTGCGCGACTTTGCTCTTGGCTTCTGTGGTGAGATTGCGCCAGATACGCCCGCCTTCGGTGGTGAGCTGCACGGGCACCGGGCCGTCGGCGTAGATGGTGTCGCCGCTGTGGATAAAGAAGTCCGGCAGGCGCAGGCGCATGGCTTCGTAGATGCGCATGCCGCCGATGTCCGGGTTGATGCCGAAGCCTTGGCCGACAGTGTCGCCGCCCCAGACAAAACGGATATCGCGTCTGGCCGCCGGCACACTGCGCAAATGGCCGAACCACGGCTCGCTGGCGACGCCGGTCTGGGCGTCTTCGAAATACACGCGATAGAAAATCGCCTGATTGGCGGGAAGTCCGGTGAGCTCGACGCGGGCGGTGAAATCAGTACGCGCGTCGGCCAGTGCCGAGACGAATTTACGCGGGTTACCGAACAGGCTGCGGGTGTCCCACTCGACCACCATGCGTGCGGGGCGATCGCTGCGACTCCAGATCATCGCGCGATCGCCGAGCAGGTCACCGGACTGCACGCCATCGGTCAATTGCGGACGATCCTTGACCGAAGCAATCACCGCCGGCGCCAGCCCCGGCAGCAACAGCCCGGCGCCGATCCCTTGCACGACACGCCGGCGACCGAGATTGAAATCGCTCATGGTGTTCTCCCTGGAAAAAGGAAAACTTAAGCACGACATGATGAAACACACATGACACCAGACACACCGCAGAACCCATTGTAGGAGTGAGCCTGCTCGCGATATCGGTATATCTGCCAACATTCATGTCACTGACAGACCGCTATCGCGAGCAGGCTCACTCCTACAGGAGATTTGCGGTGTCGGTTAAGCCTTGGCAGGTTCGAGGGCCAGTTCGACGGCTTCGGGGCGTTTGACTGTGGCATAGACCACGGCGGTCAAGAGGCTCCCCGCGACAATCGCCAGCAGATACAACAGCGCATGATTGATCGCATTCGGGATCGCCAACACAAACAAGCCACCGTGCGGCGCCATCAGTTTGCAGCCGAAATACATCGACAACGCACCGGTCAACGCACCACCGGCAATGCTCGCCGGAATCACCCGCAACGGGTCTTTCGCGGCAAACGGAATCGCCCCTTCAGAGATAAAGCACAGCCCCAATACCAACGCGGCTTTACCCGCCTCGCGTTCGGTCTGCGCGAACTTGCGCCGCGCAATAAACGTGGCAATGCCCAGACCAATCGGCGGCACCATCCCCGCTGCCATCGTCGCCGCCATCGGTGCATAACTCTGCGACGCCAGCAGCCCCACCGAGAACGCGTACGCGGCTTTGTTGATCGGCCCGCCGAGGTCGACGCACATCATGCCGCCAAGCACCACGCCGAGCAGGATCGCGTTGGTGGTGCCCATGCTGTCGAGAAAACTCGTCAGCGCCAACAGCATCCCGGCGACCGGTTTGCCGACCACGTAAATCATCACGAGCCCGGTAAACAGACTGGCAAACAACGGGATGATCAGAATCGGTTTCAGCGCTTCCAGACTCTGCGGCAACGCGACATAACGGCTGATCGCCTTCGCCGCATAACCGGCGATAAAACCGGCGACGATGCCACCGATAAACCCGGCGCCCAACGTACTCGCCAGCAACCCACCGATCATCCCCGGCGCCAGGCCCGGACGGTCAGCAATCGAATAAGCGATGTAACCCGCCAGCAGCGGCACCATCAGTTTGAACGCAGTCTCGCCACCGATCTGCATCAGCGCAGCCGCCAGCGTGCCCTCTTCCTTGAACGCGGTGATGCCGAAGACGAACGACAACGCAATCATCAAACCGCCGGCCACGACCATCGGCAGCATGAACGACACGCCGGTCAGCAGGTGTTTATAGACGCCGGTTTTCTCCTGCCTGGCCGGTGCTTTGCCGTCACTCGCCGCGCTTTCCACAGCCCCTTCGGCCAAGGCTTTTTTCAGCGTCGCTTCGGACTGCTTCAATGCGATGCCAGTGCCGCAACGATAGATTTTCTTACCGGCGAAACGCTCGGTGGCGACTTCGATATCCGCCGCCAGCAACACCACGTCTGCCTCGGCAATCGCCGTTGCGCTCAACGGGGTTTTTGCGCCCACTGAGCCTTGGGTTTCGACTTGCAGCTCATAGCCCAAACGCTTGGCAGTTTGCTGCAACGCTTCGGCGGCCATGAAGGTATGGGCGACACCAGTCGGGCACGCGGTGATGGCGACGATGCGTGGCACACGCGACGCATCAGCAACCGGTTCAGCCTCGCTGGCAACGTAAACCTCAGCCTCTTCCGCGCCACGCCGCAGCACCGCTTCAACGTCCTGCAACGCCTGCGCCGGGGCAATCTGGAAAACTCGCTTGCCGACAAAACGCGTCATGTCGACCGCCCCCGTGGCGACCAACAAAACCCACTCCGCCGCTGCAATCGTCGCCGCCGACAATTCGCGTTCCGGGTGCGCCGCATCGACCACTTCAACGCTGGTGCTCCAGCCCTGACGCTGCGCCGCCGCATCAAGCAAACGCGCACACAGCACACTGGTGACCATGCCGTTCGGGCAAGCCGTAACAATGGCTAATTTCATGACAAACCCTCTTATTGTTCTGTCAGGGGGCGCACGCGCACGCCCTGTTCGAGCTGCGCCAGTTGCGCGCGGTCGTGGATGCCGAAACCGATCTGGGTCACCGCCATCGCCGCAATCGCAGTGGCTGTGCGCAAGGTTTGTTCAGGCGTGTCGGCGCTGAGCAAACCGTGGAGCATGCCGGCCAGCAATGAATCACCGGCACCGACCGTGCTGGCGACGCTGACTTTCGGCGGCGTGGCGTGCAGTGCCGAACCGACGCTGAACCAGTTCACGCCGTCAGCACCGTGGGAGATCACCACGTGCTCGATGCCTTGCGCATGCAAACGCGCCGCTGCCTGCGCTTCCGCCGTGTGCGAAACCACCTCGCAACCGAGCGCATCGGCGAGTTCTTCAGTGTTCGGCTTGATCAGCCATGGACTGGCTTTCAACGCTTCGCGCAACGCTTCGCCGCTGGAGTCGAGGGCGACTTTCAAGCCGAGCTGATTGAGCCGTTCGATCAGTTCACGCAACCACTGCGCCGTCACGCCACGCGGCAAACTGCCGGCGACCACCACCGCGTCATGACCTGGTGCAATCTGCACCAAACGATCAAGCAACGCCTGCTGCGCGACAGCATCGACCACCGGCCCCGGGCCGTTGATGTCGGTGATGCGTCCATCCTGTTCAGCCACTTTGATATTGCTGCGCGTCTCGCCCGGCACGCGGATGAATGCGTCGACAAAACCGCGCTTGGCGAACAGGGTTTCGAACGCTTGCAGGTTGTCTTCGCCGAGGAAGCCACTGACCGTCAGTTGATGACCGAGGTCGGCGAGCACCTGCGCGACGTTCACGCCTTTGCCGGCGGCATGGGTGTGCATCTCGTCGCTGCGGTTGACCTGACCGGCGTCCAGCCGTGGCAGTTCGACGGTGAGGTCGAGCGCCGGGTTGAGGGTCAGGGTAAGAATCTTGGCCATTACAGGGCCTCCACTAATGCGCGCACTTCGTTGGCGCTGCCCACGGCCAGGGCGTGTTGAGCAAGGGATTGCGCCTGGGTCAGGCTGAGTTCGCGGATGCGTGCTTTCACTTCGGCAATGCTGCGCCCGGACACGCTGAGTTCATCGACACCGAGACCAACCAGCACCGGCACCGCCAGCGGATCCGCCGCCAACTCACCGCAAACACCGACCCACTTGCCATGGGCATGGGCCGCGCGCACGGTGATGTCGATCAGTTGCAGCACTGCCGGGTGCAGGCCGTCCGCCTGCGCCGACAAGGTCGGATGACCACGGTCGATGGCCAGGGTGTATTGCGTGAGGTCGTTGGTGCCGACGCTGAAGAAGTCGACTTCCTTGGCCAGCACCGGCGCGAGCAACGCGGCGGAAGGCACTTCGATCATGATCCCCAGTTGCAGATCGGCGACCGGGATTTCCTGACGCAGACGCTCAGTCATGTCGCGGGCCTGACGCCACTCTTCAACGCTGCCGACCATCGGGAACATGATCCGCAACGGACGGTTGTCCGCCGACCGCAGCAAGGCGCGCAATTGCGCTTCCATGATCTGCGGACGCTGCAAGGTCAGGCGAATGCCGCGCACGCCGAGGAACGGGTTTTCTTCTTTGGCGATCGGCCAATACGGCAGCGGTTTGTCGCCGCCGACATCCAGCGTGCGAACGACCAGCGGACGCCCGGCGAGGCCGTCGAGCACACGGCGGTATTCGGCTTCTTGCGTGGCCTCGTCCGGCGCTTGCGAATGGGCCATGAAAATCAGTTCGGTGCGCAGTAGACCGATGCCTTCGGCGCCCTGCTCTACCGCGCTGATTACGCCCGCGCTTTCACCGATGTTGGCGAAGACTTCGACGGCGTGACCGTCAGTGGTGTGCGCCGGTTGATGGCGTTGTTCGGCAGCGATTTTCAAGCGTTGTTCGCGGGTGTCGCGTTCTTCAGTGGCTCGTTGCAGGGTCGCCGCATCGGCATCGACGTGCAGGCGACCGCGCAGGCCATCGAGCAGCAACGGCGTGCCCGGCGCCAGCAACAACACTGCGGCGCCAGCACCGACCAGCGCCGGAATCCCGAGCGCTCGCGCAACGATTGCACTGTGCGCCGTAGCGCCGCCGCGCGCGGTGAGAATCCCCGCCACACGCGCCGGATCCAGCCGCGCGACGTCGGACGGGCCGACCTCGTCCATCACCAGAATGTACGGTTGCTCAGGCTCGCTCGGGGTTTGCACACCACACAGTTGCGCCAGCACGCGGCGGCCGATGTCACGCAGATCCGCCGCGCGCTCGGCGAGCAAGGCGTCTTGCAGCGATTCCTGTTGTTTCGCCGCTGCTTCGATCACCGCCATCCACCCCGCTTCGGCGCTTTCGCCTTGCTTGAGGCGGGTGTCGACTTCGTCGGTGAGTTCCGGGTCGTCGAGCATCTCCTGATGGGTGATGAAGATCTCGCGGATGGCTTTGGCCTTGCTGCGTTCGATCAGGCCTTGAATGTCGTTGCGCACATCGCTAAGCGCTTGCTTGAGACGCTCGCGTTCGATCGCGGCGGACTCGCCACGCATCGGGTAATCGATGGTTTGCTGCACTTGAATGTGCGCCGGGCCGATGGCGATGCCGGGCGCGGCGGGGATGGCTTGCAACTGAGTGCCGGACGCCGGGGCAATCACCACTTCGGCGATGTCGGCAAAGACTTCGCGTTGTTCGCTGATGGCGGGCAGCGGCTCGACTTCTTCGCCAAGGCCTTCTTCGATAGCAGCGAGCAACGCCGGCAAGGCGTCGGCAGCGATGCTCGGCTCGGCAATCAGCTCCAGCACCTGACCACGACGGGCGCCGAGGCTGAGCAGTTTGCTCAAACTCTTCACCGACACGGCGCTGTCCTGGCCGTCGACAATGCGCACACGAATCTCGCCATCAAAACTTTTCGCCAGTTGTGCGAGGATCTTCGCCGGACGCGCGTGCAAGCCGTGGGCGTTGGCCAGCGCAATGCGCGCGCTCGGCCAGTCGGCAGGCAGTTCACCGCCGAGCACTTCGAGGACTTTACGGCTGCTGGTGGCGCGACCCAATTCATGACCGCGACCTTCGATCAGCAACGCACACAGACGTTCGAGCAGCGCTTGGTGCGCTTCGCCAAGGCTGGCCAGACAGAACAAACCACTGAGCGGCTGGCCGAGGTAGCGCATCGGTTTGTCCGGCGTGACGAACGCCAGGCCCGGACGCTTCACCGTTTGCTCGCTGTGCAACCACCACAAGCCATCGCCCAGCGGCAGCGCTTCGACCTGTTGCAGCACCGCCGAGAAACCGTTGCTCACACAATCAGCCTGACGCAGCAGACGCGCGCCGCGCCAGACCAGTTCTTCGAAATCGTCAGCCGACACGCCGAGGCCGATCATCTGTGCATCCAGCGCCAGTTCCTGCGGCGCGCCTTGCAGCAGTTTCAGCAGCGCTTCAGGCGAACTGGCGCGACGCAGGGCCTGGCCCAGATCGGTCTCGCCGAGGGCGCGGGTCAGCAGTTGCAGCAGACGTAAATGTTCGTCGGATTTGGCCGCGATGCCGATCGCCAGATAAACGATCTGGCCATCGCCCCAATCCACACCCTCAGGGAACTGCATCAGGCGCACGCCAGTGGCGAACACCTGATCGCGGGTTTCCGGGGTGCCGTGGGGAATGGCAATACCTTGACCGAGAAAGGTCGAGCCCTGCGCTTCCCGGGCCTGCAAACCGGCGAGATAGCCATCGGCGACCAGACCATCCGCCACCAGATGATCGGCCAGCAGTTGCAAGGCAGCGGGTTTATCCACAGCCGATTGGCCCATGGATATCTGCTCTATAGTGAGCTCGAGCATGCAATCTCCTTTTTGACGCTGGATGCGCCAGGTATTGTTTTGAATGGTCACAGCTTAGGCGCTGGATTGCTTCGCTTTTCAGCGGCAGTTTTGGCGGTTTCACGGCAGAACCGGCCAAAGGCGTCTAAAACTTAGAAAATACGCTTGCTGAAACGTTTAATCTAGATTGATCGGCACGTTACTCGATAATGTCCCATCCTTGAAGTCCAACTTGTCGGATGCGTTGCGACAATAGTCGTCTGCCCTAATCGGGTAGGATTGGCGAAAATGTTGCGGCAAGCTCGAAAAAACAAGGAAATCCCGGGTTGAAACTCAGTGATATCGCGCGGTTGGCCGGAGTGTCCGTGACCACCGCCAGCTACGTCATCAACGGCAAGGCCGAACAGCAGCGCATCAGCACCGCCACCGTCGAACGTGTGCGCGCGGTGGTCGATCTGCATGGCTTTACACCCAATCCTCAAGCGGCCGGGCTGCGCAGTCGGCATACGCGCACGCTGGGTTTTATCCTGCCGGATCTGGAAAACCCCAGTTACGCACGGATCGCCAAGCTGCTGGAGCAAGGTGCGCGGGCGCGCGGTTATCAGTTGCTGATCGCCAGCTCCGACGATGCGCCGGACAGCGAGCGCCAGTTGCTGCAACTGTTCCGCGCGCGTCGTTGCGATGCGCTGATTGTCGCCAGTTGCCTGCCGGCCGGTGATGACAGTTATCGGCAGTTGCAGGCCAAGGGCACGCCGATCATCGCCATCGACCGGGTCATGGAGCCGGAGCATTTTTGCTCGGTGATCAGTGACGACCGCGAGGCCAGTCAGCACCTGACGCAAAGCCTGCTCGAACCGCAGCTCAAGCAAATCGTGCTGCTCGGTGCGCGCCCTGAGCTGAGTATCAGCCAGGAACGTGCCGCCGGTTTCAAACAAGCCTTGGCCGACTTCAAAGGCGAAGTGCTGGTCGAGCACGCCGAAGCCTTCAGCCGCGAATGTGGCAAGCAATTGATGGAAGAACTCCTGCAACGTCTGGGGCATTTGCCCGACGCCTTGGTAACGACTTCCTACGTGCTGTTGCAGGGCGTGTTCGATGCGCTGCATGACTTCCCGTTGAAATCGCGGCCGCTGCGCCTCGGCACCTTTGGCGACACGCAGTTGCTGGATTTCCTGCCGTTGCCGGTCAATGCCATGGCCCAGCAGCACCAATTGATCGCCGACAAGGCGCTGGAACTGGCGCTCGCTGCCGTCGAGCAATCGGAATACAAGCCCGGCGTGCAGGCCATTGCGCGAACCTTCAAGCAGCGTATTCACCGGGACTGAGCCGTGGAGCTGATCGACAGCCACACCCACCTCGACTTCCCCGACTTCGACGCCGATCGACCGGCGTTGCTCGCCGAGAGCCGCGCCCTCGGGGTGCGGCGGATGGTGGTGTTGGGCGTGTACGAGGGCAACTGGCAACGGGTGTGGGATCTGGTGCAGAGCGATGCTGATTTGCACGCGGCGTTCGGCTTGCACCCGGTGTATCTCGATCAGCATCGTCCTGAAGATTTGACGGCACTCGGTGATTGGCTGACTCGATTAAAGGGTCATCGACAGTTGTGCGCGGTCGGCGAGATCGGTCTGGATTACTTCATCGAAATGCTGGATCGCGAGCGGCAACAGTCGCTGTTCGAAGCACAACTGCAACTGGCGGCGGATTTTCAATTGCCGGCGTTGATCCATGTGCGCCGCAGCCACGCGGCGGTGATCGCTACGCTCAAGCGCTTCAAGCTCAAACGCGCGGGGATCATCCACGCCTTTGCCGGCAGCCGGGAAGAGGCGCGGGAGTACATCAAACTCGGTTTCAAACTGGGTCTGGGCGGCGCGCCGACGTGGCCGCAGGCGTTGCGTATGCATCGGGTATTGGCGGACTTGCCGCTGGACTCGATAGTGCTGGAAACCGATTCACCGGACATGGCGCCGGCGATGTTCCCAGGTGTCCGCAATACACCGGCGCACTTGCCGGCGATTTGCGCGGCATTGGCTGAATTGATGAAGATCACCCCACAACAACTCGCCGCCGCCAGCACCGCCAACAGCTGCGAAGTGTTTGGCTGGTAACACGGTTACTGTGGGGACGGGCTTTTGTGGTGAGGGGAGTTATCCCCGTTCGGCTGCGCAGCAGTCGCAAATCCTTTCACCCGGTGTATCAGATAGATACTCGATCACAGGTTTTGGGGCTGCTTCGCAGCCCAGCGGGGATAAATCCCCTCGCCACAAAGGTTCGCACAAGTTTTAAGAAACGGCTCAGACGCGGAAGGCGCTGATAAGTTGTTTTAGCTCGACGACCTGGGCAGACAACGCGCGACTGGCGTCTTCGGTCTGGTGCGCGCCTTGCGCCGTGCGTTCGCCGGCACGATTGATTTCGACGATGTTCTGGTCAATGTCATGGGCCACCGCCGTTTGCTGCTCCACCGCCGCCGCAATCTGCTGGTTCTGATCGACGATCATGCCCACAGCGCCGAGTATGTTTTCCAAGGCCTGCTGTACTTTTTCCGACTGCCCGACCGTGCCATTGGCCATCTGATGGCTGACGCCCATGGCCTTCACCGCCGCGCCGACACCGCCATGCAACTTGGCGATCATCTGCTCGATTTCTTCGGTCGATTGCTGTGTGCGTTTAGCCAAGGTGCGTACTTCGTCCGCCACTACCGCAAAACCGCGGCCCTGCTCGCCAGCCCGCGCGGCTTCGATTGCGGCGTTGAGCGCCAGCAAATTGGTCTGTTCAGCGATGCTTTTGATCACTTCCAATACGCGGCTGATCGACTGACTGTCGCTCGCCAACTGATTGATCACCAGCACCGACTGATCGATCTCGCTGGCCAGCGCAGCAATGCTGCCCTGCTGCGACTCGACCAATCCACGCCCGCTGAGGGTCTCGTTGTTGACACTGTGGGCGCTGTTCACGGCCGCTGCGGCACTGCGCGCGACTTCCAGCGAGGTAGCCGACATCTGGTTCATCGCCGTCGCCACTTGCTCGATCTGCGTGCGTTGCCCCGCCACTGCCTGATTGCTCTGCGCGGAAACATTTTCAACCTGCCCGGCTTGGCGCTCGACCTCACCGACGGTCTGGCCAACGCGCTCAATCAAGTCGTGAATCTTCTTCACCGTGCCGTTAAACACTTCGCCCAATTCACCCAACTCATCGCGGCTATTGGCTTTGAAGTTGACCGTCATGTCACCCGCCGCAACCTTGTCCATCATCGCGCCGAGGCGTTTGAGCGTGGTGCGGGTCGAAGCGTAGAAACCGCCATAGAGATAAAAAATCAGCACAAACACCACCGACAGCGCCACCGCCTGCAAGATCATGTGCGTGCGGTTATGCGCCAGACGTTGCTGCAGTTGGCTGTCGAGAAATTTCAGCGAAGCTTCGTTGAGCGCGTAGGTTTTATCCATCAACGCGGTGACCTGGTCGTAAAACGCCTGCCACGGCGCATCGAGGGTGTCCGCCATCACCACCTGTTCTTCGAACAGTTCGCTGGCTTGCTTCAGCGATGCCTTACTGTTGTCGGCCTCGACGCTGAGGTCGTCCCGCGCGGCTTTGCTGGAAGCGAGGGCGTCCTGCAGTTTCAAACCGTACTCGCCCTGGAGTTTTTCGATCTTCACCAACAGTTCGTCGAAACGCGTGCTGGAGGCACTGTTGAGAAAGCCCTGCGCCAGCGAGTACGAGCCAATTGCCCGGCCTTCGCCGAGGGTCTGGGTGACGCCGGGGGTGATCAGGGTGACCAGTTCGCTGAGCTGACGAATATCGCCCTGATTGTCGCGGCTCAAACCAGCCTGACTGGTGATGATCTGACTGAAAATCTGTGCACTGGCGAGTAATTTGCCGATCAGCGCACTTTTGCTTTGCAGGGAGCTTTCCACTTGCTGGGCTTTGAACGCGGCAATCATTTCATCGCGCTTGCCATCGAAAGCCTTGATCTGCTCGGGATCGTCGGTCATCGCCGTCAGACCTTGCAAGCGCGTCAGTACGGCTTGTTCAAGGGCGGTGATTTTCGATTCGATGTTGCCCGCCTTGCCGGACTGGCCAAGGGTGACGTTGATCTGCACCAGATTGTTGAGGGTTTCCAGATCCCGGCGCAGGGTCAGGCTGCTGCCCAGCAGATCGAGGCTTTGCAGCTCGACGCGGGTGCCCTGGAATTCGCGATAGGAATCGCGCACCAGATAGAAATTGGTCACCAGCATCGGCACCAGAAACAGCACGCTGATCAAGCTGAACTTCATGCCGAAGCTCAGACGGTTCATCAGCGAGACGGCGGGATAGAGCAAGCTCTTCACTGGAAGTCTCCCTTGGTTTTTCTTGTTTTTATTGGCAGGCGCGGGACGACAGCAGATAGCCACTATCCGGCGCCATCACTGTATAGCTCAAATCGGCGGGAGGTTTTGTAACTTAAGGTTAACGAAAAAAAAGATCGCAGCCTGCGGCAGCTCCTACAGAAAACCCAATCCCTGTAGGAGCTGCCGCAGGCTGCGATCTTTTGATCTTTGTTTAAATCAGTGGATCAAAACTGTCCACAAAGCAAACCCGGCATACCACAACACCGCCGCGCGCAGCAGCAGTTCCCACAGACTGTCGAGGGTAGTAATGCCTTCCGGCCCGACCGCAGCAGGCGGGATCTCCCCCGCTGCCAAGCCGACCTTGTTGATCAGTTGCGCAGCGCTGATGTTCCAGTTCAGCAACTCATGCAACATCACCCGGCCAACTGCAACGAAATTGCCAACCAAGGCAAAACTCGCCGCCAGCAGACGCACCGGTACCCAATCAAAGGCATGGCGCAATTGCGCGGCGCGTTCGACCAGCGCCGGGTTCGTGCCGTGTTCTTCAGCCAGCGCCAGCAAGCGATACGCCAACGCCGCCACCGGGCCGAGCACGAAGTACCAGAAGATCACCGCGAAGAAGCTCTGATAGGCCTCCCACAGCAAATGCCCTTGCACGCGATCGAGCAGCTCTTCGCCACTGTCGGCGCAGATATCCAGATCACGTTTGGCGACATGCGCCGCCGCTTGCAGATCTTCACGGCGCCAGGCATCGCGGAACGGCCCGAGACCGCCGAGCAAATCGCCGCGTCCCAGACTGTAAATCACCACCAGCAAATGCACCGGCAACGCCAGCAGACCGTAAGCCACCGGTTCCAGCACCTCCAGCAACAGCGCCAGCAGCGCCACCGGAAACAGCACCAGAATGGTCAGCACCAGCCATGGTTTACCCGCCAGTCGCTCGCTGCTTTCGAGTTTGTTCAGTTCGCGGATCCATCCGCCATCGCGTTGAACCCGATGGCGCAGAGCCGAGAATTTCTCGATCCAGACGGCCAGCAGTAACACCAGAAAACTCATTGTCCTTCCTCTTGTGCTAGGGCTGCGCGGTAACGCGCCCAGTCGAATGCCGGGCCAGGATCGGTCTTACGCCCGGGTGCGATGTCGCTGTGCCCGCAAATACGGGCGCCGGTGATGGCCGGAAATGCTCTTTGCAACTGACGGGTCAGCACGGTCAGCGCTTGATACTGCGCATCGGTGAAGGGCAGATCATCGGTGCCTTCGAGCTCGATGCCCACGGAAAAATCGTTACAGGTTTCGCGACCGTCAAAAATCGACACGCCCGCATGCCACGCCCGTTCCAGACAGGAGACAAACTGGGTGACCTTGCCGTCACGTTCAATCAGAAAATGCGCCGAGACGCGTAGGTCGGCGATCCCTGCAAAGTAGGGATGTTCGGTGACATCCAGACGGTTCTGGAAAAATTCCTGCACCTTGCCGGTGGCGAATTGCGCCGGTGGCAGGCTGATGTTGTGGATGACCAACAGGGAAACTTCGCCCGCCGGGCGTTCATTGAAATTGGGCGATGGGCACACCTGCACCCCGTGACACCACCCGCTAGCGGGATCCAGCTGCATAACGATTCCTTCAGCGCCGACTGTGTTGGCGTCCAGTATGCCGTGATCGGCACCCGGCGCGCGATCACTTGGAACGATTGAGTCGCCGCAGGTTGCCCAGCACCGACTCCAGTGCCCGGTCGAACAGCAAGGTGTCGTCCAGTGTTCGCGCGGCGCCACGCTGGAATTCCACCGCCAGCGCGGCACGACTGCGCTCGAGGACTTTCATGCCAGTGCGGTCGACGAAAACGTATTTGTCGGTGGCGTCGATGATTGCCGCGAGTTTGCAGCGCAAGCTGTGTTCTTCGTCTTCCTGAAACGCCACCCAACTGCCCAGACGCAATTGATCGACCTGACGCAAACCAGCGGCATCGTCAGGCAGATGCGTAGAGTTTTTCGCCATTGCGCCCTCATCGGCGGAAGGCAAAACAATCTGCTGCGAAACTTCGATCATCTGATCGGCCTCGCTGGCGGGTTCGAGCACCCTCACGTGCAGGGTTTCGAGCTCGCTGAAAAATTCGCTGGTGGCAAAAGGATCGAATGCCGCACGAGTCAGGCCATCTCGCAGCGATTTGAGCAGACCGGGCACCAAAGCCAACAGACGCAGACCGGATTCCGCGTCGTTGTGACGCTGCACGCTCCAGACCAGTTGCTCCATGGTCTGCACGTCGTCACGCCACTGGGCGGAAGCCTCGCCATGTTTGAGGCAGGTCAGCAGCAGCACTTTGCTCCAGGCATCCTCAACAAACGTCACCACTGCCGGCGGCAACACCTTGCCCAATAGCGCTTGATTCAACGCCCGTTCGACCCGACGCCGGGCCAGCTCGGTTTTCGCCCGGCCCTCTTCGGCATCGCGCAAACGCTGTTCAAGCAGTTCGCTGCGGCGGCGTTCGTCGCTGGTGAACGCGAGGAAGTCCGCCAACAGTTCGGAGAAGATCGCTGGATCATCGACAAAATCCGTGAGCAGGCGCTGCACCACTTGTTCGATACGCAGATACAGGTTGTCGCGCGCTTCGTTGTCACTATCGCCCCAACCCATTGCGGCAGCGGCGATTTCATTGAGCAGGCGCCGCGCCGGGTGGCTGCTGCGGCTGAAGAAACTCTTGTCGAGCACCGCCACTTTGAGCATCGGAATCTGCAATCGCGCGATCAGCGCTTTGAGCGAATCCGGCACATTACGGTCATCCAGAATGCACTCGAAGACCATGGCGATCAGGTTGATCACGTCTTCGTCCGCGCCCTCGACAATCCGCGATTTGCCACTTCTGAGGCTGACCCGCGTCAACAACTGTTCAAGCTGATTGCGCAGATCGAAATCGTCCTGCGCCGCGAGTGCCGGCACGTATTGTTGCAAGTGCGAGAGCAGACGCAGCAGGTCGCGGGTGCTGATCGGCTGCGTAGCAGCGCTGGGTTCGAGTGTCGGCGCGACGCTGCCGCGCACTTGCAGTAACAGCTCCTGCAACGCGGCGAAGACTTCTTGCACACCCTCGTCGGCCGGCAGCGGTTCGTCGCTGTCTTCGCTGTGCACGTTGGCCATCGCGCGATCAAGCGCCCGTCGCGCCGGCGCCGATTTCAGCTCGGGCAGTACGCCGGTGACGCTGAGCAGTTGGTTGGCTTCGGCATACAACTGCTCGGTGTCGGCGAGGACATAGCGCTCGAACAGTTTGAGCAGGATCAGCTTGACCTTGATCTCCACGCCGAGGTTGCGCCCGGCCTGCAAGAAGTACTCACAGAGCATCGCCGGGGCGAGCGGGTTGTGCTGCGCGTCGAGAGGTTTGCCGAGCAAAACGCTGAGCCGTGCACTGAGTTGATCCAGCGCAAAGCCATCGCGCTTGAGCACCCGGCCAACCATGGTCTCAATCGCCACGCTGCGCTCCATGTCATCGGTGCGTGGCGCCGACTCGTCGAACATCAGTGCGGGTGGCAAGGCATTGGGTGAGGCGTCGTATTGAGTGAGGCCGACGAAAGCCTCGAAAAAAAGTTCGAGAAAACCACGCTCGATGTTTTTGCGCTTCAGGCGCAGGTCGCGCATGGCTTCGAAAAAGATGTTCTGTTCGACGTCATTGCGTGCGCGATCCGCCATTTCGAACAGGGTGTCGTCGGCGTTATCGAACAACTCCTGCAAGCCGTGGCGCAGTTGCTGCGCAGCCTTGTCGCGAACCTGAAGCAGAATCACAGGCAGGCGGGCGAGCGGCGAATGGTTCGCCTGATCCGTAGCGGCCTTGTGCAAAGGCACTACTTTCCCGTCGTTGTGCATCCAAGCCTCCTGAAACGGTGATTCAATCGGTCAAGCCAACCCGGATCCCCTGTGGGAGCGAGCCTGCTCGCGAAGGCGGTATGTCAGCCGCAGCAATGTCACTGAAAGAATGCATTCGCGAGCAGGCTCGCTCCCACAATTTCAATCAGGACGTCAAAGCCATGACGTCAAATGCAAGGCGGATTATCTTGCAAAAGGTGTCACCGCCGCTATAGCCGTCAGGGTTTCCCCTATACCTCGCCCTTTGCATTGACCACGTCCGCCGGCCTTTGCTCAAAGAAATTCGACCGGATGCAGTCAACCACGCACGTTCACGCCTTGGGTTGGCTCGCGCCATGCCCCTATAATCGAATCACTTTGTTTGTGGAGCCCGTTATGCCGAATCTACGTCTCGCCGATTTGACCGCCGAAATCGAAGCCAACGTGCGCCGTGCGTTGCTCGAAGACGTCGGCAGCGGCGACATCACCGCGCAACTGATCCCGGCCGAACGTCTGGCCAAAGCCACCATCATCACCCGTGACGAAGCGGTCATCTGCGGCACAGCGTGGGTTGATACGGTTTTTCGTCAGCTCGACCCGCGCGTCGCGGTGCATTGGCAAGTGGTCGATGGCCAGCGGGTAAAGCCCAACCAGCCACTGTTTCACCTGGAAGGCCCGGCCCGTTCACTGCTGACCGGCGAGCGCAGTGCGCTGAACTTCCTGCAACTGCTGTCCGGCGTGGCGACGCGGGCGCAGTACCTGGCGGATTTTGTCGGCGAGACTCAGGTCAAGCTGCTCGACACCCGCAAGACCCTGCCGGGCCTGCGTCTGGCGCAGAAATACGCAGTGACCTGCGGCGGTTGCCACAACCATCGCATCGGCCTTTACGACGCGTTCCTGATCAAGGAAAACCACATCGCTGCCAGCGGCGGAATCCCGCAGGCCATCGCGGCCGCGCACAAGATTGCGCCGGGCAAACCGGTGGAAATCGAAGTGGAGAGTTTGCAAGAGCTGAAAGAAGCGCTGGAAGCCGGCGCCGACATCATCATGCTCGATGAGCTGAGCCTGGACGACATGCGCGAAGCCGTGCGCCTGAACGGCGGCAAGGCGAAACTGGAAGCCAGCGGTGGCATCAACGAAAGCACGCTGCTGCCAATCGCCGAAACCGGGGTGGATTACATCTCGATCGGCGCGATGACCAAGGATGTCAAAGCGGTCGACCTGTCGATGCGCTTGAGTCTTTAACAGCAGCGGCAAGCTGCGAGCTACAAGCTACGAGCCACAGCGCTTTTGCTCCGACTTGTAGCTTGCCGCTTGAGACTCGCTGCTGCTCTTATACGACGAGATTATTCATCTCGCAGTACTCTTCCCAATCGACACCCAGCACTTCAGCCGCCTCTTTGTGCAGCACGAGGCGCTGCGCCTCGAACTCCTCCGGCGTGCTCGTGTACTTGAGCGTCAGCTCCCACGGCTGCAGGCCCTGGGCCTCGGCTTCGTCTTCGAATGCCCACTGAATCTGGTCTTTCTGATCGTCAGGACTCAAGTCCTTGATCTCTTCCAACAGCTGGGGCGCGTCGAGTTTGTATTTCTCCAGCGCTTGTTCGTGACGTTGCTCTTGAGTTAATTCGGTCATGGCGTTCTCGCTGATCGTAAGAATGGAGGATGGATCTGGATCATCAAGGATCTCTCTGACGCGGTTTTTTCCGGCCTTCGGAACCATTCGGGATCATCTGAAAACTGCTAAGCGATGCTCATGCAGGCACCGAATATAGGACGTTTGCATGACGAATTACACGGGTCTTTACATCTCTCTCACAAAAAGTTGACCTGCGGAACATAAAGGCGGATTTCGAGCCGTAAAATTCAATAGCGTCTGAGGCAGGGGAGCAATGTCCACAACCTCAAGCCACGCTTGGCCAGCCCTCCATCCGATACCATTTTGCCTTCACGTCTGTATAGTGTGCCGTTTTTCAAAAGGGGCTCGCCAAAGCCCTCTCGACAATCTTGCCGGAATGGAAACTTCTTCAGGAAGGAAAGCTGCATGGCCATTCATGTCAAACTCAAACTTTTACACTTCAGCGAAACAGCAATGACATTGATGAGGCAGGACATTCAAGCGCTTAGAGGATTAGCCGTTGCTTTGGTTGTCCTCGACCATATCGGCATTCAATTCCTGAAAAATGGTTACCTTGGTGTCGACATCTTTTTCGTGATTTCCGGATTTCTGATCACCGGGATTATCGCCAGGAAAATAAAAAACAATGACTTTTCATTCTCTGATTTCTACCTGAGGAGGGCTCGTCGATTACTCCCCTCTGCCTTGGCAACCATCGTACTGACCTCGATTGGCTCAGTTTTCTTTCTAAACTCAATTGAGCTCGCGGATCTTCAATCTCAAGTCATCGGCGCGCTGACCTTCAGCATAAACTTCGTGCTTTGGGGGCAGACCGGTTACTTCGATGTCGCGGCGAGCTTCAAGCCGCTACTGCATCTTTGGTCGCTTGCCGTAGAAGAACAGTTCTACCTGATTCTGCCCTTCTTCCTGATTTTTACTCCGCGCCGTTACTGGCCGGCGATGTTGGGTACGCTTATCGTTATCAGCCTGGCAGTCTGTATTTACCTTCTGGGGAACGATCGCAGCGCGGCTTTCTACTTACTGCCTTCACGTGCCTGGGAACTTCTTTTGGGTTCGGCAGGTGCATTGATCATCCACAGCGAGAGAGTCAGGTCGCTCTCAAAGACGGCGCTCATTCCATCAATAGTGGCGTTGATCGCAATTCAATTCGTCAGCACGGGGTTCCCACATCCAGGGCTTGATGCGCTAATCGTCTGCACCGCAACACTTATCATCATCCTGTCCTCAAGTACGAAGCTTAACGAGTTCGTAGCACTCAAACCGCTTGCCCGGTTAGGTGATATTTCTTATCCGCTCTATCTGGTTCACTGGCCCATCATTGTGTTCCTCAACAGCTCTTACATAGGCCCAATACCGATCGTTATCAAAGTCGGAGTTGTTGCGTTATCTGTCGTACTGGCCATCGTCATCCATCATTGGGTGGAAACACCTCTACGCTCTGCTGGAAGGCGGCCCCTTCCAACATTTGCAGCTTACGCTTGTACAGCGACGGCCGTTCTTGGGCTTCACTTCGCGATCATTTTCATTTCGAAACCAGAAATTGATTTTGTAGAAAATCGTATTCCTAACACCGGCCTCGACAGGTCTTGCGACAGTCCTGTCCTGAATGACAACGCCAAGTGCAAAACCAGCGCCTCACCAAAAACACTTGTTTGGGGTGATTCTTATGCTATGCATTTGGTTCCGGGCCTGGCGACAGCTCAACACATCGACTTGCGTCAGGCTACGTTCAGCGCGTGCCCGCCATTCCTGGGGGTATCGCCCTATAACGCGAAAAACCCAAACCCCAAGAAAACCGAGAACTGCATCAATTTCAATGATTCGGTTCTGCAATTCGTGAAAGATCACAAGGAAATAGACACGGTCATAATTGCCGCGTCATTTGCACAACACGCAAACCCTGGTTCTAAAAATTCGATCAGACAGGCCGATGGAAAAATCGAACTTGTCGACACCGGACTCGACTCTTTGAAAAGCAATATGCGAGTCACTGTAGAGGCCGTTAGATCCACAGGGAAAAACGTCGTGGTCATTTCCTCGACTCCGGGAATCACCACGCAAAATCTACTCTGCATGGAAAGAACCCTGAGCAAGAAAATTGTCTTTGGTGAAAACACTGACTGCAACAAATCTCGCGAGACTTACGACAAACAAACTAAAAACATTAGAGCGTTCTACGAGTTCGTCGAGAAAGATCTGAACACTAAAGTCGTCAAACTCTCCGACACCCTCTGCGACGAAAAATCCTGCGTCAGCATCATAGATCGCGTTCCTATCTATCGTGACGAAGGACATCTGAGCAAGGTAGGTTCGATCAAGATTTTCGAGATGGCTGACGCCGTAATCAATTGAAGTCAGACGCGAAAACCGTTGAGGCCTTGAAGGAAAATGGTGCCCGAGACAGGAATCGAACCTGCGACCTTCGCGTTACGAGTGCGCTGCTCTACCGGCTGAGCTACACGGGCGGTGGGCTAAACCTAGCACCGGTTTTCACAAAAGCAAAGATCGCAGCCTGTGTAGGAGCTGCCGCAGGCTGCGATCTTTTGATCTTTATGCCAGACAAAAAAATGCCCCGCCGTTTTCACGGCGGGGCATTTTTATTGCGCTAACGCTTTGGGCTGATTAAACGCCCGAAGCCTTGGCTGCTGCCACGTCTTTGATGGACAGCTTGATACGGCCGCGGTTGTCCACGTCCAGTACCAGCACTTCCACTTCCTGGCCTTCTTTCAGGATGTCGGTCACTTTCTCTACGCGAGCGTCGCTCAGCATCGAGATGTGCACCAGACCATCCTTGCCCGGCAGGATGTTGACGAATGCGCCGAAGTCGACGATGCGCTCAACCTTGCCCACGTAGATCTTGCCGATCTCGGCTTCAGCGGTGATGCCCAGAACGCGCTGACGTGCAGCTTCAGCAGCTTCCTTGGTTTCGCCGAAGATCTTGATCGAACCGTCGTCTTCGATGTCGATCGAAGCCTTGGTTTCTTCGCAGATCGCACGGATGGTCGCGCCACCTTTACCGATAACGTCACGGATTTTGTCGGTGTCGATTTTCATCGCGATCATGGTCGGAGCGTTGGCCGACAGTTCGGTACGCGACTGGCCAATGATCTGGTTCATCTGACCGAGGATATTCAGGCGCGCTTCCAGGGCTTGGCCCAGAGCGATTTCCATGATTTCTTCGGTGATGCCTTTGATCTTGATGTCCATCTGCAGCGCGGTAACACCTTTGGCGGTACCCGCTACTTTGAAGTCCATGTCGCCCAGGTGGTCTTCGTCACCGAGGATGTCGGTCAGAACGGCGAATTTCTCGCCTTCTTTAACCAGACCCATGGCGATACCGGCAACCGGCGCCTTCATCGGAACACCAGCGTCCATCAGAGCCAGGGAAGCGCCGCAAACGGAAGCCATCGAGCTCGAACCGTTGGATTCGGTGATTTCCGAAACCACGCGGATGGTGTACGGGAACACGTCAGCGGCTGGCAGCATGGCCGAAACCGAACGACGGGCCAGACGGCCGTGACCGATTTCACGACGACCAGCACCACCCATGCGACCACACTCGCCCACCGAGAACGGAGGGAAGTTGTAGTGCAGCATGAACGGGTCTTTTTTCTCGCCTTCCAGGGTGTCCAGCAGCTGTGCGTCACGGGCAGTACCCAGAGTCGCGACTACCAGAGCCTGAGTTTCACCACGGGTGAACAGCGCCGAACCGTGAGTCTTCGGCAGAACGCCGACTTCGATGTTCAGCGGACGTACGGTTTTGGTGTCGCGACCGTCGATACGTGGCTTGCCGTTGACGATGTTTTCGCGAACGGTGCGGTATTCGATTTCGCCGAAAGCGGCTTTGACTTCGCTGGACGAAGGCTGGCCTTCTTCACCGGACAGCTTGGCAACAACCTGATCCTTCAACTCACCCAGGCGAGCGTAACGGTCGGCCTTGATGGTGATGGTGTAAGCCTGGGAGATCGCTTCGCCGAACTCGGCACGGATAGCGCCCAGCAGTTCGGTGGCTTCTGGCGCAGGAGCCCAGTTCCAGGTTGGCTTGGCAGTTTCAGCGGCCAGTTCTTTAACCGCGTTGATCACCACCTGGAATTCGTCGTGAGCAAACAGTACCGCGCCCAGCATCTGGTCTTCGGTCAGCTCTTTGGCTTCCGATTCAACCATCAGCACGGCGTCCGAAGTACCGGCAACGACCATGTCCAGGCTCGAAGCAGCTTGCTGCTCGTAAGTCGGGTTCAGCAGGTAGCCGGTGCTTTCGTGGAAAGCTACACGAGCGGCGCCGATCGGGCCGTCGAACGGAATACCCGAGATGGCCAGGGCAGCCGAGGTACCGATCATCGCAGCGATGTCCGGATCGGTCTTCTTGCTGGTGGAAACGACGGTGCAGACAACCTGCACTTCGTTCATGAAGCCTTCTGGGAACAGCGGACGGATCGGACGGTCGATCAGTCGGGAAGTCAGGGTTTCTTTTTCGGAAGGACGGCCTTCACGCTTGAAGAAACCGCCAGGGATCTTACCGGCAGCGTAAGTCTTTTCCTGGTAGTGAACCGACAGAGGGAAGAAGCCCTTGCCTGGATCGGCTTGTTTTGCACCGACTACAGTCACCAATACGCTGACGTCGTCGTCAACGGTGACCAATACTGCGCCGGAGGCCTGACGGGCGATACGGCCAGTCTCGAGGGTAACGGTCGATTGACCGAACTGGAATTTTTTGATTACCGGGTTCACGGTGTCCTACCTTCTTTGTGGCTCTTGGGGGAACTGGTTTCTTGCGAATTCTTGGGCAATGTCGGGAATCGGCCCAACGCCTGTCCAGGGTAAAACGTGTATCCAGATAAAACTTGAGGCTGGGAGCCTGCAAGCCGCCGGCGGTAAACCGCAGACGTCCGACAGACAACCAACCTCATAGCGCAATCGCTGATTAGCGACGCAGACCCAGGCGACCGATCAGAGTCTGATAACGACCCAGATCCTTGCCTTTCAGGTAGTCCAGCAGCTTGCGACGCTGGTTTACCATGCGGATCAGACCACGACGGGAGTGGTGATCTTTACCGTTGTCCTTTATGTTTTCTTTCTGTTTGTTGTTGTTTTGGGTCTGATTTGCAACTTGCACTTCTGGCGAACCAGTGTCACCAACAGCTTGCTGGTAGTCAGCAACGATTTGAGCTTTTTCTTGAACGTCGAGAGCCATGAGGCAATCCTTTTATCAGGAAACTGTTTCAAAGAAACAGCTTCAACAGGCCAGGGACAAATCCCTGTATCTATAAATGAGTAGTGACCGTGCCTGTTAACAGCCACCCTCGCCAGCCTGCTTTGACACAGACCGGTTTCGGTCATTCCGACCGAATCAGTCGACGTGGCGCAATGCGCCCGTCTTCGCTCACTTCACCGATACCGATGAAGCGACCATTGTGATCCTGTACCCGCACCATGCCGAACTTCGGAGCATCCGGGGCACGTACCGGCTGGCCG
>NZ_JBIUVN010000024.1:0-3701 GCF_044742965.1 Pseudomonas sp. NPDC087804 | reverse complement strand
CGCGGGATCGTACTTTAACGCGTACCAGCGAGATCTACACAAGACCTTAAACTCTTTCCCTACCAGACGCTCTTCCGATCTATCTTCCAGCTCTTCGAGGGTCACGGTCTGCGCCAGGGTGAAAGGCCCGGCCTGGGTACGGCGCAATTCAGCGACGTACGCACCACAACCGAGTTGCTCACCGATATCCTCCACCAGGGTGCGGATATAGGTGCCCTTGCTGCAATCCACCGCAAGACGCGCAGTATCGCCTTCGAAGGCCAGTAATTCCAAGCGCGCAATAGTAACAGAACGCGGTTCGCGCTCCACTACTTCGCCTGCACGCGCCAGCTTGTACAGCGGCTGGCCATCGCGCTTGAGCGCCGAGTACATCGGCGGTATCTGACTGATTTGCCCACGAAATTTCGGCAATGCCGCTTCGACATCGGTGCGACCAACGGTCACCGGACGCTCCTGCAAAACCTCACCCTCGGCATCGGCCGTGGTGGTGGTCTTGCCCAGCTGCGCCAGGGTTTCATAGGCCTTGTCGGAATCGAGCAGGTACTGCGAGAACTTGGTCGCCTCGCCAAAGCACAACGGCAAGACGCCGGTGGCCAGCGGATCGAGGCTGCCGGTGTGACCGGCCTTCTCGGCGTTGAGCAACCAGCGAACCTTCTGCAACGCGGCGTTGGAGGTGAACCCCAACGGCTTGTCGAGCAGGATAATGCCGCTGACGTTACGACGGATACGTTTGACCTGAGCCACCGAATTACTCCTTGGTGTCTTCAGGTTCAGCAGCGACCGGGTGCTGATTGTCTTCAGCAACGGCACGCTCGATCAGCGCTGACAAATGCGCGCCACGCACGACGGATTCGTCGTAGTGGAAGTGCAGTTGCGGCACGCTGCGCAGCTTCATTTCACGGGCCAGTTGCATGCGCAGGAAACCTGCGGCGGCATTCAGCACCTTGATGCTTTGCGCGATGTCTTCAGCGTTGTCCTGCCCCATTACGGTGATGAAAATCTTCGCGTGACCGACGTCACGGCTGACTTCAACAGCGGTAATGGTGACCAGACCCACACGTGGATCTTTGACTTCACGACGGATCAGTTGGGCCAGCTCGCGCTGCATCTGATCGCCGATACGTTGGGTACGGCTGTATTCTTTTGCCATGATTTTGTTACCTGTTACTGCCCTGCGGTGAAACCCGCAAGGTCTGAAAGCGGCAAACGCCCGGCCTGACAAATGCCAGACCGGGCGTTGCGTTTAGAGTCCTTGTGATGCGCCACACCCTTGAGTGCGGCCGGCCATCACGGCTCCTGAAGTGCGCGAGTTAGAGGCTGCGAGCAACCTGAACCTTCTCGAAGACTTCGATCTTGTCGCCGACTTTAACGTCGTTGTAGCTCTTAACGCCGATACCGCATTCCATGCCGGCACGTACTTCGGAAGCGTCATCCTTGAAGCGGCGCAGGGATTCCAGCTCGCCTTCGAAGATAACGATGTCTTCACGCAGTACGCGGATTGGACGGTTACGGTGCACAACACCTTCGATCACCATGCAACCAGCGATCGCGCCAAACTTCGGCGAACGGAACACGTCACGCACTTCGGCGATACCCAGGATGTTCTCGCGAACATCGCTGCCGAGCATACCGGTCAGGGCTTTCTTGACGTCTTCGATGATGTCGTAGATCACGTTGTAGTAACGCATATCCAGACCTTCCTGCTCGACGATCTTCCGTGCGCCAGCATCGGCACGCACGTTGAAGCCGAACAGAACAGCGTTGGAAGCCAGTGCCAGGTTAGCGTCGGATTCGGTGATACCACCCACGCCGCCGCCTACTACGCGCACTTGTACTTCGTCGTTGCCCAGGCCATTCAAGGCACCGTTCAACGCTTCCAGCGAACCACGGACGTCGGATTTGAGGACGATGTTGAGCGTCTTCTTCTCTGCCTGACCCATGTTTTCGAAGATGTTTTCCAGCTTGCCGGCGTGAGCGCGAGCCAGTTTGACTTCGCGGAACTTGCCTTGACGGAACAGAGCCACTTCACGGGCTTTCTTCTCGTCAGCAACAACGCTCATCTCGTCGCCAGCGTCCGGGGTACCGTCCAGGCCGAGGATCTCGACAGGGATGGAAGGACCGGCTTCTTTGATTGGCTTGCCGTTCTCGTCGAGCATGGCGCGCACGCGGCCATAGTTCGAACCGACCAGCACCATGTCGCCTTGACGCAGGGTACCGTCTTGAACCAGAACGGTTGCAACCGGGCCACGACCTTTGTCGAGACGCGATTCAACCACAACGCCACGGCCAGGAGCCGATGGTGTTGCTTTCAGTTCGAGAACTTCAGCTTGCAGCAGAACTGCTTCCAGCAGCTCGTCCACGCCAGTACCGACTTTCGCCGAAACCGGAACGAACGGCGTATCACCGCCCCACTCTTCGGAGGTCACGCCGTGAACCGACAGTTCGCTACGGATGCGATCCAGATCGGCGCCCGGCTTGTCGATTTTGTTCACCGCTACAACCAGTGGAACGCCAGCCGCTACCGCGTGCTGAACAGCTTCAATGGTCTGCGGCATCACGCCGTCGTCCGCTGCAACTACCAGGATCACGATGTCAGTCGCCTTGGCACCACGAGCACGCATTGCGGTAAACGCAGCGTGACCCGGGGTGTCGAGGAAGGTGACCATGCCGCGTTCGGTTTCAACGTGGTATGCACCGATGTGCTGGGTGATACCACCGGCTTCGCCAGCAGCTACCTTGGCACGACGGATGTAGTCGAGCAGGGACGTTTTACCGTGGTCAACGTGGCCCATTACGGTCACGACTGGTGCACGGGAGAACGACTCACCTTCAAACTTCAGGGACTCGGCCAGGGAATCTTCCAGGGCGGTGTCGCTGACCAGGGTCACTTTGTGGCCCAGTTCTTCGGCTACCAGTTGAGCAGTTTCCTGATCAAGCACCTGGTTGATGGTCGCTGGAGTACCCAGTTTGAACAGGACCTTGATGATTTCAGCAGCCTTGACCGACATCTGATTGGCGAGATCGCCAACAGTGATGGTCTCGCCGATCTGCACATCACGCACGACAGGGCCGGTTGGGCTCTGGAAACCGTGAGCGTTGCGCTTCTTCAGCTTGGCCTTGCCACGACCACCACGACGGAAGCCATCGCTTTCTTCGTCGGTAGTGCGTGGTGCCACACGTGGAGCCGGCGCTTTTTCTTTGACCGAGGCGCGATGCGGAGCGTTTTTGCGCTCGCCATCACCGCCACCGCTGCGACGATTGTTATCGTCTGCACGTGGCTTGTCCGGACGGCGCTGTTCGTTCTGCTTGTTGCGAACTTCAGCAGACGGCGCTGGAGCAGCGGCAGCGACCGGTGCGCTTTCGCGTACAGGTTCGGCAGCGGCAACCGGCGCAGCAGCAGGGGCGCTATTAGCGTTCTGCGCAGCAGCAGGCTGGTTACGCGCTTCTACTTCGGCGCGTTGCTTGGCTTCTTCTTCAGCCTTCTGACGGGCAGCATTTTCTACTGCGCGACGCTCATCCAGTTCACGCTTGCGCTCGGCTTCGATTTCTTCCGGGCTGCGCTGTACGAAAACTTTCTTTTTGCGGACTTCAACGCTGATGCTTTTGCTGCCAGCAACACGCAGGGTGCTGGTGGTTTTACGCTGCAGCGTGATCTTGCGTGCTTCTTCCACTTTCGCCTTGTGGCTGCTTTTCAAGTGAGT